>NZ_JBKEZW010000014.1:0-151779 GCF_053345295.1 Pseudomonas sp. M5A4_2d | reverse complement strand
CGCAGGCTTGAATCCGTGGGTAACCCGGCAGGACGCCGGGTTAGCCGCACTGGGCCAAGGATGGCCCAGTGCGGCGGCCCACGGATTCAAGCCGGAGTGCGGGCATGCCGAGCCCAGGCGAGGCACCGAGTGGTGGGGCAAAGCGTTTTTTGGTTACTTTTTTAGGGGCGTTGTAAAAAAGTGACCCGCCGTAAGGGCGGAACCCTAAGCAGCCGTCACCGCAGCCACGGATATGCACACCCACCAAAAAACCCCAATTGACTCCCCTCCCACCCCCATGCTCTCCTACACACCTTGTTTCGGGTGCCCTTCACAGGGTGAAACGGGAAACCGGTAAATCATGCGTGCATGACCAGTCCGGTGCTGCCCCCGCAACGGTAAGCGAGCGAAGCGTCACAGCCACTGTGCCCTCGGGTATGGGAAGGCGATGCTTTCAGGACTCTAGTCAAGAGCCCCCTCGCAAGCCCGGAGACCGGCCCGAAAAAATCAGATAACAAACCCGCGGTGGGCGGGCGCTGTTTAAAACTCTGCGTGCCTGGCTCGCGGGGTTTTCATGCGCTCGCTCCACCCTGACACCCAGAAGGGACGCGCCATGTCGATCATCAGCAGCACCTCGCACACCACCCGTAGCTCCGCCACCCTGAGCCAACGCCTGAGCGCCGCCATCGGTGCCTCGATCCTCGGCGCCTGCCTGGTGTATTTCGCCGGTTTCTCGCATATCGAGGCGGTGCACAACGCGGCCCACGATACCCGCCACAGCGCCGCGTTTCCGTGCCACTGAGGCCTGCCGACATGATCAAGCGTATTGCTCAAACCGCAGGTTTCACCGGCTTACTGGCCGCCCTGCTACTGACCCTGCTGCAAAGCTTCTGGGTCGCACCGCTGATTTTGCAGGCGGAAACCTTTGAAAAAGCCCCGTCTGCTGTCGAAGTGGCCCATGAACATGCCGAAGGTGCCGCAGCCCATACCCACGACGCCGAAGCCTGGGAGCCGGAAAATGGCTGGCAGCGCGTGCTGTCTACTACCGGTGGGAATCTGGTGGTCGCCGTCGGTTTTGCGCTGATGTTGGCGGGTCTCTACACCCTGCGCGCGCCGACTCGCACGGCCCAAGGGCTGCTGTGGGGCTTGGCGGGTTACGCGACGTTCGTGCTGGCGCCCACTTTGGGCCTGCCACCGGAATTGCCGGGGACCGCCGCGGCTGATTTGGCACAACGGCAGGTCTGGTGGATCGGCACCGCGGCGTCCACCGCAGCCGGTATCGCGCTGCTGGTGTTTGGTCGCAACGGGCTGCTGAAAGTGCTGGGCGTGGCGATCATCGCCGTCCCGCATGTCATCGGCGCACCGCAACCCCTCGTGCATTCGATGCTGGCCCCCGAAGCGCTGGAGTCACAGTTCAAGATCGCATCGCAGCTGACCAACGTTGCATTCTGGCTGGCCTTGGGCCTGATCAGCGCGTGGCTGTTCCGCCGTAACCGCGACGAACACTACTCGGCATGACGCTGGTGGTCGGGCTGGGATGCCGGCGGGGTTGTGACGTTCAAACCCTGCTGGGTCTGTTTGACGCCGTCCTCGCCGAGGGCGGTATTGAGCGCCAACGTATTGCGGCCCTGGCCAGTATTGATCGCAAGCAGGATGAACCGGGTTTGCTTGCCCTGGCTCACATGCTGAACCTGCCGTTACAGTGTTTCAGTGCAGAACACCTGGCGGTATACGAGGACCGTCTGAGCCACAAATCAGCCGTCGCCTTCGCACACACCGGCTGTTACGGCGTCGCCGAAAGCGCGGCCCTTGCCTTGGCTGAACAGCTCTCCCACGCCCCTGCCCGCCTGTTGATCACCCGCAAAAAAACCGCCCAGGCCACCTTTGCATTAGCCTGTACCGACTAAAATCCCGATAATTGCCGTTCTCGATCATGAGCAATCTTCATGCTCGCCCGTTTTTCAACAGGAACTCCCCATGACCGTCTACTTTATCGGCGCAGGCCCCGGCGACCCGGAATTGATCACCGTCAAAGGCCAGCGGCTGATCCGCAGTTGCCCGGTGATCATTTATGCCGGCTCGCTGGTGCCGACCGCCGTATTGGAGGGTCATCAGGCGGAACAGGTGGTCAATAGCGCCGAATTGCACCTGGAACAGATCATTGAGTTGATCCAGGCAGCCCATGCAAAGGGCCAGGATGTGGCCCGCGTGCATTCCGGCGACCCGAGCCTGTATGGGGCGATTGGCGAACAAATCCGCCATTTGCGCGAACGGGGCATTCCCTTCCAGATCATTCCCGGGGTAACGGCAGTGGCGGCTTGTGCGGCGTTGCTGGAGGCGGAACTGACCCTGCCGGATATCGCCCAAAGCGTGATCCTGACCCGCTACGCCGACAAAACCAACATGCCTGCCGGTGAGGCGTTCGACAGCCTGGCCCGCCACGGCACGACCATGGCGATTCACCTGGGGGTCAACCACCTGGACAAAATCGTCGCCGAACTGCTGCCACACTATGGCGCGGACTGCCCGATTGCCGTGGTGCACCGGGCGACGTGGCCGGATCAGGACTGGGTTGTCGGCACGCTGAGTGATATTGCCGAGAAGGTGGCCGCCAAGGGTTTCCGGCGTACGGCACTGATTGTGGTCGGGCGAGTGCTGGCAAGCGACAGCTTCAGCGAGTCCTCACTGTACCGGGCAGGCCACGCGCACCTCTATCGCCCCTGAAGAGTGCAGTTGGACATGTGGGCTTGCTCGCGAACGCGGGGTGTCAGCCAGTGCATCTTTAACTGAACTACCGCATTCGCGAGCAAGCCCGCTCCCACAGTTAATCTTATTTGTTAGAAAGAGTGTGTAAGACACTGAATTTTAAGCATAAAAAACGGCGCTCACGGGGCGCCGTTTTTTTTCGCAGTGAACGCCTTACTCAGTAGTAGGCGTTTTCTTTCTGCGTGTGGTCAGTCACATCGCGTACGCCCTTGAGCTCTGGAATGCGCTCGAGCAGCGTGCGCTCGATGCCTTCACGCAGGGTCACGTCCGCCTGGCCGCAGCCTTGGCAGCCACCGCCGAATTTCAACACGGCAATGCCGTCTTCCACGACATCGATCAAGCTGACCTGACCACCGTGGCTGGCGAGCCCCGGGTTGATCTCGGTTTGCAGGTAGTAGTTGATGCGCTCGTTGACCGGGCTGTCGGCGTTGACGTTCGGCACCTTGGCGTTAGGCGCCTTGATGGTCAACTGGCCGCCCATGCGGTCGGTGGCGTAGTCGACCACAGCATCGTCCAGGAACGCTTCGCTGAAGTTATCGATGTACGCGGTGAAGCTTTTGAGCCCCAGGGCGGTGTCTTCAGGCTTCTCTTCCCCGGGCTTGCAGTAGGCGATGCAAGTCTCGGCGTATTGGGTGCCGGGCTGGGTGATAAAGACGCGGATACCGATGCCTGGGGTGTTCTGCTTGGACAGCAGATCAGCCAGGTAATCGTGCGCGGCGTCGGTAATGGTTATGGCAGTCATGGAAACTCCTCACAGGCTTGCGGGCAGTTTACGCCAAATTATTACCGAGGTACAAAGTCCTAGTGTTTTTGTCGGGATAGTTTTTTGTGTGGGTGCCTTGGGGGGATGTACCTATCCGTTTCTTCGGTAACGGCGGCCTATGGTTTCGCCCTTACGGCGACTCACTTTGGAAAAGCCCCAACGTAAGCAATGGGCTCTTGCCGGTATGACTCACCCACATGGTTTACAAATTAGTTCACACACATTTGGAACTCAGTACATCAGGCAGAGAGTGTGCTGCTCTTCAGGCTGTACTCGGTCAATGTGGGAGCTGGCTTGGCGGACCGACGAACCGCTGCGATGGCATCAGCTGGGTATGCCTGATGTACCGAGGTGTTTGCATCGCAGGCAAGCCAGCTCCCACAGAAAAGCAGTTCTGCTCCTGATCTGCTTTTGCCCTGCTTTTGCTTCAACCACTCAGGTCGGCTTTCAGGCCGCCGTGCTCTGCTTTTGATCTGCTGTTGATCTTAATCTGACAGGCCCCGTTAACCACGATGGCCGAACGCAGGCTTGAATCCGTGGGTAACCCGGCAGGACGCCGGGTTAGCCGCACTGGGCCAGGGATGGCCCATTGCGGCGGCCCACGGATTCAAGCCGGAGTGCGGGCATGCCGAGCCCAGGCGAGGCACCGAGTGGTGGGGCAAAGCGTTTTTTGGTTACTTTTTTAGGCGCTTTGTAAAAAAGTGACCCGCCGTAAGGGCGGAACCCTAAGCCGCCGTTACCGCAGCAACGGATATGTACTCAATCTCCCTAACCCCTCACAGGCTTAAAGCGACACAGAGAGTCGCGTAGATACCTATACCGCGATGAGGCCATCAAGGCTTGAGTGCTTTCTTAGGATAGATGTCATACCGGCTCGATTTACCATCCAGCGCATGGCTCGGCTTCGGCCCTTCAATGCACGGCGCTTTGCGCGGACGCTTGACCACCACGCGGTGGCTGGCCAACGCCAAGGCGGCGGCCAGCAAGGCGGGTGCATCCGGGTCATCGCCTACCAGTGGCCGGAACAGGCGCATTTCCTTCTTCACCAGGGCGGTTTTCTCACGATGAGGGAACATCGGGTCCAGGTAGATCACCTGCGGCGGTTCGCCTTCCCAATTGAGCATCACATCGATGGAATTGCCCTTGAGCAGCTTCATGCGCGCCACAATGGGCGCCACTTCAAAATCACCCGCGCCGCGTGCCAGACCGTCTTCGAGCAAAGCGCCAATCAGTGGCTGACGCTCGATCAGGCTCATCTCGCAGCCCAGGCTGGCCAGCACGAACGCGTCCTTGCCTAAACCTGCCGTGGCATCCAGCACGCGTGGGCGCACACCCTGAGCAACGCCGACCGCCTTGGCGATCATCTGCCCACTGCCACCGCCATATAAACGCCGGTGAGCTGCGCCGCCTTCGACAAAGTCCACGCGCACCGGCCCCGGTGCGTCAGGCCCAAGCTGTTGGAGCTGCAGGCCATGCTCCCCCACTTGCAGGGAAAAATCCGCCTCATCCAGGTGCAACGGCAGGCCCAGCAACGAAGCCCACTGCTCGGCACGCGCCGTAAAACCTTCGGCCAAGGCCTCGACCCGAATGCGGCTGGCCGCTGGTTGTTCGTTCATCAATCGCTACGCTCAAAAATATTAAGGATCGGCAAATAGCGGCCGATAAAAACAACAGTCAGGTATTTTGCCAGAGCTGAGCGTCGACCGAGAAAAATGTCAGACATTCTTCCCCCAACTATCGGTGTATTGCCGACCCACAACCACTACGGCCTGCGTAATACTCAAGCGCTGGCCGGCGTGAGTCATGTGTGGCAGGACTTCTTCGCCCGTGCGTTGGCCGAACAGCTCGGCGATACGCCGGACGCACTCGCCGCCAAGGCACCGGCACCGAGAGACCCGGCGGTAGAACCCAGCGAAGGCGCCGACCTGTTGTCGCAGATCCTCACCCAGCGTGAGTGCGATGTGAAGGACACCGAGATCGCCCCACCGGAGCCGCTGTTCCTGCCCATCGCCGAATTTGAAACCGAGTTGCTGCCACCGCCCCCCGCGCCGTTCCCGGCAGAAGAAATCGTCGCCCTACAGCGCCAGCAGAATTTTGAAAGCGGTTGGGTACGCCCGATTGTTCTGAACGCTGGTCAACCAAAACCTGCGCCAGGCCCGGCACCGGAACCACAGCCCTTGCACCTGCCGATTGCCGAGTTCGAACTGGACTTGCTGCCACCACCCGCCACGCCGTACCCGACCGAAGCACTGGAAGCGCAACAGAAAGCGCTGGACTTCGATTACAACTGGGCGCGCCCACTGATCCTCAACAACCTGCGCCTCGCCGCATAAGCCTCAGCGGCACACCCACCAGGGCCCCATGTCCAGATGGAAGTGGTTGCGATGAGCAGCGTTGTAGTCCGGGCTCAACACCACATTGAAATCAGCGCAGGCCCCCTCTCGCACCTGCCGCAAAAAACGCGCGCCATCGCCTTCCCCCGGCCAGTCTTTGAGCACACTGATGCTGCGTCCATCCGCCAGGCGGAAGCCGGCGATATCCAGGGCATTGGCCGAGGCATGTTGACTGAGCCGCCCGTCTGCGCGGTTATACAGGTTGCGACAGGCAAAGCTGCCCAAGTGATCGACCCGCGTCACCGCCTGGCCAAATACCGCCTGGGCCGCCGGTTGCAGGCTATGGCGCTCGAACAAGGCAAACGCCACGGCCAGCGGGCAGCTGGCGAGAAAGCTGCTGCTCAAGGCCACGTCGGCGCCTTGCACGCGCAAGACGTTGCGCAATGGGCACGCGGCGTCAGCGGGGCTGTTTGCCTGACGGGTGACGCGCAAACCAGACGTTTTCAACACCTCGTCGCACAGCGCCGGATCATCCTGCAGCCGCCCGAGCTTGAACCGCGTCAACACGTTCGGGCTGGCGCGCACATCCAGCGGCGCCCAGGGATTCCATTCATTGGGCAACGGCACCCAGCCTCGCCACACACCCAGTGCACACACACCCGCCAGCAACAGCAGCGCACCGACCACTTTAAAAAAGCGCACGGCTTAACCCTTGAAGAATTGGTTGGCCTGGCTGAACGGCATCTTGCGCTCGGTGAAGGTAAAGGTGCCCAACGCATACACCTCCTGCGCAGCCCGGTAAAACTCGCCATACGCCGCCAACGCCATGGCCGAACCGACACTGATGCGCCTCACGCCCATCTCGCTCAACTGCGCCACGCTGAGGTTCAAGCCGCCGGACATCAACACGTTCACCGGCTTGGGCGCGACGGCCTTGACCACTGCCAGTATTTCCTCGGCGCTGCGTAGCCCTGGGGCATACAGCACGTCGGCACCGGCTTCGGCGTAGGCCTGCAAGCGGCGGATGGTGTCAGGCAAATCCAGGCGGCCATGCAGGAGGTTTTCCGCGCGGGCTGTCAGCGTGAACGGGAATGGCAGACTGCGGGCAGCAGCAACCGCGGCTTCCACGCGCTCGACGGACAGATCAAAGGGATAGATTGGATCGATGGCAATGCCCGTGGCGTCTTCGATGGAGCCACCGACGATCCCGGTGGCGGCTGCGCGCAGGATGGTTTGGGCACACCCTTCGGGCGTATCGCTGAAGCCGTTTTCCAGGTCAGCCGCCACCGGCAGCGCGGTCGCCCGGACAATCGCAGAAGCATTACCCAACGTATCCTCCAGCGACAACGCGCCTTCCGCATCCGGCCGCCCCAGGCTGAACGCATAGCCCGCACTGGTGGTGGCCAACGCTTCAAAGCCGAGGCTGGCAAGCATGATGGCGGAGCCGGCATCCCACGGGTTGGGCATCACGAACGCACGATCACGCTCGTGCAAGGCCTTGAAGGTTTCGGCGCGAAGGGTTTGGGCATCCATGACTCACTCCTGGCGTAAAAAGGAGCCCTAGAGTAACCCCAGTTGCTCCGCTTCGGGTTCTCGATGCAAGGTCACCAGCGGCGGCAGGCCCGGCAAACGGGCCATCAGTTTTTCATGAAACCGCAGCGCCAGTTGCGCAGCCAGCCGGTTATCCGAGGTGTGCAGGAATACGTAGGGCGTGCGCCCCTCTTCGATCCAGCCGGCGATTTTTTCCACCCACGGCAGCAAAAACGGGTCGTTGGCCTCAAGCTCCGGATGGCCGATGAAACGCACCTGGGGAAACTGGGTCAGCGCCGCCGGGCGCGGTGGCACCTTGGGCTTTTTCGATTGGGCGTGCAGCACGGCGGCCGACGTGGACGTGCAACTGAACAAGGCCCTGGGGTCGAGGCAGATCCGCTCGACACCACGGTCACGTAACAAGCGGTTGAGCGTGCGTTCGGCATCGCCCTTGGCGAAGAATTCCGGGTGGCGTACTTCCACCGCCAACGGGCGTTCCAGGCCATCAATAAAACCGGCGAGCTCGCCGAGGCGATGCGGCGAAAAGCTCGCCGACAGTTGCAGCCACAATGGCGAAACACGCGCCCCCAATGGGCTCATCAGGCCGACAAAACTTTCCGCCGCCGGCAACTGCTCGCGCAAGTCGCCTCCGTGGCTGATGTCGCCCGGAAATTTGGCAGTGAAGCGAAAATCTTCAGGCATGATTTCAGCCCAGCGCTGCACCGTGGCGGTCGAGGGGCGAGCATAAAAAGTGGTGTTGCCTTCAACGGCGTTGAAGACCTGGGAGTACAGCGCGAGGTAATCGGTGGAGCGCGCGTCGGCCGGGTACAGGTACTCGCGCCAGGCGTTTTCACTCCAGGACGGGCAACCAATAAAGTAAGGCAGGCGCATCAGATGTGGATGTCGAGACCCAGCACTTCCATATCCCATTCGACAAAGCCGGCGGTGGTCAGGTAGCTGGCCAGGGCGGTGGCGACGCTTTTGCTCATGGAACGGTGGAACACCATGTCTTGCTGACGGGCGGGAAGACCACTGATACGCGCGCCGGCAGAACCCTGGGCGCTGGACTGCGCGTCGGACTGGACCTCAATGAAGTCCGGCGAATCCTCGACGGAATCGTCTACCGTCACGTTCGCCTTACGTGGCTTACGCTTGAGGGGGTAGGACTGTGAGGAAAAGCCGTCTATACGCATACATGCAGACTCGGTATCAATGATGGCAATTTAGCGGCACTTTCCGTTGTGCGCAAATGCTCTGGTGATAACTAGAACACATAATTTGTAAAAGGTTTACAAACCCGGTCAAATTCTGACGATTGGCGAAAATCGCCACAAAAATCTCGCTTTTTTGGCGTCAAATAATCCCGCGCTCAGCCTTGGTTTGCGCCACTTTATCGCGCAGATAAACCGGTGCAGCCTGATCGGCGGGAATCGCTTCGCCACGCTCGAAAGCGAAGCGCGCCAGGGTCAGCAGGTCTTCGGCATGCGGCAACATAGTGGCGTCCTGGCCGACCAGTTGCACATTGATGCGTTCGCCATAACCCCAGCCGGTACCGGCACCGAACCAGTCACCGCTGGCATCCACGGGCAACGCGCTGACTTGCGGCGGCTGCACGGCTTCCACGCCCACCAGGCGCATTTCGCCGGCCGTCTCGCGGTAGCAACCCCAATAGACTTCATCCATCCGTGCATCAATGGCCGCCGCCACTTGCGAGGCGCCGTGCTCACGCAGCGCACGCTGGGCCAGCACCGCGAGGTTGGAGACTGGCAATACCGGGCGCTCCAACGCAAATGCCAGGCCCTGCACCACGCCAATGGCAATGCGCACGCCGGTAAACGCGCCGGGCCCACGGCCAAAGGCAATGGCATCCACCGCAGCAAGGGTGGTGCCGGCGTCTTCCAGCAATTGCTTGATCATCGGCAACAGCTTCTGCGCATGCAGGCGCGGGATCACCTCGTAGTGGCTCGTTACCTTGCCATCGTGCAGCAAGGCAACAGAGCAAGCTTCAGTCGCGGTGTCCAGGGCCAGCAGGGTGCTCATCGGTGTAGGTGTCCAAATCGGAAAAAAGTGCGCCAGTATAAACAACAACGGCCCGCAAGCGGGCCGTTGTGCATGCAGCTGATCGTTTGATCAGCTCAGCGCTTGCAGCACCTTGGCGGTGATGGCTTCTACCGAACCCACGCCAGGAATGTGGCTGTACTTCGGCTTGCCCTGTGCAGCGGACAGTTTCTGGTAGAAGTCCACCAGTGGCTTGGTCTGGGAGTGGTAGACCGACAGACGATGGCGCACGGTTTCTTCGGTGTCATCCTTACGCTGTACCAGGTCTTCGCCGGTAACATCGTCCTTGCCTTCAACCTTCGGCGGGTTGTAGACGGTGTGGTACACGCGGCCCGAGGCCTCGTGAACACGACGACCGGCGATACGCTGGACGATTTCTTCGTCTTCAACCGCGATTTCAACCACGGCATCCAACTCAACGCCAGCCTTCACCAGGGCTTCAGCCTGGGGAATGGTGCGTGGGAAGCCGTCGAACAGGAAACCGTTCTTGCAGTCGTCCTGGGTGATGCGTTCCTTGACCAGGTTGATGATCAGGTCATCGGAAACCAGGCCGCCGCTGTCCATCACGCTTTTTGCGATCAGGCCCAGCTCGGTGCCGGCCTTGACGGCCGCGCGCAGCATGTCGCCGGTGGAGATTTGTGGAATGCCGAATTTTTCAGTGATGAACTTTGCCTGAGTACCTTTACCGGCCCCGGGAGCTCCCAGCAGAATGACGCGCATCGATGTGCTCCTCAATTTTTTATAGAGATGACGCTCGGATTCGCCGCGTGGGGCCAATCTCGTAAAAATGTGGCTCGTGGAAATATCGGCCCAAGCCGATCAAAACCCCAAAGGCTGATCAAGATACACAGCGGGCCCTATCCATACAAGCCGCCGAAAGTCGGAGTAACCCGCGCAGCGCATGCGTCATAGCCAGGGTGTGCCTGAGTGCAACCCTGCCCCATAAACGCCAACCGCCCCTTTCAGGGCGGCCGTCATTGTTTATCTGCAAGTCGTTGAGAACACGCAAGAAACCCTAACCGGTGTTGCGCAATCCGGCGGCAATACCCGCCACGGACACCAGCAGCGCCTGTTCCAGAGGGCTATCCTGCGCCGCCTCCTGCTGACGCGAGCGCGCCAGCAACTCGGCCTGCAACAGGTGCAGCGGGTCGAGGTAGGTGTTACGCAAACGGATAAACTCCAGGGTGTCCGGACTGTGGGCCAGCAGTTGCGACTGGCCAGTCAGGCCAAGGACCACACTGCATGCCTGCGACAATAGGTCGCGTAAGTGCGCGCCCAATGGCAGAAGGTCAGGCTGCACCAGACGCTCGTCATATAAACGCGCTATATCGGCATCGGCCTTGGCCAGCACCATTTCCAGCATATCGATGCGGGTGCGAAAGAACGGCCATTGCTCGCGCATCTGCCCCAGCAACTCGCCCTCGCCGCGCTCCAGCGCCTTGCTTAGTGCTGCTTCCCAGCCAAGCCAGGCGGGTAGCATCAGGCGGGTTTGGGTCCAACCGAAAATCCACGGAATCGCCCGCAGGCTTTCGATACCGCCCGCACGCCGCTTGGCCGGGCGACTGCCCAACGGCAAACGGCCCAACTCCTGCTCCGGCGTGGACTGGCGGAAGTACTCGACGAACTGGGGATTTTCCCGCACGACAGCGCGGTAAGCGCTGACACCGTCTGCCGCCAATTCGTCCATCAAATGGCGCCAGGCCGGCTCGGGCGGCGGCGGTGGCAACAGCGTGGCTTCCAGCACCGCGGCCAGGTACAGATTGAGGTTCTGCTCGGCGATGTCCGGCAGGCCGAACTTGAAGCGGATCATTTCGCCTTGTTCGGTGGTACGAAAACGCCCCGCCACCGAGCCCGGCGGTTGCGACAGGATCGCCGCGTGAGCTGGCCCACCACCCCGGCCAACAGTGCCGCCACGACCGTGGAACAACAGTAATTCCACCTGCTGCTCGCGGCAGATATCCACCAAACGTTCCTGCGCCCGGTACTGCGCCCAGGCCGCAGCCGTGGTGCCGGCGTCCTTGGCTGAGTCCGAGTAGCCGATCATCACTTCCTGCGGGCCTTGCAAGCGCGCGCGATAGCCCGGCAATTGCAGCAGACACTCCATCACCGGCCCGGCGTTATCCAGGTCGGCCAGGGTTTCGAACAGCGGAACCACGCGCATCGGTCGTTGTACGCCCGACTCTTTAAGCAGCAGTTGCACCGCCAGCACGTCCGAGGCGGCGCCCGCCATCGAGATCACATACGAGCCGAGAGACGCGGCCGGTGCGGCGGCGATTTCCTTGCAGGTATTCAACACTTCGGCGGTGTCCGCCGACGGTTTGAAATAGCCCGGCAGCAGCGGTCGACGATTGCTCAGCTCCTTGGTCAGGAAGCTGATACGCGCCTCTTCATCCCAGTCTTCATAGCGACCGAGGCCCAGGTAATCGGTGATTTCGGTCATGGCCGCCGAGTGGCGACTGGAATCCTGGCGCACATCCAGCCGCACCAGGAACAAGCCGAAGGTCACGGCGCGGCGCAGGCAATCGAGCAACGGGCCATCAGCGATTACACCCATGCCGCACTCGTGAAGCGACTGGTAGCAGAGCTCCAGCGGGTCGAGCAGGTCGCGGTTGTTCTGCAGTACCTCGGCGGGTGCCGGGGTGTTGGCGGTCAATGCGGTGTGCGCCCATTGCCGCGTGGCACGCAGACGTTCACGCAATTGCTTGAGCAAGGCGCGATACGGCTCGACGCTATCGCCGACCTTGGCTTGCAACGCCGGGCTGGCCTGTTGCATCGACAGCTCGGACGCCAGGTGATCGATATCACGCAAATACAAATCCGCCGCCATCCAGCGCGCCAGCAACAGCACTTCGCGTGTGACCGGCGCGGTGACATTCGGGTTGCCATCACGGTCCCCGCCCATCCACGAGGCAAACCGAATCGGCGCGGCCTCCAGTGGCAAGTGCAGGCCGGTGGCCGCGTGCAAGGCGTGGTCAGCCTTGCGCAAATAATTCGGGATGGCCTGCCACAACGAATGCTCAATCACCGCAAAGCCCCACTTGGCTTCATCCACCGGGGTGGGCCGCACGCGGCGGATTTCTTCGGTGTGCCAGGCTTCGGCGATCAACCGCTGCAACCGTTCGCGGATCTGCTCGCGCTCGGCCGTGGTGAGGTCGCGGTGATCCTGCAGCGCCAGTTGCGCGGCGATCGCATCGTATTTCTGGATCAGGGTGCGGCGCGCCACTTCAGTCGGGTGGGCGGTGAGGACCAATTCAATCTCCAACCGCGCCAACTGGCGGGCCAGGGATTCGTTGCTGTGACCTTCGCTTTGCAGGCGGGCCAGCAGCTCCGGCAATACACGGGACTCAAAAGGCGCTGGTTGCGACTCATCGCGCCGATGGATCAACTGGTACTGCTCGGCGATGTTGGCCAGGTTGAGGAACTGGTTAAAGGCTCGCGCCACGGGCAACAGTTCGCTTTCCTGCAGTTGGTTCAAGCTGGCGCTGAGTTCCTCGCCGGCGGTTTGCTCGGATACGCTGCCACGGCGGTCGGCCTTGGCGCCTTTGCGGATCTGCTCGATCTTGTCGAGGAAATCATCGCCGTATTGCTCTCGAATGGTGTTGCCCAACAGCTCACCCAGCAGGTGAACATCCTCACGCAAGCGTGCATCGATATCACTCATCAGCCAATCTCCAGCCAGAAATCCGGGACGCGCAGGCCTTCCAGAGTGCCGCTCGCATCGGTTTCTGACAAGACACTTTAAACCTTGCCGGTTACAGCTAGTCTCAACAGTGAGTCGTCGCGTTTATCCACGCAGGCGGCTGGACACTCATCACCGCCTGCCATCGCGGGCTTATTGAGGTTGCCATGAAAATTCGAGAACTGGCCCAGCATTGGGAAGAGACCGCCAAGGGTCGCCTGACCAAAACCGAGTACGCGATCCATCTGGACATGGAGTCCGCCGCCCGGCTGGCCGCCATTGCCGAGATGTACCCCAAGCGCCACCCCGAAGAACTGCTCGGTGAGCTGATCGGCGCCGCCCTTGAAGAGCTGGAAGCCAGCTTTCCCTACATCAAGGGCCAGCACGTGGTCGCCACCGATGAAGAGGGGGACCCGCTGTACGAAGACGTCGGCCCTACTCCACGCTTTCTCACGCTGTCGCGGCGCTATCTGCATGATTTATCAGCCGGCGCGGACGAACAGAAGCACTGATAAACATCCGTTAAACCGCATCCAACCCCAGGTATTCCGGGCCTCACAGAGGCTCGGCGTACCTTCGCGCGCAGCAAAAGTTCAAACTTTTAAACGCTGACCAAACAGTCAGATATTTTTTTAGGCAAATCGCCATCTTCTCTGAACTTTTGAAAAAAGCATCAGGTCACAGCCAGTAAGCCATCACTTGGAACGGCCGTTTGAAAAGGCACTACGAGCTTTACCGCCGGGGCCTCGACCGCTGACCAACGAAGTGGATTTTGATGTTTTTGAGGAGTTATCCAATGGAGTTGAAGACGATGAAGACCAGCACTGCCAAATCCTCGTTTAACCACCTGCGCGGGCTTAAATTGGCCGCGCTGGCAATCGGCACCAGCTTCGTACTGGCGGGCTGCGCCGGTAACCCACCGACCGAGCAATACGCCGTGACCCAATCTGCGGTGAACAGCGCCGTCAGCGCCGGTGGTACCGAGTACGCCGCCGTAGAAATGAAGTCGGCTCAGGATAAGCTCAAAGAAGCTGAAATCGCCATGCACGACAAAAACTACGACAAGGCTCGTCAACTGGCCGAACAAGCCGAGTGGGACGCCCGCGTCGCTGAGCGTAAAGCCCAGGCTGCCAAGGCAGACCAGGCTGTGAAGGACTCCCAGAAGGCTGTTCAGGAGCTGCGTCAGGAAGGCATGCGCCCGGCTGTTATCAAACAGCAATAAGCCGCCGCCACTGATTGCATTGCACCCGATATCGAATTGAAAGGACGACACGACTATGCGTAAACAACTGATGATCCCTGCCCTGCTGGCGATGAGCGTTGCTCTGGCGGCCTGCTCCACCCCGCCAAACGCGAACCTGGAAAACGCACGGACCAACTTCTCGGCCCTGCAAGCCAACCCGAATGCCACCAAGGTAGCGGCGCTGGAAACCAAGGACGCTCAGGATTGGCTGGACAAGGCTGACAAGGCCTACCGTGACAAGGAAGACCAGAAGAAAGTCGACCAACTGGCCTACCTGACCAACCAGCGCGTTGAAGTGGCGAAAGACACCATCGCACTGCGCCAATCCGAAGCCCAGCTGAAAAACGCCGGTGACGAACGTGCCCGCGCCCTGCTGCAAGCCCGTGATGCGCAGATCAAGCAACTGCAAGACAGCTTGAACGCCAAGCAGACTGATCGCGGCACCCTGGTGACGTTCGGTGACGTGCTGTTCGCCACCAACAAGTCCGACCTGAAATCCAGCGGCCTGGTGAACATCACCAAGCTGGCGCAGTTCCTGCGTGATAACCCGGACCGTAAAGTGATCGTCGAAGGCTACACCGACAGCACCGGCTCCGACTCGTACAACCAGAGCCTGTCCGAGCGTCGTGCGGCCTCTGTACAGCGTGCACTGGCTCAACAGGGCGTGGATATCTCGCGCATCGTGACCCAGGGTTACGGCAAGGAATATCCGGTTGCCGACAACGGCAGCGTCTCGGGCCGTGCCATGAACCGCCGCGTTGAAGTGACCATTTCCAACGACAACCAGCCAGTGAAGCCACGTTCGTCGATGGCGAACTGATTGATTGAAGCTGGATAAAAAAACCCACCTTACGGTGGGTTTTTTTTGGACTATCCGAAGGTGATGGGGCCCTCCGAATCGTCCGCATGCGTTACCTTTTTCGCGTCATAGGTGTTCTCCGACAGCCGCTCCATCAGTTGCCTGAGCGTATGGGCCTGTGCATCTTGTCGCGTCAGCGACTCATGCCCACGGGCCATGTCCAGCATGTTGCGTATTGCACCAATATTTATGACCACCTTGCCCGCCCCGTTTGCGTAAGTTACATCGCCTTCTGTGGCGTGTGACGCAAGACGGTTCCAGATATTTCCGTGATGGGGCTATTCCTGCAGTTGCGGAGTTTCCTGCCCCATGCAACGCACCGCTTGTTTCTTGTTGTTGACCAGCACGCCACTCAAGCCTTTCTGCTCGGTATCGAACATCACCAGCACGCCATCAACGCACTGCGCCACTTGTGCGGCCGGGGTCAGGGAAATTTTATAGTCCACGCCCGGCACGGTCTTGAGCAGGGTGAAGTCGCTGAGCAGCAATGCATCTTCCGGCTTGGCGAAGTGCAGGTAGCCGTAGAACCACAGGCAACCGACGGTACCGATGATGGTGCCGATACCGGTGAGGATCAGCGGGATCATATTGCGTTCTTCGCTCATTGCGGGCTCTCTGATGAGTCAACTTTAGGAACAGGATAATTCGGAATTTCACCCAGGCGGCGCAGGCCGTTGAAGTGCTGCGGGTCGTCCAGATAACGCAGCATCACGGTTTGCCAGGTCTTGTCGGCAAAGGTCTGCACATGGCCACCGCGGGTCAACTGCAACACCCTGGGCGGCGGCGCGGCCTGATACAGGCGAATGCCGTTGGCCACCGGCACAATCGGATCATCCAGGCTATGGAACAGCAGTTTCGGTACGCCGGTCAGTTGGGGCATGGTGTTGATCGCACTGTCGGCGTCCGGCACCAGCCAGGACAGGGGCACCTGAAACGGCCATGTTAACCAGGACGTGCTGAGGGCGAATTGTCCTACGTCACGATAACTGGCAGGCACGCCGTCCAGCACCAGCGCCTTGAGTTTGGACTGACGCTCCGGGTGCGCTGCCAGGTAATGCACCGCCAGCGCGCCACCCAGGCTTTGGCCTAACACAATCAGCGGTTGGCCCTGGGTTTCGGGGGCCTTGTCGAGCCACTTAAACGCTGCATCGATGTCTTGATAGATCGCCGGCAACGACGGCTTGCCTTGCGACAGCCCATAACCGCGATAGTCCAGCAGCAGCACTTGATAGCCCTGCTCCGGCAACCACCAACTGCCGCCCAGGTGCCAGGCGAGGTTGCCGCCGTTGCCGTGCAAGTGCAGCACCGTGCCTTTGACGGGCACCCCGGGTTTGGCCGGCAGCCACCAGGCATGAAGCTTTACGCCATCGGCGGTGGTCAGGGTGACATCGCGGTATTGCAGGTGGGCTTTTTCCGGCGTGAACGGCAGCCCGGGCTCAGGGTAGAACAGCAGCGAACTGCAGCCGTTCAATGTGAATAGCAGGCAAAGAATGCCGAGGATTCTCATCCGTTGAAGCCTCGCGATTTGGCCGCGATCTGCAGCCTTGTGGAGATCCACATTTTTTAATCGGTTTCGTCAGTTAAATTGCCTAAAGGATATTCGAGTAATCCGCTTCGATCCGATCCAGGCTCAAGTGGTTGAGGAAGTTGGAGAAACACATCCACGCCGCCAGTGCGTTCATGTCGCGAAACTGCTCGGGCAGGTACTTGGGCGGCACCACCAGGCCTTCATCGACCAGTTGGCGCAAGGTACGCATGTCTTCCAGCGTGGTCTTGCCGCAGAACAACAGCGGCACTTGTTCCAGCTTGCCTTTGCGCACGGCCAGCTGAATGTAGTTATAGACCATGATAAAGCCCTTGAGATAGGACAAATCCTTGGTAAACGGCAGGCCGGTCGGCGTCGAGCCACGGAATACCCGGCTGGCGTTGCCGTAGCTTTCGGCCATTTCAAAACCTTGCTCGCGGAAGAATTCGAACACCTGCAGGAAGTCAGCGCCCTCCTCCACCATATGGATGGCGCGGGTGCGATTGGTCAGTTTGCGCAGGCGGCTGGGGTAGGACGCGAAGGTGATGATTTCCATCAGAATCGCCAGGCCTTCCTGGGTCACGGTGGAAGACGGCGGCCCCTTGGACAGGAACGTGCAGATCGGCTGATTTTGGCCATTGAGCGTGGTGCCGACGTGCACCAGGCCTTCATGCACTTCCAGCGCGCGCACATCACGCTCGTTGAACATCGCGTCGGCGCGGATCTTGATGTAGTCGGCGCCCGCCGCCGCGTCGGCGACGATCCCGTCGGACTCGAACACGCGAATGGTTTCTTCCGCCTCGCCAAATACCTTGTTCAGGCGGGTTTGCAACATCGCCACGGCATCTTTGGCGGTGAGAGTCTTGGCCTCGTCCTTGAGGTCGCCACGGCCGTCGATGTTATTGAGGTAGTCGGAGAGCATCAGGCCCAGGTCAGCCAGGGTCGGGTCGCCGGCGTGGAAGGCATCGGAAGCGGCGCCGTAGAGTTCCTGGGAGATCAGGCCGAAGTCCTCGGTGCCGCGCGCTTCGAGCATGCGCACCACCATGCGGTACTCCTTGCACATCCGCCGCATGATCTGCCCGACCGGGTTGAATTGGCCAAGCTGGCGGGTGATGTCGCGCTCGATGTTCTGGAACTCCAGCTTGACCGCGCTGGAGTCGAACGATAGCGGCCGGTTCAGGTAATAATCGCGGTCCACGGCGGGCAAAGCCTTGCCCTTGGCCTTGAGGAATCCCTGGCGAATGTTCTCGTCCCACTTCACGGCGTCGAGCACGCGAATCGGTGTTTGCGCCAGCACTATGCGATCGGACAAGGTGCGTATCGTCTGCTGGTAATCGTCCACCCGGTGCTTCCTCTTTAAACGTTATTTGCCCGCGCGCTGGTAGCGCACGGCTTCAACGAACACATCGGCATTGGCCGGGTTATCCAGGTAGGTAAACACCTGGTCCATCGGGCTGTCCACCAACACGCCGGCGCCTTCGACGGTGTCCACAGTGCTGCCGTGTAAAGCCTGCTGGCCTATGGCTTGATGGATTTGCTCAAGGTCGAGGTTGTAGACCACCAATTCAGGCTTTTCGTCGCTTTCGCCTTCAAAATCGAAGCCAGCCAAAATGAAGTGCCCGCCGAGTTTGTCCGGCAACGGCGCCGACAAATACCAACGGTTGCCATGGCGCGAAACCGTAAACAGATACTCATCGCGCTGGCCCGGCTTGGCTTTAGGGTAGCTCACCGCTTTGTAACGATGCTTACCGACGCGGGTAATCTGCAGGTTGAGCGGCTCGCCCCAGGCATTTTTGCTCGACCAGTGGCCGAGCAAGGCATTCGGTGCTGCTTCTTTGGCTGGCAGCGGGTCCTTGAACGTCACCAGGCAACCGCTGAGCAACAGGAACGACAAGGCGATTAGCGCGACACGCCAGGCTTTCATCAAATACCCCACTGAATGGTTTGCATGGCACCTACCGATGTGGGAGTGGGCTTGCCTGCGATACAGGTAACACGGTCATTCAAGCCCACACCGCGGTGTTGCTATCGCAGGCAAGCCAGCTCCCAAATAAAGCAGATCCCACATTTAGCTAGACCGAGGCCAACACCAAATGCATGTAACGCTTGAGAATTTCAAGCATCTCTTCACCGGTCAGAGGCTCTGGGCCGCCAAGCAGGCCCTGATATTCCATCCGACCGATTATCGCCGTCAACACTTTGGCATCCTGTTGCGGCTCGCGGGAACCCAATACCTGGAAAAACTGCCCGGTGCCCTGCAACAGAATCTGCTGATGAGAACGCACCAGTTCCGCCAGACGCGGGTTAAGCAAGGCTTCCTGGCGAAAGGCCTGTTCGGCCATCAGGTGTTCACGGCGGTTGTTCAGTTGGCGCATGACGTAATCGGCGGTCAGCTTTGCAATGTCATCGGCCAGTTGCGAGCGTGACGCCTGGCTGCCATCGCCATAGGCGACCATCTCGCGCAGCAGGCCTTCGTTGCGCACCCACAGTTTGCCCATGAAGGCCGCGCTGCGCTCGACGTACTGGGCGAAGGTATCGGTGAGCAAGTCATCGATGTCCTTGAAGTAGTAGGTGGTGGCCGACAATGGCACGCCGGCTTCCGACGCCACCGCGCGATGGCGCACGGCCCGCACGCCGTCACGCACGACGATGCGCATGGCCGCATCGAGAATGTCTTGCCTGCGTTGCTCGCTGCCCCGGCGACTGGCCTTGCGGCCTTGATACTGGACGCTTTCAGCCACGGCAGCAGCAATGCCGGCGGCACCTTCTTGAGCCATTACGCGGTTCACGGCAGATCTTCCTTTAAAAGGTGACGCGGAGCGTCACGGGCTGCATTCCCACGCAGACGGGTCGTCGTGGGAACGAACACCTGGCGCCGTTCTATTGACGGCTAAATACACCCCATAAAAAAGCCGCCTTATAAAAGGCGGCTTCGGATTTCGCTGGGGTTACGCTTGTGGCCGCATGTGCGGGAACAAGATCACGTCGCGGATCGACGGCGAGTTGGTCAACAACATCACCAACCGGTCGATACCGATACCTTCACCGGCAGTCGGTGGCATGCCGTACTCCAGCGCGCGGACGAAGTCGGCGTCGTAGTGCATGGCTTCGTCGTCGCCGGCGTCCTTGTCGGCCACCTGCGCCATGAAGCGCTCGGCCTGGTCTTCCGCGTCGTTAAGCTCGGAGTAGGCGTTGGCGATTTCGCGGCCGCCGATGAACAGCTCGAAACGGTCGGTAACGTTCGGGTTGTCGTCGTTGCGACGGGCCAGCGGCGACACTTCGAACGGGTACTGGGTAATGAAGTGCGGCTGCTCCAGCTTGTGCTCCACCAGTTCTTCGAAAATCATCACCTGCAGTTTGCCCAGGCCTTCAAAGCCCAGCACCTTGGCGCCGGCTTTCTTGGCGATGGCGCGGGCCTTGTCGATGTCGGTCAGGTCGTCAGCGGTCAACTCTGGGTTGTACTTGAGGATCGAGTCGAACACCGAGAGGCGTACAAACGGCTCGCCGAAGTGGAACACCTTGTCGCCGTAAGGCACGTCGGTGCTGCCCAGCACCAGTTGTGCCAGTTCGCGGAACAGTTCTTCGGTCAGGTCCATGTTGTCTTCGTAGTCGGCGTACGCCTGGTAGAACTCCAACATGGTGAATTCAGGGTTGTGGCGCGTCGAAACGCCTTCGTTACGGAAGTTGCGGTTGATCTCGAAGACTTTTTCGAAGCCGCCAACCACAAGGCGCTTGAGGTACAACTCAGGCGCGATACGCAGGAACATTTCCAGGTCCAACGCGTTGTGGTGGGTTTCGAACGGTTTGGCTGCGGCACCACCCGGGATGGTTTGCAGCATCGGGGTTTCCACTTCCAGGAAGTCACGTTGCATCAGGAAGCTGCGGATGTGGGCGATGACCTGCGAACGCACGCGGAAGGTCTGGCGCACGTCTTCGTTGACGATCAGGTCAACGTAGCGCTGGCGATAGCGCTGCTCGGTGTCGGTCAGGCCGTGGTGCTTGTCCGGCAGAGGGCGCAGCGACTTGGTCAACAGGCGCACACTGGTCATCTCAACGTACAGGTCGCCCTTGCCGGAACGGGCCAGGGTGCCTTCGGCCGCGATGATGTCGCCCATGTCCCAGGTTTTCACCGAGGCCAGGGTTTCTTCCGAAAGGGTCTTGCGGTTGACGTAGACCTGAAGACGCCCGGTCATGTCCTGGATCACCATGAACGAGCCACGGTTGAGCATGATGCGACCTGCCACCTTGACCGGGATCGCCGCTTCCGCCAGCTCTTCCTTGGTCTTGTCCGCGTATTGCTTCTGCAAGGCATCGCAGTAGTTGTCGCGGCGGAAGTCGTTGGGGAAGGCGTTACCCTTGGCGCGCTCGGCAGCAAGCTTTTCCTTGCGCAGGGCGATCAGGGAGTTTTCTTCCTGTTGCAGGGCTTGCGGGTCGAGTTGTTGGTCGCTCATGTCTTTTGAAATTCCATCACAGGTACGTTTTCCCCAGCCTTCGGCAGGGGATCGCCGGGCAAGGACTAAGTGTCCCCCCGGCTCCTAGAGTCTTGTTACAGGCCTGATTTCAGGCTGGCTTCCAGGTATTCGTCGATATCGCCGTCGAGCACCTTGTCGCAGTCGCTGCGTTCGATGTTAGTGCGCAGATCCTTGATCCGCGACGCATCGAGCACATAAGAACGGATCTGGTGACCCCAGCCGATATCCGACTTGGTGTCTTCCAGCGCCTGCGAAGCCGCGTTGCGCTTCTGCATTTCCTGCTCGTACAACTTGGCCCGCAGCATTTTCATGGCGGTGTCCTTGTTCGCGTGCTGGGAACGTTCGTTCTGGCAGCTGACCACGGTGTTGGTCGGTACGTGGGTAATACGTACGGCCGAGTCGGTGGTGTTTACGTGCTGACCACCGGCGCCGGAGGAGCGGTAGGTGTCGATTCGCAGGTCGGCCGGGTTGATCTCGATTTCCACTTTGTCGTCGATCTCTGGGGAGACGAACACCGCGGAGAACGAAGTGTGGCGACGGTTGCCGGAGTCGAACGGGCTCTTGCGCACCAGGCGATGCACGCCAATCTCGGTACGCAGCCAGCCAAAGGCGTATTCACCCTTGATGTGCACGGTCGCGCCTTTGATACCGGCGACTTCACCGGCTGACAGCTCCATGATGGTTGCGTCGAAACCGCGCTTGTCAGCCCAGCGCAGGTACATGCGCAGCAGGATGTTGGCCCAGTCCTGGGCCTCGGTGCCGCCGGAACCGGCCTGGATATCCAGGTAGGCGTTGTTCGGGTCCATTTCGTGGCTGAACATGCGGCGGAATTCAAGCTTGGCGAGGTTTTCCTCGAGACGGGCCAGTTCGGCGACGACATCGCCCACTGCGCCTTCGTCGTTTTCTTCGACGGCCATGTCCAGCAGGTCACGGCAATCGCCCAGACCGGTGTTCAATTCGTCGAGGGTGTCGACGATCTGCGCCAGCGCAGCGCGCTCGCGGCCCAGTTCCTGGGCGTATTCAGGTTTGTTCCAGACAGCCGGATCTTCAAGCTCGCGATTGACTTCGGTCAGACGCTCATGCTTTTGATCGTAGTCAAAGATACCCCCGAATAGTTTCGGAGCGCTCGGACAGGTCCTTGATGGTGTTAAGGATCGGGTTGATTTCCATGGCGGGCAGCACTCGTTGGCGAACTTTTGAAAGCCGACGAGTATAACGACAAAGAGACGCGAACGGCAGCCCGCTTGGCGAAAAGGCGGGTCTGCATCCGATCTCAAGAACAATGAAGATCCAAATGTGGGAGCGGGCTTGCTCGCGAATGCGGTGGGTCAGTCACTGATTCATTACCTGACATACCGCATTCGCGAGCAAGCCCGCTCCCACAAGGGATTAGCGTTGTACCGAATTATTCGATACCCACCTGGTTACGCCCATTATGCTTGGCCGTATACAAGCCCTTGTCCGCCGCCATGATCAGCAGCCGGCAATCGCTGCTCTGCTGCGGGGTCATGGTCGACAGGCCGATGCTGATGGTCAGGCTCGAGCCTTCAGCCGGTGCAATATGCGGGATTTTCAGCGCGGCAACTGCCATGCGCAGCTTTTCCGCCACCAGGCGCGCACCACCCGGCGAGGTGTTCGGCAACACCAGGGCGAACTCTTCACCCCCGTAACGCGCCGGCAGGTCCGAAGGACGGCTACTGGCTTCGCGGATGGCGGCGGCAACTTTGCGCAGGGCTTCGTCACCTTCAACATGGCCAAAGCTGTCGTTGAAGGTCTTGAAGAAGTCGACGTCGATCATCAGCAGTGACAGCTGAGTCTGGTCACGCATGGCGCGGCGCCATTCCAATTCCAGGTATTCGTCGAAGTGGCGGCGGTTGGACAGCCCGGTCAGACCGTCGGAGTTCATCAACCGTTGCAGCACCAGATTGGTGTCCAGCAACTGCTGCTGGCTGACCCGCAGCGCACGGTAGGCCGCATCCCGCTGCAACAACGTCATGTAGGAGCGCGAGTGATAGCGAATGCGCGCCACCAGCTCGATATTGTCCGGCAGCTTGACCAGGTAATCATTGGCCCCGGCCGAGAACGCCGCGCTTTTGATCAACGGCTCTTCCTTGGTCGAGAGCACGATGATCGGGATGTTCGCCGTGGCCGGGTGGTTGCGGTATTCGCGCACCAGCGTCAGGCCGTCGAGGCCCGGCATGACCAGGTCTTGCAGAATGACGGTTGGCTTAATGCGGATGGCCTGGGCAATCGCCTGATGCGGATCGGCGCAAAAGTGGAAATCGATGTTTTCTTCATGGGCGAGCCCACGCCGCACCGCTTCGCCGATCATGGCCTGGTCGTCGACCAGCAACACCATGGCAGCATTTTCGTCGGTCTTGATGTCGTCGATCTGTAAATCACTCATGTGCAGTCACCTGAATTACTACCTGCAAGCCAGCAGCGGGAGATACGGATCATTTTGCAAATACCTCCAGCAATCGGGGTGCAATTCTATCCAGTGGGCGAATTTCAACAGCAGCATCAATCGCCGCCGCCGCTTTGGGCATGCCATACACCGCCGAGCTTTGTTGATCCTGGGCGATGGTCAAATATCCTTGTTCACGCAACAACTTGAGCCCCTGGGCGCCGTCGCGGCCCATGCCGGTGAGTAATACGCCGACGGCATCGCCGTTCCAGTGGCTGGCGACGCTCTCGAAAAACACGTCGATGGACGGCCGGTAGATCTCGTTCACCGGCTCTGCGGTATAGGCTAGCGTGCCATTTTTCAACAGGCGAATGTGGTGATTGGTGCCGGCCAGCAACACCGTTCCGGCTTGTGGCGGCTCACCTTCACGGGCCAGACGCACCGGCAGCCCGGAGGCGCTGCTCAGCCACTCCGCCATGCCGGCGGCAAACACCTGGTCCACATGCTGCACCAGCACGATGGCCGCCGGAAAGTCTCGGGGCAAACCCTTGAGCAGGATTTCCAGGGCAGCCGGCCCGCCTGCCGACGACCCGATCGCCACCAAGCTGCGGCGTTTGCCGGTGGAGCGCTGGGGCGCGGTTTCGGCGCGTACGCGGCTGCCACTCTGGCCGACCAGCCAGCCAATGTTGAGGATCTTGCGCAGCAACGGCGCCGCCGCATCCTTGGGATTGCCCACGCCCAGCGCCGGCGTGTCCACCACGTCCAGCGCGCCATGGCCCATGGCTTCAAACACTCGGCTGACATTGGCCTGACGGTCCACGGTGACGATCAAGATCGGGCACGGGGTTTCGGCCATGATCTGCCGCGTGGCTTCTACGCCGTCCATCACCGGCATGATCAAGTCCATCAGGATCAGGTCCGGCGTCAGTTCGGCGCAACGCTGTACGGCTTCAAGGCCATTGTTGGCCACCCACACCACCTGGTGCGCGGGTTCAAGACTCAAGGCGCGCCGCAAGGCTTCCAACGCCAGGGGCATGTCATTGACGATCGCGATCCTCATGCCCGGGCGCCTCCAATCAGTTCCATCACGGCGTCCAGCAAGGCGTCGTCATGGAAACTGGCTTTAGCTAGATAATAGTCGGCGCCGGCGTCCAGTCCACGACGCCGGTCTTCTTCGCGATCCTTGTACGAGACCACCATCACCGGCAACGATTGCAGGCGACTATCACGGCGCAAGAGTGTGACCAATTCGATCCCGTCCATACGAGGCATATCAATGTCAGTGATCAGCAAGTCGAAGTCTTCGGAACGCAGCGCGTTCCAGCCGTCCATGCCATCGACCGCTACGGCCACTTCATAACCACGATTAAGTAATAATTTGCGTTGCAGCTCTCGCACAGTGAGCGAGTCGTCCACCACCAGCACCCGTTTACGCGGTGCTTCGGCAGCCTGTTGGCTGCGCCGGGCGATCCGTTCCAGGCGGCCGGTGTTGAGCAATTTATCCACCGAACGCAGCATGTCTTCGACGTCGACGATCAACACCACCGAGCCGTCATCCAGCAAGGCCCCGGCGGAGATGTCCTGGACTTTGCCCAGGCGATCATCCAGCGGCAACACCACCAGGGTGCGCTCGCCGATAAAGCGTTCCACCGCAATGCCATACACCGCATCGCGCTCGCGGATCACCACTACCTTCAAGGTTTCTTCATTACTCTGCCCCGGCGGGCGCTGCAACAACTGGCTGGCGGCAACCAGGCCGACATGCCGGCCTTCGTGCCAGAAATGCTGACGGCCTTCCAGTTGCACGATGTCATCGGGCGCCAGGTCGCACATGCGTTCGATGTGGGCCAGTGGGAATGCGTAGGCTTCTTCACCGACCTCCACCACCAGGCTGCGCACCACCGACAGGGTCAACGGCACCTCCAGATGGAAGCGACTGCCCTGCCCCGCCGTCTGCTCCAGCACCACCGCGCCGCGCAGTTGGCGAACCATATGCTGCACCGCGTCCAGGCCGACGCCACGCCCGGATACTTCGGTGACCTTGTCGCGCAGGCTGAACCCTGGCAGGAACAGGAACGTCAGCAGTTCCTCTTCGCTCAAGCGCAGGGCGGTTTCCAGGGGTGACAGGTGCCGGTCGACGATGGTGCCGCGCAGGCGCTCAAGGTCGACGCCATTGCCGTCGTCACTCAGCTCCAGCACCAGCAGGCCCGCCTGGTGGGAGGCTCGCAGGCGAATCAAGCCTTCAGCAGGTTTACCGGCGAGCATGCGCTGCTCGGGCATTTCGATACCGTGGTCGACGGCATTGCGCAGCAAGTGGGTGAGCGGCGCTTCGAGCTTTTCCAGCACGTCGCGGTCGACCTGGGTCTTTTCGCCCTCGATCTCCAGGCGCACCTGCTTGCCCAGGCTGCGGCCAAGGTCGCGGACCATGCGCACCTGCCCGGCGAGTACATCGGCAAACGGCCGCATGCGGCAGGCCAACGCCGTGTCGTAAAGCACCTGGGCGCGCTGCCCGGCCTGCCAGCCAAACTCATCCAGCTCGGCAGTTTTTTCCGCCAGCAGGGCCTGGGCTTCGCTTAAAAGACGGCGGGTGTCGGCCAGGGCCTCCTGAGCTTCAAGGCTTAAATCCAAGGCCTTGAGTTGGCCATCCAGTGTGTCCAAGGCACGCACACTATTGCTTTGAATGCGTTTGAGGCGCTGCATGCTGGCCAGGTAAGGCTTGAGCCGTTGGGTTTCCACCAGCGATTTGCTGGACAGATCCAACAGGCTGTTCAAGCGCTCGGCGGTCACCCGCAGCACGCGCTCGCCGCCTTCGGTCATGGGTTTGTTCTGGCGCGGCGCAGAAGGCGTGGCCGACGCCGCAGGCTCGATCTCCGGTGGCAGCTCTTCGAGGACAGGCGCGGGTGCCGGCTTGGGCGTTGGCGCAGGTTCAACCCTGGCAATCGGCTGCGACGGATCGAGCAGGCGCTCCATCAGGGCCACATAGGCCTCGATATCTGCGGGGCCCACGTCGTTGCCGGGCGTGGCGATACGCATCAGTAGATCGGTACCTTGCAGTAAGGCATCGATATGTTCGGGTTGCAGGTACAGGCGGTTTTCCTGGGCGCTGACCAGGCAATCCTCCATGACGTGAGCCACGCTGACCCCGGCGTCCACGCCGACAATCCGCGCGGCGCCCTTGAGCGAATGCGCGGCGCGCATGCAGGCTTCCAGCTGATCGGCCTGGGTCGGGTTGCGCTCCAGGGCCAGCAAACCGGCGTTCAATACCTGGGTCTGCGCATCGGCTTCCAGGCTGAACAGTTCCAGCAGCGAGGCATCGCGCATCTGGTCGGGGGTCATGTGAGGCTCCGGGTCACGGCGGACAGCAATTGCGCCTCATCCAGCCACCGCAGGCTGCGGCCTTTCCACTGCAGCACACCTTGGGTGAAACGCGCACTGGCCTGGGTGCCGGAGGCCGACGCCGCCTTCAAGGTACGTTCGTCGATGGCATGAATGCCGTCGACTTCATCCACCGGCACCACCACCGGGCCGTCCTGCGCGGCAATAATCAACATGCGCGGCATGATACGCCCGCCGGTTGCACCATTGCTGGTGGGGTCCAGCCCCAGCAACTCCACCAGCGATAAACACGCCACCAGCGCGCCGCGTACATTGGCCACACCGAGCAATGCGCGGGAACGCTGGTGCGGCAGCGAATGTATCGCTTGCAGCGGCGCCACCTCCACCAGGCAACGGGTTGCAATACCCAGCCATTCTTCGCCGAGGCGGAACATCAACAGGGATCGAGTGACGACATCACTCGCGACTTCAACGGCCGCCTGCGGGCGTTGGTCCTCCTGCTGCAAGGCGTAACGGTCGAGCAAACGCGTGGCGGCGGCGGAATACACCGAGCAGTTGCGGCAGTGGATATGCTCGGCCAGCAACGGGCAGGACTTGTCGCCATGGATGCCGATACGGTTCCAGCAGTCGTCGATGGCCTGGGTGTCGGCCAGGGTCAGGTCCAGGCCTGCGGTATTGAGTGCGTCAGGGCTACTCATCGTTTGGACTCACTGTCAGCTCGCTCGCTACGGGCGGCACGCGCCTGCAACCGGCGCGCCCCCGCGCTATCGCCCTGGGACTCGAGCAACGCGGCCAGGTGCATCAGGGCCTGCGGGTGCTGCGGTTCCAGGTACAAGGCTTTTCGATAATACCCCTGGGCTTCCAGGGCGCTGCCGGCCACATCGCTGAGCAGCCCCAGCCAGTAAAACACTTGGGCGGCCGGCGGGTGGTTACTCAAATACTGTTCACAGGCGGCGCGCGCCTCAACGCTTTTACCTTCGTTGGCCAGGGTAGCGATCCGGCTGAGCAAGTCGCCGGTATCGGTGTGCGGCGCCTTGATCGGCACCACCTGAGCACTCACCGTGCTGAACGGTCGCGGCTTGGGTGGAATCGGCGCTGCGCTGCGCTGTGGCACCGGCGCAGGCATCGGTACGAAGACCGGCTCAGGCTTGACCGGCTCGACATGCCGGCTGAACGCAAAGGATTGCGGTACGCCTATCGAGCGCATGCCATGGCGCCCCAGCAGGCTGCCTTCGGCCGGGCCGATAAACAGCACGCCGTCCACATGGGTCAGGGCCTTGAGCACGTCGAACACTTGCTTCTGGGTCGGCTGGTCAAAGTAGATCAGCAGGTTGCGACAGAACACGAAATCGTAACTCGGCTCATTGGCCAGCAGCGCAGGGTCGAGCAGGTTGCCGACTTGCAGGCGGACTTGTTCACGCACCCGGTCGGCGATGCGATAACCGTCGACCTCTTCCGTGAAATGGCGCTCACGAAACTCGATATCGCTGCCGCGAAAAGAATTCTTGCCATACACCCCACGTTTGGCGCGCTCCACCGACAGCGGGCTGACATCCATGCCCTGCACCTTGAATTGGTGCGGCGCAAGCCCTGCATCCAGTAACGCCATGGCAATCGAATGCGGCTCTTCGCCGGTGGAACACGGCAAGCTGAGAATGCGCAGGGCACGCATGTGCTTGATCTCGGCCAGGCGTGCCTTGGCCAAGCGGGCCAGGGTGGCAAAGGATTCGGGGTAACGGAAAAACCAGGTCTCGGGGACGATCACCGCTTCGATCAGCGCCTGCTGCTCATCATGGGAGCTTTGCAGGTGCTGCCAGTAAGCCTCGGCGGTCTGCGCCTGCACGGCCTGGCTGCGTTGACGCACCGCGCGCTCGATAATCGCCTCACCCACCGAGGCGACATCCAGGCCAATGCGCTCCTTCAAGAAGGCAAAGAACCGCGGGTCGTTGCTCATAGGCTCAGCTCGGCGGAAAACAGCAAGGTGCGCACAGGCTCGGTGAGCAGTTCGTTGACGCCAATCCACTGCATCAAGCCCAAGGCATCTTCACGCACCAGCCCCAGGTAAGGCGCCTCGCGGTTGTCCAGCCCATAAGGCTGGAACTCCTCAAGCCCGCAACGCAGGGTGTCGGTGGCTTGTTCGAGGATCAGCCCCAGCCAGCGCGCCTGGACCCACGGCTGCGGCTGGTAATTGACCAGCACCAGGCGCGTGCTGGTGCGGGCCTTTGCCGGCGTACCGAAGGTCAAGGCACACAGATCGATGACAGGCACCAACGCCCCACGATGAGCAAAGATCCCCGCCACCCACAGCGGCGCGTGGGCAATCGGTTTGAGCGGCAGACGCGGCAGCACCTCGGCCACTTCTGTGGCCCTCAGCGCGTAGCGTTCACCGCCGATGTGGAACACCAGGAACAACGCTTTTTTCGCTGCCGGGACGGCATCGCGTTTAGCCGCGAGGTCGCTCATCAGACTTTGAAACGCGAGACGCCGCTGCGCAGACCGACCGCAACCTGGCTCAGTTCATCAATGGCAAAGCTGGCCTGGCGCAGGGACTCCACGGTCTGGCTGCTGGCATCGCCCAATTGCACCAGCGCATGATTAATTTGCTCGGCGCCGGTGGCCTGGGCCTGCATGCCTTCGTTGACCATCAACACCCGCGGCGCCAGGGCCTGCACCTGATGGATGATCTGCGACAGTTGCTCGCCCACTTGCTGCACTTCGAACATCCCGCGCCGGACTTCTTCGGAGAACTTGTCCATGCCCATCACGCCCGCCGATACTGCCGACTGGATCTCGCGCACCATCTGCTCGATGTCATACGTGGCCACGGCGGTCTGGTCGGCCAGGCGCCGCACTTCAGTGGCCACCACAGCAAAACCGCGACCGTATTCACCGGCCTTCTCGGCCTCGATGGCGGCATTGAGCGACAGCAGGTTGGTCTGGTCGGCCACCTTGACGATGGTCACCACCACTTGGTTGATGTTGCCGGCCTTCTCATTGAGGATCGCCAGCTTGGCGTTGACCAGGTCGGCGGCGCCCATCACCGAATGCATGGTTTCTTCCATGCGCGCCAGGCCTTGCTGGCCGGAACCGGCGGCGACCGATGCCTGGTCGGCGGCTGTCGAAACTTCGGTCATGGTGCGGACCAGGTCCTTGGACGTGGCGGCGATCTCGCGTGAAGTCGCGCCGATCTCGGTGGTAGTTGCCGCTGTTTCGGTGGCGGTGGCCTGTTGCTGCTTGGAGGTCGCGGCGATCTCGGTGACCGAGGTGGTCACCTGTACCGACGAACGCTGGGCCTGGGACACCAGGGCCGTCAGCTCGGTCATCATGTCGTTGAAGCCGGTTTCCACGGCGCCGAATTCGTCCTTGCGATCCAGGTTCAGGCGTTTGCTCAGGTCGCCGTCGCGCATGGTGCCCAGGATCGCCACGATGCGTTGCATCGGCGCCATGATCGCGCGCATCAACAGCAGGCCACACAGGCCGGCGGCGAGGATGGCCAAGAGCAACGACACGAGCATGCTGACCTTGGCGGCTGCTACCGCGTCATCAATGGCAGTGGTCGCACGGTCGGCGACATCTTTGTTTTCGGTGATGATGTCGTTGAGTTTCAATCGCCCTGCCGTCCATGCAGGCGTCAGGTTGGTATTGAACTCTTTGCGCGCGGCGACCAGATCATTGCGCGCCAGGCTCTCGAGCACCGTGGCCAGGCTCTTGTTGTAGGCCTGGTGCAGGGATTCGAATTTATTGAACTCGGCCTGGTCATCGCGACCGTTGATGGTTTGCTGGTAGTTGGCCATCTGTGTCTGGATGCGCCCTTCAAAGGCTTTGAAGTCAGCCTTGTCGGCGTCGGTCAGGCCCTTGTCGTCACGCAGACCAAGCAACGCCAGGGTTTGCAGGTAACTGTCGACCCACGCGCTGCGGATCATCGAACTGAGATAAACCCCCGGCACCGCGTCATCACGGACCGCAGTCTCGCCGGCCTCAATCTTCAACAACCGTGAATAAGAGACCACAACCATTAACAACATGATGGCGATAATGACCGCAAAGCTAGCCAAGATCCGTTGGCGCAAGGTCCAGTTCTTCACAGTAATTCCTCGAAGGGCCATTCAAATGCGGGGAGTATAGCTGAGCGTCAGCCCTCATTAATCAACGGGTTTTGATGCAGCGCACACAGAATGCAAAAACACCCCGAACCGCTGCTTCGGCCGGGGTGTTTGATAACGCTGGATGAGCGTCAGAGGGTGGCTTGGCGCACCTGTTTTTCCAGCTCGGCCTTTAGACCGGGCTCGAGTTTCAACTGGCGCGCCAACTCATCCAGATAGGCCTTTTCCATGAAGTTTTCTTCGTCAACCAGCATCACGCTGGCAACGTACATCTCGGCGGCCATTTCCGGGGTGCCGGCTGCGCGGGCCACGTCGGCGGGGTCGAGGGGTTTATTCAGCTCGGCATGCAGCCAGGTTTGCAGCTCGCGGTCGTTGTCCAGCTTGGTGAATTCGCCCTCGATCAACGCGCGTTCACGCTCGTCCACATGCCCGTCGGCCTTGGCCGCCGCGACCAAGGCTTTAAGAATGCCCTGGCTGTGTTGCTCGACCTGGGCCGGTGGCAGGCGGTCGATGGTTTGCGGTTCGCCTTGAGGCGCGCCGGCCTGCTGCGCCTGCCAATTGCCGTAAGCCCTATAGGCAATCACGCCCAATGCCGCCAGGCCACCGTAGGTGAGGGCCTTGCCGCCAAATTTACGGGCCTTCTTATTACCCAGTAGCAAACCCATGGCACCGGCCGCCAGGGCCCCGCCACCCGCACCGCCGAGCAAACTGCCCAGCCCGCCACTGCCGAGCAGCCCGCCGAGTGCCCCTTTGTCGTCCGATTTACGCTGGCCGCCAGCCTTGTTTTGCAACATGTCCTGGCCCGATTTGAGCAGTTGGTCGAGCAATCCACGGGTATTCATTCGCAGCCTCCAGACACTTGGGTTCGTAGGACCAATAGGCCCCCAGCGTAAAACTAAGTGCCAAAAAGCCGCGATCTAGAGTGCTTCCAGATGTAACGCCGCCAGCCTGGCTGGCAGACCCTCAACTCCGCACGCACACGTAGAAACAACTTGTTTCACACGCAACGCCATTACCTCGCCATCAAGCAATTTTCCTTATCCATCGAACCGCTTAAGCTATCCGGCGTCTGTTTATAGTCCGTTGCGTTTGGCCGAAGGCATGTCCGAACCGTTATTTCTGATCCAGCACGTGCCAGGAACGGCGCGGGATTTGCTCACGACAGGTTGTCTCTATGCACCGCAGGAATTTGCTCAAAGCATCCATGGCCATTGCGGCTTATACCGGTTTGTCGGCCTCTGGCCTGCTGGCCGCGCAGGCCTGGGCCGGGAACCGTGCCGCCGATGGCAAGGCCGTGGCGTTTGATTTTGAAACGCTTAAAGCCCAGGCCAAGCAGCTCGCCGGCACCGCGTATAAAGACACCAAACAGGTGCTGCCGCCGACGCTGGCGACCATGACCCCGCAGAATTTCAATGCGATCGGCTATGACGGCAACCACTCGCTGTGGAAGGAACTGAACGGCCAGCTCGACGTGCAATTCTTCCACGTCGGCATGGGCTTCAAGACGCCGGTGCGCATGCACAGCGTCGACCCCAAGACCCGCGAAGCGCGCGAGGTGCATTTCCGCCCGTCGCTGTTCAACTATGAAAAGACCACGGTCGACACCCAGCAGCTGACTGGCGACCTGGGTTTCTCCGGTTTCAAGCTGTTCAAGGCGCCGGAACTGGATCGCCATGACGTGTTGTCTTTCCTCGGCGCCAGCTACTTCCGCGCGGTGGATTCCACCGGCCAGTACGGCCTTTCGGCACGCGGCCTGGCAATTGATACCTACGCGAAAAAACGCGAAGAATTCCCCGACTTCACGCAATTCTGGTTCGAAACCCCGGCCAAGGACGCCACGCGTTTTGTGGTCTACGCCCTGCTCGACTCGCCGAGCGCCACCGGCGCCTACCGCTTCGACATCGACTGCCAGGCCAACCAGGTGGTGATGGCCATCGACGCAAATATCAATGCGCGCACCACCATTGAACAGCTGGGCATCGCGCCGATGACCAGCATGTTCAGCTGCGGCACCCACGAGCGCCGTATGTGCGACACCCTCCACCCGCAAATCCACGACTCGGATCGCCTGGCGATGTGGCGCGGCAACGGCGAGTGGATCTGCCGCCCCCTGAACAACCCGGCCAAGCTGCAATTCAACGCGTTCGCCGACACCGACCCGAAAGGCTTCGGCCTGGTGCAGACCGACCATGAGTTCGCCAGCTACCAGGACACCGTGGACTGGTACAGCAAGCGCCCAAGCCTGTGGGTAGAACCGACCACCGCCTGGGGCGAAGGCTCGATCGACCTGCTGGAAATCCCCACCACCGGCGAAACCCTGGATAACATCGTGGCCTTCTGGACCCCGAAAAAACCCGTGGCCGCCGGCGACTCGCTCAACTATGGCTACAAGCTGTACTGGAGCGCACTGCCACCGGTAAGCACCCCGCTGGCGCAAGTTGACGCCACCCGCTCAGGCATGGGCGGCTTTACCGAGGGCTGGGCACCCGGCGAGCACTACCCCGAAGTATGGGCACGCCGGTTTGCTGTGGACTTCAAAGGTGGCGGCCTGGACCGACTGCCCGCCGGCACCGGGATTGAGCCGGTGGTGACCTGTTCCCACGGCGAAGTGAAAGATTGCAGCGTGCTGGTGCTCGACAACATCAAGGGCTATCGCATTCTGTTCGACTGGTACCCGACCAGCGACAGCGTGGAGCCAGTGGAGTTACGCCTGTTTATCCGCACGCAGGACCGCACGTTGAGTGAAACCTGGCTGTATCAGTACTTCCCGCCTGCGCCAGACAAGCGCAAGTACACCTGATACAACGCGTTCCCACGCACGCGTGGGAACGCTTCCCTCCTGCGGTTCAGAACCGCGACACGCTCTTCATTGCACCGATCAAATACCGCATCGCCATTTGATCGCTTTCGGTCAACGCCCGATATTGCGCCAGCAGCTCCCTCTCATCCGAACTCAACCTTCGACCCCGCAAGGCTATCCGGCGACTCAAAAAAGACGCCACCGCACTCGCTACGCCATAGGATTTGGTCATGGACCGTTACTCCTGATTTCAGTCAAATACTTCGGGTGCCCATCTCCCAACTCCCTTGAGGCGCGATACCTTCGGGGACAAGCCGGCTGACTCCCTGGGCCAGAAATCAGACTTACCCTAAGCGTAGAAACAATCTCGTCACGTGTGGGATTTTTTTAGAGCATTCACTTAAAAAATTCTTCCGTAACAAAGACCTACAACCCTTTCTCACACAGAGGTCGGTTCAGGTGGAGGTCGTGGGGCTCTTGCGCATACAGGCCGGGGTCCGCTCCGTGCGGGCGACGGTTGCCTACAACGGGATATCGCTCTGGGCTAACGTACGATCCCGCCGCATGATTGCCGCTGATTTCCAGCGACCAAGGATCGGGCTTGCGTGACCTGCGAGCACAAAAAAACCCACCGGTTCAGGGTGGGTTTGTATGAAACAGGCGCAGGATCAGTCCCTCAAATCAGACTCATGAATCGGCTGATCGCGATGGGTCGCCCGTTGGTATTGCGCTGGCCAAATCGCCTTGCGCCCGCCCAGGTCGTCGTCGGCATGCAGCGGCCAATACGGATCACGCAACAACTCACGGGCCAGGAAGATAATGTCGGCCTGGCAGGTGCGCAGGATATGCTCGGCCTGGGCTGGTTCGGTGATCATGCCGACCGTGCCGGTCGCGATACCCGACTCTTTACGCACACGCTCGGCAAAGCGCGTCTGGTAACCGGGGCCTACCGGAATTTCGGCATTGGCGGCAGTGCCACCGGAGGATACGTCGATCAGGTCCACGCCGAGGTCTTTGAGGCGGCGCGCCAGCTCCACGGTTTCATCAGGGTTCCAGCCGTCTTCAACCCAATCAGTGGCCGATACGCGTACAAACAGCGGCAGCTCTTGAGGCCAGACCTCGCGCACAGCCTTGGTCACTTCCAGCACCAGGCGGATGCGATTTTCAAACGAACCACCGTATTGGTCCTGACGCTGGTTGCTGATCGGCGACAGGAATTGGTGCAGTAGATAACCGTGCGCGGCATGGATTTCCACCACTTCAAAACCGGCGGTCAACGCACGCTTGGCGGCGGCCACAAAGTCGCCAATCACGCTCTGGATCTGCCCTTCGTCCAACGCTTTGGGCTGGGTGTGATTCGGGTCAAAGGCAATCGGCGACGGGCCTACCGGCACCCAACCGCCGTCTTCCGGCTTGACGCTGCCATGCTTGCCGATCCATGGCCGGTGAGTGCTGGCCTTGCGCCCCGCATGGGCCAATTGAATGCCCGCGACCGCGCCTTGGGCGGCAATAAAGCGCGTGATGCGTTGCAACGGTTCGATCTGTGCGTCGTTCCACAAGCCCAGGTCCTGTGCGGTGATGCGGCCATCGGCGGTCACGGCGGTGGCTTCGGTGAAAATCAGCCCGGCGCCGCCGACGGCGCGACTGCCCAGGTGCACCAGGTGCCAGTCATTGGCCAGGCCATCGTCGGATGAATACTGACACATCGGCGAGACGGCAATCCGGTTGAGCAGGGTCAATTGGCGGAGGGTGTAGGGTTCGAGCAGCTGACTCATGACGCACCTCTTCTGGGTTCTGTGGGCACTCTTCAAACAGTGCTTAGAGCCTAGTCGACAACGGTAGCTTGCACAGGGTTCAGAAGGAAAACGGGAGCCGATTGCCGGCTCCCGTGTTGCAGTGGCTTACATTTCGACCTGGGTGCCCAGCTCGATCACCCGGTTTACCGGGAGCTTGAAGAAGCGCAGGTTGCCGTTGGCGTTCTTCAACATGAACGCGAACAAACTTTCACGCCATCGGGCCATGCCCTTGATGCGCGAGGCAATCACCGTTTCGCGACTGAGGAAGTACGTGGTGCGCATCGGGCTGAAATCCAGATCGTCCAGATGGCACAGCTTCAGCGCTTCGGGCACGTCCGGCTCGTCGGTAAAACCGAAGTGCAGGATTACGCGGAAGAACCCTTCCCCGTAGGCATCCACCTCGAACCGCCGTGAGGTAGGTACGCGCGGAATATCTTCGTAGACCACCGTCAGCATCACCACCTGCTCATGCAACACCTGGTTATGCAGCAGGTTGTGCAACAGCGCGTGAGGCACGGCGTCGGTCCGCGCGGTGAGGAACACCGCCGTGCCCTGCACGCGATGGGGCGGCTGCACGCGGATACTGCTGATAAAGATCGGCAACGGCAGGCCGCCTTCGTCGAGGCGATCCATCAGCAGTTCCTTGCCGCGCTTCCAGGTGGTCATCAGGATAAACAGCACAATCCCCGCCAGCACCGGGAAGGCACCGCCCTGGACGATCTTCGGCACGTTGGCGGCGAAGAACAGGCCGTCCACCAACAGGAAGCCGATCAACACCGGAATCGCCAGCACCGGTGGCCACTTCCAGAGCAGAAGCATCACTGCCGACACCAGGATGCTGGTAATCAACATGGTGCCGGTCACTGCCACGCCGTAGGCGGAGGCCAGGGCATTGGAGGATTCGAAGCCGAGCACCAGCAGGATCACGCCGACCATCAGCGACCAGTTCACCGCACCGATGTAGATCTGACCTTGCTCGGCGCTGGAGGTGTGCTGGATGTGCATGCGCGGGATGTAACCCAACTGGATCGCCTGACGCGTCAGGGAGAACGCGCCGGAAATCACCGCCTGGGATGCAATCACGGTGGCCAGGGTCGACAGCGCGACCAACGGCACCAGCGCCCATTCCGGCGCGAGCAAGTAGAACGGGTTGCGCGCCGCTTCGGGGTTTTCCAGCAGCAACGCGCCCTGGCCGAAGTAGTTGAGCACCAGCGCCGGCAGCACCAGGGCGAACCAGGCACGAGCGATCGGCTTGCGGCCGAAGTGGCCCATGTCGGCATACAGCGCTTCGGCACCGGTCAAGGCCAGCACAACGGCGCCAAGAATCGCCACGCCCATGCCCGGATGGGACACAAAGAAACGCACGCCCCACACGGGGTTCAGCGCGTTGAGCACCTCGGGATGTTGCAGGATGCCGTGCACACCGAGGCCGCCCAACACCAGGAACCACACCACCATCACCGGCCCGAACAGCTTGCCGATACGGTCAGTGCCGTGTTTCTGGATCAGGAACAGCCCCACCAGTACCACCAGCGACAGCGGCACCACCCAACGTTCAATCCCATCAAAGGCCAGTTCCAGGCCCTCGACCGCCGACAATACCGAGATCGCCGGGGTAATCATGCTGTCGCCATAAAACAGCGCCGCACCGATCAGGCCGAGGATCACCAGCACCGAACGCAACTTGGGGTACGGCGACGCCGCCCGCCGCGCCAGCGCCGTCAGGGCCATGATGCCACCCTCGCCCTGGTTGTCCGCGCGCAGGATAAACAGCACGTACTTGATCGACACGACCCACACCAGCGACCAGAAAATCAGCGCTAGAATGCCGAAGACCCCGTCGTGATTGACCTGAACCCCGTAACCACCTGTAAACACTTCTTTAAGGGTATAGAGCGGGCTGGTACCGATATCGCCGTAAACCACCCCGACTGCCGCCACCAACATGCCAATCGGCTTTGCATTGGAATGCTCGGCACCTGCTGCCTGACTATTTGCCTGACCCATCAACCACTCCTGCCCTTTGACCTGAGGTCTTATATAAACAACGCGCCTAAGCTGACCGTAGCATGCGCTGTTTTACTTCTCGTAACAGACGTTTTATTGACCCCGAGGTTTTACCCGCGTGCAACGGCGCGAAGCATAGCGCAGCACTCGTCGCATTTCCCTGCATAAAGCTGGTCAAGTGCGTTGCCCGTCGCTAGAATTGCGCACTTTTTGATCAGAGGCGCGCTAAGCGCCCGTCCGCTGCCCTGCCCTTCTGGGCGGCGGCGTCATTCAATACCGAGGTTAGACATGTCCACCACCATCGCAAAAGCCAACCCAAAGGTCGGCTTTGTATCCCTGGGTTGCCCGAAGGCTCTCGTTGACTCCGAGCGCATCCTCACGCAACTGCGTATGGAAGGCTATGACGTCGTGTCCACTTATCAGGACGCCGACGTGGTGGTGGTCAACACCTGCGGTTTCATCGACTCGGCGAAGGCTGAGTCGCTGGAAGTGATCGGCGAAGCGATCAAGGAAAACGGCAAGGTCATCGTGACCGGCTGCATGGGCGTGGAAGAAGGCAATATCCGCAAGGTGCACCCAAGCGTGCTGGCCGTGACCGGCCCGCAGCAGTACGAGCAAGTGGTCAACGCCGTGCACCAGGTGGTGCCGCCTCGCCAGGACCACAACCCGCTGATCGACCTGGTGCCGCCGCAAGGCATCAAGCTGACGCCGCGCCACTATGCGTACCTGAAGATTTCCGAAGGCTGCAACCACAGCTGCAGCTTCTGCATCATCCCGTCGATGCGCGGCAAGCTGGTCAGCCGCCCGGTCGGTGACGTGCTCGACGAGGCCCAGCGCCTGGTCAAATCCGGCGTGAAAGAGCTGTTGGTGATCTCTCAGGACACCAGCGCCTACGGCGTCGACGTGAAATACCGCACCGGTTTCTGGAACGGCGCGCCGGTGAAAACCCGCATGACCGAACTCTGCGAAGCCTTGAGCAGCCTGGGCGTGTGGGTACGCCTGCACTACGTTTACCCGTACCCGCATGTGGACGAGCTGATCCCGCTGATGGCCGCCGGCAAGATCCTGCCGTACCTGGACATCCCGTTCCAGCACGCCAGCCCGAAAATCCTCAAAGCCATGAAACGCCCGGCCTTCGAAGACAAGACCCTGGCGCGTATCAAGAACTGGCGCGAGATCTGCCCTGAGCTGATCATCCGCTCCACGTTCATCGTCGGCTTCCCTGGCGAGACCGAAGAAGACTTCCAGTACCTGCTGGACTGGCTGACCGAGGCCCAACTGGACCGCGTTGGTTGCTTCCAGTACTCGCCGGTGGAAGGCGCTCCGGCCAACCTGCTGGACGCTGCCATCGTTCCAGACGACGTCAAGCAAGACCGTTGGGAGCGTTTCATGGCCCATCAACAGGCCATCAGCTCGGCACGCCTGCAACTGCGTATCGGCAAGGAAATCGAAGTGCTGATTGATGAAGTCGACGAGCAAGGCGCCGTTGGCCGTTGCTTCTTCGATGCACCGGAAATCGACGGTAACGTGTTTATCGACGATGCCAGCGGCCTGAAGCCGGGCGACAAGGTCTGGTGCACGGTGACGGACGCCGACGAATACGACCTGTGGGCTGAAAAGCGCGATTAAGGCTGTAAAAAATTGAAAAAGCCCCGCTTCTGAACAAGATGCGGGGCTTTTTTAGGTCTATCGTTTGCCCATCGACGCCGATCATCGGCAAGGGGCAGCGGGCATGCGTCAGCATTCGGTTATCCACACACCTAAAATCAGCGACTTCGCGCAATTGGCGCAGATCTGGGAAGCGTCCGTGCGCGCGACCCACGACTTCTTGCCGGACAGCTACATCGTGCTGCTTAAGGAACTGGTGCTGACACGTTACCTGGACGCCGTCATGCTGATCTGCACCAAAGACGCGCGCCAGCGTATTACCGGGTTTGCCGGGGTGGCCGCGGGTAAAGTCGAGATGCTGTTTATCGACCCACAGCACCGCGGCCAGGGCCTCGGCCGGCAACTGCTGCGCTATGCGATCGAGCACATGAACGCCGATGCACTGGACGTCAACGAACAGAACCCACAAGCCCTGGGCTTTTACTTCAAGCAGGGGTTCGAGGTAATCGGACGCGCGGAGCATGATGGCCTGGGCCAACCGTACCCGTTGCTGCACATGCGTTTGCGCACATCTGTGGGAGCTGGCTTGCCTGCGATGCGGGCGACGCGGTAGCTCGGGTTGACCGAGGTGATGCCATCGCAGGCAAGCCAGCGCCCACAAAAAGCCAATGCGCTGAAATGGGGCCGGGATTAACCGCGCCCACACAGGTACAATAGCCGCCCCCTTTTGCTACGGCCCTTGTCATGACTGACCCCATACGCCTTTCCAAACGCCTTATTGAACTGGTCGGTTGCTCCCGTCGGGAGGCTGAGCTGTTTATCGAAGGCGGCTGGGTCTCGGTGGACGGCGAAGTGATTGACGAGCCACAGTTCAAGATCACCACCCAGAAGGTCGAGCTCGATCCAGAGGCCAAGGCCACTGTGCCGGAGCCGGTGACCATTCTGTTGCACGCGCAGGTAGGTATGGATGCCGAAACGGCGATGGCCTCGATCAGCGCCGAGACCCTGTCCGAAGAACACCGCTTCAGCAAACGCCCGCTCAAAGGCCACTTTCTGCGCCTGACCGCCAGTGCCGACCTGCAAGCCAAGGCCAGCGGCCTGTTGGTGTTCACCCAGGACTGGAAAATTCTGCGCAAGTTGACCGCCGATGCCGCCAAGATCGAGCAGGAATACGTCGTGGAAGTCGAAGGCGACATGGTTGCTCATGGCCTCAATCGCCTGAACCACGGCCTGACCTACAAAGGCAAAGAGCTGCCGGCCGTAAAAGCCAGCTGGCAGAACGAAAACCGCCTGCGCTTTGCGATGAAAAACCCGCAACCGGGCGTCATCGCTCTGTTCTGCGAAGCCGTTGGCGTGAAAGTCATCGCCATCCGCCGTATTCGCATTGGCGGCGTGTCCATTGGCAAAGTGCCAGTAGGCCAATGGCGTTACCTGTCCGGCAAAGAGAAGTTCTAAGCCGCACCCCTTTCTTGACACCGCCTGACTGGGCGGTGCCCTCAGTTGAATACCAGGATTGCCCACCATGATTCACAACGACGTACTGCGCAGCGTGCGCTACATGCTCGACATCAGCGACAACAAGATGGTCGAGATCATCAAACTCGGCGGCATGGACGTGACCAAGGAAGACCTGCTGACCTACCTCAAGAAAGATGAGGAAGAAGGTTTTGTATTCTGCCCGGACGACGTCATGGCTCACTTCCTGGATGGCCTGGTGATTTTCAAGCGCGGCAAGGACGAAACGCGTCCGCCGCAGCCGATTGAAACCCCGGTGACCAACAACATCATCCTGAAGAAGCTGCGCGTCGCCTTCGAACTGAAAGAAGACGACATGCACGCCATCCTCAAGGCCGCCGAATTCCCGGTGTCCAAGCCTGAGCTCAGCGCGCTGTTCCGCAAGTTCGGCCACACCAACTACCGCACCTGCGGCGACCAGTTGCTGCGCAACTTCCTCAAGGGCCTGACCCTGCGGGTTCGTGCGTAAGCCATGAGTTACCAGGTCTCGCCCGTCGGCTTCGTGCGCTCCTGTTTCAAGGAGAAGTTCGCCATCCCGCGCCAGCCGCAACTGGCGCCGGCCGCCCGTGGCGTGCTGGAGCTGGTGGCACCGTTCGACCAGGGTGAGGCGGTGCAGGGCCTGGAACAGGTCAGCCATGTCTGGTTGCTGTTTCTGTTCCACCAGGCTCTGGAAGACAAGCCTCGCCTCAAAGTGCGCCCGCCGCGCCTGGGCGGCAACACGTCCATGGGTGTATTTGCCACCCGCGCGACCCATCGTCCCAACGGCATTGGCCAGTCAGTGGTCAAGCTGGACAAGGTCGAACCGGGGCGGTTGTGGATTTCCGGGATTGATTTGCTTGATGGCACGCCAGTGCTGGATATCAAGCCGTATGTACCGTATGCCGACATTATCGACAGCGCCACCAACAGCATCGCGAGCAGCGCGCCGCAGCTGATTCCGGTGCAGTGGCTGAAGACCGCCCTGCTCCAGGCACAAGGCCATGCTCAGCGCCTTGACGAGCCGTTGGTGGCGTTGATCGAGCAATGTCTGGCACAGGACCCACGGCCGGCGTATCAGACGCCGGGGCCTGAGCGTGAATACGGGGCACAGTTCTGGGATGTGGATGTGCGCTGGCACTATCCGGAGGCGGGCGTGATCTGTGTGCTGGAAGTAGTTCCGGCTGAATAAACCAGAAACCAAATGTGGGAGCGGGCTTGCTCGCGAATGCGGAGTGTCAGTCACCAACCAGGTTGACTGATACACCGCTTTCGCGAGCAAGCCCGCTCCCACATTTAGATCGACTGCGTTGCTGAGTCAGCACATGGCCTGACTGATTTACTTCTCGACGAACGCGCGTTCGATCAAGTAGTCACCCGGCTCACGCATACGCGGCGAAACCTTCAGGCCGAAGCTGTTCAGCACTTCGCTGGTCTCGTCCAACATGCTTGGGCTGCCGCACAGCATGGCACGGTCGTCCATGGGGTTGATCGGCGGCAGGCCGATGTCGCGGAACAGCTTGCCGCTGCGCATCAGGTCGGTCAGGCGGCCTTCGTTTTCGAACGGCTCGCGGGTCACCGTCGGGTAGTAGATCAACTTGTCACGCAGCGCCTCGCCGAAGAACTCGTTCTGCGGCAGGTGTTCGGTGATGAATTCGCGGTAGGCGACTTCGTTGACGTAACGTACGCCGTGGCACAGGATCACTTTTTCGAAACGCTCGTAGGTCTCCGGGTCCTGGATCACGCTCATGAATGGAGCGAGGCCAGTACCGGTGCTGAGTAGATACAGGTGTTTGCCCGGCTTCAAATCGTCAAGCACCAGGGTGCCTGTCGGTTTTTTGCTGATGATGATCTCGTCGCCTTCCTTCAAGTGCTGCAATTGTGAAGTCAGCGGGCCATCCGGCACTTTGATGCTGAAGAACTCCAGATGCTCTTCCCAGTTCGGACTGGCAATGGAGTAAGCGCGCATGAGCGGGCGGCCGTTGGGCTGTTGCAGGCCGATCATCACGAACTGACCGTTCTCGAAGCGCAGGCCCGGATCGCGGGTGCACTTGAAGCTGAACAGAGTGTCGTTCCAGTGATGAACACTGAGGACACGCTCGTGGTTCATGTTGCTCATGTACGGGGAACTCCTGGAAATGGGTCTGCGCCAATGTTTGGATGCGCAATTGCACAGCATTCTAATGGCGGCGACAATATCTGTTAACTGGATTATTAAGATAAGGGTTATCGGTTATATAGATATGCGATTTACTCTACGTCAACTGCAAGTCTTCGTCGCCGTCGCCCAGCAGGAAAGCGTCTCACGCGCTGCTGGCCTTCTGGCCTTATCTCAATCCGCCGCCAGCACGTCGATTACCGAGCTGGAGCGTCAATCCAGCTGCCAATTATTCGACCGCGCGGGCAAACGGCTGAGCCTCAACGCCCTTGGCCACCAGCTATTGCCCCAGGCCGTGGCGCTGCTGGACCAGGCCAAGGAGATCGAAGACCTGCTCAACGGCAAGTCCGGCTTCGGCTCCCTGGCGGTCGGCGCCACCCTGACCATCGGCAATTATTTGGCCACCCTGCTGATCGGCAGCTTCATGCAGCAGCACCCCGAGAGCCAGGTGAAGCTGCATGTGCAGAACACTGCGAATATCGTGCACCAGGTCGCGCACTACGAAATTGACCTGGGTCTAATCGAAGGCGACTGCAGCCACCCGGACATCGAGGTGCAAACCTGGGTCGAAGATGAGCTGGTGGTGTTTTGTGCGCCCCAGCATCATTTGGCCAAACGCGGCGTGGCGACCATGGAAGAGCTGACCCATGAAGCGTGGATCCTGCGCGAACAAGGTTCAGGCACACGCCTGACGTTTGATCAGGCCATGCGCCATCACCGCAGCGCGCTGAATATCCGCCTGGAACTGGAACACACCGAGGCGATCAAGCGTGCGGTGGAATCGGGATTGGGGATTGGCTGCATTTCCCGGCTGGCACTGCGCGATGCGTTCCGCCGTGGCAGTTTGGTGCCGGTGGAAACCCCGGACCTGGACCTGGCCCGGCAGTTCTACTTCATCTGGCACAAACAGAAGTACCAGACCTCGGCGATGCGCGAGTTTCTGGAACTGTGCCGCGCTTTCACCGCCGGGGTTCAGCGCAGCGACGAGATCGTGCTGCCGAGCATTGCCTGATCCTCAGATCAGAATCACGGCCCACACCAGGGTGATCATGGTCAGTGCCACGAATTGCGCGGCGCTGCCCATGTCCTTGGCGTTTTTCGACAAAGGGTGACGGTCGAGCGAGATGCGGTCGATCGCCGCTTCTACGGCTGAGTTGAGCAGCTCGACGATCAACGCCAGCAGGCACACCGCGATCAGCAAAGCGCGCTCGACCCGGCTGACGTGCAGGAAAAAGCTCAACGGGATCAGGATGACATTCAGCAACACCAACTGACGGAATGCCGCCTCGCCGGTGAAAGCCGCGCGCAGGCCATCCAGGGAATAGCTCCCTGCGTTGAAGATACGTTTGATACCGGTTTGACCCTTGAAAGGCGACATAGATGTAGGCAACTGAACCAAAGAAGTGGGGAAACTAGATGACACAAAGTCAAAAAAGCGTGAATCGCTAACCGCTTAATGCTGCGAAATTGACTCAAGTTGTTGCAAGAGCAGCGCCGCCTGGGTTCGCGTACGCACCCCCAATTTGCGGAAGATCGCCGTGACATGGGCCTTGATGGTCGCTTCCGACACGCTGAGCTCATAAGCAATCTGCTTGTTCAGCAAACCTTCGCAGACCATGGTCAATACCCGGAATTGCTGGGGCGTCAGGCTCGCGAGGCCATCGCGCGCGGCCTTGGCTTCGTCGGACACATTGATTTCTTCGAACGCTTGCGGTGGCCAGGACACATCGCCGTCCAACACCTTGCGAACGGCGTTCTGGATATCCTCCATGGCACTCGACTTGGGAATAAAGCCGCTGGCGCCAAACTCCTTGGAGCGCACCACCACGTCGGCGTCTTCCTGGGCCGAGACCATCACCACCGGAATTTGCGGGTATTGCCCGCGCAACAGCACCAGCCCCGAGAAACCGTAGGCACCTGGCATGTTGAGGTCGAGCAGCACGAGGTCCCAATCGGACTTTTCGGTGAGGCGGGCTTCCAGCTCGGCAATGCTGGCCACCTCAACCAGGCGCACGTCCGGACCAAGGCCCAGGGTAACGGCCTGATGCAGCGCACTGCGAAACAGCGGATGGTCATCGGCTATCAGGATTTCGTATGTGGCCATTGATTAAATGATCCTGTTTTTTATGGGAGCCCTGATGGGTTCAGGGTTCGCCAGTACACAAGGCGACGGCCAGGCAGCCATCGCCACAGGGCACGTTCAACGTCAAAAACACCTGAAACGACGCTGAAAATTCACGCTCACGCCCCAATCGGCGCCCAGCATGCCCAGCGGAGCCTGGAGGGTCAAGCACTACGCCCGTGGGCATTTTAGCCAGTTGAGGATTTACGGTGCCATCATGCAAACGTCGTCTGGTTATAGCACCGGGATATAGGGTGCAAGACGAGTATGGACGCTATCCGTCGAGTCCAGGGATAAGTTGAACTTGGCTGCCAGGTAATGGGTGCTGAAGACGTCGAGGTAAGCGTCGAGCACTTCGGCGGCGGCCAGGTCGTCAGCCAGTTCCAGGCACAGCGCCGCCACTTCGGCGGTGCAGAAGTGATCATCACGCTTGGAACGACGCAGTTTGTAACGGGACAACTGCTCGGGCGCCAGGCTCAGGACGGGCAGGTGTTCCAGGTAGGGGCTTTTGCGGAACATCTTGCGCGCTTCGCTCCAGGTACCGTCCAGGAGGATGAACAGCGGGCGCTTGCCCTCCTCAACCGTCACTTCGCTGACAACCCGCTCAGGCACCACGAATTCACCCGGAAACACGATGTAGGGCTGCCACTGCGGGTCGGCCAACAGCGTCAGCAATTCGGGATCAACCTCCGTGCGCGACCAGGCAAACGCAGTGGTGTCGGCGATTACATCGGCGATCAGCCAGCCAGTGTTACTGGGTTTCATCGGCTCGACATCGTGCATCAGCAGGCACATCGCAGACCGAGCCTGCACCGTCGGGCGCCAGGCGCACAGGCAGTACTCGGGAATCACCCGGCAACCGGGGCACCGCTCGGCGCGCGAGCCTCGGTTGAGAAACGGCCTGACGGCACGCGCCAGGCGCTGGGTACGCAAGCGGGAGACGGCGTGGCTCATCGGATGCGCCGCGTAGCAGGGGAAATCGACACTGAGGGAACTCGAGGCAGGCTTTAATTGGCGGCAGTTTACCAGAGCCACTGACACTTCTCAGCGATACGCCTGGCTGTAGTGGCAAGCGGTCACCTATAATTGCGCGCCACTGAACGCACAGCGCAGTGGCTGGTCTATGCACCAGTAACCGAATCAGGAGAGTTTCATGCTGCGTTCCATGCTGCGCCTTGTTGCCCCATCCGTCGCCCTTGCGCTGGTTCTGCCCATGGGCGCCCACGCGGCCTCGCTGCTGGAGGCCCAAATGAACAGGAAGCTGCAAAGCGTCGCGGCAGAAAGCAACAAGGACCTGCCCCGGGAAATCGATGAAAAGACCCTGGAAGTGGCCTACACCGTTGAAGGCATGCAACTGATCGATCACCTCAGTGTGCAACCTGATCGTGCCGAACAGATGCGCGCCAACCCGAAGGCCGTGTACTTCCAGTTGGGCCAAAGCGTGTGCCTGAACAAGGGTTACCGCGAGTTGATGGCCAAGGGCGCAGTGATGCGCTATGAAATCACCGAGAACAAGACCAACCGCCCTGTGGCATCGGTCAAGTTTGTGGAAGCGGATTGCCCGGCACCCGCTGCTGCGAAGAAGAAAAAGTAACTGTTACTCGATGATCGCGCGCGGCTGTCCAGCAGCGCGCACCTCCCCCGCGTCACTTGCCAGCCGGCAACTAAACTGCTTGATGAGTGACCAATAAGCGGTTGCCAGCCAAGGGTTTTTCGGCTCATGATCAAGTCATCCCGGTAGCCCCTCCACAGCGTTTCCCACGCCGTTCTGTAATATTTTCAGGGCAAAAGAGGGTTGCCCACCTGCGACTTGCAGTGCAAAGGTTTCTAAATCACAAGGAACATACAGAGCCCGCTTTGCCCCTTGGCGAACACCGTGCAATGCCTTGGGCATGCAGCGACACATGCAGTGTCGTGGCCGCGGACGAATATCTCGCCGATGGCCCAGGTTCTGTGAAGAAGGAGAAGTTGAATGCCTTACGAATCGAATGACCACCTGCTCCGTCATTTTGACGAAAACGGGGCGGACCTCACGCAGCAGATCGACGCACAACTCCAGTTGATCGCCCCCAACAGCCCGAATATCCCCCTTTATCGCGACATGATCCTCACCGTCCTGCGCATGGCCCAGGATGACCGCAACCGTTGGAATGCAAAAATCACGCTGCAGGCGATCCGCGAGTTGGATAACGCTTTCCGCGTGCTGGAACAGTTCAAGGACCGCCGCAAGGTCACGGTGTTTGGCTCGGCGCGCACGCCGGTCGAAAGCCCGCTGTACGCCTTGGCCAGGGAAGTCGGCACGCTGCTGGCGCAATCCGACCTGATGGTGATCACGGGCGGCGGTGGCGGCATCATGGCGGCTGCCCACGAGGGTGCGGGCCTGGAACACAGCCTGGGGTTCAACATCAACCTGCCGTTTGAACAGCACGCCAACCCGACCATTGATGGCACCGAGAACCTGCTGTCTTTCCACTTCTTCTTTACCCGCAAGCTGTTCTTCGTCAAAGAAGCCGACGCGTTGGTGCTGTGCCCGGGCGGTTTTGGCACGCTGGATGAAGCACTCGAAGTGCTGACCCTGATCCAGACCGGCAAGAGCCCGCTGGTGCCGGTAGTATTGCTGGATGCCCCAGGCGGTGGTTTCTGGCAAGGCGCACTGGACTTCATTCGCAGCCAGCTGGAAGCCAATCGCTATATCCTGCCCACCGACCTCAAGCTGGTCCGCCTGGTGCACAGCGCTGAAGAAGCGGTAGAAGAGATAAACCAGTTCTATGCCAACTTCCATTCCACGCGCTGGTTGAAGCGTGAGTTTGTGGTGCGCATGAATCATCCACTCAGTGACCGTGCACTCGCCCACTTGCAGAGCGAGTTTGCCAGCCTGCGGCTAAGTGGTGAGTTCCAGCAGCTTGCTTACACAGGCGAGGAACATGATGAACCAAGGTTCAGCCATTTGACGCGGCTGGTGTTCAACTTCAATGGTCGTGATCAGGGCCGATTGCGGGAGTTGGTGGATTACATCAACTTGCCGGAAAACTGGGCACAGGCTCAGGGGAAGACGCAGCAGCGAGTAACGCCAGAGCCTGCGTGATTTTCAAGGCAAAAAAAAAGGCCCACTATTTTCATAGTGGGCCTTTTTTTAAGCAGGATCTAACAGATGGAGCAGATTCAATGTGGGAGCTGGCTTGCCAGCGATGGCATCACTGCGATCCTACGGGCATACCGAAATGCCCACATCGCAGGTAAGCCAGCTCCCACACTTTAAAGTTCAGCAGCTCAGCACTTAGTCATCCATGTCGCGGCCGCTCAGTAAGCGGCTGATCATCTCCATCGAAAACCCGCGATAGCTCAGGAAGCGCCCTTGCTTCGCACGCTCCCTGGCATCAATCGGTAGATGCCCTGAAAACTTGCGGCGCCAGGTATCTTCCAACTGCGACTGCCAACTGATACCGCACTCACGCAGGGCTAGGTCGATATCGGCACGTTGCAGGCCACGTTGGCTCAACTCTTCACGAATTCGCGCGGGGCCGTAGCCGGAACGCGCGCGGTAGGAGACAAAGCTTTCAAGGTAACGGGCTTCCGACAGCAGCCCCTCTTCCGTCAAACGGTCGAGGGCGCTTTCGATCATCTCAGGCTCTGCGCCTCGCTGACGCAGTTTACGCGTCAGCTCGACTCGACCATGCTCGCGGCGAGCGAGCAGGTCCATCGCAGTGCGCCGAACGGCGACGAGTGTATCGAGTACAACAGTCATCGTTTGCTTCAGATGTCAGTGTCGGCTTCTTCTACTTCTTCAACCGGCTCGCGGTTGGCAGCAGCTTTCACGTCGGGTGCTGGGGTCAGCAGCTTGTCGCGAATCTGCTTCTCAAGCGTGGCAGCGATATCCGGGTTGTCCGCCAGGAACTTGGCCGAGTTGGCCTTGCCCTGACCGATCTTGCTGCCGTTATAGGCATACCAGGCACCGGATTTCTCGACGAAACCGTGCAGCACACCCAGGTCGATCATCTCGCCGTTCAGGTAGATACCCTTACCGTAGAGAATCTGGAACTCAGCCTGACGGAATGGCGGGGCCACCTTGTTCTTCACCACTTTAACGCGGGTTTCGCTACCCACTACCTCGTCGCCTTCCTTCACCGCGCCAGTACGGCGGATATCCAGACGGACCGAAGCGTAGAACTTCAACGCGTTACCACCGGTGGTGGTTTCCGGGCTGCCGAACATCACGCCGATCTTCATACGGATCTGGTTGATGAAGATCACCAGGCAGTTGGCGTTCTTGATGTTACCGGTGATTTTACGCAGCGCCTGGGACATCAGGCGGGCTTGCAGGCCCACGTGCATGTCGCCCATTTCGCCTTCGATTTCAGCTTTCGGCACCAGGGCAGCCACGGAGTCGACCACGATAACGTCGATGGCGTTGGAGCGCACCAGCATGTCGGTGATTTCCAGGGCTTGTTCACCGGTGTCCGGCTGGGAAACCAGCAGGTCGTCAACATTGACGCCCAGCTTGCCGGCGTACTCAGGGTCGAGGGCGTGCTCGGCATCGACGAACGCGCAGGTCGCGCCCATTTTTTGAGCCTGGGCAATCACCGACAGGGTCAGGGTGGTTTTACCGGAAGATTCAGGACCGTAGATTTCAACGATACGGCCTTTTGGCAGGCCGCCAATGCCGAGCGCGATGTCCAGACCCAGAGAGCCAGTGGAAATAGCCGGGATCGCCTGACGGTCGTGATCGCCCATACGCATTACGGCACCCTTGCCGAATTGACGTTCGATCTGACCCAGGGCCGCAGCCAAGGCTTTCTTCTTGTTGTCGTCCATTAAAGTCCTCACGTAATCAATAAGGCCTGACGGCCAACACCTGTATAAGTAGACAGTATTGTTCCACAAAGATCCGGGATCGCCTACCCCTGATTTTCGATTTCTGCTGCAGCTCGTCGCAACAAGCCCTCCAGGGCGGCCTTTACCGTTTGTCGGCGAACCTCGTCACGGTTGCCGGGGAAGTGCGCAAGCTCAGCGCTCACGTCCTCGCCAACACCAAACGCCAGCCATACGGTGCCCACTGGCTTGTCCGGCGAACCGCCATCCGGCCCCGCGACACCGCTGACCGCCACGGCAAAGCGCGACAGGCTTTTTTCCTGCGCGCCCCTGACCATCGCCTCCACCACTTCCTGGCTGACGGCGCCGACTTTGCGGAACAACGCTTCCGGCACACCCAGCTGCCGGGTCTTCTGTCGATTGGAGTACGTGACATACCCGGCCTCGAACCAGGCCGAACTGCCCGGAATCCGCGTGATCGCTTCCGCAATACCGCCGCCGGTGCAGGACTCAGCCGTGGTGACGTGGGCATTGAGCACCTGCAAACGGCGACCCAGTTCAGCAGCCAGTTGAGTGATTTCCTTCACGGTCGTCTCCAGGAATGGGCGGGGGTTTGCCTACCCTACAGGAGCCCATCGGCCATGCAAGTTACAGAGTGCATCAAGAAACTAACGCCCGACGGCATGCACATAAGCCTGACAGGCACGCAGGGCGATCAGGGCGTTATCACCGTCGTCGGTGATGCCGATAATTCGTTGAGCATGCGCCGGGGCAAGTCCGGTTCGCGGGGCTGCATTAACCACGCCGCCGGGGGGTGGTGGCGGCTGGCACAGCGCAGCCGATGGCGGGGTTGGTGGCGTCGAGAAGGACTGACAACCGCACATCAGCAGTGGCCAGGCGGTCGCGCAGAGCAGCTTGGTCGCGTTGGGCATCGGATAGTGCTCGGGTGTGTTGTTGATCCTGGCTGCTCAATTGAGTTTCCAGCGCCAGGCGTTTGCTTTGGTCAACCTGCTGCTGGTGCAAGGTTATCTGTGTCACCCGGTTAATGTCTTCAGCCTGCCACGCCGCCTGGTGCTCCAACTGCTGGGTATAACGCCACGCCTGCACCTTCCAGGCGCCTACCGCGCCGCCGGCCATCAGCAAGATGACCAGCAACGAGAGCCCGATTAGCTTGTGCATGGCCGTCATGGCGCCAACACGCCACCGGCGGCGACATACTGCGCCAGCAACTGCTCAATACGGTGTTCACGCTGGTTGTAACCGGCGCCCGGGAGGCTCGCCCAGATGTTCCGGCACTTCGACACCGCCTGCACAATGCGACCGGCCTTGACGTCATCCAATGCACGGCATTCGCGGATGTGCTGGATGGCGAGCAAGTCCTGACTCAAGGGGCCAAAGTCAGGCAGTTTCAGCTGGGCGCGGTAGTGCGGCCAGTCCCTCAGCATCTGCTGGTAGCGGCCCGAGGCGGTCGAGGTGAGCCCTTTGCGGTTGACCAGCTTGGATGCGCGACCGCCCGAGAACGGGTGGTCGGCGTAGTCGGTGAACAGTTCGAGCTTACCGTCGATACCAGTGACAATGACGTTGTAGCCATTGTCGGAGATCTTCAGGTAGTCGGGCCCTAATTCGGACCAGGCGAGCATGTCGAGGAACGCCGACACATTGCGACCGCCAGCGGCGGACTCAGGGAGACGTGGCATAGGTTTCTCCGGGCAATAAAAAACCCGCTGATGGCGGGTATCGGTGTTCAAGCTCAGGTCAGGGATTTGCGCTCACCTCGCTGCAAGTGGCTCGCGCGGCGTTACGGGCTTCCTTGATGGCATCAGGGACTGCGTGCCCCGTCTCGACTTGGCGAAGCACATACCAGTCAGTTGATTGGAGATAGGCGCGGGCAGCGGCAAGCGCCGCTTGCCTATTGATATCTTCAGGTGTTTTGATTTTATGTAGTTGGCTCAGGTCCATTGCTAATCTCCTCGGACAATAGTGTTAAGTAGGTCGGGAAGTGGCCGGCTGCACTTGCTCAGGCAGAACGCAAGCGCTGGTATCAGGGAACTCGACGCGACCGCTGGTTACGAACAATTGAATGGGATTTTGCGCCTGCAATACCTCAGCCGGGGAATCTGCAGACACGGGTAGTTTGAGGCAAAAGCTCAACTCTCCGTCAACTCTGGCGATAGTGTCGGACGCTGAAAACCAAGGATTTCCGATAGCCGAAGCGGATAGTTCATGGCCGTCAGGAATCAGGGACAAATCGATTATCTCGCCATTGAGGGTGATCGTTTCGCTACTGACTGTAGCTTCGATTTTATCGTCACTCAGAAACGGGAACAGTTTGATTTTCATGGAGCCCCCCAGTACGCAGTTACAAACACGCGAAGGTTGAATGACTGCGCGATAGCGCCGTTTCTGATCGTGATATCAACGGTATCAGCAGTATTCATGATCGAATTTATGGCACCGTAATGATCGGCGCTGGTCACCCCTGTGACGCTCACTGATACACCTGCATGGCCCCAGTCGTATGCGGCGACTGGCAACTGAATACGATGAGTAGCGATCTGATTTGCTGCAAAAGGGCCAGCGTTCACGGTTTGCCAGGTAGACATATGAAGCACGCCATTTCTGAACTTTGAAATGCGCCAGCCCCCTACCATGATGGAAGACAACAATCCGCCAACGGCCGGGTCCAGCCCGGCATTAGCGGTCGTGAAGTATTCCTGAATCGCGTTCACGGCGCCGTTTATACTGGTCCGCAAGAATGAGCGCTGCGTATTGATGGTAATGATGTGGTCCGCCCAGGTTCCTGTGGAGATCTCATAGGCCCCTCGCGTGACAATTCCATATCCATCAGCTGCACCGGCATTGGCGGCACCGGGTGCGAAGCGAAACTGTCCAGACAGCGGGATTGCGTTCAGATCCAGGACAGCCTGCGCCCTATCCGCCCCCACACCAAAGTCGCCCGCTCTGACAAACTGCCCCCATATAGAGGGTTCTGCACCGGCCTTGTAACGGCTGTACATATTGCCGGTACGCCAGTCCATCGCCAACTGAACGGCATAGTCAGGGTTGGCTCCAAACGTCGCCAACGCACCATCTGCCACCATTCCTGGAGCTTTATCCGGCGCGGATAAATAGCTAAAGCTTGCGCCCATGTTTCGAGCGATTGCAGCGTCGGGAGTACCTGAAAACTCAACGAGTGGGCGGCCAACTCCACCATAGCCAGTAGAAAGCAGTTTCCCGACGGTTGTATCGGTATTAGAGGTAACCGGCACTACGCCAAGCGTCGTTCTCACTTCTGCGACCGTTTTCGCACCAGTGCCGCCCTTTGCGACTGGCAATGGCGCGGAAGCTGTGGGGAGATTGTCGTAAATCTCCTGCGTCATCATATTGATCTTGATACTGGCACTGCGCGGGGTGTCTCCGCCCAGGCCGGTGGGCGCTATGCCCGTGTTGATTTCCTGTCGTGCCATTGGACTCTCCATAGTCAGGAACATCAGGTGTACTTGCCGAGATCGATCAGACCTCACTCGCACGTGTATTTTCAGGCTTTGCCGGCTCCGCCGATGGGAACCTTACTTCCCCTCGAGCAAGGGACAGGACGACAGGTTCACGGGGAATACGCACAGCCTCAGGGCTGTCCCATTTCACCGGAAACTTGAGCGTCAAACTGATCACCCCACCGACTCGTTCGATAGGGTCGGAGGCTGAGAGCCACGGGTTGTTAATCGCAGAGAAGGGAAGTCGATAGCCTTCCGGAATAGCGGATAAATCGATTTCTTCATCGTTGAGCCACAACGAGTCACCGAACACACTGGCGGCCAACGTTTCATTGGTAAGAAAGGGGAAAAGTTTGATATTCATGGTTTCCAGTACCCTGTTACACACACACGGATTGCACCGAATCGCTGAGCAACCGGCCCATTACGGATGGCAAAAGTGACGACCGAAGGCGTCGAGGCGTACTGTGCAATCACACCGTAATGATCCCAAGTCGCAGAGGGCTGGCATTGAACGTCGACGCTGACCCTGCCGTAATCATCAAAGGCCACCGGCAGTTGGATATTGGTATGTTGAATCCCGGAGGCCGGAAGTTCGACGTCTGGAACAACCGAATTGGTGAGTACGGTGAAACCGTTCTGAAACCTGACAACTCGCCAGGTACCGATGTAGTTGTTGTCCATCAGGCCTGCGCCCCCCGCTACTTGGGAGAACGTGTTGGCACTGGTATAGATCAGCGACCACTCTGACCAAGCATTGCCATTAAAAAAGCGTGTGTAGTTGGAACCGCCGATAAACAGCCTCTGCATGGCGGTGTTAGCATCCCATGAGTGCGCTTCGAGCAGACCTCCATGCAGCCCGGACCATCCTGCAGGGCGTGTACCGGTTGTTTCACCGGTGAGCTGGAACGTTGAGAAACCGCCATCGGTAGGGTTACCGAGCTGATCGATGTTACCCGTGAAGAAGTTTCTACCGGCAAGGCCAAATGTTCCCTGCCTCAGCACCCTGCTCCACCCGCTCCAGCCCGCATCGTGCTTGTTTCTAACAAACACCACGCCGCCATTATTTGCGTGGTTATAAGCCTGCACGGCGACCTGCGTTACCCGCCCAACAACACCGCGAGTCTCGATGTTCCACCAGACGGGCCCGTCACTGCCCGGGTAAAGAACCGGCCAGTTGAGTGCAGCGGCCTGCGAGTCATTGCCGTTGTAGCCGTAGCTGGTACCGATCGGCTGGTTGTTGGCATTGATTGCGCCGACATTTCGAGCTTCCCCCATCATCCCCATGACCCGCAATTCAGCAGTGGCAACTTTGGTGTCGTACAGCTCTTGGGTCATGGCATTGATTTTGACGTTAGCGCTGCGCGGTGTATCGCCGCCCATCCCTGTGGGCAACGCGCCCAGGTTGATTTCCTGTCGTGCCATTGAACTCTCTCCATAGTCTGGGCAATAAAAAACCGCCCAAGGGCGGCATATTGAGAAGCGATAAGCTCAGAATGCGGGCAGCATCACAGGGCCGGGGTCGGCGATCTCGCAATGCAAAGACATAGCCCCGATCAAATCATAGGCTTGCCCCTCTTTTTGCAATTTGATGATCATGACTTTTCGGGCGTACGTGACAACGGCCAACACCTCTTTTTCACCCACACCCATGCTGTAGCCCCAGCCGCTGCCTTCAGGTGCCAGCGGAATAAGCCCCAATGTGCCACGCACTTCGTAGACGCCTTCAGCCTTTCGCTTGGACGTAACTTTTTGACTGCTGAACGGTACGACCGAGCAAGCACCTTCGGCTCCGCGTAATTCAATGACTGCTCTCATGTTCAAATCGCCTTTATCAAGCCATCGGCCTGTCTGGCGCAGTTGGCCGTGTTCAGGGTGGTGATGACGGTCAGTGCGCCCATGTTCATTGCCGTCGTCGGCGGTGCGATGTCTGCCACGGTGGTCCAGCCCAACGTATAGGCCGCGGACACCTCAATAGCACCGGTCTGGATCGAGTACATGGCAAATCGGGGCAGATAGACCACACCGGGAAAGCCAATGTAGATGGACATCAAGCCCGTTTCCGGAAGCCGGTACACACTGACTTTCAAGGGCGGCACGTTTTGCAGGCTGCCGATGGCCGGGGAAGCCGAATTCAACAGCGCAACGCCGGAGTTGAACGACCCTTGGTAGTAGTACCAGGAGAGATCGAGCGTAAACGGTGACGTGTAGCCGTTGATGCACCCCACGCACCGAATCAACGGTGATGCGCTTTCTGAATAGGGCATGGTGGTGTGGATGGTCAGCGAAGAAACCAGTCCCCCATTCGCCTTGCCTGCCTCAGCAGTGTTCTGCCCGAGCAGGCGCTCGCCATCAGCCTGGAAGGCACGGGACTTGAGGCCCAGCCGTTGTTGCGTGGAGGCCAGGCCCGGGCCATCGGTGAGGACTTTTTGCCAGGGTTGCCATACTCCTGCAGTCTCGATACGGACCCATTTAGAGCCATCGATGCCGACGAACTCCTGCAGGGTATAGCCGCGGCCAGCCTCGTGAACGGTGACCCAGCCGTTCGTTACGTTCGGCGTATTCACGCCGGACATCGAGTAATAGGTGCCGACGGCGCGGAGGCCATCCAAATCCGCCTCTACTATTGATTTGACGGCACCTACGCCGAAGTCGCCAACGCGAACCACTCGGCCCGGCGTATGGTCGTCGGTGCTGGTGGTGAGCGTGCCCAAAGCGGCCGTGCCGAGTGCATCGGCCCGGCTAAATAACTCCTGGGTCATGGCATTGATTTTCATGTTGGCGCTGCGAGGAGTATCGCCTCCCATCCCCGTGGGCATCGCGCCCAGATTGATTTCCTGTCGTGCCATTGGACGCTCCATAGTCTGGGCAATAAAAAACCCGCTCATAAGCGGGTATAACGTGCAGGTGCCGCATTGGACATCAGTTGTAATAACGCTCAATAGGAAACGTGCAGACCGGGATTGAAAAAAAGGTTACACCCAGATTATCCACATTAATGGAATCTCCGAGCGTAGACCGTTGAACCGAAATCGCTATCTTGCGGACATTACCCGACAACAACTGCAGCGACGCATACTGGGCATGATTGATAAACCAACTCACGCCACGGTCCATGCTGGACACGCTTACAAATTCATCTGGCGTCATGACGAGCCCACTGTCCCAATTATTAAAAAATGTGGACGGCTGCGAGTAAGTCCAGCCTTTGGTAAAACGACCGTACCGCACGACCCGGTCACTTGAGGAAAAAGACACCTTAGCGTTGTCTTCATATATTTCCATACCATAAGCACTTTTGCTTTTCTGGTCGGAATACTTGCACGATACAAACTCCATCAAGTGGTTCTGAAGAGATTTCCCTCCCATCGCCCCGGCCGTTACCTTAAACCCCGTCCAATTGCCCGGCCCTCCCAGCAAGGTGGTGTAAAGGCTCAAGCTTGGGTGGCTGGGTGCCACAATTCTTAAAAAGATCTGAGGCGGTTCCTGAGTGAAAATAGGACGGGCAAAGCCGAACGTGCCGTAGCCAGGTGCGTCCGTGTACCTGGATTGGATTCTAAACTCGCCTCTTTCCGAGAATACCAACACCTTGCTATCACTGCTGATAACAACAGCGCCCTCTCCGTTTATTGCAGAAAGCCCGAAAGACATTTATGCGACCCTCACGACTTCAACCACGCACTCGACGGTTTTGGCATACCAGTAATACTTGAACCGATGCCCGTCATACACGCCGTAGTTCAACCATGTCCGCAGGCCTATCTTAGTCCCGCCCAAATCAACATATGTAGGAAGAACGGGCCAGTTATCCGAGATCGTTTGATCGTAGCCTGCATATTTTCTGGGGGTGATAATCACAAAACAGTTGGCCGGGTCATAGCCCGGCACATCCATCGTAGTGTCGTAGTTATATTTGAACCCACCCCCACCCGTAGTGATGGCCGGAATAACCTGAGACGCTAGACGCTTAATGGTGAAATCTTCCATCCCCAGCGTCTTGACGCCGCGCTCATCAAATACATTCAACCCGTACTCAGCCATTACGATAACCTCCCGACCATCGTTCGCTTCACGCCCCCGGCATCAAACACAGCCAAACCATCGTTGTTAAGTAATGCTGAGCCGCCAGCCCCCGCACTACGCAGCGTGAAAGTGCCCGACTTGACATCGATTTCCAGAAGCGGCTTGCCATTAGCGTCCTTGGCCTGAGACGTCAGTGTCATACCCAAAACAATATTTTGGATAAACGCGGTATTAATCACTGCTTCGTTGATAAACACCTGCCCGCCTTGCACGACAAACGGCACAGCCAATGTCCCCCCAACCTCGTCGACAATCGAGAACCGCTGGGCATAGGCAACTATTTCAGAGGTGTCGCCATCAGCCCCCAAGGCAAGGCCTGCCATGACCTTCTTGCCGCCATTCGTTGTCTCGACCTTGAGGGTCTTCATCGCCGAAACCTTGCCGCTGGTGTCAGCCAACACCCGGCTTGTTTCCTGTATGTCCGCCGTATTTTTGCCGGAAGCTGCCCGGACACTTTCGATCTTTCCAGCCTGTGCTTTGTCGGCGTCAGTAAGCAGGGAGATTTGGGAGTTGAAGGTGGCCGCATTGTTGGCAACCTTGGCGTCCAACGTCGTGACTCTCGACGCCAACGCTTGCGTCCCCGATGCTGAGGCGCTAGCCACATCAATAATGCTCGCCGCGTTCTGCCCGACCTTGGCCTCAATTTGGTCTGAACGTTGTGATTGAGCGAAGTCCCGTTCGGCAATCGCCGACATCAGCGACCAAACGCCTACCGACGATGTATCGTCACCGGCGCTGCCCGACTCATCCCCTGCCGAGTCCGACTTTGCCAACGCATAAACGCCATCCAGCTTTTCGGCAGTGGCTTTCACTTTGCCATCTACTTCCGCTACCGCCGTGGTGTTCTTGCTGATTTCCAACGCCATGGCGGCGTTGGTTTCGGCAATTGTCCCCATGTCAAACCAGAAGCCGGGGTTCGGTGGCGGTGTATTGATAGCAACTGCGTTGACGGCTTGGAACAGATGCTGGCCCTGGCGCACCATGTCACCTTTGGCATAGGCCTTGGCGGGATCATATTCCAGGGTATCGGAGACCTCAGCGATCAGCTCCTGCAGTTCTTTCTTGGCCTGCGCCAGACGATCATTGACCGAGCCGGGCGCTGTGCCGCCAATCAGATCAATCTCCTGGCGCAAGCTCTCGTAAAGCGCTCCCTTGCCAATGGTATTTGCGAAGTACTTTTCGTAATCCGTTTGATCGGAACTGGCGTGGCCATTCACGGCACCTGTTACTGGGTAAAAAGGCCCGATATTGCCAGTACGGTCCACCAACCTTGCCCAGAAAAACAGTGATGTCCCAGCAGCCAGGCCCATCAACATCAACTCGCTTTGCGGATACGCGTAATCTCCCAACTTGGTCGCCTGCGCCAGCTCGACAGTCTTGCCGTACCAGACCTCCGTGCGCTGCAAATCCGCCGTGCTCACATCCTGCGGAATCTGCCATTTCACCTTGATCGCAAACACCAGTGACTCAGTCGTCAGCGCCGCCACAGTCGGTGGCAAGGTGGTCTTGCCGTTAAGCACGGTCTCGATGGACTCGCTGTACAGCGAGCCGATATCCAGCGCGTTGATCGCCCGCACCTTGGCCACATAGCGCCCGGCATAGATTCCGGAGACTTCAATCGAGGTGCCGCCGGTACGCCCGGCGTAGATCCACTCGCCGTCGTTTTTGCGCCAGTAGGCTTCGAAGGCAATCGCGTTCGCCGGGCGTTGCCACTCGATGGTCATCACGTTGACCGCGCTGCCCTGAGCCACAAAATGGTCATTGCTGAACGTCACGCCCGTGGGTGCCGCTTGTACGCTCGGCGGAATCACGGTGATGGGCGGGCTGTCGATTTTGGCGCCGTTGTCGATGGCGGCGAATTTGCTCGGCACGTGCTTGACCGCGCTGAGGCTGTACTTGATTTCGTTGTCCGAGAAGTCTTCGGAAATCGACAGTACGCGGAACTGTTGCAGCGCCAGGGTCGTGGAGTCGATCGCCCAGATCGATTGGGCCGGCGGCAGTGCGTCGAGACTGGTTTGCAATACCACCTGTTGCTCGTCGGCGTTGTCGGCACTGGCGGATTTCACCACCCGCGAGACGGCCTTGCCGTTGGGCATCACCAGGGTAATGGTGTCGCCCGCCGTGGCGGTGACTTCGGCGTCCAGGGTCAGGGTGTCGAGGGTCGCACCACGAAGGCGCCCACCAATACGGCGTCCGGCGCGGTCGTTGTCGGCCACGCGGATGATCTGGCCGGGGCGCGCCAGAGTACCGTCGAGGCCGACCGAGAAGGTCACACTTTCGGTTTCCAGGCGGTTGGTCAGCAGTGCCCATTTACCGATGCGCTGGGCCTGTGCCTGGGACGTGCAACCGGTGGCGCTGATTTCGGTTTGCTGGATGCCATACCGCGCAATGCCTTCGGCATCGTCGACGTATTGCACCTTCTGGCGATAGAAATCCGTCGGGTCATTCCAGCTGACCAGGGCCACGGTGTAACGGGTCTTTTTCGCTGAACCGCCGTAGATGAACTGGCCGCCGATCACGTTGGCGTTGGAGTAGGTGTAGACCGGATCTTCCGGCATGTCCGCCACCGCCATCACCGAGCCCGCACCCCAATAGGACATGCCACGAAAGGTGGTCGCCAAGTCCTGCAGTACTTTCAGTGCATCGGCACGTACCGACAGGTACAGGTTGCAGGTGAAGCGCGGTTCGGTGCCGCCCTTGCCGTCGGACACCGGCTGGTCGCAGTACTGGCCAATGCGGTACAGCTCCCACTTGTCCACTTGGCCGGCGTTAAGCAGGTGGCCGAGGCCATAGCGCTGGTGCAATAGCAGGTCGTAGTAGATCCAGGCCGGGTTGTCGGTCCAGGCGGATTTGAACGTGCCGTCCCATACACCGCTGTACACGCGAGTTTGCGGGTCGTAGTTGCTCGGCACCTTGATGATCCGACCGCGCAGTTCAAAGGAGCGCGAAGGGATCGATTGAAATTGCGCGGCATCGAATTGCAGGCCGATCAGCGCAGAGCCTGGGTAGCGCAGCTTGGCGTCAATCACCTCGGTGGAGGATTCCACGGTGGTGGTATCGGCAATCGCGCCACTGGTGGAGTTCGGTGTGATCCGGCGCACGCGTAGGGTCCAGCCGCTTTTTGCCGGCGGCAGGTCAACCCGGTGCGAGCGTTCGTATTTGGTGGTGGTTTTACCGCTGAACGCTGCTGCCAGCACCTGCACGAAGGCGCCGCCGTCGGTGGACAGATCGATGGCGTATTGCACGGTATAGCCGTTGGTGTCGCCGTTGCTGGTGTTGGTCTGCGACAGCCGCGTGACCGCTAGGCGCACCCGCACCGCCGACAGTTGCAGGTTGGAATAGGACTTGGTCCACGGCTGATCGCTGCGCAGCTCGATGGATACCGGGCTTTCGTTTTCCACGGCGGGGAAGCCCGGAATGTGCGTCTGGTCCTGGCTGCCGCTGCGCGTGTCGAGGGTCACGCCACTGAAGTTGAGACTGCCGTCGGCGTTGGCCAGGGGCGTCTCGTCGAGAAACACCGAGCGCTTATCGTTTTTCAAACCGACAATCTCGCCTTCGCTGACGAGATCGAGGATACGGGCATAGGCCGTACTTTGCAGGCTGTCTGGCGCCTCCACGGAGGGACGGGGCTTGGAGCCGCCGCCTTTGCTGCCAGCGAGAGTGAGGTCAGTCATGGCTTTCCTTCAGGCGAAATAAAGCCCGCGCAAGGGCAGGCTGGTTGAAGAGTAAGAACGTTAGAGTTGATCCTGGGCGTAGATCCCGGCGCTGATCACGGAACTGCCGACGATCAACTGGCCGTAAAGCAGGCCCACCGGGTTGCCCTGGGCGCTGGTATTGACCGGCCCGTTGAAGCTGTAGCTGGCGCGGTTGTTGGGGCTGTCCTGCGCGCCAAGCCCCTTGGGCGGCGGCGACAGCATCTGCATGACGCCTCCCATCACCATCGAGGCGCCGGCCATCATCATCATGCTGGCGGCGGGGCCGGTGAGGTAACCAAACGGGTTGAAATACGCCACCGCGATCAGCACCGCGCCAATAATCGTCTGCAGCCCACCGGCACGCTTGGAACCGGTCAACACCGGCGCAATACGGATCACATCCTTGCCCAATGGTTTGTGAATATCGTCTTCGGTCATAGTACGTTTGCCGTTGAACACGGCGAAGCGCAGGCCTTTGTCAGCGCTCTGAAGCATGTAGCGTTCAAAGCCGGGAAACTGTTTGAAATAGCCCATCACATCCCTGAAACCACCCGAAGTGGTCACGCGATGTTCTCGACCGAAAAGTCTGGCGAGCGATCCTGACAGCAGGACCGTTCGCATCGTGTGTTGCTGGACTGTCATGAGTACTCTCCTGGTCATGTCAACGCGATGGCTAGAGTTGGTCCTGCGTATAGATCCCGGCGCTGACCACGGCACTGCCCACCGTCAGCTCGCCATACAGCAAGCCCACCGGACTACCCTGAATACTGGTGTTCACCGGGCCGTTAAAGCTGTAGCTGGGCCGATTGTCCGGGCGGTCCATGGTGCCCAGGCCTTTGGGCATCGGTGACATCAACTGCATGACGCCGCCCATGGCCATGGAAATCCCCATGCTCGCGGCGAACGTCCAACCGGTGGTGGACGTGGCGCCGATCAAGGTGGAGGAACCGCCCGACGCGGCCAGGCCACCGGAGAAATACGACGCGGCCACAATCAGCGCCACACCGATGATGGTTTGCATCGACCCGGCGCGCTTGCTGCCCATCAGCACCGGGGCGATGCGAATGTCCGATGCCCCGGAAGGTGCCTTGAGGCGATCCTGACCAATGTTTTCCCGGCCCAGGAAGATCGAATACGTCACGCCCCGGTCCTTGGACTCCATCAGGAAACGCTCGAACCCCGGTACTAGAATGCACAGCGCGTGAATCGCTTCCGAGGCGTTTCTGACGGCCAGCCGATGCACACGCCCGAAGCTGGCGCCCAGGCTGCCGTAGAGGCGCACCGTCCTGACTTTTTCATGATGCATGGCATCCTCCAGGCGAATGAACCGCCCATGTGATTAGTGTTTGCCCCGCAAGCCGTGTCGCCAGAAGCTCACCGTTACCTCGCCCCAATAGCCGCCATAGGTGTCGCGTTTGCTGTCGCGGCCGTAAAGGTGGTGCAGGATTGAGCCAGGTGCGGGGTAATGTTCGGGTTCGCTTTGCAGCACGCCGTCCGCCAGGTAGATCGCGGCATGGTTGGGCACCGGCGAACGAATCTGCATCAGCACAATGTCGCCCTGCTGCAACTGGCTGACCTGCACAAATCCGGCGGCCGGCAGGTTGTCCAGATAGAGATTGCCGCCCTTGTCCCACCAGCCGTCTTCGCGCGGGTAGTCGCCCAGCTCGATGCCCAGCTCGCGCCGGTAGTAATCGAGGATGATGCTCAGGCAGTCATGCACGCCGTGGGCGAAAGCGCGACCGATCAAGGGCGCCTGGTAGCCGTTCGGTGTGCAACTGGCCCATTCACCGGTGCGGACCTGCCCGTCGTCATCGGTGCGCACTTCGACAATATGCCAAGGCAACCCGGAGGCCTCGCATGCCACGCGATCCGCTTCGCTTGGCGTCGCCGGGCAATCGGGATGGCTGTGCACCACCGCGAGAATGTCGCCGCGCTCTTCGGCGGCCGCGTAGTCCTCGGGCGCCAGGCGAAAGTGTTCGCTGGGCGTGCTCGCCGTGTTGCGACACGGCACGTACACGCGCTTGCGCCCTTCGCGAATCAGCAGGCCGCAGCACTCATGCGGGTAGTCGGCCACGGCATGCCGGGCAATCGCCGCCAGGTTGGTCTTGTTCATGCTCAGCTCCGCAACAGGCCCGCAGCCGGAAAAGAACCATAGGGCAGTGGGTTGTTTTCGCCGAAACGCAGCTTGCAACTGGTCAGCCGCCCACCGCATTTATCCTTGGCCGCATCCGTGACGATCACGTCATTGGCATCCGCCACCGGCCCGCCGTTGTAGCCGCAGTAAGGGCCGCGATAACCGCCGCAACTGAGCCACCAGCACACGTTGGCGACGATCTGCCGGCGTGGCAGTTGCACGCCATTAAAATCCAGCGCGCTGGCCAGCTCGAACTTCACTGCCTCGTTGCTTTCGGCGACCTTGCGCTCGACGTACCAGATGTCCGGCGGCAGTTCCTCTTCCGGGTCCGCTTCGGGTTGGCCATCGAGGTACTTGCCCAGGGTGCGGTGACGGATCAGCCGCGCGCCCACCAGGTCTTCGAAGTACAGCACCAGCGCCGTGATGAAACCGCCGACGTTGCCCACAGCCAAAGTCGGCGTGGGCTGCGTGCCCTGCCCCGACATTTCAAAACCTTCGGCCTGAATCGGCCAGGGTGAATATTCGTTTCCCTGCCAGAAAATCGATGACTCCTGGGGGTAACCGTGAAAGCGGTACAACTCCGCGCCCAGGGCGGTGGCGTCGAGCTCGAAAAGCTCCACCCAGGCCCCGGGCTCCAGGGTCTGGATATCTGCGGTGATGGACATAAAAATCTCCGGGCAAAGAAAACCCCGCACAGGGCGGGGTGTGGGCGCGTCGCGTCGACGCTAGGGGTGGAAGGCCTGCTCGAACGTTGCCGTCAGGGAATACAGCCCGGCGCCCATTGGCGTCGGTTGATACCCCTTGCAGCGAAACAGCCCAGGCGTGGCCAACGGCGCGGTCCAGCTGAACGCCTTGGCGCCGGCGTGACGGTCGAGGAACGCGACAATCGACTTGATCCGCGCTTCGTCGCCGACGAACGTCAATGGCCACGACTGGGTTTTGTTGTTGATCCCGTCAGCGGCCGTTTGCTGATAGCCATCGCCGAACTTGGCCGACTTCAAGCGAAACTCGACGCTGCCGACCGGCTCCACTTTGGGCTCCCAGGTGAACGTTTCTGTGCTCATGTTTTCTCCAGGCGTTAGCCGTTGGTTGTCAGCGGCCGTTGATGGCCGACCAGATTTGCCCACCCGGCTTGAGGTCACGCGCAATTTGCTCGGCGGCGCCCTGGCGGGCAGACCCGGCGTAGACACGCGCGACATTCTGAGCATTGGCATCGGTGCCGGAACCCTGGCCGTCGGCAACGTTGATGGTTTGCTGAATCACCACCTGGTTGCTGCTGGTGCCGCTCGACTGGCCACTGCCCAAAGCGCGCACACCGAGGGACCCGTCGGAGCCACGGCTCAGAGGCATGATGGCTTCGGGGCCGGCTTCGCCGAACATTGCCATGGGTGCCACAGTCGGGCTTGTAGCCACGGAGTTAGTGAAGGCACCGCCTTTGGCGAATGTCGCAGGTGGCGAGTATTGCAGACCGGATACATTGGGCAAGTTGGTATAACCACCAGGGCCCACAGCGGTACTGGCACCTGCGGCTCCGGCGGCTGGCGAGAAAAGACTCTGCAGCGCTGAACTGGCAATACCAAACAATGAACTCAATACGCTCGACCCTGCGGTTTTCGCCGCCATCGTCGCCATATCTTTGAGAACCGACTTGGCAAAATCGGAAAAGTTGAACTTGCCGGTGGTGACAAACGCCGCGACCGCATCGTCCATCTGCTTGAACGCGCCGGTGAACATGGCCTTCGATTGTTCAGCGGCTGTTCCCGAGCTGCTCAAGTAGTCTTTGAAGGCGCTTTGCGCACCTGCACTCCAATCGTCGACCAGCTTGGTCATGAAGGCGAAATTGCCTTGAACCTGCTGCGTTTTGCCGTCGTCGAGAAATGGGAAGCCTGCTTTGTCATCACCTGAGTCGGGGGCAGGCACGTCAGCGTAGGGCCCGCCCGTTGGAAACTTGAGCCCCGCACGCTCGGTGTAACTCGACGGCCCATCCAGCGCGCCGACAAAATCACTCTGCGCCCCCTGGCTCTGCTTGAGCACTTGCACCAGCTGCGCATTTTTCTGGATAAATTTTTCCGCCGCATCCGTGGCCGGGTCATAGGACTTTTGAAAGTCCTTGAACTGGCCGGACGTGACCTGTAGCGCGGCGGCGGCAGAAGCGCTGACCTTTTTGCCGGCGTCCTCGATCTTCTGCTGCATCTCGCGCATGCTGTTTTCGGTAATCCGTGACGCCTTCGCCAGGGCCTGCTCCAGGCTGCCGAGGTTGAGCGTCAGATTACCCTGGGAAGCAGTTGCCATAGGTTTCTCCGGGTCATGGATAAAACCCGCTTAACGCGGGTTTCAAGGAAAGTGGCGTCGTCCTTAACGCCACTCGTTCATCGCACGCTCGAGTGACACCCCCCGGCGCAGCTCATGGGGCATGAAATCAATCAACTCGGCCGTGCCACCGCCCAGCCGGTGGGTCTGCAGCGCCACCAACGCGCTGCCCGCCTCCAGCCGCCTACCGGCATGCAGGGAGCCATATCGGTCGATATAGCGGCCCCAAGCCAGGGCTTCGTGGTAGGTCATGCGTTCCTTGGCTTCGGCAATCGTGCGGCCGCCCACTCCGTTCAGCACCAGTTCGTGCCAGAACTCATCGGCGACCGTCAGCTCTTTGCACCGCCACCGCTGGTGCCATTCACCTCATTAACTGCATTGAGGATCACGAACCCCAATGACGGCTCAAGGCCGAAGGCATCGTCGTAACTCAGGGCTTCGCTGCCATCGGTGCCCAATGACACGGACGCCGCAAGGTAACTGGCGTTGCGGCTCTGCACAGACTCGCCCTGGGTGAAGAGGCGCTCGATCACACCGAACGATTGGCGGCGGATGTGCAGCGTGAAGGTGTCGGTCACCTCCTTGCCGGTTTTAGTGTCCAGGTGCGTCCAGCTGATTTCTTTCTTCACCGGCTGGCCATCAACGATGCCGCCTTTGGCTTTCAGTTGTTTGAGGTTCATGGCGTCTCTCAGGCTTTCTTGATCCAGGCGCTGCCGCCGGTGCGTTGGATGGTGACGGTGGTGGTCACGACTGCGTTCAGTGCGAAGTTGAACGGGAAGTCCGAGACGTAGCCGTCGAAGGTGAACCAGGTGCGAGTCGCCGGCAGTTCAAAGCCATCGCCCTTGGTGTTGACGGTCGGCAGCACGTCTTTGCCGTCGGACCAACCCACCGCCCACTTCACGCCGGTATCACCCTTGGCTTCAGACAGCTGGTGCAGGCGGATATGGCTGGCATTGGACGGGTCGGCGTTGAGGCCTAGGCTGGCGGTGCCGGGGGTGCGCAAGCCTTTTTTATAGCTGCGCTCTTCGGCATTGAGGCTGGTGTCTTCGATTTGTTCGGCCGGCGCGCCGCCCGGTTCGAACGAGGTGGCGTGCTCGATTTCCAGCACGGTGTAAGGCCCGGTGCCGGAGACCGGCGGGACGAGGGCAAAAATCTGGGTACCTTGGGTAAGAATCGACATCGAGTGTTCTCCATGAACATTAAAAAACCCGCAACGGCGGGCTGTGGGGATGCAACAGATGTAAGGCGGTGGTCGAGGCTGAATCAGGGCGCCGGCTTGCCATCCAGATAAGGCGGAGCATTCGGGTCCGGTTCACGGCTCTTGATCAGGTCGACCAATGCCTGGTTGCTCTGGGCCAACAGGCGCAGGGCAGCGTTGAGCGCCACCTGGCCATCGGTTTGGGTTTGCAGGGCGGCGATCAAGCGGTTGATCGCCGCCAACTCTTCGTCATTCATGGCCATCGTGGCTCCTGTGTAGATCCGTCATACGCGCAGCGATCACGCCGCATCAACTGTCTGGCAATGGTTACTGTTTATCCTGGCGAGAGGCGTCCTCGACCCCGATGCGCTTGGCTGCCCAGCGCTCATAAAGGCCGATGGCCACGTCGGCGCCGGCCATAGCGGTGAGGCAACCAATGGCACCGGCGGTCCACAGCGACATGCCGGCGGCGTAACCCAGCATCAGCGCTGAAACCCCGCAGACCATGCACGCCCCGGACCTGAGGGCCAGGCGCCGGATCAGCGACCATCCACGGGCGCCCTCCTTGTCGGCGCGCCACATTTCGCCGGATACACCGCCGATCAAGGCCAGTGCAATCACCAGCCAGATAGGCATATCCGCTAACGCTTGCTGCTCGTTTGTCATGTCACGCCTCCTGGCTGAGCATTACCGGCGGGGTACCGGTTTGTGGGGTAAATCCATTTATAGGTAAGCATTCCAAAAAGCCCGGTTGCCCAGGCTTTTCAGTAATGCGGTCCAGCTTCGGTCTTTCGGCGCTACTGGCGCGGTACGGACCTTTCCTCAATGTTTTTCCGACCACGATCCCTGTCTGCCGGATAACTGCTTCTGGTGCTTTACGCTGCACACCCGGGTCAGTTGCCAACCCTCTGAACCGTTATTAGGCCGGTTCATCGCTGCCTGTTTTTTGCTTCCTGTTACAGAAGCAGGTTGAAACTAAAGAGCGTCGGCATCCTTGCCGGTGTTGCCTGGCATCCCTGCCATCGCTTCGATGGCGTCCTTGCCGATGTTGCGTGCCTTCCTTGTCTTCCTTGGCAGCATCCTTGCCGCCTCCACCACCTTGTTGGCTGGCTTGAGATGGAGAATATGCATGTATGCATATACAGTCAATGCACAAATGCATTTATTTTCCGCGATGAAATGCACGAATGCATTTCAAGCCTTATGGGTGAAGGGTTTGCCGATTTTTTACAGCCGAAAAAAAGCCCGCTCGATGGCGGGCTTTGTCTTACGCAAGGAGGTTAACGGGCGTACATGCCCCACCAGAACACATGACCGAGGATGCTGATTTGCTCATCCTGGATATCCTGGAAGCTGTAGTCCTCGTCGGGGTGCTCATCACGGTTGAAACTGCGCAGACGAATCCCGGTAGGCAGGCGGTAGAGCTGTTTCACGCGCAGTTGGCCATTGTGATTGATGGCATACAAGTCGCCATCAACGATATCGCCAATGCCGCTCTTGCCCGCATTGACACCCACCGTCGCGCCATCGCGCAGCACCGGCAACATGCTGTTGCCGCGCACCGTTACACACTTGGCCTGGTCGAACTGCACACCGTTATGCCGCAGGCTGCGCTTGCCGAACCGCAGGCTGGCCTTCTCGCTTTCCTCGATGACGAATCTTCCTGATCCAGCAGCCAATTCAACCTCGCGCAGAAAGGGGATCGACACCTCGTCATCATTAACGGGCGTGTCGTCGTCCCACAGGCTTATGTCCTTGAGTTCCGAATGCATCGGGTCGCGCCCGTCATCGCGCAAAGCGCCCACGGCTGAACGCCCACGCAAGTGGTCGGTGCTGACGCGGAAGTATTCGGCGATGCGGGAGATGTGCTTGTCCGACGGATCAACGATCTTGCCGCTGAGGATCCGGGACAACGTAGATTGAGGCACGCCAGTACGCCGGTGAAGCTCCGTGGGGGAGATCCGGTCGCGGTCCAGCAGCTCTCTTAAGACGATAGAAACGTTGCGTTTTTGCATAACGGGGATAATGGCGGGAGATTTGGGGGTTGGCAAATGCTAATTTGCATATTTAATGCATTACCAGTGAATAGTTTAAGTGTGGATAGGTGAAACCGCCCCAGTCCAACAGCGGACCCTCTGTGCGAGCGATGGCAATTGGGTCGGCTGCCATCATGCTCGTTGAGATTGGGCCAGGCAGTTTCAGGCTGACGCTTGGCGAGCCCATCAATCCGCCCCCTTAAAACAGCGCGACGACCTGCGCTCACATCATGATCACCAGCGCGCATCCACGGAATAATCGGTGTAGACAAAAAGCACGACAGCAGGTGTATGGATAAACAGTTAACAGCGCACGCCTTGAATGATGCGTGGCATTGGATATTCCGCTACACTTTCGCCACTTTAAATGAAGCCTGTGAACCGCTTGCACACTCCGCGCTCATTATTTAGCACGCCACAAGGAAGCACATTTAACAATGGTACATAGAGCGATTTCCAATAAGTTTTTACAAGTTGACGCTCTAGATGGATTGCGTGGTTTGGCGGCATTGATAGTTGTGCTTAGCCATACCAGCAACCTCAATATGTTCTTTATCCCCTCTTGGGATTTCAGAGGCATCGGAAAATCTGGGGTCTTTCTTTTTTTCTTGCTCAGCTCTTTTCTGCTCACACGGCAAATCATTACAACCAGCAATAAGATATTCACGTTTGAATTCATGTCGAATTACTGGCAGAGAAGATTTTTCAGAATCTATCCTCTCTACACCTTCTACTTATTACTGGCGCTGGCGACCACTTGGGCATCCGTAGAGTATTTTGGCGTCGGCTACGGGCAACCCTTTAACCTTGACCTTTACGGGCTGTTCAACCAGCTCATACTTACCGAATCCCGAGGCCTCACGTGGAGCATCGCGGTAGAGTTCAAGTTTTACTTCGTGCTGCCCTTGCTCGCCGGAATTTTTTTGGTCGTCAGACGCAAGGGGCTCATTGCGTGCGCAGCCCTCTACGTCTGCCTGATACTGCTTTCCCAATATATTTCGCCAGAAAGCGAATCCTTGCTTAACGACCCACGATTCATCCCTTATCTGCCGATATTTATTACGGGAATTTTCGTCGCTTTTCTACAGGAAGCACTGCAGGACAAGGCATGGTTTCCAAGACTCTGCCAATACCTCGGTTATATAGGCGTCGTGGCCGTGATAATTATGACACCCACCGTTTACTCACTTATCGCAGCGCCTGTAGAAAGTAATTATTTTCACAAAGACTTCATTCTGTACGCTGCCGTTTGGTCACTGGTACTACTGGCGTCCGTCAATCATGACGGGCTATTAAAAAAAGCACTCTCCACGCGCCCACTAAGAACGCTCGGAACACTCAGCTTCAGCATTTACCTGTTCCATCCTATCTTTATTATTGGCGCTCTTTATTACAACATGGGCAGCGTTGTCGCGGCATGGTTTGTTCTGTTGGCCTCGTTAGCGACGGCCTACCTCACCTTCCGTTATATAGAGCAACCCTCCTCCAGATTGAAACTTCAGAAAACCAACTTTAAGTTTTCACGCTCCTGACAAAGCGACCCTTTTGAGCGCTCAGTGACCTCGGCGACAGGGCCGCAGAGTTAAAACTCCGGCGCTGTTGTACTATTTATTCCCCGGTAGATATTGTTTTGGCATGTTCCTGACAGCCATCCATCAACAGCGTGACCAGTATCTCCGAGCGCCCCACCCTACCCGCTTGCGACCTACGAACCCCCGACCTCGCGTGTTAACCTTGCCGCCATCGCAAAAACTGCTGGGCCAAGCGTGCCCTTTGCCCCATCACTTTCAACGAATTTGCCTACTACCCAATGAGTAAAAACACGTCCGATCTGTCCTCCCACACGCCGATGATGCAGCAGTACTGGCGTCTGAAAAACCAGCACCCTGATCAGTTGATGTTCTATCGCATGGGCGACTTCTACGAGATCTTCTATGAGGATGCGAAGAAGGCCGCCAAGTTGCTGGACATCACCTTGACCGCGCGCGGGCAGTCGGCGGGGCAGTCGATTCCGATGTGTGGGATTCCTTACCATTCGTTGGAGGGCTACCTGGTCAAGCTGGTGAAGCTGGGTGAGTCGGTGGTGATCTGTGAGCAGATCGGCGACCCGGCCACCAGCAAAGGGCCAGTTGAACGTCAGGTGGTGCGCATTATTACGCCGGGCACGGTGAGTGATGAGGCGTTGCTGGATGAGCGTCGCGACAACCTGATTGCCGCCGTTTTGGGCGATGAGCGCTTGTTCGGCCTGTCGGTACTGGACATCACCAGCGGCAATTTCAGCGTGCTGGAGATCAAGGGCTGGGAGAACCTGCTGGCGGAGCTGGAGCGCATCAACCCGGTGGAGTTGTTGATTCCGGATGATTGGCCAAAGGATTTGCCGGCGGAGAAGCGTCGTGGGACCAAGCGTCGCGCGCCGTGGGACTTCGAGCGTGATTCGGCGCTGAAAAGTCTGTGCCAGCAATTCTCGGTGCAAGACCTTAAAGGTTTCGGCTGCGAAACCCTGACCCTGGCCATCGGCGCTGCCGGGTGCCTGCTTGGTTATGCCAAGGAAACCCAGCGCACCGCCCTGCCGCATTTGCGCAGCCTGCGCCATGAACGCCTGGACGACACCGTGGTGCTCGATGGCGCCAGCCGTCGCAACCTGGAGCTGGACACCAACCTCGCCGGTGGTCGCGACAACACGCTGCAATCGGTGGTCGACCGTTGCCAGACCGCCATGGGCAGCCGCTTGCTGACCCGCTGGCTCAACCGTCCTTTGCGCGACCTGACCGTGCTGCAAGCGCGCCAGACCTCTATTACTTGCCTGCTGGATGGCTATCGCTTCGAAAAGCTGCAGCCACAGCTGAAGGAAATCGGCGATATCGAGCGCATTCTGGCGCGGATCGGCCTGCGCAATGCGCGGCCCCGTGACCTGGCGCGCCTGCGCGATGCCTTGAGCGCCCTGCCGCAGCTGCAAGTGGCGATGACCGAACTGGACACGCCGCACCTGCAACAACTCGCCGTGACGGCCGGCACTTACCCGGACCTCGCTGCGCTGCTGGAAAAGGCCATTATCGATAACCCGCCGGCGATCATCCGTGACGGCGGCGTGCTGAAAACCGGTTACGACAGCGAACTGGATGAGCTGCAGTCCCTGAGCGAAAACGCCGGGCAGTTCCTGATTGACCTCGAAGCCCGCGAAAAGGCGCGCACGGGCCTGGCCAACTTGAAGGTCGGCTACAACCGCGTGCACGGCTACTTTATTGAGTTGCCGAGCAAGCAGGCCGAGTCGGCGCCGATCGACTATCAGCGTCGCCAAACCCTTAAAGGTGCCGAGCGCTTTATCACGCCGGAACTCAAAGAGTTTGAAGACAAGGCGTTATCAGCCAAGAGCCGTGCCCTGGCGCGGGAAAAGATGCTCTATGAGGCGTTGCTCGAAGACTTGATCAGCCGCCTGGCGCCATTGCAGGACACCGCCGCCGCGCTGGCGGAACTGGACGTGTTGAGCAACCTGGCCGAGCGTGCGCTGAACCTTGATTTGAATTGCCCGCGGTTTGTCAGCGAGCCGTGCATGCGTATCGTGCAAGGGCGTCACCCGGTGGTGGAGCAAGTGTTGACCACGCCGTTCGTCGCCAACGACCTGTCGCTGGACGACGATACCCGCATGCTGGTGATTACTGGTCCGAACATGGGCGGTAAATCCACCTACATGCGTCAGACCGCCTTGATTGTGTTGCTGGCGCATATCGGCAGCTTTGTGCCGGCGGCCAGTTGCGAATTGTCGCTGGTGGACCGCATTTTCACGCGGATCGGTTCCAGCGATGACCTGGCCGGTGGCCGTTCGACCTTTATGGTGGAAATGAGCGAAACCGCCAACATCTTGCACAACGCTACCGAGCGCAGCCTGGTGCTGATGGACGAAGTCGGTCGCGGCACCAGCACCTTCGACGGCCTGTCGCTGGCGTGGGCGGCGGCGGAGCGTCTGGCGCATCTGCGCGCCTACACGCTGTTTGCCACGCACTATTTTGAGCTGACGGTGCTGCCGGAAAGCGAACCGTTGGTGGCCAACGTGCACCTCAATGCGACCGAGCACAACGAACGCATCGTGTTCCTGCACCATGTGCTGCCAGGGCCGGCGAGCCAGAGTTACGGCCTGGCCGTGGCGCAGTTGGCCGGTGTGCCGAGCGAGGTGATCACCCGTGCCCGTGAGCACCTGAGCCGCCTGGAAGAAACCGCGCTACCCCACGAGATTGCCGTGGCCAGCCCGGCCAAAGCCAGCAGCAAACCCAGCGCGCCGCATCAAAGCGATATGTTCGCCAGCCTGCCCCATCCGGTGCTGGATGAGTTGGCCAAGCTTGACCTGGACGACTTGACGCCGCGCAAAGCGCTCGAAATGTTATATGCACTGAAGACTCGGATATAACGCAGACGCGTGCAAGCTGATAGAATCTCGCGCGGTTTGGGATGCTGCGGGCTTTTAGCCTGGCCTGCAGACTATCGCTCCCGAACCTCGCGAGCCCCACCATAAGGGGTTTCGCTGCCGCCGCCTGAGGAGAAAATTAGAAATGACCTTCGTCGTTACCGACAACTGCATCAAGTGCAAGTACACCGACTGCGTCGAAGTGTGTCCGGTGGACTGCTTCTACGAAGGCCCGAATTTCCTGGTTATCCACCCGGATGAGTGCATCGACTGCGCCCTGTGTGAACCAGAATGCCCGGCCGTCGCTATTTTCTCCGAGGACGAAGTCCCGGCAGAGATGCAGGAATTCATTCAGTTGAACGTCGATCTGGCGGAAATCTGGCCGAATATTACTGAGCGTAAAGATCCGATGCCCGATGCAGCGGAGTGGGATGGCAAGAAAGGTAAGATTGCACAACTCGAGCGCTGATAGCGTCGTTGCTCCCAAAAGGCCCTTTGCGGGCCTTTTTGCGTTTCTACGGAGTAGGTTTCACTTTCCTGCAGACGAAAAAAGGGGCGGTATGACCCGCCCACATTTTTTCCCTAGTCCCTGTATTCCTTTTCATCATCCTGATGAATCGCATCCTGCGACGTTCCTTAACCATCGTTCCTTGATGGCTGTGTCAATCCGTGGACACAGGGCTGATCTTAGAGAGTTCCGAGGGAAGTTCAACGGGATCCAGGCTGCTCGGAGACAGAGTTGAACGCTCAATCAAGTATAAATAATTGTTATTTTTCAATAGCATAGAAAACTCTCTCGAGATTTCGGGATGTCCATGCCCGGTAAAAAACCCAAACACTTACGAAAAAGTAAGCGAATGCTTACACGCGCAATTGCGTAAAGGGGTCATTGAGAACCGCTGGCTGATCAACAGGCATAAAAAAACCCCGACAAAGTCGAGGCTTCTTTCCTTCAGCGGGATCAGTCGTCGCTGACCGTAATGGTCGGCATCGCCGGTGCCGACGCTTCCTGCAGGACGATCCGCGCGCCGACGTGACGCGCCAGCTCCTGGTAAATCATAGCGATAGGCCCATCGGGCTCGGCGGCCACGGTGGGCTTACCGCCGTCGGCCTGTTCACGAATCTCCATCGCCAACGGCAACGAGGCGAGCAATTCGACGCCATACTGGGTCGCCAGCTTCTCGCCACCGCCTTCGCCAAACAGGTGCTCGGCATGCCCGCAGTTGGAGCAAATGTGTACCGCCATGTTTTCCACGACGCCCAGCACCGGGATGTTGACCTTGCGGAACATCTCGACGCCTTTCTTCGCGTCGAGCAGCGCCAGGTCCTGCGGCGTAGTCACGATCACCGAACCGGCCACCGGGACTTTCTGCGCCAGGGTCAATTGGATATCACCGGTGCCAGGCGGCATGTCGATCACCAGGTAATCCAGGTCACCCCAGTCGGTCTGGGTGACCAATTGCAGCAACGCGCCGGAAACCATCGGCCCGCGCCACACCATCGGCGTGTTGTCATCGGTAAGGAAGGCCATGGACATGACCTCCACGCCCATCGACTCGATCGGCACGAACCATTTCTGGTCCTTGACCTTCGGTCGGGTGCCTTCGGCGATGCCGAACATCACGCCTTGGCTTGGGCCATAGATGTCGGCGTCGAGAATGCCCACGCGGGCCCCTTCACGGGCCAGGGCCAGGGCCAGGTTGGCTGCGGTGGTGGACTTACCCACACCGCCCTTGCCGGACGCCACGGCGATCACGTTCTTGACGTTGGCCAGGCCCGGGATCTGCGCCTGAGCCTTGTGCGGGGCGATCACGCACTGAATGTCGACTTTGGCCGAACGCACGCCGTCCAGGCCCTCGATGGCCATTTGCAGCATCTGCGACCAGCCGCTCTTGAACAGGCCTGCGGCATAGCCCAGTTCCAACTGGACCGAGACCTGGTCGCCCTGGACCTCGATGGCTCGTACACAGCCGGCAGTGACCGGGTCCTGGTTCAAATAGGGGTCGGTGTATTGGCGAAGAACGGCTTCCACCGCTGCGCGATTGACGGCGCTCATGGGCTACTCCCGAAAAAAGACTGACTGAAACAGGCGGCTATCCTAACCGTTCCGGCCGCCCAGCGGCATGCTTTCGCAGGCCTGGGAAGATTCAGAAACAGCACCACGGGGTGAAATATATTTCCCGGCGCTTTATAGTGGCCGACCTCCGTTTCATCAAGTAGCCGAGCCCCATGTCCGAGCCACGCAAGATCCTCGTCACCAGCGCCCTGCCCTATGCCAATGGTTCCATCCATCTTGGCCATATGCTTGAGTACATCCAGACCGATATGTGGGTGCGCTTCCAGAAGCATCGCGGCAATCAATGCATTTATGTCTGCGCGGACGACGCCCACGGTTCGGCCATCATGTTGCGCGCCGAAAAGGAAGGGATCACCCCGGAACAACTGATCGCCAATGTGCAGGCTGAACACAGCGCCGACTTTGCCGAGTTCCTGGTGGATTTCGACAACTTCCACTCGACCCACTCCGACGAAAACCGCGAGCTGTCGAGCCAGATCTACACGCGCTTGCGCGACGCCGGGCACATTGCCACGCGTTCGATCACGCAGTATTTCGACCCGGAAAAGAAAATGTTCCTGGCCGACCGTTTCATCAAGGGCACCTGCCCTAAATGCGGCACTGAAGACCAGTACGGCGACAACTGCGAGAAGTGCGGTGCCACCTACGCACCGACTGACCTGAAGAACCCGCGGTCGGCTATCTCCGGCGCCATCCCGGTGCTCAAGGATTCCCAGCACTTCTTCTTCAAGCTCCCGGATTTCCAGCAGATGCTGCAAACCTGGACCCGCAGCGGCACCCTGCAGGACGCCGTGGCCAACAAGATCGCCGAATGGCTGGATGCCGGCCTGCAACAGTGGGACATTTCCCGCGATGCACCGTACTTCGGTTTCGAGATCCCGGACGAGCCAGGCAAGTACTTCTATGTATGGCTGGACGCGCCGATCGGCTACATGGCCAGCTTCAAGAACTTGTGCGACCGCACGCCGGAGCTGGACTTCGATGCCTTCTGGGCCAAGGACTCCACCGCCGAGCTGTACCACTTCATCGGCAAGGACATCGTCAACTTCCACGCCCTGTTCTGGCCGGCGATGCTTGAAGGTTCGGGCTACCGCAAACCGACCGGCATTGCCGTGCACGGCTACCTGACGGTCAACGGCCAGAAGATGTCCAAGTCCCGTGGCACCTTTATAAAGGCACGCACGTACCTGGACCACCTGTCGCCGGAATACCTGCGCTACTACTACGCGTCCAAACTGGGCCGTGGCGTCGACGACCTGGACCTGAACCTGGAAGACTTCGTACAGAAGGTCAACTCGGATCTGGTCGGCAAAGTCGTCAACATCGCCAGCCGTTGCGCCGGGTTTATCCATAAGGGTAATGCCGGCCTGCTGGTGGCCGAAAACGCCGCACCGGAGCTGACCGAGGCGTTCCTGGCTGCCGCGCCAAGCATTGCCGACGCCTATGAAGCCCGCGACTTTGCCCGCGCCATGCGCGAGATCATGGGCCTGGCCGACCGCGCCAACGCCTGGATCGCCGACAAGGCCCCGTGGTCGCTGAACAAGCAGGAAGGCAAGCAGGCTGAAGTCCAGGCTATTTGCGCCACGGGCGTCAACCTGTTCCGCCAGTTGGTGATCTTCCTCAAACCGGTGCTGCCGTTACTGGCCGCCGATGCCGAGGCGTTCCTCAACGTTGCGCCGCTGGTCTGGAACGACCACGCCACCTTGCTCAGCAACCATCAGTTGAACGAGTTCAAGCCGTTGATGACCCGTATCGACCCAGTGAAAGTCCAGGCCATGACCGACGCTTCGAAAGAAGACCTGGTCGCCAGCCAGACCGATACCGGCGAAGCGGCACCGGCCGGCAATGGTGAATTGGCCAAGGACCCGATTTCCGCGGAAATCGATTTCGACGCCTTTGCCGCCGTGGACCTGCGTGTCGCGCTGATCGTCAAGGCCGAAGCCGTGGAAGGGGCCGACAAGCTGCTGCGCCTCACCCTCGACCTCGGTGGCGAGCAACGCAACGTGTTCTCCGGGATCAAAAGTGCCTATCCAGACCCGTCCAAGCTCGATGGTCGCCTGACCATGATGATCGCCAACCTCAAGCCACGGAAAATGAAGTTCGGCATTTCCGAAGGCATGGTGATGGCGGCTGGCCCTGGCGGCGAAGAAATCTACTTGCTGAGCCCGGACAGCGGCGCCAAGCCGGGTCAACGCATCAAGTAAAACGGTGTGGTGAGAGGGCTGTTGTGACGGGCGGGCTTGCCCCGCGCTGTGGCACCCAGCACACCTAAACCGGGCATACGGTTCCATCGGTGTAAAATGCAGCGGCCCTCAGTAGGGCCGCTTCGCAGCCCTACGCGGGGCAAGCCCGCTCGCCACGACAGGCCCTGTTTGCTTAACCGGCATGCCAGTGATTCCCTCATGACTCTGATTCAACGTATCGACGCGCTGTTGCCGCAGACCCAATGCGGCAAGTGTGGGCACCCGGGCTGCAAGCCTTACGCCGAGGGCATCGCGCTTGGCGAGGCGATCAACAAGTGCCCGCCCGGTGGGCAGGAAACCATCGCAGGACTTGCACAATTGCTACGTGTGCCAGTGCTGGAACTGGACACCAGCCGAGGCGAGGCCCCGGCTCAAGTCGCCTATATTCGCGAAGCCGAGTGCATCGGCTGCACCAAATGCATCCAGGCCTGCCCGGTGGATGCGATTGTCGGCGCCGCCAAGTTGATGCACACCGTCATCATGGATGAGTGCACAGGTTGCGACCTGTGCGTCGCGCCCTGCCCTGTCGACTGCATCGAGATGCGCCCTGCGGCCAATGTGGTGCCGATTGTGGGCGGCCTGGCGGCTGATGATCACCAACGCCAGGAACGTGGCCTCAAGCGCGACCGGGCGCGGCGACGCTATGAACAACGCAGTGCGCGCCTGCAACGGGAAGAAGCGCACAAGCTCGCCGAACGACTGGCACGGGCCAAGCGCTCAACGCCGGTTGCGCCCGTACAGGCTGATACCGCTCAAGCGGCCAGGGATGCGGCGGTCAAGAAAGCCAAAATCACTGTCGCAATGAGTCGTGCCCAGTTGCACAAGTCCTTGAAGGCGTTTGGTCACCCACCGACGTTTGAGCAACAGTCGCAGTTGATCGTCCTGCAACAGCAGTTCGAAGCGGCAGAGCAGGCACTTGCAGCCCTGGAAGTGAGCAGCCCGGCGCCCCTGCCGCCACAAAAAGACCCGGCGCTCAAACGCGCCAAAATCCAGCTTGCCATGCGTCGCGCCGAACTGAAAAAAGCGCAGGACCTGAACGCTGACGAACAGCAGCTGGCAACCTTGAGCGCCGCGCTGTCCAGCGCAGAGCAAGCCTTGCATGACGCCGAAGCTGGCAGTGAGCAACCCCGGCCAGACTTGCAGCGCGTGGAAAAACGCCCCATCGACGCCCAACTGCGTCAGCTGAAAACCGCCCTGGCTTACGCCCGGGCCGATGTGAGCAAGTTACAACGCCAAGCGGACGTCAACGCAGATGAACTGAAAGCCGCACAACGCAAGCTGGATGATGCGCAGCGCCAAGTGGACGCCCATAGCGGCGCCTGATCGGCCACAGGCGCTGCCGGCTGTGCTGGCGATGGTTTATCCTGCAAAGCCTGCGCCTACTTTGAAAACCACGTTGACCGCCTGCAAGGAAACGCCTGCCCCATGAACGCCGCAAAACGCCTGGAAATTTTCCGCAGGTTTCACGAAGACAATCCGGAGCCTAAAACCGAACTGGCCTACTCTTCGCCGTTCGAGTTGTTGATTGCGGTGATCTTGTCGGCCCAATCCACTGACGTGGGCGTTAACAAGGCTACGGCCAAGCTTTACCCGGTGGCCAACACGCCTGAGGCCATTTACGCCTTGGGCGTGGAAGGTTTGTCGGAGTACATCAAGACCATCGGCCTGTACAACAGCAAGGCCAAGAACGTCATCGAAACCTGCCGCCTGCTGGTGGAGTTGCATGGCAGCGAAGTGCCACAAACTCGCGAAGCCCTGGAAGCACTCCCCGGCGTGGGTCGCAAAACCGCCAATGTCGTGCTCAATACCGCGTTTCGGCAGCTGACCATGGCGGTGGACACCCATATCTTTCGCGTCAGCAACCGAACCGGCATCGCCCGCGGCAAGAATGTGGTGGAGGTAGAAAAGCAGCTGATGAAGTTCGTGCCCAAGCCATATTTGCTCGACTCCCACCACTGGTTGATTCTTCACGGGCGCTACGTTTGTCAGGCCCGCAAACCACGCTGTGGCAGCTGCCGTATCGAAGACCTGTGCGAATACAAGGACAAGACGTCGGACGATTGAGGGATCATTGGTTTTCTCGATCAGTCGATTGAAAAAATCTTTTTTACCCGTTCATGGATTATCGTTATAAGGAGCGCCAACGGCAGTCTTAGCCTGGAGTTAACCTTATGAGCACTGGCAAAGAACAACTGGATGTAGACGACGACCTCGTTGCAGAGTCGGATGACGATGGGGACGCACCTGTTGCAGAGGTGGCCAAGACCAATTTAAGCAAACGCCGCACTATCGATAACCTTCTGGAAGAGCGACGCTTGCAAAAACAACTGGCCGATTACGACTTCGATCTCTGATCGACCCGTTGACGACCGGAAGCCTCCCTGACGGAGGCTTTTTTCTGCCGGTGGTTCTAGCTCGGTGCGCAATGGCACCCGCCCTACACGAGGCCGTTGCGCTGGGCCAGCTCGATCAGATCCACGAGCGAACGCGCATTGAGCTTGAGCAACAGGCGAGTCTTGTAGGTACTGACGGTTTTGTTGCTCAGGAACATACCGTCTGCGATCTCCTTGTTGGTTTTGCCACGGGCCAGTTGCTGCAACACCATCATCTCGCGACCCGACAAGCGCTCGACCATGTCCGCTTCGCTGGCATTGCCCATGGTGGAGCGGACCGAGTTGAGCGCCTGGTTAGGGAAATAGCTGTAGCCGGAGAGGACCGCCTTGATGGCGCTCAACAACTCGGTTAGATCCTGTTGCTTGCATACGTAGCCAGCCGCCCCCGCCTGCATGCAGCGCATCGAAAAATGGCCGGGCGCCTGAGATGTCAGCACCAGCACCTTGACGGGCGCAGGCTGCTTGGTAGACGCAAGGCGACAAATAACTTCCAGCCCATCAAGTTTGGGGATCCCGATATCCAGTATGACAATGTCTGGCACATGTACCCGTGCAAGTTGCAACGCATCGACGCCGTTATCAGTCTCGGCAACGACTTCATAACCATGACGTTCCATTAGCATGCGCACAGCAAGACGAATGACGGGATGATCATCCACGATCAGCACTTTATTCATGAGAAAGTCCAATTTCGCTGTTCGAATTATTTAGAGCAAGCACAATAGCCTAGTCGTTTCCTAGTTGGCATAGCGCTCCCCCCCAAGCAACAGCAAGCAGAGACCCAACCCACAACGATATAGGAATTACCCTACAAAAAATCACAACTTCAGGTGCATCCGGTTTTACGGAGACTTTCAGAACTTTCCGGGGCCATACATATCTTGAGTTAAACATCCACCACATAATCGGTACGCGGTCTATGCACCGCACAGGGTTTTCAGGAAACGCCCCTTGCTTGTCGCGGCCAGGCGAGTGAGCAGGTGAAATACAATCAACAGTTTCAGTTCCATACAACATACCTGCTTACACCCTTATTTCCTACGGAATATTCAGCGACCTACACACTCACCTTACTTACGTAGTGAATCTTCTGTAAGACATAGTTCCTATTCAGGTGTAAAAATTTCATTCAACCACGCAGAAATAAACACGCCACCAAGGGTGGCGCCACTCTCAACTTCGATATTCAACAAAACTTAAACAATCTCGCCAAACGATAAACATCACGCCCTATTTAAAGCGCGCGCCTTTATAGCCAGGCAAAAAAATGGCCCCTTGATCAAGGAGCCATTTTTCACAACGAGGGGAACACTCAGAACAGCTTGCGACCCTTGTTGGCAGCAATGCGCATGCGCAGCGCATTCAACTTGATGAAGCCTGCCGCGTCCGCCTGGTTATAAGCACCGCCGTCTTCTTCGAAGGTGGCGATATTGGCGTCGAACAGCGACTCATCAGACTTGCGACCGGTAACGATCACATTGCCTTTGTACAGCTTCAAGCGCACCACGCCGTTCACGTGAGCCTGGGAGGCGTCGATCATCTGCTGCAGCATCAGACGCTCTGGGCTCCACCAGTAGCCGGTGTAGATCAGGCTGGCGTACTTGGGCATCAACTCGTCTTTGAGGTGAGCCACTTCACGGTCCAGGGTGATGGACTCGATGGCGCGGTGAGCACGCAGCATGATGGTGCCGCCCGGGGTTTCGTAGCAGCCACGGGACTTCATGCCCACATAGCGGTTCTCGACGATGTCGAGACGGCCGATACCGTGTTCACCACCGATACGGTTCAGGGTCGCCAGCACGGTGGCCGGGGTCATTTCGACGCCGTCCAGCGCGACGATGTCGCCGTTGCGGTAGGTCAGTTCCAGGTATTGGGCCTTGTCAGGAGCGTTCTCCGGGGAGACGGTCCATTTCCACATGTCTTCTTCGTGCTCGGTCCAGGTGTCTTCCAGCACGCCGCCTTCATAGGAGATGTGCAGCAAGTTGGCGTCCATCGAGTACGGGGACTTCTTCTTGCCGTGACGCTCGATCGGGATGGCGTGCTTTTCTGCGTAATCCATCAGCTTTTCACGGGACAGCAGGTCCCACTCGCGCCAAGGGGCAATCACTTTCACGCCAGGCTTGAGCGCGTAGGCACCCAGTTCGAAACGCACCTGGTCGTTGCCTTTGCCGGTAGCGCCATGGGAAATGGCGTCGGCGCCCGTTTCGTTGGCGATTTCGATCAAGCGTTTGGCGATCAGCGGACGTGCGATGGAAGTACCCAGCAGGTACTCGCCTTCGTAGACGGTGTTGGCGCGAAACATCGGGAAGACGAAATCGCGGACGAATTCTTCGCGCAGGTCGTCAATGTAGATCTCTTTCACGCCCATGGCTTGCGCCTTGGCACGTGCAGGTTCGACCTCTTCGCCCTGACCCAGGTCAGCGGTGAAGGTCACCACTTCACAGTTATAAGTATCCTGCAGCCACTTGAGGATCACCGAAGTGTCCAGGCCGCCGGAATACGCGAGAACGACCTTGTTTACGTCGGCCATGCCATCACTCCACGGGGTTGTACGGAAAGCCGTCGATTCTACCGACCAAAACCGTGAATTTACAGAGGCGCGACAGCAAATGAAGATAAAGCGACAGATTATGTCGAGCGAGCGACCGATGGTCGCACCTTATGAGCGCATTTTATGACGTGTGCGCAGGGTTGCTCGGACCAGTCGCCTGAGGCGCCGGCTTCTCTGGGGCTGCCACTCGTTCGAGCTGAATATTCACGCGACGGTTACGCGCCCGGTTGGCGGCATTGGTATTGGGTGCCAGGGGATAGCTTTCACCGTGGAAACGCAGAGTGACCTGCGATTCCTGGATGCCGTTGGCCTTGAAGTAGTCCATGACCGCCAGCGCACGACGGCGTGAGACGTCGCGGTTGGTCAGGCGGTTGCCGCTGTTGTCCGAATGGCCATTCAACTCGATATGGTTGACCGTCGGATCGGCTTTCATGAACGCGACAATCACCGCCAGCTTCTTCTTGCCCGCCGCATCCAGCTCAATGCCACCACCGGGGAAGCCGACTTCGGTCTGTTTGACCTGATCGTAATTCATCGGCAACAGCTTGGTGGTACACAGTTGATAGTCGTTGTAGGCCTTGTTGAATTTCACTGGCAGCAGACGAATTTCCGAGTAGCCACCTTCGCGCCCGTAATGCCGCACAGTCGGGCTGCGCCCTTCCAGCAAGCCCATGAACAATCGCCCGGCCTGGGCCTGAGAGCTATTGAACAACACGTCGCCACTGCCGGCACGCACAGCGCCGAGGTTGATATCACCGCGGCCGGGCTGCCACGGGGCAGCGGCGGCCAACAAGGTCGCCGAGCCCGCGCCGAGTGCGCCACTGTAGGCTTTCAGACGAAATGTCGCCTGCTCGCCGGCCCGGCGCACAAACTCACCCGAACCGAAATCGGTGATCGGCTGGGTCAAGCGGCACTCGAACTGGTCGCCTTCCACCTTCCACTCAATATTCTCCAGACGTGTCTGAAACGTGAGGGCCATCGCAGGCAGGCTGGCGAACACACTGAGCAGGGCTAGATAATGCTGGCGCACGGGAGGCTCCACTGGTTTTTACAACACTTCAAAGCGTCATACGTCGTTAAGGCATACCTTGGGATATCGGTAGCGTCCTGCAAAACTTGATAGCGAGTGCCTGCAAGAGTCTTTTCCGGTAGCATTCCCACCAGATTGACCCGCCTGGAATCCCCAATGTCCGACCGCCTGACCCTGCTGCGTCCCGACGACTGGCATATTCATCTTCGCGATGGTGCTGCGTTACCCCAAACCGTGGCTGATGTAGCGCGCACGTTTGGTCGCGCCATCATCATGCCTAACCTGGTACCTCCGGTGCGTAATGCCGCAGAAGCCGACGCCTATCGCCAGCGTATTCTCGCTGCACGACCGGCCGGCAGCCGCTTCGAACCGTTGATGGTGCTCTACCTGACCGACCGCACCCAGCCTGAAGAAATTCGCCAGGCCAAGGCCAGTGGCTTCGTGCACGCCGCCAAGCTGTACCCGGCGGGCGCGACCACCAACTCCGATTCCGGCGTGACCAGTATCGACAAGATTCTGCCGGCGATCGAAGCCATGGCTGAAGTCGGCATGCCGCTGCTGATCCACGGTGAAGTCACCCGTGGCGATGTGGACGTATTTGATCGCGAAAAGATCTTTATCGACGAACATATGCGCCGTGTGGTCGAGCTGTTCCCGACCCTCAAGGTGGTGTTCGAACACATCACCACTGCGGATGCCGTGCAGTTCGTCACCGAAGCTTCGGCCAATGTCGGTGCGACCATCACCGCGCATCACCTGCTCTACAACCGCAACCACATGCTGGTGGGCGGGATTCGGCCGCACTTCTATTGCCTGCCGATCCTCAAGCGCAACACCCACCAGGTGGCGTTGCTCGATGCCGCCACCAGCGGCAACCCGAAGTTCTTCCTCGGCACCGACTCCGCACCCCACGCCCAGCACGCCAAAGAAGCCGCGTGTGGCTGTGCCGGTTGCTACACCGCGTTTGCTGCGATCGAGCTGTACGCCGAAGCGTTTGAACAGCGCAATGCCCTGGACAAGCTCGAAGGTTTCGCCAGCCTCAACGGCCCGCGCTTCTACGGCCTGCCGGCGAACACCGACCGTATTACCCTGGTTCGTGAAGACTGGACCGCCCCTGCCAGCCTGCCGTTTGGCGAGCTGACTGTTATCCCGCTGCGCGCCGGTGAAACACTGCGCTGGCGCCTGCTGGAGGAAAGCAAGTGAGTGAAGACCATTACGATGACGAACACGAGCACAGTGGTGGCAGTTCCCGTCACCCGATGGCCGAGCGGTTTCGCGGTTATCTGCCGGTTGTCATCGACGTAGAAACCGGTGGTTTCAATTGCGCCACCGACGCCCTGCTGGAAATCGCCGCCACCACCATCGGCATGGACGAACAGGGTTTTGTGTTCCCGGAACACACGCACTTCTTCCGTGTCGAGCCCTTCGAAGGCGCGAATATCGAAGCGGCAGCCCTGGAGTTCACCGGGATCAAGCTCGACCACCCGCTGCGCATGGCGGTGAGTGAAGAAGCGGCGCTGACCGATATCTTCCGTGGCGTGCGCAAAGCGTTGAAGGCCAATGGCTGCAAACGCGCGATCCTGGTCGGCCACAACAGCAGTTTTGACCTGGGCTTCCTGAACGCCGCCGTGGCGCGACTGGACATGAAGCGCAACCCGTTTCACCCGTTCTCCAGCTTCGACACCGCCACCCTCGCTGGCCTGGCTTATGGCCAGACCGTGCTGGCCAAGGCCTGCCAGGCCGCCGGTATCGACTTTGACGGCCGTGAGGCCCACTCGGCGCGCTACGACACCGAGAAGACCGCCGAGCTGTTCTGCGGCATCGTCAATCGCTGGAAGCAGATGGGCGGCTGGGAAGACTTCAACGACTGAGGTCGTTTCCCGCGCATAAAAAAACCGGCCTTCTCAGGCCGGTTTTTTTTGCGTCGAACGTGGCTTACAGCTTGCCAGCGTTCTCGGTCAGGTAAGCCGCAACGCCTTCTGGCGAAGCGTTCATGCCTTTGTCGCCTTTTTTCCAGTTGGCAGGGCACACTTCGCCGTGCTCTTCGTGGAATTGCAGCGCGTCAACCAGACGGATCAGCTCTTCCATGTTACGGCCCAGCGGCAGGTCGTTGATGATCTGCGAGCGCACAACGCCCTTGTCGTCGATCAGGAACGCGCCACGGAACGCCACGCCGCCTTCGGACTCAACGTCGTAAGCCTTGGCGATGTCGTGCTTCATGTCGGCAGCCATGGTGTATTTGACTTTGCCGATGCCGCCATCATTGATGGCAGTGTTGCGCCAGGCGTTGTGGGTGAAATGGGAGTCGATGGAAACGGCTACCACTTCAACGTTGCGCGCCTTGAAATCGTCCATGCGGTGGTCCAGAGCGATCAGCTCCGAAGGGCAGACGAAGGTGAAGTCCAGCGGGTAGAAGAACACCAGGCCGTATTTGCCTTTGATGGCTTCAGACAGTTTGAAGCTGTCAACGATTTCGCCATTGCCGAGGACGGCAGGTACGTCGAAATCCGGGGCTTGTTTGCCGACGAGTACGCTCATTGGATATCTCCTGATGCAAGGGTGACGATTGAAGTAAAAGGACCGCTTCCAAGTCTGCCGTTTATAAGCGACAGCCCTGTGACGCAGTCACGCTTCGTAAAGACCGACCATCATACACTGAAAAAACCGTTCGTCAGCGCGACGGCGCTGAGGCCGGAAAGACCCGCGAATCTACTTTGACAATCATTCTCGTTAACATTAAGATCCATCGCACTTAAGCCTTAAACCCGCGATGGTTCTCCCTTATGTATGTCTGCCTCTGCACTGGCGTCACCGACGGACAAATCCGCGAAGCAATCTACGAAGGTTGCTGCAGCTACAAGGAAGTACGTGAGACCACCGGCGTTGCCAGCCAGTGTGGCAAATGCGCTTGCCTCGCCAAGCAAGTGGTACGGGAGACCCTGACGCAATTGCAAACAGCCCAGGCCGCGCTCCCCTATTCAGCAGAATTTACACACGCTTAAATCAGCGTGTTTTAAAGAACCGGACCTGGTGTCCGGTTTTTTTATGCCTGAAATTCAATTAGTTAGCGCCAAGACGCGGAACACAAACATTCTTATTCAGATTAATTTTCATTTATTATTCAATAACTTAGGTTTGACACTAAGGGGTTCGCCGCTCAAACTCCGGCTTATACACAGCTATTACAGGGCAGGACCCCAGTCATGAAAGGCGACATCTCAGTCATCCAGCAACTCAACAAAATCCTTGCCAATGAACTGGTCGCGATCAATCAGTACTTTCTGCATGCGCGCATGTATGACGATTGGGGCCTGGAAAAGCTGGGCAAGCGTGAATACAAAGAGTCCATCAAGGCAATGAAGGACGCGGACGCGCTGATCAAGCGCATCCTGTTCCTGGAAGGCCTGCCGAACGTGCAGGACCTGGGCAAGCTGAACATCGGCGAACACACCCAGGAAATGATCATCAGCGACCTGAAGTTCGAACAGAAGAGCCACAGCGACCTCAAGGCCGCCATCGCTCATTGCGAAATCAAGGCCGACTTCGGCAGCCGTGAACTGCTGGAAGATATTCTTGAAGACCAGGAAGAACATATCGACTGGCTGGAAACCCAACAGGGCCTGATCGTCAAAGTCAGCCTGGAAAACTACCTGCAATCGCAGATGGGTGAATAACCCACGGCGCGCAGGTACAAAAAAGCCCCGCTCTCTTACGAGAAGCGAGGCTTTTTATTGCAGTGCTTTTTACAAAAGCATCACGCTTCTGTCTTGGCTGCTGCTTTTTCCGCGGCATCTTTGACCAGCGCTTGCAGCGAACCGTCAGCCGCCATCTCAACGATGATGTCGCTGCCGCCGACCAGCTCACCGGCTACCCACAGTTGTGGGAAGGTAGGCCAGTTGGCGTACTTCGGCAGGTTGGCGCGGATTTCCGGGTTTTGCAGGATATCCACGTAAGCGAATTTCTCGCCACACGCCATGATGGCCTGGGACGCCTTCGCGGAGAAACCGCACTGAGGAGCGTTCGGGGCGCCCTTCATGTAAAGCAGAATGGTGTTGTTGGCAATCTGCTCTTTGATCGTTTCGATGATATCCATGGAACACCTCTGCAGGAACTTCGCGACTCACAGGTCGGCACGGTGGCGCATTGTAACGCAAAATTCCAGCGCGGTGCTCGGGCCTTATGCGGCTGCCACCTGCACCGGCACACCGTTCAGCGCGGCGTTTCCAGACAATTCGTCCAACTGCCGCTCGTCAGTCAAGTCATTCGCACTCGCCCCCGGCTGCCCACTGGCGATGGTCATCTGCACGCCCGGGCGACCGTGACCCCAACCATGGGGCAGGCTGACCACGCCGGGCATCATGTCCAGGCTGGCCAGCACTTCCACTTCGATCATGCCAATGCGCGAGCTGACACGCACGCGCTGACCATCGATCAATTGCCGACTGGCCAAGTCATCCGGGTGCATGTGCAGTTGATGGCGCGGCTTGCCCTTCACCAGTCGGTGATAGTTATGCATCCACGAGTTATTGCTGCGCACATGGCGACGGCCGATCAGCAGAAGCTCATTTGCCACAGGCTCAGGTTGCGCCGTGAAACGCGCCAGGTCAGCGAGGATGACTGCCGGTGCCGCCTGCACCTGGCCGTTAGGGGTTTTCAAGCGTGCGGCGAGGTTGGGCGTGAGCGGCCCCAAGTCCACGCCATGGGGATGATCCGCCAGCATCGCCACCGACAGCTGGTGGCTGGATGCATCACCGTACGTTCCCGCGCGCAGCCCGAAGTCGATCATCTGCGCAGGCGCCATGGTCGGTTTGAGCGCGACGCCGGTCTGCGCAGCGAAAGCCTTGGCCAAGCCGACAAAGATTTCCCAATCGTGCAACGCGCCCGCAGGCTTGGGCAGAATCGCGCGATTGAAACGGGTGACGTTGCGCACGGCGAACATATTGAACGTGGTGTCGTAGTGATCGTTTTCCAACGCCGAGGTGGACGGCAAAATCAGGTCGGCGTAACGGGTTGTCTCGTTGATATAGAGGTCGATGCTGAGCATGAACTCCAGCCCATCCAAGGCTTGTTCAAGTTGGCGGCCATTCGGCGTCGACAGCACCGGGTTGCCAGCGACCGTCACCAGGGCGCGGATTTGTCCGTCGCCTTCGGTGAGCATTTCTTCAGCCAATGCCGACACCGGCAACTCCCCACCGTATTCGGGGCGCCCGGACACCCGACTCTGCCAGCGATTGAAATGCCCACCGCCAGTCGAGGCGACCAAATCCACCGCCGGCGTGGTGCACAAGGCGCCACCGACGCGGTCAAGGTTGCCGGTCACCAGATTGATCAACTGCACCAGCCAATGGCACAGCGTGCCAAATGCCTGGGTCGAAACCCCCATGCGCCCATAACACACCGCCTTGTCCGCCGCCGCGAAGTCCCGTGCCAACTGGCGGATCTGCTCGGCTGGCACCGCACACTGGCGGCTCATGGCGTCGGCGGTAAACCCGGCAATCGCGTTGCGCACGTCGTCGAGACCTTCAACCGGCAAATGGCTGTCACGGGTCAGGTTTTCGCTAAACAAGGTGTTGAGCAACCCGAACAACAGCGCCGCGTCACCACCTGGCCGCACGAACACATGCTGATCGGCAATCGCCGCTGTTTCACTGCGCCGAGGGTCAACCACCACCACCTTGCCGCCCCGCGCCTGGATGGCCTTGAGGCGCTTCTCCACATCGGGCACGGTCATGATGCTGCCGTTGGACGCCAGCGGGTTACCCCCCAGGATCAGCATGAAGTCGGTGTGGTCGATATCCGGGATCGGCAGCAACAGGCCATGGCCGTACATCAGGTGGCTGGTGAGGTGGTGGGGCAACTGGTCCACTGAGGTCGCGGAAAACCGGTTGCGTGTCTTGAGCTGACCGAGGAAGTAGTTGCTGTGGGTCATCAACCCATAGTTGTGCACGCTGGGGTTGCCCTGATACACCGCCACCGCATTCTGCCCATGCCTGGCCTGGATGCCTGCCAATCGTTCGGCCACCAACGCAAACGCGTCATCCCAGGGGATCGGCTGCCATTCGCTGCCCACGCGCAACATCGGTTGGTGCAGGCGGTCCGGGTCGTTCTGGATGTCCTGCAGCGCCACGGCCTTGGGGCAGATGTGCCCGCGACTGAACGTATCCAGCGGGTCGCCTTTGATCGACGTAATCGCCAGGCTGCCGTCCTCGGCCTGGGTCGTTTCCAGGGTCAGGCCGCAGATGGCTTCACACAGATGGCAGGCACGGTGGTGGAGAGTCTTGGTCATGGCCAGTCTCTTTTATTGGGCTTTGGCCCAACTATGGGCCGTCACCTGCGTGGGCACCAGCAACGTTCGTCCTGTGAATCGGCAAGCATCAGGCCAGCACATGGCCAAGCATGTGCAAATGTTTCAGAACCTTACACTCCGTTGCTGAGACCGACACAACCCGCTCTGGGCCCGCCCTCACACATTGCAAAAGGTCTCGGCGCCAGTGTACAAATGGGCTGCTGCTGTCAGGAATCAGTCTTCAAAAGCGCTCTCGCGCCCTTCTTGAACACCCTTAAAAACCGTAGCCCTATTGGTAAGACGCGACATTTAATTATAAGATCGCGCCTTCCCCTATTTCGTCGCCCCGTGCGGCTTTCGCCGCAGGTCTCGCCCGTTGTAACAATAAACAAGGCTTTGAGTATCTGCGGTCTGTTGCAAAAAGGTAGTTAATGATGAGCGCAAGGCACTTTCTCTCCCTGATGGATTGCACGCCCGAAGAGCTGGTCAGCGTGATCCGTCGAGGCATTGAGCTTAAAGACCTGCGTAACCGCGGCGTACTGTTCGAGCCTTTGAAAAACCGTGTGCTCGGGATGATTTTCGAGAAGTCGTCGACCCGCACCCGCGTGTCGTTCGAAGCCGGCATGATCCAGCTGGGTGGCCAAGCCATCTTCCTGTCCTCGCGCGACACCCAACTGGGCCGTGGCGAGCCGATCGCCGACAGCGCCCGGGTCATGTCGCGCATGCTCGATGCGGTGATGATCCGTACCTTTGCCCACAGCACCGTGACCGAATTTTCCGCCAACTCCCGGGTACCGGTGATCAACGGCCTGTCCGATGACCTGCACCCCTGCCAGTTGCTGGCCGACATGCAAACCTTCCTGGAGCACCGTGGTTCGATCCAGGGCAAGACCGTGGCCTGGATCGGTGACGGCAACAACATGTGCAACAGTTATATAGAAGCGGCGATCCAGTTCGACTTTCAACTGCGCGTCGCGTGCCCGGAAGGCTACGAGCCTGACGCGCGGTTCCTGGAACAGGCCGGTGATCGGGTCACCGTGGTGCGCGACCCGCGTGACGCGGTGATCGGCGCACACCTGGTGAGCACCGACGTCTGGACCTCCATGGGCCAGGAAGAAGAGACCGCCAAGCGCCTGGCGCTGTTTGCGCCGTTCCAGGTAACCCGCGCGCTGCTCGACCTGGCCGCGCCGGACGTGCTGTTCATGCACTGCCTGCCCGCTCACCGTGGCGAAGAAATCAGCCTCGACCTGCTCGACGATGAGCGTTCGGTAGCATGGGACCAGGCGGAAAACCGTCTGCACGCACAAAAGGCACTGCTTGAATTCCTCGTCCCGCCGTCGTACCACCACGCATGAGCCAGCCATTACTGCTGAACCTGCGCAATCTGGCTTGCGGCTATCAAGATCAACGGGTGGTGCAGAACCTCAACCTGCACCTCAACGCCGGCGACATCGGCTGCCTGCTCGGCTCTTCGGGCTGCGGCAAAACCACGACCTTGCGCGCGATTGCAGGGTTTGAGCCGGTGCACGAAGGTGAAATCAGCCTGGCCGGCGAAGTGATTTCCAGCGCGGGGTTCACCCTGGCACCGGAGAAACGCCGGATCGGCATGGTGTTCCAGGACTACGCGCTGTTTCCGCACTTGAGCGTGGCCGACAACATCGTCTTCGGCATTCGCAAACACCCGCAAAAAGACCGCGTGGTCGCCGAGCTGCTGGAACTGGTCAACCTGAAAAACCTCGGCAAGCGTTTCCCTCACGAGCTTTCCGGCGGCCAGCAGCAACGCGTCGCCCTCGCCCGCGCCCTGGCGCCGGAGCCACAACTGTTGCTGTTGGATGAGCCGTTCTCCAACCTTGATGGCGAGCTGCGGCGCAAGCTCAGCCATGAGGTGCGCGACATTCTCAAGGCACGCGGCACCAGCGCGATTCTGGTCACCCATGATCAGGAAGAAGCCTTCGCCGTGAGCGACCATGTGGGGGTTTTCAAGGAGGGCCGTCTTGAGCAGTGGGACACGCCCTACAACCTCTATCACGAACCACAGACACCTTACGTCGCGAGCTTTATCGGCCAGGGCTATTTCATCCGGGGTCAATTGAGCTCACCGGAATCGGTCAGCACCGAACTGGGAGACCTGCGCGGTAATCGCGCCTACACCTGGCCAACGGGTGGCGCGGTTGATGTGTTGCTGCGCCCGGATGACATCGTCTACGCACCGGACAGTGCGTTGAAAGCGCGGATCGTCGGCAAGACCTTCCTCGGCGCCTCGACCCTGTACCGCCTGCAACTGCCCACGGGCGCTCAGCTGGAGTCGATTTTCCCCAGCCATGCGGATCATCAAGTCGGTGCGCAGGTAGGGATTCGAGTGGCCGCTGAACACCTGGTGTTGTTCCAGGCTTCAGGCAGCGTGGCGGCGCAGATTCCTCAAGCCGAATCCGGCGTTCGCCGCTACAGCCCCGCCAACTGATAGCTGACGAAACCGACTCAAAATGTGGGAGCTGGCTTGCCTGCGATATCATCCCCTCGGTTTACCTTAAAGACCGAGGCGCTTGCATCGCGGGCAAGCCCGACTCCCACATTGGATCTCACTCACTTCAAGATCTATGTCAGGCTCGGCCAATCGGCGCAAATTTGGCCTGGGTATGCTCAGCCAACACCGCCGCCGGCAGTTCAACTTCCAAGCCCCGCCTCCCTGCACTCACAAAAATCGTCGCGAACGGCTGCGCCGTCACATCGATAAACGTACGCAAACGCTTTTTCTGCCCCAACGGGCTAATGCCGCCCAACAGGTAGCCGGTGGAACGTTGCGCCGCCGCCGGGTCAGCCATCTCGACTTTTTTTACCCCGGCCGCATGGGCCAGCGCTTTTAAATCCAGACTTCCGACGACCGGCACCACCGCCACCAACAATTCACCTTTCTCACTGCTGGCCAGCAAGGTCTTGAACACCTGCGCCGGATCGAGCCCCAACTTTTCCGCGGCCTCCAAGCCATAAGACGCGGCCTTGGGGTCATGTTCATAACTGTGAATATGATGTTCGGCGCGAACTTTTTTCAACAGGTCCAGTGCGGGGGTCATGGCTACTCCGGGCGCGGCAAAAAGACGCTCAATTCTAGGCCAAGCCCATGCAAAACGCTCTAGTGCGCGCCTCCTGAAATGAGTGCTGGAGTGGACAAGCATGATCATTCACCAGACCAATAGTTCAAAAATGACCAATGGTTCACTTTCGACCTTTGACAGCGGTCATTCTTGTCTATATTTTTTCGTTTCCGAATACTGTAGGAATAGTCCCACAGCGTTCCAGTAGTAAGCCGTAGTCAGGATGGGGATCCCGGTTACGGTGAAAATTGCGCAACGGCCCGTTGAGGTTGTGCGCCCAACAAGAACAACAATCGAGGTTTGCCATGACAACTGCACTTCAACAGCCTTCACTTTCGAGCCAATGCATGGCCGAATTCCTGGGGACTGCGCTTCTGATCTTCTTCGGTACAGGATGTGTCGCTGCGCTCAAGGTCGCGGGTGCCAGCTTTGGGTTGTGGGAAATCAGTATCATCTGGGGGGTCGGCGTGAGCATGGCGATCTACCTGAGTGCCGGTATTTCCGGGGCTCACCTCAATCCGGCGGTCAGTATCGCCCTGTGCATTTTTGCCGATTTCGAAAAGCGCAAACTGCCGTTCTACATCCTTGCCCAGATCGCCGGCGCCTTCTGTTCCGCCGCGCTGGTCTACACGCTCTACAGCAATCTATTTTTCGATTACGAACAAACCCATCATATGGTTCGTGGCTCCCAGGCCAGCCTGGAATTGGCGTCGGTGTTCTCCACCTACCCGCATGCGCTGCTGAGCACGGCCCAGGCCTTCCTGGTTGAAATGGTCATCACCGCGATCCTGATGGGCGTGATCATGGCCCTTACCGACGATAACAATGGCCTGCCACGTGGCCCGCTGGCCCCGCTGCTGATCGGCCTGCTGATCGCCGTGATTGGCAGCGCCATGGGCCCGTTGACCGGCTTTGCGATGAACCCGGCACGGGATTTCGGGCCCAAGCTGATGACCTTTTTCGCCGGCTGGGGTGAAATAGCCTTTACTGGCGGTCGTGATATTCCTTACTTCCTGGTACCGATTTTCGCGCCGATTGTCGGCGCATGCCTCGGTGCTGCGGCCTATCGCGGGCTGATTGCCCGTCATCTGCCAAGCGCCGCACCTGCTATAGCTGAAGCAACAACTGACACGGCAGTCAACGGCAAGACGCGTATTTCCTGATACCGCCAGCCTGGTCCCACTGCCCTTTTGCGGCCCAGGCTGATTACTCACTTCCTTATTTCCGTCCAAGGCAATCGACATGACCGACATTCAGAATAAGAACTACATCATTGCCCTTGATCAGGGCACCACCAGTTCGCGGGCGATCATCTTTGATCGTGATGCCAACGTGGTCTGCACCGCCCAGCGTGAATTCGCTCAGCATTACCCGCAAGCCGGCTGGGTCGAACATGACCCGATGGAAATCTTCGCCACCCAAAGCGCAGTAATGGTCGAGGCCCTGGCACAAGCCGGCCTGCACCATGACCAGGTCGCTGCCATCGGTATCACCAACCAGCGTGAAACCACCGTGGTATGGGACAAGATCACCGGTCGCCCGATCTACAACGCAATTGTCTGGCAGTGCCGCCGCAGCACCGAGATCTGCCAGCAGCTCAAGCGCGATGGCCACGAGCAATACATCAGCGACACCACCGGCCTGGTCACCGACCCGTACTTCTCCGGCACCAAGCTCAAGTGGATCCTCGACAACGTTGAAGGCAGCCGCGAGCGTGCGCGCAACGGCGAACTGCTGTTCGGCACCATCGACAGCTGGCTGATCTGGAAATTTACCGGTGGCAAAACCCACGTCACCGACTACACCAACGCCTCGCGCACCATGCTCTTCAACATCCACACCCTGGAGTGGGATGCGAAGATGCTGGAGATTCTCGACGTACCGCGCGAGATGCTGCCGGAAGTTAAGTCGTCTTCGGAAATCTACGGCCGCACCAAAAGCGGCATCGCTATCGGCGGCATCGCGGGTGACCAACAGGCCGCACTGTTCGGCCAGATGTGCGTGGAAGCCGGCCAGGCCAAGAACACCTATGGCACCGGCTGCTTCCTGCTGATGAACACCGGTGACAAAGCCGTCAAATCCAAACACGGCATGCTCACCACCATCGCCTGCGGCCCACGCGGCGAAGTGGCTTATGCCCTGGAAGGCGCCGTGTTCAATGGTGGCTCCACCGTGCAATGGCTGCGTGACGAGCTGAAGATCATCGCGGATGCCACCGACACCGAATACTTTGCCGGCAAGGTCAAGGACAGCAACGGTGTGTACCTGGTCCCGGCCTTTACCGGTCTGGGCGCTCCGTACTGGGACCCGTATGCCCGTGGCGCACTGTTTGGCCTGACCCGTGGCGTACGCGTGGATCACATCATTCGCGCCGCCCTGGAGTCGATTGCCTACCAGACCCGTGACGTGTTGGACGCCATGCAACAGGACTCGGGCGAACGCCTCAAAGCCCTGCGCGTGGATGGCGGCGCGGTGGCCAACAACTTCCTGATGCAGTTCCAGGCCGATATCCTGGGTACCCAGGTTGAGCGCCCGCAAATGCGCGAAACCACTGCACTCGGCGCCGCTTACCTGGCAGGCCTGGCCTGTGGCTTCTGGGGCAGCCTGGACGAGTTGCGCGGCAAGGCCGTGATCGAACGCGAATTCGAGCCGACGCTCGATGAAGCCGCCAAAGAAAAACTCTACGCCGGCTGGCAAAAAGCGGTCAGCCGCACCCGCGACTGGGAACCGCACGAAGGCGCTGAATAAGCCAACCGCCGGACCCATATAGGGTTGTAACTGGCGGGGAGCCGCTTGCTGCGTCATCATGGGCCACTTTTGTATGGCAGCCCAAAGGACGCCCCATGAATCTGCCTCCCCGCCAACAACAAATCCTCGAACTGGTCCGCGAACGCGGTTACGTCAGTATCGAGGAGATGGCGCAGCTATTCGTTGTCACCCCGCAAACCATCCGCCGCGATATCAACCAGCTGGCGGACGCCAATCTGCTGCGCCGCTACCACGGCGGCGCGGCCTATGACTCCAGTGTCGAGAACACCGCGTACGCCATGCGTGCCGACCAGATGCGCGATGAGAAACAACGCATCGGCGAAGCCATAGCGGCGCAAATCCCGGACCACGCCTCGCTGTTCATCAATATCGGCACCACGACCGAATCGATCGCGCGTGCGCTGCTCAATCACAACCACCTGAAAATCATCACCAACAACCTCAACGTCGCCACCATGCTCAGTGCCAAGGACGATTTCGATGTGCTGTTGACCGGCGGTAATGTGCGCCGTGATGGCGGTGTGGTCGGTCAGGCGAGTGTCGACTTCATCAACCAGTTCAAGGTCGACTTTGCCTTGGTAGGGATCAGCGGCATTGATGAAGACGGCAGCCTGCTCGACTTTGATTATCAGGAAGTGCGGGTTTCACAGGCGATTATTGCCAATGCGCGCCAGGTGATCCTGGCGGCGGACTCCAGTAAATTCGGGCGCAATGCCATGATTCGCTTGGGCCCGATCAGTTTGGTCGACTGTTTGGTGACGGATCAGCAGCCGGTGCCGGCGCTGGTGCAGTTGTTGAACCAGCATAAGGTTCGGCTGGAAGTGGTCTAACCCTTCAATATCGCTGGCGCCTGTACCGCCGCCATCGCGGGCAAGCCCGGCTCCCACAATTGATTGCATTCCAAATGTAGGAGCCAGGCTTGCCCGCGATGGCGATGGAACGGGCACGCCACGCCTTTCATGTTCACAAATTTTCTTTTCTCGCCTCTTCGATGAGTTTTTTCAATCGAAGTAGGGTGGCTGTGCGCGCGTTTATCAGCTACCATTTTCGGAAATGAACATTAATGTTCGAATTCCAAGACGAATAAATCGCGAGGCCAGCCGATGAACCCTTCCACCTTGCCTGCTCCACCGCTTGCCGAAGTCTATGACGTTGCCGTAATCGGTGGCGGGATCAATGGCGTCGGCATTGCAGCAGACGCAGCCGGTCGCGGTTTGTCGGTATTCCTTTGCGAAAAGGACGACTTGGCGAGCCACACCTCTTCCGCCAGCAGCAAGCTGATCCACGGCGGCCTGCGTTATCTCGAACATTATGAATTCCGCCTGGTGCGCGAAGCCCTGGCAGAACGTGAAGTGCTGCTGGCCAAAGCGCCACACATCGTCAAGCAGATGCGCTTCGTGCTGCCGCACCGCCCGCACCTGCGTCCAGCGTGGATGATCCGTGCCGGCCTGTTCCTGTATGACCACCTGGGCAAGCGCGAAAAACTCGCCGGTTCCAAAAGCCTCAAGTTCGGCCCCGACAGCCCGCTGAAAAGCGAGATCACCAAAGGCTTCGAATACTCCGACTGCTGGGTCGACGACGCCCGCTTGGTAGTCCTCAATGCCATGGCCGCCCGCGAAAAAGGCGCGCATATCCACACCCAGACTCGTTGCGTCAGCGCACACCGCAGCAACGGCATGTGGGAAATGAACATGGAACGCGCCGATGGCAGCCTGTTCTCGATCCGCGCTCGCGCGCTGGTGAACGCCGCCGGCCCATGGGTTGCCAAATTCATCAAGGAAGACCTGAAGCTGGATTCGCCTTACGGCATCCGCCTGATCCAGGGCAGCCACCTGATCGTGCCGAAGCTGTACGAAGGCGCCCACGCGCACATCCTGCAGAACGAAGACCAGCGCATCGTCTTCACCATTCCGTACCTGAACCACCTGACCATCATCGGCACCACCGACCGTGAATACACCGGTGACCCAGCGAAAGTGGCGATCACTGAAGGTGAAACCGACTACATGCTCAACGTGGTGAATGCCCACTTCAAGAAGCAGCTCAGCCGCGACGACATCGTCCACACCTACTCCGGCGTGCGCCCACTGTGCAACGACGAGTCGGATAACCCGTCGGCCATCACCCGCGACTACACGCTGTCGCTGTCTGGCGGCACGGGCGAAGCACCGATTTTGTCGGTGTTCGGCGGCAAGCTCACCACCTACCGCAAACTCGCCGAGTCGGCGATGGCACAACTGGCGCCTTACTTCACGCAGATGCGCCCAAGCTGGACGGCCACCGCCAGCCTGCCTGGCGGCGAAAACATGACCACGCCAGAAGCCCTGGCCGAGGCCATCCGCGCCAAGTTCGACTGGGTGCCAAACGAGATCGCGCGCCGCTGGGCCACCACCTATGGCAGCCGCACCTGGCGCCTGCTGGAAGGCGTGCAATCCTTGTCTGACCTGGGCGACCACCTTGGTGGCGGCCTGTACACCCGCGAAGTCGATTACCTGTGTGCTGAAGAATGGGCGACTCAACCTAAGGACGTCCTGTGGCGCCGTACCAAGCTTGGCCTGTTCACCACCGCGCAAGAACAGGAAAACGTACAGCGTTACCTGTCCAAGGTTGAGCAGAACCGCACGAAGATTGAAGCGGCCTGATCAGCAAGTTGTAAAAAAGCCCCTGCGCCGTATGGCCCAGGGGCTTTTTTATGCCCGCGATGGCATTCGGTTTTCCGAACAGCACACCCCGCACCATTCGGTTTGCCGGACCTGACAGTTGCAAATTACTAGTAACACAAAGTTAATCTCCTTATAAATCAATCAGATAACCTTTTGTTTCAGGTATGGCACGACTCATGCTCTACACTCCCTGACGATTGCCTGAGACGCTTCAGGAGCCGTTACGGGCATTCGCTGTACAAGAGAGCCGTTTAGCCGGCTTCATAAAAAAAACAAATGTCGAGGAAGTATTGATGCGCATCGTTCCCCATATCCTGGGCGCAGCTATCGCTGCTGCTCTGATCAGCACTCCAGTTTTCGCCGCCGAACTCACCGGCACACTGAAGAAAATCAACGACTCCGGCACCATCACTCTCGCTCACCGCGACAGCTCCATTCCGTTCTCCTACATCGCAGATGGTTCGGGCAAACCAGTGGGCTACTCCCACGACATTCAGTTGGCTATCGTCGAACAACTGAAAAAAGACCTGAACAAACCCGATCTGAAAACCAAGTACAACCTGGTGACCTCGCAAACTCGTATCCCGTTGATCCAGAACGGCACTGCGGACGTTGAGTGCGGCTCTACCACCAACAACGCCGAACGCGCCCAGCAGGTCGACTTCACCGTCAACATCTTCGAAATCGGCACCCGTCTGCTGGTCAAGAAAGACAAGGACGGCAAGCCGTCCTACGCTGACTTTGCCGACCTCAAAGGCAAAAACGTCGTGACCACCGCGGGCACCACGTCCGAGCGCATCATCAAAGCGATGAACGCCGACAAGCAGATGGGCATGAACGTCATCTCCGCCAAAGACCACGGCGAATCCTTCCAGATGCTGGAAAGCGGCCGCGCCGTAGCCTTCATGATGGACGACGCCCTGCTGGCCGGTGAAGAAGCCAAGGCCAAGAAGCCGGACGACTGGGTCATCACCGGTACGCCACAGTCCTTTGAAGCCTACGCTTGCATGGTGCGTAAAGACGACCCGGCCTTCAAGAAAGCCGTGGATGACGCGATTGTCGCCCTGTACAAATCCGGCGAAATCAACAAGATCTACAGCAAGTGGTTCGAAAGCCCGATCCCACCTAAAGGCCTGAACCTGAACTTCCCGATGAGTGAGAAGGTTAAGGAGCTGATCGCTAACCCAAGCGACAAACCAGCGCCTGACGTAAAAATCTGATTTCTGACTAACCTTATCTCCTGAGGGAGCCAACCCTCCCTCAGGCGTCTGTTACTACCTGCTGGCTTTAATTTGGAACACTCGACCTGGCGGTTTTCGAGCCGATCGCGTGTGCCTGACGTTCAACGTCGGGCGGGAAAGGATCTTCCCCAAGCGGGTGCTTGTACATCGATCGATTTCGAGGGGAGACCCTAATGAATTACAACTGGGACTGGGGCGTGTTCTTCAAGTCCACCGGCGTGGGCAGCGAGACCTATCTCGACTGGTACATCTCCGGTTTGGGCTGGACCATTGCCATCGCCGTCGTGGCGTGGATTATCGCCTTGTTGCTGGGCTCCGTTCTGGGGGTCATGCGCACTGTGCCAAACCGCATCGTATCGGGCATCGCGACCTGCTACGTGGAACTGTTTCGTAACGTGCCGCTGCTGGTTCAGCTGTTTATCTGGTACTTCCTGATACCCGATATGCTGCCGCAAAACCTGCAGGACTGGTACAAACAAGACCTCAACCCGACCACCTCGGCTTACCTGAGCGTTGTCGTGTGCCTGGGCCTGTTCACCGCAGCCCGTGTGTGCGAACAGGTGCGTACCGGCATCCAGGCGCTGCCACGTGGCCAGGAAGCCGCCGCGCGTGCCATGGGCTTCAAGCTGCCGCAGATCTACTGGAACGTGCTGCTGCCACAGGCCTACCGCATCATCATTCCGCCGCTTACCTCGGAATTCCTCAACGTGTTCAAGAACTCCTCCGTGGCGTCCTTGATCGGCCTGATGGAATTGCTGGCGCAAACCAAACAGACCGCCGAGTTCTCGGCCAACCTGTTTGAGGCCTTCACCCTGGCCACGCTGATCTACTTCACCTTGAACATGAGCCTGATGTTGCTGATGCGCCTGGTTGAGAAGAAAGTCGCCGTGCCCGGCCTGATCTCCGTGGGGGGTAAATAATGGACTTTGATTTCAGCGGCATCATCCCCGCTATCCCTGGCCTGTGGAACGGCATGATCATGACCTTGCAGTTGATGGTCATGGGCGTAGTCGGCGGCATCGCATTGGGCACGGTCCTCGCGCTGATGCGCCTGTCGTCCAACAAACTGGCGTCGCGTCTGGCCGGCGCCTATGTGAACTACTTCCGCTCGATCCCGCTGCTGTTGGTCATTACCTGGTTCTACCTGGCAGTGCCGTTCGTGCTGCGCTGGATCACCGGCGAAGACACCCCGATCGGTGCGTTCACCTCCTGCGTCGTGGCCTTCATGATGTTCGAAGCCGCGTACTTCTGTGAAATCGTACGGGCCGGCGTGCAGTCGATTCCCAAGGGCCAGATGGGCGCAGCCCAGGCGATGGGCATGACCTACGGCCAGACCATGCGTCTGATCATCCTGCCCCAGGCGTTCCGCAAGATGACGCCATTGCTGCTGCAACAGTCGATCATCCTGTTCCAGGACACCTCGCTGGTTTACACCGTGGGCCTGGTGGACTTCCTCAACTCCGCCCGCTCCAACGGCGACATCATCGGCCGCTCCAACGAGTTCCTGATCTTCGCCGGTGTCGTCTACTTCATCATCAGCTTTTCCGCCTCGCTGCTGGTCAAGCGTCTGCAAAAAAGGTTTGCCGTATGATCTCTATCAAGAACATCAACAAGTGGTATGGCGACTTCCAGGTGCTGACCGATTGCAGCACCGAGGTTAAAAAAGGCGAAGTGATCGTGGTGTGCGGGCCATCGGGCTCGGGCAAATCCACCCTGATCAAGTGCGTCAACGCACTGGAACCGTTCCAGAAAGGCGACATCGTGGTCGACGGCACCTCTATCGCCGACCCGAAGACCAACCTGCCGAAACTGCGCTCACGCGTCGGCATGGTGTTCCAGCACTTCGAACTGTTCCCGCACCTGACCATCACCGAAAACCTGACCATCGCGCAGATCAAGGTGCTCGGCCGCAGCAAGGAAGAAGCCACCAAGAAAGGCCTGCAACTGCTTGAGCGCGTCGGCCTGTCGGCACACGCCCACAAGCACCCGGGCCAACTGTCCGGCGGCCAGCAACAGCGCGTTGCGATTGCCCGCGCACTGGCCATGGACCCGATCGTCATGCTGTTTGACGAACCGACCTCCGCCCTCGACCCGGAAATGGTCAACGAAGTGCTCGACGTGATGGTGCAACTGGCTCACGAAGGCATGACCATGATGTGCGTGACCCACGAAATGGGCTTCGCCCGCAAAGTGGCCGACCGCGTGATCTTCATGGACGCCGGCAAGATCATCGAAGACTGCCCGAAAGAGGAATTCTTCGGCGACATCAGCGCCCGCTCCGAACGTGCGCAGCACTTCCTTGAGAAAATCCTGCAGCACTAAGCCCTACATAGCTCCCACTGCTGAAACAAGGCCCATGTGGGAGCGGGCTTGCTCGCGAATGCGGTGGATCAGTCGATACATTCAGCGACTGACACACCGCATTCGCGAGCAAGCCCGCTCCCACACTGGACCGAGCAGACCGGCAAGCTCTGGTTGACCCAAGGCATCTGTGATGAAATGCGACCCCAACCAATTTCGCGCCGCACCGCCATCACTTGCCGTGAAACCACGCCTGATCCGCCAACTGTTCCTGCCGCCGTTGATCATCGCCCTGATGATCGGCCTGGGTTATATCGGCTTCTGGGTCAGTGAGTACTATGGCATCCGCACCCTCAGCGACAACGGCGAACGCCAGTTGGAGCTGCACGCCCGCACCGTCGAAAGCGAGCTGAGCAAATACACCTACCTGCCCAGCCTTCTGGAGTTGGAGTCCAGCGTATCCAAGCTGCTGGCCGACCCGAACCAGGAAACCCGCAAAACCGTCAACGATTACCTCGAAGGCCTGAACCGACGCAGTCGCAGTCGGGCCATCTACGTGATGGACACCACCGGCCGCGTATTGGCCACCAGTAACTGGCGCGATGCCGACAGCTACCAAGGTGAAGACCTGTCCTTCCGTGCCTATTTCCAGAATGCCGTTCGCGGCCAGCCCGGCCGTTTCTATGGCATTGGCAGCACGAACGGCGAACCCGGCTACTACCTGGCCCATGGCCTGGAAGAGCACGGTAAGATCATCGGCGTCGCGGTGGTCAAAGTGCGCCTCGAAGCCCTGGAGGAACGCTGGCAGCGCGCGCGCCTCGAAGCGTTTGTGAGCGACGAGAACGGCATCATCATCCTGTCCAGCGACCCGGCCCGCCGCCTCAAGGCCGTGCGACCGCTGAGCGATGACACCAAAGAACGCCTGGCCCACAGCCTGCAATATTACTGGGCGACACTGAACGAGCTGGAGCCCCTGGCCCGCGAGCGCCTTAACGAAGGCACCGAGAAGCTGACCTTCCCCGCCAACAGCGAAGTGGTCAACGACGAGCACGAAGTCAGCTACCTGGCCCAGACCCGTCCGCTGAGTGATACACCGTGGAATTTCACCCTGCTGACCCCGCTCAACGACCTGCGGCGGGCCGCGATCAACCAGGGCATTCTGGTGGCCGTCGCGTTTGGCCTGGTCGCGTTCTTGCTGATTGCCTGGAACGAGCGCCGCAAGGTTATCGCCACCCGTCTCGCTGCGCGGGAAGCCTTGCAGGAAGCCAACAGCCAGCTGGAACGTCGGATCGCCGAACGCACTGCCGACCTGCGCGCCAGCAACGAACGGCTCAAGGGCCAGATTCGCGAACGACGCCAGGCCGAGGAAACCCTGCGCCACGCCCAGGATGAACTGGTGCAGGCCGGTAAACTCGCGGCCATTGGCCAGATGTCGACCAGCATTGCTCATGAGTTGAACCAGCCCCTGGCGGCGCTGCGCACGCTGTCGGGCAACACCGTGCGGTTCCTCGAGCGTGGCGCTCTGGATACCGCCAGCGCCAACCTCAAGACCATCAACGAACTGATCGACCGCATGGGCCGCATCACCGCCAGCCTGCGCTCCTTTGCCCGGCGCGGTGATGACCAGGGCGAGGCCAACCTCGGCAAAGCGGTGGACGCCGCGTTCCAGGTGCTGGGCGCTCGCCTGGATGGCCTGCCGTTGACCCTGCACCGCGACTTCAGCAACGCCCAACTGCAGATCGACCAGACGCGCTTGGAACAAATCCTGGTCAACCTGATCGGTAATGCCCTCGATGCGATGCAAGCGCAGCCAACGCCCGAACTGTGGCTGGACGGCCACAGCGCCGACGGCAAGTACCGCTTGCATGTGCGCGACAATGGCCATGGCATCGACCCCGAAACACGTAAACACTTATTCGAACCGTTCTTCACCACCAAACCCGGCGAACAAGGCCTGGGGCTGGGCCTGACGCTTTCCGCCAGCCTCGCGGCGGCCACTGGCGGCACCCTTGCCGTGGAACACCCGGCCACTGGTGGTACGGCCTTTGTCTTGTGCCTGCCGCTGGCAGGCACCCAAAAAGCTGAGTCGACATGAATACAGACGCTACCGCCTCTAAAGACGACCTCACCGTTCTGATCGTCGAAGACGACCCCCATGTGCTGCTCGGCTGCCAGCAAGCCCTGGCGCTGGAGGACATTCCCAGTGTGGGCGTAGGCAGTGCCGAAGAAGCCCTCAAGCGCATCGGCGAAAACTTTGCCGGTATCGTCATCAGCGATATTCGCCTGCCGGGCATCGACGGCCTGGAGCTGTTGACCCGGCTCAAGGCCCTGGACAAAAGCCTGCCGGTGGTACTGATCACCGGCCACGGCGATATCTCGATGGCCGTCGGCGCCATGCGCAATGGCGCCTACGACTTCATGGAGAAACCCTTCTCGCCCGAGCGCCTGGTCGACGTGGCCCGCCGCGCCCTGGAACAACGCGGGCTGGCGCGCGAGGTGTGGTCGCTGCGCCGCCAACTGGCTGAGCGCGACTCCCTGGAAGGTCGCATCATCGGTCGCTCCCCGGCCATGCAGACCCTGCGCGAGCTGATCGCCAACGTCGCCGACACCTCCGCCAACGTGCTGATCGAAGGCGAGACCGGCACCGGCAAGGAATTGGTCGCACGCTGCCTGCATGATTTCAGCCGGCGCCATTCCCACCAGTTCGTCGCCTTGAACTGCGGCGGCCTGCCGGAAAACCTGTTCGAAAGCGAGATTTTCGGCCACGAAGCCAATGCTTTTACCGGCGCTGGCAAACGGCGCATCGGCAAGATCGAGCACGCCCACGAAGGCACGCTGTTCCTCGATGAAGTGGAAAGCATGCCGATCAACCTGCAGATCAAATTGCTGCGGGTGTTACAGGAACGCACCCTGGAACGCCTGGGTTCGAACCAGAGCGTGGCGGTGGATTGTCGGGTGATCGCCGCAACCAAGTCCGACCTCGACGAGCTGAGCCGGGCCAGTCAGTTCCGCAGTGACCTTTACTATCGCCTCAACGTAGTGACCCTGGAACTGCCGCCGCTGCGCGAACGCCGGGAAGACATCCTGCAATTGTTCGAACACTTCCTGCAGCAGTCGTCGCTGCGCTTTGACCGCAGCGTGCCGGAACTGGATAACCAGACCGTGTCGAGCCTGATGAGCCACGACTGGCCAGGCAACGTGCGTGAACTGCGCAACGTCGCCGAACGCTTCGCCTTGGGCTTGCCTGCTTTCAAGAAAAGCGGCAACGGCAACAGCAACCATGGCCTGGCCTTCACCGAGGCGGTCGAAGCCTTCGAACGCAACTTGCTCAACGACGCCCTGCAACGCAGCGGCGGCAACCTGACCCAGGCCAGCCAGGAACTGGGGATGGCCAAGACCACCCTGTTCGACAAGGTAAAGAAGTATGGCTTGAGCCACTAAGGAGCACGGTGTGGATCTGTTTTTGAAAGCCGCCCTGGGCGCGGCGGTGGTGTTGATCCTGGCAGCGCTGGCCAAGACCAAAAACTATTACATCGCGGGGCTGGTGCCACTGTTTCCGACCTTTGCGTTGATTGCACATTACATCGTCGGCAAAGGTCGTTCGGTGGACGACTTGAAGACTACGATCCTGTTCGGGATGTGGTCGATCATTCCGTATTTTGTGTATTTGGCGACGTTGTATGTGATGGTCGACCGAATGCGCCTGGAGGCCTCACTCGCCGTGGCGGCGGTGGCGTGGTTGATGGCGGCGACGGTGTTGGTGACGGTGTGGGTACGCCTCCACACCTGACCCAAATGGGTAAACATGTGGGAGCTGGCTTGCCTGCGATGGCGGTATGTCTGCACCCGATCTGATGACTGATACACCGTAATCGCAGGCAAGCCAGCTCCCACATTTAGAGCAATGATGTGTGCCTGGGAGATCAGCGCACGATCTTGTCGACATGAATCCCCAGCTTCTTCAACCGATACCAGAAGCTCCTCTCGGAAATCCCGATCTTTGAGGCCGCCGCTGCCTGCACGCCGTTGCTTTCATTCAACGCGGCCAGAATATAGGCCTTCTCCACCTCCGCCAGCGCCGCATCCAGATCCTGCGGCACACCCGGTCCGTCGCTGAGCATCGCCGTCACGCCACCCTCGGCAGGCTTGGAGGCAAACAGGTAAGCCGGCAGGTCGATGTCTTCGATCACCGGTTTGGCCGCCACGATGGTCGCCCGCTCCACACAGTTTTGCAGCTCGCGAATATTGCCCGGCCAGTTGTAAGCGGCCATGGCCTGCAACGCCTCTGGGCTGAAGCCAGTGATGCGTTTACCGGCGGTCGCGCTGAGAGTCTGGGCGAAGTGCCGGGCCAGGGGCACGATATCTTCGGCGCGTTCGCGCAGGGCCGGCAGTGGGATCGGGAACACGTTGAGGCGGTAATACAGGTCCTCACGAAACTCTTTATTGGCCACCGCATCCAGCAAATTTTTGTTAGTGGCGGCGATCACCCGCACGTCCACCTTGCGCTCGCGCGGGTCGCCCACCGGCTCGATCACCCGTTCCTGCAAGGCGCGCAGAATCTTGGCCTGCAACGCCAGGGGCATATCGCCCACTTCGTCCAAAAATAGCGTGCCCTTGTCGGCCTGCATAAAACGCCCGACCCGATCCGCCACGGCGCCGGTAAAGGCGCCCTTGCGATGGCCGAACATTTCGCTTTCGAGCAGGCCTTCCGGAATGGCCGCGCAGTTGACCGCCACGAACGGTTTGTCGGCTCGGCTGCCGTGTTTGTGGATGGCACGGGCAACCATTTCCTTGCCGGTGCCGCTTTCGCCGGTCAGCAGGATGGTTGCGTTGCTGTCACGTACCGAGTCGATGGCATGCAGCACCTGGCGAAACGCCGGGCTGTCGCCCACCAGGCTGTCGAACTGCGCATGATGGTCAAGCTCGGCGCGCAGGCGCGCGTTGTCGCGCATGATGTCGCGAAACTGCAGGGCCTTGGCCACGGTGATGTCCAGCTCGTCGATGTCGAACGGCTTGGCGATATAGTCATAGGCGCCATTGCGCATCGACTGCACCGCATTTTTCACCGTGCTGTAGGCGGTCATCACGATCACCGGCAAATCCGGGAAGCGCACCTTTATCTCCGCCAGCAGCGCCGGCCCATCCATACCCGGCATGCGCCAGTCGCTGATCACCAGGTCAATGTCTTCCTGGTCCAGCACTTTGAGTGCGTGCAGGCCATTACTCGCGGTGAATACCTGAATGCCATTCTGGCTCAGGGCCGACGATAGCAAATCACACAGCTTGGGCTCATCGTCGACTACCAATACGTTATGCGTCATGACCTTCCTCATCATCGCCGTCGTCTTCACCATGCGCCGGAATGTACAGGCTGAAGGTGGCGCCGGCATCTTTCTCACTGGCACATTCAATGCTGCCGTCGTGACTTTCCATGATCGAATAGACTTTGGCCAGGCCCAAGCCTGTGCCTGACGCCTTGGTGGTGACAAATGGCGTGAAGATACGCTCAATCATATCCGCCGGGATGCCCTGGCCGGTGTCAGCAATACTGATCACCGTGTTGCCGTCGACGCTGCGAATGCCCAGGGTCAGGCGCCCGCCTTCGGGCATTGCATCAATGGCGTTGAGAATCAGGTTGAGGCACGCCTGCTTGAGCTGCTTGGCATCAGCATAGAGGGTTGCACCGGGCGCCTGATCATCGATTTTCGCATCGATGTTATGGGTGGCGAGTTCCGGGCTGCAGAAACCAAGGATTTCTTCCACCACCGGACGCGCCGCCTGCAACACACGCAGGGGCGGGTTGGGTTTGGCGAAGTCGAGAAACTCGGTGATCAGGTCGTTGATGCGGCTGACTTCGCTGATCACGTATTCCAGGTGGCGCTTGTCGGTTTCCGGCAGGTCGGCGCGACGGTGCAGCAGCTGGGTGGCGGTCTTTATAATACCCAACGGGTTGCGAATCTCATGGGCCAGGCCCATCGCGACTTCGCCCAGAGCATGCAGCCGGTCGCGGCGGCGTAACTGGGCTTCGAGGTGGTGCAGCTCGCCCAGGCGCTCGGTCATGTGGTTGAAGGTGCTGCTCAACTGCGCCAGCTCATCGCCGCCGCTGACCAATACGCGATGCTCGTAATGGCCCGAGATCACCGCATCCACGCCTTGTGACAAGTCCCGCAGAGGCTTGGTCAGGCGCCGTGACACCAACACGCCGGCGCCCAGGGACAACGCCGAACTCAGCAGGAATATCAGCACGAACAAGTTGCTCTGATTCACCAGCCCGACCAGGCTGGTATGACGCAGCAAGCCGCTGAAGATTACGCCTTGCAAGTCGCCGGCGTCGTTGAAGATGGGCCAATACAGACCGCTGTAGTTATTGGTGAACTGCTCACTCGGCTGCTTGGTGCTGCGCATGGCCGTTTCGACATTCTTCGGGATGCGCGAAGGATGATTTTCGAAACGCTGGGTCGAGAATATCTCGGAAAACCCCGAGGGGTTGGCCAGGTACAGGCGCAGGTCGAGGGAATGCACATCGGCCACGCTGGTGAGGAAGCTGCTGTCCAGGTAAGTCGCCACCAACAGCACGTAGTCGACGCCCTCTTGGGTGGTTTCGAACGTCGATACCACCAGGCCCGTAGTCACGCCGGCCACCTGGATGGTTTGCAACACCGCGTTGCTGGTCAGGTTGATCTGCTTGACGACATCATCAGGGGCCGTGCTGAACACAATCTTGTGGTCACTGACGCGAATCAGCGAGACCACGTCTATATCGGTGGCCTCGGCGATATCGGCGGTGAGCCGGTCATGCTTGGCGGCTTGCCTGTTCGAGGGCGGAGCGGTGTAGCGCAGGAACAGTTTGGCCATGCGTGCGTTGTCATGAAGGATGTCGCCGATTTCATCCTTGACGATCTTGGTCGACTCTTGCAGCCAGATACGCACGTTGCTGTCGAAAATCTGCGACAGCGTGGTCGCCGCCAACTCGGCAGCGATCATGGTCGGAATCACGCTGACCAGCCAGAACGCCAGCACCAGCTTGCGCTGGACGCTCCAGCGCGAAATGGCAAAGGGGCGGGCTTTTTGGCGGGTCTTGGTGATCATCAGGTTTCGCTTATCGCAGCAGCCATGGCAGGGTCGGATCGATCCGGTCTTATATACATTTTTACGAGTTTGAGCAGGCCATTGACCAGCCGGTTACGGTGGCGGAAGAACATACTGTTGCCCCGGAACTCGCAACCCAGGCGCAGCTTACTGGCGTACCCCTCCTGACCGCACTCGTACACGGGAATACTGTGCTGGATACAATAGTCAACATTGGTCAGCCAACTTCTGAAATACAAGCTGTACTCACGGCTGAACTCACGGTCATGCCCGAAAAACTTGTCGATCAAACGGTGCTGGTCCAACAGGATCAGGTTGAACGCCACCAGTCGCTCGTCCACCCAATAAAGAGCACAGACCGCACGCCCTTCCAACCGTTCAAGGATGCCGGTGAAGTAACTCGCCGGCAGGCGCTCGAACTGCAAGTCCGCGCGACTGAGCGTGTCTTCGTACAGGCGCATCACCTCAGGTAACACATCATCAATGTTGTGCCGCCACTCTACCCGAGGGCCCGGCGCACGCAGCTTGCGGCGCAAGTCCTTGCGAGTCGCCTTGCACAGCGAGCCCAGGTAGGCGTCCACTGAGCCGTAAGGCACCGTCAACAACCCGCTGGGCAAACTCGGCATGCTCTGAAAACCTGCAAGGCGGCAACTGTCTGCCCAGTACGGGTCGTTGGTCGGCACGTCCTTGACCGCCACCAGGCCAATTCCGAACGCGTTGGCGTCCTGGCGCGCAGCCATCAGCAAGTGCTTGATTAGCAACGGGCGCTGCGCCTCGTCAACATGGCTGGCAATGCCCGCGTCACAACGCTCGGCCACCGGAGAGCCGATGGCATACAACTCCAGGCGTAAAACACCCGGCCACAGTCGCTCCAGGCGCTCGGTAAAGCGCTTGCCTGCACCCGACACCGTGGTGTCGAGGCGATAATAAGTGATGAACGCGGCGGCAACCGCCACCAGCGTTTCATCGTCGTAAACAGCCAGGTAACGCCACTTGAAATCATCGATAGCGGCGTTTTCCACAGCGACGTAAAAGTCCCAATCCTCCAGGGCTCCGGGAAAACAGTCGTTCCAGGCACTGCGCTGGATGGCCCGGATAGTCGAGAAGGCTTGGGCGGTGATCACGTCTTGTCCTTAAGCTTATGCACGCTGTCGGTAGTCTTCGGACACCTGGGTAGTAGCGGCGTGTTGCTCGACAAACTCGGCGCTCAACTCGATCACTCGGCGGTATTGCAGGTCGACGGTAATCATGTGGTAGCAGTTGTCCAGCAGGATCTTGGTGACGGGCCCACCTAGGTGGCGCTCCACGTAATCGGCGTTCCAGCGGCTGGTGATATCGTCCTCGATGGAGTGCAACACCAGTGCCGGCACCTTGACCTCAGGCATGCGTTTCTTGACCACAGCATTCATCCGGTGCAACTCGCGCACTGTGATGCCTTCCATGGTCAGCAAACCGGCCTCGCTGCTTTCCCCTTCCTTCATCTGGCGCTCGACAATTGCCCGCAGGCGCTCGTTCTTGATGCCATAAGGTGGCTTCTCTTCGAAGCGGCAGATGTGCACGCCGAATGGAATCTTCATCAGCAACGGCGTCAGGAACGCCAGTTTGTTAATACTCCAGCCGTCGTACTTCAAGGTCGTGGAATACATCAACAGCCCGGCCACTTGCCCCGGGTGCTCGGCAGCCACGTACATCGACATCACCGCGCCCATGGACAAGCCACCGACAAACACCTGCTCGTGGCGCTGCTTGACCTGGGCAAAGGTCTTGCGCACGCCTTCGTACCAGTCCAGCCAGCCGGTGGCCTGCAGGTCACTGTTATCGCCGCAGTGCCCGGCCAGGGTGGGCACGTACACCGTGCAGTTACCCGCCTTGGCCAACCCTTTGGCGACTTGACGCAATTCCGTCGGGGTGCCGGTCAGGCCGTGGATCAACAGGATCCCGACCGGACCTTCACCGAGAACGAAGCCGGCATCACCTTCACCGAGATCGATCCCGGAGACATTCACCGTTTGGTCGCCCGAACCAGCAGTTGCTCAAGCAGCTTCAGGCCCAGGTCGATTTCCGGGTAGCTGATTTCCAGGGACGGTGCCAGGGTAATCACGTTTTTGTAGTAGCCGCCCACGTCGAGGATCAAGCCGAGTTTCTGGCCATCCACAACCATGTCGCCCTTCATGCCTTCTTCGACCATGTAGTCCAGGGTCGCCTTGTCCGGCGTGAAACCATCCGGGCCGCAGATTTCGCAGCGCAGGGCCAGGCCCAGGCCATCGACGTCGCTGATGATCGGGAAACGTTTCTGCAGGTCTTGCAGGCCTTCCAGGAAGTATTTGCCCTTGGCCATGACCATCGCGCCGTAATCGACTTCGCTGGTCATCTTGAACATTTCCAGGCCTACCGCCGTACCCAGTGGGTTGGAGGCGAAGGTGGAGTGGGTCGAACCTGGTGGGAAGATCTTCGGATTGATCAACTCTTCACGCGCCCAAATGCCGCCCAGCGGGTTCAGGCCGTTGGTCAGTGCCTTACCGAAGACGATCACGTCCGGCTGCACGTCGAAGTGCTCGATCGACCACAGCTTGCCGGTACGGTAGAAGCCCATCTGGATTTCGTCGGACACCATCAGGATGCCGTGCTGATCCAGCACATGCTTGAGTTCGCGGTAGAAGTTCATCGGCGGAATCACGTAGCCGCCGGTGCCCTGGATCGGCTCGACGTAAAAGGCTGCGTATTCGCACTGGTTGGTTTTCGGGTCCCAGACGCCGTTGTATTCAGTCTCGAACAGACGGGCGAACTGCTGCACGCAATGGCTGCCGTATTCTTCTTTCGTCATGCCTTTCGGGCCACGGAAGTGGTACGGGAACGGAATGAAGTTGGCACGTTCGCCAAAGTGGCCGTAACGGCGACGGTAGCGGAAGCTGGAGGTAATCGACGAGGCACCGAGGGTACGGCCGTGGTAACCGCCTTCAAAGGCGAACATCAGGCTCTTGCCGTTGGACGCGTTACGCACCACTTTCAACGAGTCTTCGATGGATTGCGAACCACCGACGTTGAAGTGCACACGACCGTCGAGGCCGAATTTCTTCTTGGCATCGACCGCGATCATTTCCGACAGCTCGATCTTGCCTTTGTGCAGGTACTGGCTGGCGATTTGCGGCAGGGTGTCGATCTGCTGCTTCAACGCGTTGTTCAGGCGTGGGTTGGCGTAGCCGAAGTTAACGGCCGAATACCACATTTGCAGGTCGAGGTAAGCCTGGTCTTCGGTGTCCCACACGTAGGAGCCTTCGCAACGGCTGAAAATACGCGGTGGCTCGATGTAGTGAACAGTGTCGCCGTAGGAGCAGTACTTGGCTTCTTTATCCAGAAGAATCTGGTCTTCGGCGGTGGCGATACGGATATCAGACATGGTGGAAGAGTTCCTGATTGTCAGCAGCAGTAAAGGTGGTGGCGTTGGCCGCGATGCCCTGAGGCAGCTTGGCCAGCAATGCGGGCAGTTCGGCGAAGGTGTCGAAGCGCGCATGGGGAATGTTGTTGGCTTCGCAATATTTGGCGAGGCTGCCTTTGGCGAAGACGAAGTCGGCGGTAGAGGCCACGCACATGTCGGACTTGCCATCGCCAATCACCAGCACACGCTTGTTGCGCGGGGTGGATTTGCACTTGCAGTTGCCGGACGCAGCACGGCAGGCGTCGCTGGAGTACGGGAAGTCGATGCGCCAGCTGTTCTGGTCGACCTGGCGCAGACGGTTGGCGAGGATCGGCAGCAAGGTCACGTAGTTACGCGACAGAATGCGCGCGATGCCTTGTTCGATGCCGTCGCTGACCACTTCGATGGTCGCGCCCAGGCCCATGACGTGATCGACGAAATCCGGGAAGTCCGGGTCGATCTCGACGCTGTCGAAATACGCTAACAGTTCAGCCGGTGTGGCCTTGATCAACGCCAGTTGGCGGCTCAGGCATTCGCGGGAACCGATGTGCCCATCCAGCCATTCCTGTTCGATGGTTTCCCACTCAGGGCCGGCGAAGCGCTGGAGGACGTTGTCGATGACGTCGGTAGGGGTGATGGTCCCGTCGAAGTCGCACACGATATGCCACTGGATCATTGCCTGTCCTTGAAGTTGGAGGGCTTGAAGAGAGCGCTCTATGCGCTTGCAACAGGGCTATAGCAGGGACTGTGCCAACTGATTAAAGCCCAGCAGGGCTGGGGTTTTGGTTGAGGTCTATGGTTATATGTGTCGAGCAAGCTACAATTTTTGTAGCTTGCTACAAACAAGATGAGTGCTTGCGCCAGGGATGCCCTTCGCGCGTGAATGCGCGCAAGTTCAGATAAGGAAACGCTCCATGTACAAGGTTACTTCTGCTGTATTCGCCGGTTTGCTCGGGCTGTGGAGTGTGTCCAGCACGGTATTGGCGGACGGCATTACCGGTGAAGTCGGTGCAGGCATCAGTTATCAACCCCACGACCCTACCGGCAGCCGCTACGAAACCCAGGCGATTCCCTATTTCGACCTGGACTGGGGCAGTGTCAGCCTCGGCACCGACGACGGCTTGACCTGGAGCGCGCTCAATACCAACGGCATCACCGCCGGCCCCTACATCAATTACTTGCCTGGCCGTACGGCCAACGGCTCACTGCGCGGCTTGCGCGATGTGTCGGATATGGCTGAAGTCGGTGGCTTCATCCAATACGCCCCGGCCGAGTTCTGGCGCGTGTACGCGCAAGTGGGCCAGGCCGTAGGCGGCGGGCGTGATCAAAGCGGTGTGTTGGGCAAGGTCGGTGGCGAGCTGGGTTACCCGCTGGGTGGCGGCATCATCGGCAGCACGGGCCTGATGGCGCACTTTGCCGATGCCCGCCAGACCCAGACCTTTTTCGGCGTAAGTGACAAGGAGTCCGCAGCCTCAGGCATTCGTGCCTATAACGCCAGCGCCGGTTTCCAGAACCTGACGCTGACCCAGAGCTTCGAATTCCCCCTGGCCGCCCATTGGTCGCTGTTGACCAGCGCCAGCTGGACGCACCTGGTCGGCTCGGCCGCCAACAGCACCATCGTCAAGGAAACCGGCAACGTGAACCAGGGCCAGGTGCAGACCGCGATCAGCTACAAGTTTGACTGACGGGCAACAGGCTGCTCCCCAAGAGCAACATCACAATCAAGGCAGCCCGATCTCAGACGCCAAACTCAGTTTAAATGTGGGAGCCGGGCTTGCCCGCGATAGTGGTGTACCCGCAGCGGATAAGCTGACTGACCCACTGCCATCGCAGGCAAGCCAGCTCCCACACTGATCTGTACCTGACCAGAACTCTGCGCCCGCCACCGTTCAAATGTGGGAGCCGGGCTTGCCCGCGATAGTGGTGTACCCGCAGCGGATAAGCTGACTGACCCACCGCCATCGCAGGCAAGCCAGCTCCCACACTGATCTATGTCTGACCAGAATTCTGCGCCCGCCGCAGTTCAAATGTGGGAGCCGGGCTTGCCCGCGATAGTGGTGTATCAGCAACAGATAAGCTGACTGACCCACTGCCATCGCAGGCAAGCCTGCTCCCACACTGTTCTATGTCTGACCAGAATTCTGCGCCCGCCACCGTTCAAATGTGGGAGCCGGGCTTGCCCGCGATAGTGGTGTATCAGCAGCAGATAAGCTGACCGACCCACCGCCATCGCAGGCAAGCCAGCTCCCACACTGATCTGTGTCTGACCAGAATTCTGCGCCCGCCACCGTTCAAATGTGGGAGCCGGGCTTGCCCGCGATGGCGGTCGTTCAGCCAGGGATGTATTGACTGACCCACCGCATTCGCAAGCAAGCCCCACCTTTGGATCTCCATAGGCCAGGGAGCAAGCACCCTACCCCACGGTTCAGCCCTTCGCTTCGCTGATGATCTGGCGAATCGCACCGACAAAGGCTTCCGCCGGCTGACCACCGCTGACCGCGTACTGGTCGTTGAACACGATGGTCGGCACCGAAGTCACGCCCCGGGAGATCCACAGCTGTTCCTGTTCACGAACTTCGGCGGCGTATTCATCGCAGGCGAGAATCTGCGCCGCACGCTTGATGTCCAGGCCGACGCTTTCGGCGATGATCGCCAGCGTCGCGTGGTCGGACGGGTCCTGACCATCGCTGAAATAGGCCTTGAACAGCGCTTCCTTGAGGTTGTATTGCAAGCCTTCAAGCCCGGCCCAATGCAGCAGCCGATGAGCATCGAACGTGTTGTAGATGCGGCTCTGGCCGTCGGTACGAAAGGCAAAGCCCAACGCTGCGCCCATGTCGCGAATACGCGCACGGTTGGCCTGGGACTCTTCGGCGCTGGAGCCGTATTTTTCAGTGATGTGCTCGACGATGTTCTGCCCGATGGCGGGCATATTCGGGTTCAGTTCGAACGGCTGGAAACGGATCTCGGCCTGCACTTCGCTGCCAAGCTGGTCGAGGGCTTCCGTCAGGCCACGCAGGCCGATGATGCACCAGGGGCAAGACACGTCGCTGACGAAATCGATTTTCAGGGGAGTACTCATGGTAGGCAACCTCGTTGGCATTAGCGCGCCGTAAAGGGTGCACGATACACCAACTTCACAACACCTTCGAAGGCTGGCCCAGGTCAATCTGCGCCCAGTGCGCAGCATCCTCGCGATGGGCTTGCAGGTACGGCAGCACCGCCGTCAGCAGCGGTGCCTTGAAAGCTTCCTGGAAACGATGGGCCATGCCGGGAATCAGCTTCAATTGGCTGCCCTGAATATGCGCGGCCAGGTGCACGCCGTGCATCACCGGCAGTAACGGATCGGCCGTGCCGTGCACCACCAGCGTCGGCACACGCAGTTGGTTGAGCAATGGCACACGGCTAGGCTCGGCGAGGATCGCCATGATCTGGCGCTTGACGCCGTCCGGGTTGAAAGCCCGGTCGTAGGACAGCGCCGCCTGGTGCAGCAGCGCCTGGCGATCGTCTTTCACATACGGGCTGCCCAATGCCGCCAGCAGATCGGCCTGTTGCTCAAGCGCCACCTCACGATTGGGCGCACTGCGCCGGGACAACAACTGCACCAGCGCCGCATTCGGCGCCGGCAAGCCTTCGGCACCGGAGCTGGTCATGATCAACGTCAGGCTCTCGACCCGTTGCGGCGCCATGGCCGCCAGGTGCTGGGCGATCATGCCGCCCATGCTCGCGCCCAGCACATGGAATTGGCGGATCTGCAAAGCATCCATCAAGCCCAGTGCGTCGTCGGCCATGTCGGTCAGCGTGTACGGCGCCGCCACCGGCAGCCCGAGCTTGTAGCGCAGCACTTCAAAGGTCAGGTTGGCACTGGCCGGGGCTTGGCGCCAAGTGGACAAGCCCACATCACGGTTGTCGTAGCGGATGACCCGGAAACCTTGTTCGCACAGGGCTACGACGACTTCATCCGGCCAGTGGATCAACTGCCCGCCCAGGCCCATCACCAGCAGCAACGCAGGGTCGGACGCACGGCCGATGCTCTGGTAGGCAATGCTCACCTGAGCCAGATCGACGGTTTGCGTCGGGACATTGACATCACATCGAGAAGCCGCAAAAGACGGCAGGCCGAACAATAGAGCGGCCAGTAAAAGCAACACGCGCATGAAAAACACCGAAACGCAGAACCCCAGTAGAGCGCGAGTCTGATGAAGTTTGTTCAAGCGCGCTGCCACAGTTCTGTGACAGTTTGATGAAGAGTGCCCAGCGGTCGTGGTCGATGCCTTATCGACAGGCATTGCAACATGAGACAAACTCACGGCAGTTCTGCCCATCACAAATTATTTTCATGGAGCGCCCGTGCTCGAAATTCGTCACCTCAAGACTCTGCACGCACTGCGCGAAGCCGACAGCCTGGTGGAAGCCGCCGAGCGCCTGCACCTGACGCAATCGGCACTCTCCCACCAATTCAAGGAGCTGGAAGAGCGCCTGGGCATGCAGTTGTTCGTGCGCAAGACCAAGCCGCTGCGCTTCACCAGCGCCGGCCTGCGCCTGCTGCAACTGGCCGACGCCACCCTGCCCTTGCTGCGTGGCGCCGAACGCGATATCGCGCGCCTGGCTGGCGGCACCGCCGGGCGTTTGCACATGGCGATCGAATGCCACAGCTGCTTCCAGTGGCTGATGCCGACCATCGACCAGTTTCGCGATGCTTGGCCGGAAGTCGAGCTCGACCTGGCCTCGGGTTTTGCCTTTGCGCCCTTACCGGCCCTGGCCCGTGGTGACCTGGATCTGGTGGTGACCTCCGACCCGCTGGAGCTGCCGGGCATCACCTATGTGCCGCTGTTCACCTACGAAGCCATGCTGGCCGTGGCCAACCAGCACGCCCTGGCGAACAAGTCGTACATCGTGCCCCAAGACCTGCTGACCGAAACCCTGATCACCTACCCGGTGGAGCGCGATCGCCTGGACATCTTCACCCGTTTCCTGGAACCGGCCGATGTGGAGCCAGCCCAGGTGCGCACCTCGGAGCTGACCGTGATGATGATGCAACTGGTGGCCAGCGGCCGGGGCGTGTGCGGCATGCCGCATTGGGCGCTGCATGAATACAGCTCGCGCGGTTACGTGAAGGCCAAGCGTTTGGGCGAGAAAGGGCTGTTTGCCACGCTGTATGCAGGGATTCGCGCCGACATGTTGGACGCGCCGTACATGCGCGACTTTTTACTCACGGCCAAGGACACGTCGTTTTCCACGCTGGACGGCGTCAGCGCCGTTCGCTGAACGGCACAGATCAAAATACGGAGATGGCTTGCCTGTGATGCAGACGACGCGATCTGGCTGCAGCACCGAGGCGAGACCACCGCAGGCAAGCCAGCTCCCACATTGGATCGAGTGTCCCCATGGGATTTCAGGCAACGTTGAGTTCGCGCCACATGTGGATTTTGTCGAAATACTCGACACCCACCCGCACCGCCAGCGGCTCCAGGCCGTACTGAATAAACCCGCAACGCTGGTACAACGCAAAGGCTGCGTCGTTGCCGGCGGTGACGGTCAGTTGAATCAACTTAAGGCGCGGATGCTTGCACGCCTCGACGAGTGCCGCCTCCACTAACCGACGACCCAGGCCCTTCATTTGATAAGCCTGCGTGACGTACATGCCGAACAAGGTCACCTTGTGCCGTGCCTTTTCACGGGGCTCGAAGGCCAGGCCGACAATCCCGACCAGTTCGTCGCCGAGGTACGCGCCGAGCAAGTGATCCAGCGGGCTCTCAATGCGTTTTTCCCACCAACTTAACGGCATGGCCGATCGCTCGGCCACGCTGGACGTGAACGCCTGGGGGTAGGCGTCGTACGCCTCAAGCATCAACGTTCGATAAGCCTCGGCGTCATGGGCATCCAGGGTGCGAATCATCATTCGTTGCAGTCCTTTGCGCCTGTGAATCAGGCGGTAGCCGTCAGCGAGGCGCGATAAAACGGCAGGATCAGGTCGCGGGTCAGTGGTGCCAAGTGCAGGCCGCCATCACCGGCCGGGTCGATCCAGCGCACTTCTTCGATTTCAGCCGCGGGCGTCACCGCCACGTCGATGTGCACCTGGAACAGTTCAGCTTCCACAATGAAACCCGGCTCGTTGGCGGCAGGCGCCGAGAAGTGCCCCAAATACACGGCGTCGCTAGGGTCGATGTGCAGGTTGAGCTCTTCGTACAGCTCACGGGCCAAGGCTTCGGCAGGCTGTTCGCCCGCGTCAATCTTGCCGCCTGGCTGCATGAAGGCCTGGGTGCCGCGCTTGCGCACCAGCAGCGTTTGGCCGTCGCTGCCGATCAACAGCGCGGCGGCGATGCGAATAGTCGATGTCATGTAAAAAATGCCTTGAATGCAAAGGTGCAAGGATCACAGAAAGCGTCTTAACCGGGAAGCGCAGCCACATCCGGTTCTTTGATAAACACCGAATACTTGGCCCCTTCCATCGCCTCAAACGCAATCAACTTGTCCACCAGCGGCAGGTTCAACACCTTGCCGGCGTTGAGCAGCAGCATGCCGTTATCGGCGTTGAGATTGCGCGCCAGCACCATGCCCTCGGCGAGTTCGCGGGTGGTCAAGACCTTCACGCTTGAATCCCCCAGCGTCACGTCACTGAGGAACGCAGCGCAGGCCTGCACGAAGTCTTCGACCATATCCGGGTCATAGAGCTTGCCGGCGTATTTACGGATGTAGAGCAGCGCTTCATCGCTGTTCATCTGGCGCTCGAGGATCAGGCCCTTTTGCAGCTCGATAAAATCGACCGCAAGCTTCAATAACCGGGCGCCCGAGGGAATCAACTCGCCTTTGAGGTGGTCGGGAAAACCGCTGCCGTCCCAGCGTTCCTGGTGATGACGAATCAAGCGCGCGGCGTCCTTCATCGGCTCCAGGGTCATCAACAACGACTCGCTCTGGGTCGGGTAGGCCCGATAGCGTTCGCGGTCGGTGCTGTGCAGCATGTCCGAGGGCGCGACCATCATGCTGTCGCTCCAGCTCAATTTGCCGATGTTATAGAGCGCGGCGGCCATGGTCAGGTCGCGGGCACTGGCTTCGTCCATCGCCTGGGCCTTGCAATACACCCGAATCAGCTCGATGAGCTGGCGATTGGTCTGCTTCTGCTTGGGCAGGCGCAAGTTGGCCAACAGTGAAAACACTTCGGTGCCGGTCACGTAGCTGCGCTTGAGTTCGTCGTAGGCCAGGTCGAGCATGTCGGCGGTTTGCTGCAACTCACTGGTGCGGGCTTCGACGCGCTTTTCCAGGGTCGCGTTAAGGGCTTTCAACTGGTCGTTCTGCTCGCGGGTCAACTGTTCAAGACGCAGCCGTTCGCGCTCGGAATGCTGGTGTTCCAGGGACTGACGCAAGGTCAGCAGCATTTCCTCGTCGTTCCAGGGCTTGCTGATGTAGCGGTGAATCTGACCTTCGTTGATCGCCTTGATCATCATGCTCATGTCGGCATAGCCGGTCAGCAGGATGCGGGTGGTGGACGGGTACAGGCGGTGGGTCTCGGCCAGCAGCATCGCCCCGTCCATGGCCGGCATGCGCGCGTCGGTCATCACCAGGTCGATGGGCTGGGCCGCCATGATTTCCAGGGCTTGGGCACCACTGCCAGCCAACCGCACATCATAGGGTTGGCCACGCAGCAGGCGGCGTAGGCTATTGAGGATCGATTCTTCGTCGTCGACCAGCAAAATGGTGGGGGTGTAGGGGGGAGTCGTAGCAGTTTGTTCATCCATGGCGACACCTCCTGGCAATGACACACAATTGCTTCATTGCGGCCCGACGTGATCCACCGCTGTACTTGCTCACGCATTGAGCGCTAGATGACGGTCGGGGTAGCTGACTTTGATTTGACGCCAACTGGCCGACTTATTCAAGGGAGCCGACTATGCTTGTCGCATGAAGCTGGCGACCGTCCCCACGTACCGAAGCATTCGAGGTAAGGAAGCCCTATGCGCCAGAGCATGTTGTTGCACGCCTCAGGGTATCAATCATGAGTCCGCGCTCGGAACGCGCCAATCGACGCATTCTGATCGTCGATGACACCGCCTCAATCCACGCGGACTTCCGCAAGATCCTGTGCGCCGACGCCAACGGCGGCCAGACCCTGGACAGCATCGAAGAAACCCTGTTCGGCAGCGCCCCGGCCGTGCGCCAGACCTTTGTGCTGGATTCCGCCTATCAGGGCCAGGAAGCCCTGGCCCTGGTGAACAAAGCCCTGTCCGACAACGCCCCGTATGCCCTGGTCTTCATCGACATGCGCATGCCGCCGGGCTGGGATGGCCTGGAAACTATCGAACAGCTGTGGAACGTTGACCCCAACCTGCAAATCGCCCTCTGCACGGCCTACTCCGACTACTCCTTCGAAGCCATTGAGGCGCGCCTCAAATACGACGACCAGTTGCTGATCCTGAAAAAGCCCTTCGACGACCTGGAAATTCGCCAGATGGCCAGTGCCCTGACCTGGAAATGGCAATTGGCGCAGGACGCCGCATTCAAGCTGATCGGGCTCGAACGCACGATTGAGGAAAGGGTCCAGGAACTGCTCAAGGTCTCGCACCTGTTGCAATACGACGCCCTGACCGAACTGCCCAACAGCACCCTGCTGGGCGACCGCCTGACCCAAGCCACTGCCGTCTGCAGACGGCATGGCACCCAACTGGCCGTGATCTTTATTGGCCTGGACCGCTTCAAGCGCATCAACAATGCCCTGGGCCATCCGGTCGGCGATGAAATGCTCAAGCTTGTCAGCCAAAGCCTGGTGGCGACGGTGCGCGAGTCGGATTCGGTGTTTCGCTACGGTTCCGACGAATTTGTGCTGATCCTCAACGACATCAAGCATCCCCAGCAAACCCAGTACATTGCCGAAAAACTCCTCGCCGCCGTCAGCACCACCCACTATGTGGCCGGCCACGACCTGAGTGTCACCGCAAGCCTTGGCATCAGTGTTTACCCCGATGACAGCAGCAGCGCCGTGGAATTGATCAAAAAAGCCGAAACCGCCATGCGCGCCATCAAAGACCAAGGCCCCAACGATTTCAGTTTTTTCATCGACGAGATGAACCTGCGCGCGCAGGAACAGCAAGGCCTGGAAAGCGCCATCCGGCAGGCCCTGCAGCGCGATGAATTCACCTTGCACTACCAGCCGAAACTGGACTTGCACAGCGGGAAAATCGTCGGCGCCGAAGCGTTGATTCGCTGGCATCAGCCCGATCATGGCTGGATCTACCCGTCCGCCTTCATTCCCGTGGCCGAAGACAGTGGCCTGATCGTGCCGTTGAGCCAATGGGTATTGCGCCAGGCGTGTGAGCAAGCGCGCGCGTGGCAGGCCGCCGGGCTGCCGCCGACCTGTATCTCGGTGAATATTTCAGCGATTGATTTTCGCCAGCGTAACTTTGTCGTCAACCTGGCGGCGATCCTTGAGCAAACGGGCCTGACCCCACAGTTACTGGAGTTGGAAATCACGGAAAGCGTGCTGATGCAAAACGTCGACGACACGCTCACCACCTTGCGCGAGATCAAGACGCTGGGCGTGCGCCTGTCCGTCGACGACTTCGGCACCGGGTATTCCAGCCTCAGCTACCTGCGACGCTTTCCGATTGATGTGCTGAAAATCGATCAATCGTTCATTCGCGGTTTGAGCAACAACAGCCAGGACGCGCAATTGATCAGCGCAATCATCAGCCTGGGTAAAAGCCTGGACTTGAACATCGTCGCCGAAGGCGTGGAAACCATTGCACAGCTGCAATTTCTGAAAGCTCACCAGTGTGAAGAGGGCCAGGGTTTCCTGTTCAGCAAGGCCGTAGCCGCCGATGAATTCGCCCAACTGCTGCAAACCGGGCACCCCAGCCTGTTGCCTGCCCACTGATCTTTTGCCGCAAGGAGCGACCGCTTGAGCCGCAGCACACCACGCACTCTTCACCTGTCACCACGGGTTCTGGGCATGACCCTGGCCCTGGGCTATGGCACCTGCCTGCCCGTCTCGGCAGCGCCGTTGGATGAACCGCTCAAACCATTGCCGCCGGTGCCGACGCTGGATGCAGCCACCGTGGAGTTGGGGCGCCAGTTATTCAATGAGACGCAACTGTCCGTCAATAACTCCAAGTCCTGTGCCAGTTGCCATAATCTGGAAGCCGGTGGTGACGATAACAGCGCATTTTCCCTGGGTTTCGATGGCAAGCCGGTCAAGCTCAACACCCCTACGGTGTTCAACGCCAGCCTGAACTTCAAACAATTCTGGAATGCCAGGGTAGACACCCTGCAAGCGCAGGTTGAACAGGTGGTCGTCAGCCCTATGGAAATGGGCAACGACTGGCAGACTGTGGTCCGGACCCTATCGGCACTGCCCACCTACCAGGCCGCGTTCCAGCAGGTGTATCCCGACGGGGTGACGGCTGCCAACGTGCAGGACGCCCTGGCCACCTATGAACGCACGTTGCTCACACCCAATTCGCGCTTCGACCAGTACCTGCAAGGCAATACCGACATCCTCACCACCGATGAGAAATATGGCTACCAACGCTTCAAGGACTATGGCTGTATCGCCTGCCACCAGGGCGCCAACATCGGCGGCAACATGTACCAGAAGTTCGGGGTGATGGGCGATTACTTCAAGGCCCGTGGCAACCCGACCGAAGCCGACCTGGGCCGCTACCTGCTGACCAAGGACGAGGAAGACCGCAACGTGTTCAAGGTACCGAGCCTGCGCAACGTTGCCGTCACCGCGCCTTACTTTCACGATGGCTCGGCCAAGACTCTGGAGGAGGCCGTCGACATCATGTTCAAGTACCAACTCGGGCGAATTCCGTCGGAGGAGGACAAGACGCTGATCATCAAATTCCTCAAGACGCTGACCGGCGAATGGGCAGGCAAGCCCCTATGAAATCATCCCGCCTCGCCAGCCTGATCACGCTCAGCGGCATCGCCCTGATACTGGCCTCGGTGCTGGTATTTCTGTACCTCAAATCGATCGGCGACCAGTCCACCACCTACACCGAGTCGCGCGACCTGATCCGCCAGATCAAGCAACTCAATTCCCAGTGGGACGTCGAGGTGCTCAAGGCCAGGATCGCCCTCACCCACAACTATGACCCGCTGGTGGCCCCCCTCAAGGAAATGAGCCAACTGTGGACCCTGCTGGAAAGTCGCGAAGGGCAACACCACCACGAACACCCAGCCGACTGGCTGGCCGCGCAGGATGCTTATCGCCAGTCGATTCAGGAAAAGGCCCGATTAGTGGAGCAGTTCAAATCGCACAATGCGGTACTGCGCAATTCCCTGGCCTTTTTGCCGACCGCCGAAGACGATATCCAGGCGCATTTCCTGCGACTCAAAGACACCGACAAGCTGGAACAGCAAAGTATCGCCACCGACACTTACGACTTGCTGCTCAGCGCTCTGGAGTTCGCCCAGGTGACGAGCGACGACAAAGCTGCGGACATCCTCGTGGGGCTGAACAAACTGGCGGTGAACAAAGAAAACCTGCCAGCCGAATTCCAGGTGCCGGTGGAAATTCTCAGTAACCACATCGCGTTGATTTTGCGCGAGCAACCCATCGTCAACGACCTACTCGGTCGTATCGCCGCGATTCCCCTTTCAGATCAACTGGATGACCTGACCACCCAACTCAACCAGGACCAGGCCGCCGCCGACCTGATTGACCAGAAATACCACCGCTACCTGCTGGTATTTTCTACGCTGCTGGTCGTGCTCTTGTTGTACTTGGCCATTCGCTTGTTGCGCAGCTTTGCCGAGATCAACCGGGTCAACCGCGCCTTGCACGGGGTCAATGAAAGCCTTGAACAGCGCGTCGAGGCGCGCACGCGGGAACTCAGAGATGCCCAGAGCGAACTGCTAGACAGCGCCCGCCAGGCCGGCATGGCGGAAATCGCGACCAACGTGCTGCACAACGTCGGCAACGTGCTCAACAGCGTGAACATCTCCGCCGAACTGGTCGCACGCAAGCTGCGCACCAGCAAGGCACTGGGGCTGGGCAAGGCTATGCAACTGATCAACGAGCACCCTGACGACCTGGGTACTTACCTGCGCGAGGACGACAAAGGCAAATTGCTGCCCGGCTACCTCAACCAACTGGTGGAGGCCATCGCCCTCGAGCAACAGGGCCTGACCGATGAACTGGCGCAGTTGAGCAAGAGCGTGGACCACATCAAGGACATCGTCTCCACCCAGCAATCCTACGCCGGCGCTTCCAGCCTGCTGGAGCCCGTGGAGATCGGTGCCTTGATGGACGACGCCCTGCGCATGAACGCCGGGGCGCTGAATCGCCACCATGTGACGGTGGTCAAGGAGTATGCCGAGGTGCCGCAACTGATGGCGGACAAACACCGGCTGCTGCTGATCATGGTCAACCTGATCAGCAACGCCAAGTACGCCATGTCGAACCTGTCCGACCGCCCACGGCAGATCACCTTGTCGATCACGACACTGGAGGACAGCCTCTTGCAGATCAGCGTCAAGGACGAAGGCGAAGGCATCCCCGCCGAAAACATGACGCGGATCTTTACCCACGGCTTCACCACACGCAAAGAGGGCCATGGTTTCGGCCTGCACAGCTGCGCCCTGGCGGCTATTGAAATGAACGGCCACCTCACCGCCCATAGCGACGGGCCAGGCAAAGGCGCCGTGTTCACGTTGCAAATCCCACTTAACGATGCAGCAGGCCAAGCATGAACGAACCTTCGAACCGGCGCATTCTGCTGATCGACGACACACCATCGATTCACGAAGACTTCCGCAAAATCCTCATGCCGCCTATGGAACAGAACCAGGCGCTGGACGACATGGAAGCTGCGCTATTCGGTGCCAGCGACACGCCGCATGGCCCCGTGTTCGAACTGGACTCGGCCTACGGTGGCCAAGAGGGGCTGAAGTTGCTTGAGGTCGCCATGGCCGAGCAAAAACCCTACGCCCTGGCCTTTGTCGACATGCGCATGCCCCAAGGCTGGGACGGTGCGCAGACCATTGAAGAACTCTGGAAAGTTGACCCGGACCTGCAAGTGGTGGTGTGTACGGCCTACTCGGATTACTCCTGGGAAGAGCTGCTGTTTCGCCTGCAAGCCCATGACCGGCTGCTGATCCTTAAAAAACCCTTCGACAACATTGAAGTACAGCAGATGGCCAATACCCTGGCCGCAAAATGGAGCATGGCGCGGCGCGCGTCTTTGCAAACCAGCCACCTGGAACACCTGGTTGAGCAACGCACCCAGGCACTGACCCAGGCAAGCCAGGCACTGCAACTGGAGATCGACGAGCGTAAACAGCTGGAAAGCCAGCTGGTGCAGTCGGAAAAACTCGCCTCCCTGGGCCAACTGGCGGCCGGCGTGGCCCACGAAATCAATAACCCGGTGGGGTTCATTTCGTCCAATCTCGGCACACTGGGGGGTTACTTTGACCAGCTCCAAGAGATGCTCGATGCCTATCGAAAGGCCGAAACCGCCACAGACAGTGAGCAGTTCGAAGCCCTGCGCCAGCGTCTGGACCTGGATTTCCTCAAGGAAGACATTCCCACGCTGCTTCGCGAATCGAAAGAGGGTATTGGCCGCGTGGTACAGATCGTCAAGGATTTGAAGGACTTTTCCCGGGTGGATAACGATCAGAACTGGCAGTGGGCGAACCTGCAACAGGGCATCGACTCGACCTTGAACATTGTCGCCAGCGAACTCAAGTACAAGGCCGACGTGGTCAAGCACTACGCGCCGCTGCCGGAAATCGAATGCCTGGCGTCGCAGCTCAACCAAGTGGTGATGAACCTGGTCATCAATGCGGCCCAAGCCATGGGGCCGGAGCGCGGCACTATTACCATCAGCAATGGGGTGGATGGCGAGAACATTTGGTTGGAAGTCGCAGACAACGGCTGCGGGATTGCCCCGGACAGCGTGCAGAAAATCTTCGATCCATTCTTCACTACCAAGCCGGTAGGCGAAGGGACCGGGTTGGGCTTGTCACTCTCCTACGGCATCGTCAAAAAACACCGTGGCGCTATCACCGTCCGTAGCGAATTGGGCAAAGGCACCACCTTTAAAGTGGTGCTGCCCATTCGGCAAACGGCTTAAACGACCTCATGCCTCGGCTTTTTTCGGGCTCGACCCAAACGAAGCGAAACGCTTGTTGAACCCGGCAATCCGGCCTTCGGCCTGGGTCTTGCGCTGTTGGCCGGTGTAGATCGGGTGCGAGGCGCTGGACACGTCCAGCGGGATGTAAGGGTAAGTGTGGCCGTCGCTGTGTTTATGGGTGCGATCACTGTCGGCAGTGGAGCCGATCAGGAAGAACGCGTCGGCGGCGGTGTCGTGGAACAGCACGGTGCGGTAGTCGGGATGGATACCAGCTTTCATAAAGCCTCCGGGGCGTTTGGGTGCATTTGATGTGTTATACAATAACATAAAATACGCACCCAAACGAGAACCGATTGCAATAAGAATAGACCGCAAGCTTCTATGCGGTTTCCTGGAAGTCCATTTCCGGCGGCTGTTGCGAGAAGCCACGGGTGAGAAAACCCAGGTAAACCAGGCCGATCGCCAACCACACCAGGCCCAGGTAAATCGCCAGGTGGTCGAGGCTGACCATCAGCCACACATCCGCAACCAGGCCGATGGCCGGGAACAGCAGGAACAGGATCAACTCTCGTACTCCACGCGCTTTCGCGCCGATCCAGTAGTGAAAGATCACCGACAGGTTCACCAGGCTGAACGCCAGGAAGGCACCAAAGTTGATGAACGACGTGGAGGTGGTCACATCCAGCTTCAGCGCCAGCAACGCCACAACCGCACACAACAAGATGCTGTTGACCGGCGTGCCGAAGCGCGCATGCAATGTGCCGAAGAATGACTTGGGCAACACACCGTCACGGCCCATGGCATACAACAAGCGCGAACCACTGGCCTGGGCCGACAGCCCCGAGGCGAACTGGCCGACGATCAGACCGATCAGGAAAATCGACACAAACACATCACCGCCGATATTGCGCGCAATTTCATACGCGGCCGAATCCACATTGGCGAATTCAAACGACGGATGAGCGATCTGCACAAAGTAGGACACCGCCACAAAAATCAGCCCGCCGATCAAGGTAATCAACATGATCGCCCGTGGGATAGTGCGGCGTGGGTCGCGGGTTTCTTCGGTGAGGGTACTGACCGCGTCAAAGCCCAGGAATGAATAGCAGGCGATGGCCGCGCCGCTCATGATCAGCGGCATTTGCATCTGTCCGTTGAAGAACGGCGTGAGGGTCCACAGGGGTTGGCTGGGGTTGCCGCCGATGTAGTGAATGCACAGCGCAACAAACGCAATCAACACTAAAAACTGCACCAGCATCAGCAAGGCGTTGATGCCGTTGGCGAGCTTGAGGCCGACAATATTGATCGCGCTGGTGATGCCGATAAACGCCAGTACCCAGACCCACTGCGGCACCGAAGGAAACGCCGAATTGAGGTAGGCCGCACCGATCAGCCAGATGGCCATGGGCAAAAACAGGTAGTCGAGCAACACCGCCCAACCGGCGATAAAACCCAGCTTGGGGCTGATCGCCTTGCGCACATAGCTGTAGGCAGAACCGGCGACCGGAAATGCCTGGGCCATACGCCCGTAACTCATGGCGGTAAAGAACATCGCCACCAGGGCGGCCAGGTAGGCCGCGGGGACCATGCCGGCGGTGGATTGTGCGAGGATGCCGAAGGTGCCGAGCACAATGATCGGCGTCATATAGGCGATGCCGAACAGCACCACCGACCCTAACGACAGGGTGCGTTGCAAACGAGCCATGAGCGATTCTCCGCTGATTTATTAGATTTATGGCAGAACTGAAGTGGGTGACTCGGGTGTCATTTTTCTTATGTTCAAACAGCGTTTGTGGCGAGCGGGCTCGCCACCGCAACCTCACTCGTCGAAGACGATCAGGCTTTAGGAATCAACAACTCGCGGGTCCCATCGCTGCGCTCTATCACCTCACCCGGCAATTTCAAGCGCTGGTCATCCAGGTAGCGGTAGTCCTTGCGAGCCGCCACCAGTTGGTCGAGATCCAGCTCGACGGTAAATTGCCCTTCCTCGCGCCCAGCCTCGAACAACAAGGTGCCCAGCGGGTCGACCAGCGCACTGCCACCGGCAAACAACAGGCCGCCATCGCCCTCTTCCACCCGGTTGACCATCAGCGCAAACGCCTGGTTTTCCTGGGCACGGGCCATGATCGCGGTGCGGTGCGTGGGGCCATACGGGTCCATGTTGCCGTTGGTGACGATCAGCAACTCGGCGCCCAACTGCGCCAGGGCGCGGGCGGTTTCCGGGAACTCGATGTCGTAGCAGATCAACAGGCCGACGCGCACGCCGTTCCACAGGCAGGTCGCGTAGCGATCACCCGGGGTGAACACGCCGCGATCCGAGGCCCACAAGTGGGTCTTGCGATAACGCAGGGCGATGCCTTCGGGCGTGATCAGCAACGTGGTGTTGTAGAATTGTCCGCCGTCGTGCTCGGCCATGCCGACCACCACGCCGATGTTGCGTGCACGGGCAGCCTGGATAACAGCCTGCACGGTAGGGCCATCCACCGGTTCGGCGATGTCGGCAACGGTCTCGGCCGATGGGAAGCCCATCAGATGGGTTTCCGGGAATACGATCAGTTGCGTATCGGCGGCGCAGGCAGCAATTGCCGCCAAGGCGCGCTCAAGGTTGTAAGCTGTGCCGTTATCACGACCTGCCAACTGGGCAAATTCGACCTTCATGGGTATTCCTTGTTCTCACTCTGTGCCGCAGTATGCGCAGCCACACCCCGCCAGGGAATTACGCGGCAGGGGTAACCCGATAGGGGTAGATCAATGACCATGTCGCTGCAAGACATCGCCTGGCACCGTTCGGTGGGGCAAATGATAGACGCCCTGGATCAGGCCAACTTCTGGACCCAACTGGTCCGGTTGCTCGACGCCTACGTGCCGTTCGACAGTTGGGTGGTGTTGCTGTTCAGCAGCGCGCATCGCCCGTTGGTGTTCGCCGAATGCCCAGGCGCCGATGGCACGCCGGACCATCTGTTCCAGGACTACCTGAACGGCCTGTACCTGCTCGACCCCTTCTACATCGCCAGCCGCGAGCATTCGCGCACCGGCCTGTTTCGCCTCGCTGAAGTGGCGCCGGAGCATTTCGAGCTCACCGAGTATTACCAGCGTTACTTTCGCCTGAACGTGGTGGCCGATGAAATCCAGTTCAATTGCCAACTGGCGGACGGGCGTACCCTGTGCCTGTCACTGGGTTCAAAGCAGCGTTTTGACCCGCAGCAAATCGCCTTGCTGTCGTTGATCCAACCCTGGGTGTTGAGTTTGCTGCGCCAACGCCTGCCCTTTGAGCTCAACCAGGTCAGCACACCGCAGCCGCCCGTCCAGAATGATGAGTGGGGCGCGCAATTGACCGCCCGTGAGCTGGATGTGGGCCGCTTGATGCTCAGCGGTTGCTCCAGCAAGGAAATCGCCCGTAAGCTGGAAATCTCTGTTGAAACCGTGAAAGTCCATAAGAAACACATGTACAGCAAGCTAGGGATCAAATCCCAGTCAGAGCTGTTCTCGATCTTTCTTCAGGCGCAAAACGCCTAGCCGATGAGTCCGAACCAAGGAAAACCGTATGAGCCTGTCGTTACTAAGCCGTTACGCCTTCTTTGCCGTGTGCGTCATTTTCACCCTCGCCAGCCTCCCTTTTATCGAACATGAATGGCTGTGGCCGATCACCGTGGTCACCGGTATTCTCAGCCTGATCGGGATTTTCGACCTGCTGCAAAGCCCCCACGCGGTGCGTCGCAACTACCCGATCCTGGGCAATATCCGTTACCTGGTAGAAGCCATCCGCCCGGAAATCCGCCAGTACCTGCTGGAATCCGACAGCGACGCCCTGCCCTTCTCACGGGCCCAGCGCTCGCTGGTTTACTCGCGCGCCAAGAACGAAACCGCCGACAAACCCTTCGGCACCTTGATCGACGTCTACCAGTCGGGTTTCGAATTTATCGGCCACTCCATGCGCCCCGCGCCGTTGAGTGACCCGAGCGCCTTTCGCGTGATGGTCGGCGGCCCGCAATGCAAGCAGCCGTACTCGGCGTCGGTGTTCAACATCTCGGCCATGAGCTTCGGGTCCCTGAGTGCCAACGCCATTCGCGCGTTGAACCAAGGTGCCAAGCTCGGCAACTTTGCCCATGACACCGGCGAAGGCAGCATCAGCCCCTACCACCGTGAAAACGGCGGCGACCTGACCTGGGAACTGGGCAGCGGCTACTTCGGCTGTCGCACCAGCGACGGCCGTTTCGACCCGGAACGCTTCGCCGTGCAAGCGCAAAACCCGCAAGTGCGCATGATCGAAATCAAGATGAGCCAGGGCGCCAAACCCGGCCATGGCGGGATCCTGCCCAAGCACAAGGTCACCCAGGAAATCGCCGACACCCGCGGCATCATGATGGGTGAAGACTGCGTCTCGCCGTCGCGCCACAGTGCCTTCTCCACGCCGATTGAAATGATGCAGTTCATCGCTCAATTGCGCGAACTGTCCGGCGGCAAGCCGGTGGGTTTCAAGTTCTGCCTGGGCCACCCGTGGGAGTTCATGGGCATTGCCAAGGCCATGCTGGAAACCGGCATTCTCCCGGACTTTATCGTGGTCGACGGCAAGGAAGGCGGCACCGGCGCCGCGCCCGTGGAGTTCACCGACCATATCGGCGTGCCGCTGCGTGAAGGCCTGCTGTTTGTGCACAACACCCTGGTCGGCCTGAACCTGCGCGACAAGATCAAACTCGGCGCCAGCGGCAAGATCGTCAGTGCGTTCGATATCGCCAGCGTCCTGGCCATCGGCGCCGACTGGGCCAACTCGGCACGCGGCTTCATGTTCGCCATCGGCTGTATCCAGTCACAAAGCTGCCACACCAACAAATGCCCGACCGGCGTCGCCACCCAGGACCCGTTGCGCCAGCGCGCCCTGGTGGTGCCGGACAAGGCCCAGCGCGTATTCAACTTCCACCGCAACACCCTCAAGGCGTTGGCGGAAATGCTTGCGGCAGCCGGCCTGGATCATCCAGCGCAGCTGTCGGCCAAGCATTTGGTGCGGCGTATGTCCGCAACTGAAATCAAGCTGTTCTCGCAGTTGCATGTGTTCCTCAAGCCCGGTGAATTGCTCACGGGCGAGGTGAACGGCGAGTTCTATTCGCGCATGTGGCAGATGGCGCGGGCGGACAGTTTTGAGCCCAATGAAATCGCTGCTGCCTGATAGCTAAACAAACACCTGCCCGCTGAACCGGACCACCGACGGCATCGTTGAAACAAGGAGATTCATCATGCCGTTATTAGACTTCGCCGCCATCGCCGAGCAACTGCCTGACAGCTGGAAATCCACCCGCCTCGGCCAGGTAGGCCCGGCGCGGATCAAAGTGTTGCGAATGGATGAACAGGCCTACGAAGAAGAAACCCACACTTACAATGAAGGGCTGCTGGTGGTCAGCGGGCAGTTGCGCCTGAGCATCGGCAATCACGAAATACGCGTGGATGCCGGCCAGTTGTACCTGGTGGAAGCCGGCACCGCGCATGCCGTACTTGCCGGTAGCCACGGCACCTTGGTGATCATTGATGTCTAGAGACATTCAGTAATACCCCGCCTTTGCAATTGCTTACAAATACCGCCAACCTGCGCCCGCCCGACGTGCGGCGTACGACAACACGCGCATTCGCCTGTCATTACTAAACTTATTTGTTCAAGAGCCCGCTGCCATGCTGAACGGACGCGACCCGCGCATCGATTTTTTTCGGGGCCTGGCGTTGATCTTCATTTTCTGGGATCACGTCCCCCACAATCCCCTCGGCCAGATTACCCTGCGCAATATCGGCTTCAGTGATGCTGCCGAAGTGTTCGTGTTTCTTGCCGGCTACGCCTCGGTGCTGGCCTACGGCAAGGTCCTGCAGCGCGAAGGTTACGGGATGGCCTGCCTGAAGATCCTGCGGCGCACATGGGTGTTGTACGTGGTGCATATCTTCCTGTTGGCGATGTTGATGGGCATTGTGTTCTTCGCCAACAGCCATGTGGAAACCCGCGACCTGGTCGAGGAGATGGGCCTGACGCACTTCGTTACGCACCCGCAGCAAGCGCTGGTGGATGAATTGCTGCTGCGCTTCAAGCCGAACCTGATGGACCCGTTGCCGCTGTATATCGTGTTGCTCGCCGGCCTGCCGCTGGTGCTGCCGTCGCTCTTGCGTCACACCTGGGCGGTGGCCGCGGTGTCGCTGGCGGTCTATCTGCTGGCGCCGCATCTGGGCTGGAACCTGGCAGCGATTGCCGACGGTGTGTGGTACTTCAACCCCGTCACCTGGCAGTTGCTGTTTGTGCTGGGCGGGGCGGCGGCGATTCACGGGCAACGCCCACGGCCACAGGACAATCGGCCGCTGCTGCGTCAGCCGTTGTTTGTGGCGGCGGCGGCCTATGTGCTGGTCGCGGGTGTCATCACGATCGGCTGGCGCTGGCCCGACATACACGACGCGCTGATGCCGTCAGCCTTGAGCGACCTGCTGTATCCGATCAGCAAGACCGACCTGTCGCCCGTGCGTCTGCTGCACTTCCTGGCCCTGGTCTACGTCACCGCCAAACTGTTGCCGGGGCGTGCCTGGACGCAAAACTGGCTGGCACAGCAGACCTGCCGGATGGGACGCTACTCGCTGGAAGTGTTCTGCCTGGGCGTGCTGTTGGCACCGTTGGCGGACATGATCAACGCCCTGGCTGGCGATGCCTTTGCCGTGCAGATTTTCACCGCGCTGGTGGGGGCTGCACTGATGGCCGCGCTGGGGGCCTGGCTGGAGTTCAACAAACGCCTGAGCCAATCGCCCCACGTGGCTACCGCCTGAAAAACAAAAAGCCCCGATCAAGGGGCTTTTTGTTAAGTGGCTATTTGTTGAGTGCTGAGAGGTCAGGCTTGAGCACGCACCCCGGCATTGCTCGGCTGCAACTTGAACACGTAGAACAGCACCGTCAGCAGCACCAGGAATACCGGGCCCACGTACAGCGCGATACGCGTGTCCGGGAAGTAGGCCATCAGCCCCACCACCAGCACCAGGAATGCCAGCGCCAGGTACGAACTGACCGGGTACAGCCACATGCGATATTTCAGCGCCTTCTGTTCGGCGGGGCTCAGGCTCTTACGGAATTTGAGCTGGGCCAGCAGGATCATCAGCCAGGTCCAGATCGCGCCGAAGGTGGCGATGGAGGTCACCCACACAAAGACTTTTTCCGGAACCATGTAGTTGAGCAGCACGCCCAGCAACAGCACGAAGATCGACAGCAGCAGCGCCTTGCGGGGTACGCCGTTGCTTGAGGTGGTGCCGAAGGTGGCCGGGGCCTGGCCGTTCTGCGCCAGGCTGTAGAGCATGCGCCCGGTGCTGAAAATACCGCCGTTGCACGACGACAGTGCCGCAGTAATCACCACGAAGTTGATGATGCCGGCGGCGGTCTTGATGCCCAGGCGCTCAAAGGTCATCACGAACGGGCTGCCCTGGGTGCCGATTTCGTTCCACGGGTAGATCGACAGAATTACGAACAGCGCGCCCACATAGAACAGCAGGATGCGCCAGAACACCGAGCCGATGGCACTGGGGATGGTCTTCTGCGGGTTCTTCGCTTCACCGGCGGTGAGGCCGATCATTTCCACGCCGAGATAGGCGAACATCACCATTTGCAGCGACATCAACACGCCTTGCACGCCGTTGGGCATGAAGCCGCCGTGGGCCCACAGGTTGGAGATACCCAGTGCCACGCCGTCATTGCCGAAGCCGAACGCGATGATGCCGATGCCACCGATGACCATGGCAATGATCGTGACGATCTTGATCAGCGCGAACCAGAATTCGAACTCACCGAACGCCTTGACCGCAATCAGGTTGATGGTGCCCATGCTGATCAGCGCCGCCAGGGCCCAGATCCAGCGCGGGGTGTCGGGGAACCACACGCCCATGTACACGGCGACGGCGGTAATTTCCGCCACGCAGGTTACCAGCCACAGGAACCAGTAGTTCCAGCCGGTGAGGAAGCCCGCCAACGGGCCGAGGTAATCCTGGGCATAGCGGCTGAACGAACCGGCGACGGGGTTGTGCACCGCCATTTCGCCGAGCGCGCGCATGATCACCAGGATCGCCAGGCCGCCAATGATGTAGGACAGCATGATCGCCGGGCCGGCCATTTCAATGGCCTTGGCCGAGCCCAGGAACAGGCCGACACCGATACAGGCACCAAGGGCCATCAGGCGAATATGCCGTTCACCGAGTTCACGTTTGAGCGGGCCGCCTTGAGCGGTCTCGCCATGGGGCAGTGGGTTGCCGACTGGCATAAGGGTACAACCTCATTTTGTTATTGGAGTGTCCGTCGAGTTTCCAGGGGCCGGCCGGTAAGCCTGCGCCCTTGTCGAAACCGGGCCGCCTCATGGACGGGCCCTTCTTGCCGGGCAAGATCAGCGGGGCATGCAGTATAAAAAGCCGAGAGCAGGGCCTTTCACTATAAAAACGGACCAATTTAGGGGAAGTGCCGGTTAAATTGCAATTTTACAGGAGCATCTAACCTGAATTGGGCGGCAAAACGTCGCACAAGCCACTGCGCGATCGTTCCCACGCTCTGCGTCACGAGTGCGCGGTAAATCAGAGGCTGCCCAAGGCAGCCTCTGGTTTTGAGCGATTTTTTTGTGTTATCGGACACTCGTGACGCTTCATCGTGGGAACCTGCTGAGAGCGGGTCCGTCGAGCAGTCATCGTAGGCTACCAGCCATACAAGTAGGTCCAGAGGGCTAAGCCAGCAGCCCATACCATCCCAAAATGATACGGCCACAACGCCCAACGCTTGAGGGACAAGGGGACGGACGCCAGCTCAGCCTCGGTCACATCCCCTCTTTTGATGTGAAATTTAGGCATGCCCAACAGCTCAGTGATCAGAAGCATGCGATGAAACCTGTCGATATGCTGATTTCTGCCCCAAAACCGTTTGTTATCGCAGACCAGCTTGTTCTCACTGAAGTAGCTTTCCAGCGCTTCGAGCTTTGTGCACTCAGCGTATAAAGTCAGCCCCGCGAAAACGAACGTCCCTGCAAATAAAAAGATTGCAAGGATGAGTTTAAAATCCATGCTTAAGCGCCTTCTGGTTGAAAGATCAAATCACCGTCGATCTCTTCGATCTGCCCACCTAGAAACGCGCCGAGAGCGCCAGCCGCATTGCCCGCTGCATACCCTCCCGCAGCGCCGCCGATCACTGCGCAGGCCAGATCACCGTTTCCTTTAGCCGCGACGCCCAAAAGAACCCTACAGCCGCTACGGGCTAATGTTGCACCCAGCTTCCCTCCGCCATAAGCCCCCGCCACGCCGCCCGCCAACTTCCCCGTCTCCACATACTTCGCCCGCCGACACTGCGCCTCCCGCCCCTGCACACACGCCTCCTTGACCTCCAACCCTGCCACGCCCACGTCCAGTGCCAAGCCGACATACGTGCCCTTCCCCAACCACTTCGACGCCTGCGAAATGCCCTGTATCCGCTGTGCATACCCGGCGATGTCGCCCTTATGCAGATAGCTTTTGGTTGAAATCCCCAGCACCTTCTTCAACACCTGATTGCCCTGCAGCCCCGTGCCAAATCGCGCCGCACCTTGCAACTGGGTGTCCAGCAGCCCGAACAACGCCTTGCGCTGTCGAAAAAACGCCTCACGGTCCAAGCCACCGGTTTTCAGGCGCTGGTGCAGTTGCTCAATCGCTTCCAGCGTATGCGCCACTTCGTCCAGGTGCCGCGCCCACGCCGATGTCGCGCTGCCCACACCCAACGAGCCGTAGCCCAGAAAACTTTGCAGCAGGTCATAATTGTTGACCACTTGGGTGCCGGCGCCAGTGTCCAGCTGCCGACGAATCGCCTCGGCTTGGCGCATCAGCCAGGCCTCTTCCAGCGAGCAGGTCACGCTGTAGGTATCGGGAACAATCACCAACTGCCCCGGCGTCACCAGCCCATGACGCAGGTGCCGGTTCAGCACGTCAAAATGATCGGAACGCTGCCGGTTCGAGGCTCCGCCCATCAAGCGGGATTTCAAGCTGAGGTAATCCGTGGTGCGCTCGTTGATATAGCCCTGCGCCATGCCTCACATCCCTGGATGCAATGAAGATGGCGTCGGAATATAAGCAAGCGAATACGTCCCGGACACAAGCTCGGGAGGGCTGAGTCACAATTAGTGAAATTGCCTGCATCGCAGGGAGAAAGCACCTACAAAAAGCCCCTCACCCTCACCGTTTATGGGTGGGGTTAGTGGCATTTGGTCATGGTTTGTAAAGGGCCAGCAAGGCGCGTCTCTTTAAATTGCAGGACGTTTCCTAGACAATCCCTGCCGCCTTGTGCCTGTTGGAATCGATGGCTAGTCTGCGATCCGTCACTGCTCATCAGTGATCGGGTTTAGTCGCCTGACCTTCCAACGTGCGCATGGTCCTCCATGAGGTTTAATGGTGGCTGTGCGCAGGGCGCCTTCGGGTGCGCCGGAATTTTCGCGTTGGAACCGGTCGACTAACCTGCGTACAGCCGCCGCCCTCGTTTAGTCGCGAAGGGTGTCGACACCTAATCTAACGCGAAGGTAAACCATGAATAACAAAGCCGTCCCCGATCCGCCCCTCAGTTCCGCCAAAGCCCGCGCCGCCTTCAACCGCGCCATCGACCATTACCTGCCCACCCAAGGCGTTCACATCGAAGACCTGAGCTTCGAAGACGCCCTGCTCTACACCGCAAGTTTTCTCGACAGCGCTTCGGCCACAACGCTCAATTGCAGTGAGCTGCTGCCTGGCCCCGAGCGGGCGAAAATTCTGGCCGTGTGGCATTTGCTGGAAATGGCCAAGACCACCGTGGACCACTCTATCGAGTGCCTGAACCCCGTAAAAACACCTGCCTGAACACGGTAAAAAATGTGTGAGCGGGCTTGTTGTGGCGAGCGGGCTTGCCCCGCGTTGGGCTGCGAAGCGGCCCCACTAAGATCGCCTCGGTGTGCCAGGCATACTGCGGGGGGCGGTTTTAGGGCGGCTTCGCCACCCAACGCGGGGCAAGCCCGCTCGCCACAACAACCAAAACACACAATTCCCTCGCACCCAGCCCTCAGCGACTAAGCTTCAGACAAGTCCGATCAATCTGCGTTAAGGATCAATCGACTATGGGCGCACTGTGGCAAACCGAATCGAACAAGGCTGCGAAACAAGGCAGTTCGGACCCAGCGCCTTTACCTAAAAATAAACCCAGGCCCCGCTATGTACGGCGCCTCTTCGGGTTGATTGTGTTGATGGCGCTGATTGCCCTGGGGTTTGCCGCCGCCAAAGAGATGCGCACCTCCCGTCTGCAGGCCCAGGAACTCAGCCGCCTGGCGCGCGACCTCACCTACCAGGTGAAGCCCGGCCCCAGTCAGGCCATTACCTATCCGGGAGCCGGTCCCTTCGACCGGCGCCTGGGTTACAGCGACCTCGGCACGTTCCTGCCGCGCCTGCTCAAGCGCGGTTATGTGATTGAGGCCCAGGCACGCTTTTCACCCGCACTGATGGACTACAGCGCCAAGGGCCTGTTTGTGCCCTATGCGGAAAAGATCCAGGCCGGGCTGTCCATTACCGACTGCCGCGCCGTGCCGCTGTACCAGTACAACTACCCGCAACAGCTGTACCAAAGCTTCGCGGCGATCCCGCCCGTGGTGGTCAACAGCCTGCTCTTTATCGAAAACCGCGACCTGCTCGACCCCACCCAGCCCCAGGCCAACCCTGCCGTGGACTGGCCGCGCTTTGCCAAGGCCGCCTGGTCACAAGTCGCCAAGGTGCTGCACCTGCCGGGCCAGAGTGCCGGCGGCAGTACCTTGGCGACCCAGCTGGAAAAATACCGTCATTCCCCGGATGGCCTGACCGTATCGGGCGAGGAAAAACTGCGGCAGATGTTTTCCGCCGCCGTGCGTGCCTATCGCGATGGGCCCGATACCTTACCGGCGCGGCAGAATATCCTGCGTGACTACCTCAACAGCGTGCCGCTGTCGGCGGTGCCCGGCCACGGCGAAGTACATGGCCTGGCCGAGGGTTTGCGGGTGTGGTACGGCGCCGATTTCAACCAGGTCAACCGCGCGCTGGTCGGGCCGGTGAGCGCCGAGCAAGGCCTGGCCCTGCGTGAAGTGCTGTCGTTGATCATCGCCCAGCGCCGCCCTTCTCATTACCTGGCCAAAGGCCGCGAAGAACTGGCCCAACTCACCGACAGCCATCTACGGCTGCTGGCGCAGAACGGCGTGATTACTCCGGCACTGCTGCAAGCCGCACTGGCGACCAACGTCAGCTACCGCGACTGGTTACAACAACCCACGGTGCAGCCCGTGGAGACCAACAAAGGCATCAGCATGGCCCGTGCACGCCTGGCCGCCCTGCTCGACCGACCGCTGTACGACCTCGACCGCCTCGACCTCTCGGCCACCACCACCCTGCAAGCCCCATTGCAGGGCCAGGTCAGCGATTACCTCAAGCACCTCGCCGACCCTGACTTTGCGCGCCAGATCGGCCTACTTGGCGAGCGCCTGCTGACCCCGGCCAACACCGCGCAAGTGCGCTACAGCTTCACGTTATTCGAGCTGACGCCAGATGGCTCACGGGTACGCGTACAAACTGACAACACCGACCAGCCTTTCGATATCAACGAAGGCAGCAAACTGGAACTGGGCTCCACTGCCAAGTTGCGGGTGCTGACCACTTACCTGCAAATCATCACCGAGCTGCACGACAAGTACGCCGCCCAAGCCCCCGCCGCGCTGAAAAAAGTCGCCGTCGACGACCAGGACCGCCTGAGCCGCTGGGCCCTCGACTACCTGATCCAGACACCGGACAAATCCCTGGCCAAAATGCTCGACAGCGCCCTTGATCGCACCTACTCGGCCAGCCCCAACGAAGGCTTTTTCACCGGCGGCGGCCTGCATCACTTCCATAATTTTCGCAACGAAGACAACGGCCGCAGCCCGACCTTGCGCGACGCCCTGCGCGAGTCGATCAACCTGCCGTTCATTCGCCTGATGCGTGATGTGGTGCGCTACACCACCTATTCCGGCGCCAACAACAGCGCCGAGTTGCTCAAGGACGACAATGACCCGCGCCGCCAGGAATACCTCGCCGATTTTGCCGACCGCGAGGGTACGACCTTCCTGCGCAAGTTCTGGAAGAAGTACCAGAAGAAAGACACCCAGGCACGCCTCGATACCTTTCTCGACGGCCTGCGCCCCACGCCGATTCGCCTGGCTGCCGTACACCGCTACCTGCTGCCCAACGCCAATCAGGACAGTTTCAACCTGTTCGTACGCGCGCACCTGACCGGCGTCAAAACCAGTGAGAAACTCACCGACGAGCGCCTGCAAAAACTCTACAAGGCCTATGGCCCCGGCACCTATGACCTGCCCGACCAGGGCTATATCGCCAAGGTCCACCCACTGGACCTGTGGTTGATCGGCTACTTGCTCAACCATCCCGAGGCGGCCTTCAGCGAAGTGGTCAAGGCCAGTCGATTCGAGCGCCAGGAGGTCTATAGCTGGTTGTTCAAAAGCCGCCATCAGAGCGCACGCGACAGTCGCATCCGTACCATGCTCGAGGTGGAAGCCTTCCTCGATATTCACCAGCGCTGGCAGGCGGTCGGTTATCCGTTCGACCACCTGGTGCCGTCACTGGCCACCGCGATTGGCAGCTCCGGCGATCGCCCGGCGGCGCTGGCGGAACTGATGGGGATCATCCTTAACGACGGTGTGCGCGCGAGGGTGGTGCGCATCGACAGCCTGCACTTTGCTGCCGGTACGCCCTATGAAACCCAGGTGATCAACGACCCCGCCACCGGCAAACGGGTGATGCCGGTGGAGGTGGCGCGGGCGTTGCGCGGGGCCTTGTCCCAAGTAGTAGACGCCGGCACCGCCAAGCGTGTGGCAGGCAGTTTCAAGTTGGACGACGGCACGCCGCTGGCCATGGGCGGCAAGACCGGCACCGGCGACAACCGCATTGAAGCCATCGGCGCCGGCGGGCGGGTACTCAGTTCCAAGTCGATCAACCGCACCGCCACCTTTGTGTTCTATATCGGCGACCGCCACTTCGGCACACTCACCGCGTTTGTGCCCGGCAGTTCAGCGCAAGGTTTCAAGTTCACCTCGGCGCTGCCCGTGCAGGTGCTCAAGGGCATGGCGCCGATTCTTATGCCGTACTTGAAGCCGGGAAGCCAGACGCTGTGCCTATCGACAGAGGGTCCGCACTGAAAAACGGCCGGGTAACCTTCGCCCGGTCGATTTCCAGGGTCTGGCGTACACGCCCGGTCTGGCCGGTGCGAATACGGGCGGATGCCTGAGCCTCAACCCGCGCCCACGTCATGGCACCCCCATCACGAGCACACCACTGCCGCTTGTGGCCCCCGTGATCGGCAGGGAGCCTGCTCGCCGCACCAGAGAAAACGTCACATCGTCTCCGCCCACGCTGTTGGTAATGCGGGTCAGGAACGAACTGCCGACTTGCACCGCTGCCCCCCCATGGACAAGGGCTGTGCCCAAGTCCGGATTGGTCATCATCAGCAGGCGCGTGTTGAACGACGAGGGGCTGCCTTTGTAAGTAATGGTGATCGGCGTGGTAATCCCAGGGTCCGGGCAGGTGTAGGTGAGCCTACGGTCACTGCGGATTGTGGTTGTCAGCGGATCTGTGCCAATGGCTCTCTGGTGGACTTCGCCGAAGTTGATCTCGATCGGGTTGTTATTGTTGATCGTGCAGGTTGACGGGGAGACGGTGAAGTTATTCGCGGCAAGGTACGTCACGATGAGCTGCGAAGAGCCCGTATTCCCATTGTTTGTCTGGGTCATGCGTAATAGCCCCAGGTTGTCCCCAACACGAATGTCGATAGGGTTCCCCGGAGAATTACGCATCAAAATATAAGGCGTTACATCAATCGGGTACCCTGTCCTGTCATCAGGCATGGTGGCCACCCGGATTCCAACGGGGACCGGGGTGTTGCGGTTCGTCCCATTTATTCGCAGGCCGGTGCCTTCCGAAGCGAATTTGGGGCCGGGGGTCCAAGGGGACCCTGCGAGACTGCCCGTTGCCCAGTAGTCCGCGGCCGGTGATGGCGACCACCAGGCAGGCGTATATCGGCATTCGAGCCTCGCACCTTCGAGAAAAATGCGGTTTTGGCTTGTATCCAGTCGGACAGTGACGGGAACCTGCAGGTTTATATTCTGGCCTCCTCCTACCGTAATCCACCCGCCGCCATTAATACGGCAATCAACGGCTTTCGCAGTCGTCGTCACACTCAGCAAGACGAGAAGCGCCATGGCGCCATAGAGTCGTTTCATATTGATCTCTCATTTCAAATCTACCCAGGCACAACCCAACCAACCTGCGGTGCGTGCCTAATGGCCGCCCAAGGGATAGTTGAAGTTAGTCACGGTCGTTTTCAGTCTATGGGTGACGGTTCACAGCACTACAAACAGTCCAGCGATCTACCACGCCACGTGGCGTCGTCCTTTGCCTTGTGAATATTTCATGGCACCCCCATCACCAGCACACCGCTGCCGCTTATGGCACCGGTGGCAGGGAGTGAGCCCGTTCGTCGAACCAGCGTAAACGTGACATCGTCGCCTCCCACGCTGTTGGTAATCCGAGTCAGGAACGAACCGTTGACTTGAACCGCAGAACCCGCACGAACAAGGGCCGCGCCTACCTCGGTGTTGCTCATCCTCAAGAGGCGCGTGTCGAACGACGAGGGAGTGCCTTTGTAGGTGATGGTGATCGGTGTGGTAATCCCGGCATCCGGGCATGCGTAGGAAAGTCTGCGATCGCTGCGAATGGAGGTGGTTAAAGGATCGGTGCCTATTGCCCGTTGATGTACGTCGCCGAAGTTTATCTCGATCGGGTTGTTATTATTGATCGAGCACGTTGAGGGGGAGACGGTGAAGTTGTTGTTGGCGGTGTAAGTAACGGTCAGTTGCACTGAACCGCTATTATCACTGTTTGTCTGGACCATACGTAATACCCCGAGGGTATCCCCGATTCGAATGTCGATCGGGCTCCCCGGACTATTACGCATCAGTATATAAGGCGTTATATCAATCGGGTATGCGACCGTGTTATCCGGCATCGTGGCCGCCCGAATTCCAACGGGAACCGGGGTATTTCGGTACGTTCCGTTTATTCGTAAGCCGGTGCCTTCTTGAGCGAACTTCGGGCCGGGAGCCCAGGGTGTACCGTTGCCGGTTGCCCAGTAGTCCTCCGCTCTAGATGGGGTCTGAGGGCCGATTGTGTATCGGCATTCGAGCCTCGCCCCTTCGAGTAGGATACGGTTTTGTGCCGTGTCCAGTCGGACGTTTACGGGGACCCGCAAGTTTATATTGCCCCCGCCGACAATTGTCCACACGCCTCCATTGACACGGCAATCAACGGCTCTTGCGGTGGTGGTAAACCCTGTCAAGACGAGAAGCACAATGGCTCCATCGAGTCGTTTCATTTTGATCTCTCGTTGTTTATCTACCCAGCCCCCACAACGAACATGCAGTCCGTGATTTAAGGCAGCCCAGAAGAGAATTGAGGTTTGCATGAGGCTGTTTTCAGCCTATGAATGATGTTTCACACCTATGGGTAGTCCAACGTAAACGTAGAACTCACGGTGTACGCACCATGCTCTATAGTCTGATCCCTGATGGCATTCGGCTCGCCCTGCACATAGGCTTTGAGCTCAATACTGTTGCTGCCATCACTCAACACCTGTTCGTCGCTGACTGCATTCAAGGGCAACGGCTTGTCGCTCAGGGTCTCGATACCAACCCCAATGCCTGAGGCGCCGCTGCCTCCATCCAGTGCGAGTAACCCGGGCAGCGCCGGGTTTTCTGTACCGCCGAACGTGATGGTGACCGTCTTGCCAACCGTAGTGTTACAGTCCTCCAGGTGCAGCTTGAAACCGCGACCCTGTGAACGCGTGTTGATATAGAGGTGCTTGCTGGTGATGTCCCAGAGTTCCAGCGTGATGGCCTCGTCGCCCGGCCGAATAGTGCAGGCCTCTTCAACCAGGTTGCCCTTGAAACTCAAGTTGTCGGCCGCATGGCCGTTGGAGGCGAGGCCGCCGGTAAGCAGTAATGCCAGACCTCCACATGACCAACCCTTATGAACCCTTTCATGTCGCATAGACTCGACTCCTACTCGTATTCGGCCAACAGCGTGGCCACCGCTGTAAACCTTGCGGGGGTCAGTACGGCCCCTAACCGTTTGACGGGTACAACTTCCAATGTCGGCGGGGACGACAGGCTGATGTCCAGTGGCGTATTGAGTAGAAACGGCACGTTATTTTGAAACAGCCGGATGCCCAGGTCAGGCACACTGGTCTGCACCGCCGAGCCATCAAACGCCGTGGCTGTGCCGTTAACACTCAACTTCAATTCCCACGGCAGCGTGTCGGTGCCGCAGTTGATGGTGTAACCCACGCCCTTACGGTATTTCTCACCATCGACGCGCTTTACACCGACGTCCCCAAAGTCGACTTCAATGGTGTTTCCAGCGTCAATCGTGCAGGGCGGAGGCTCGTTCAGTGTTCCGCTGAACGTCAGGTTGGCCGACGCACCATTGCAAAGGCCGATGGAACACAAGGCGAGCAACGCTCGCTGCTGCCAAAATGTCATGGGTCGTTTCTCTTGATGGGTAATCGATTTCATTGGTAATCGACCACGAGGGTGGCGGCGGCATCAAATGCGCCTCCCGTGAGACTGCTGCCCGCGCGCTTGACAGGCACCGCCTGCACGACCGGAAAGTTTGGATGGGTAAAATTCACGGCCGTATTCAATGGCCAGTCAGCGCCATTGACGAACAGCTTTACCCCAAGGTCCGGCTTGCGGGTCAAGAGCACGCGACTGTCGAACGAAGCGCCTGTGCCCTTGAGTTCCAGCTTCATCGCGTTGTTGAAGGGGGAATCACAGGTGACGGTATAAGGCACGTCCCGACGGTAATTGACCCCGTCAACCCGTGACGTCAGAAGGTCATTGCCGAACGGCACGTCCAGCGTGCCGCCGCTGTTAATCACACACGGCGGGGGCGCGATGATCACCGCGCGGATGGTTAGACTCGTATCGGCCTGCGCGCTTTGGCTGACAGCCCAAAGCAGGCCGCCACCGATAAGAAGGGCCCGCGAGCCGCTTGACTTAGCCATTGTTCTGCCCTCACTCATAATTGAGCCTGAAATCCACCACGGCCTTGAACGCCCCGCTGCTTAACGGTGCAGAGGTGCGCGTGGGTTGAACATTCCAGGTCTGGGTATCGCTGCCCAAGGTCAAAAACAAAGGTTCGCCTCTTGAGCCGAGCTGTACATTGCGTCCCATGGCGTCGGTCAAATACAGGCCCATCCCGGTGATGCCTTGCACTTTGACCAACCGTGGATCATCGGCATCGGCGGGTGCCATGAACGCTACCGACAGCACGGGTTGAAAAGCACTCCATGCCAGGTTCCCCGTTCGCTCACTGCGGATGCTGCCTGCGGTGCGGTGGCAATCGCTGAAGCGCAACTGAAAGGCCACCGATGTCGCCTGATCGCCCGGCCGCTGCAATTGGCTGGTGGACACGGCGCCCAGGTCAATCGTCTGATGAACCGACGTCATCTCCAAGCTGCAAGGGGACTCATGCATGGTCCCGAGAACATTCAGCATGCCACTCATGCCCTCGATATCCTCGCCGTCCTCGACGGCGCATGCGCTCCCCATAAAGGCCAGCAACAGGCCGCCCAGGACCTTCAGATTGTGTGAGTTCATGACTTTCTCCGGCCGCTGGCATTACTTGTTAGGCGCTGAGGCTTGCACATTGACCTTGCACGTTTGGCCGCTGCAGGTGAACGCCAGCAGCGGACGTCCGCCGTAATCATTCACGTAGGCCAAATAGGGCGCTGTGCCGAGGGCCGTGGCCGTTGGGCCCAGTTGAAGCGTGCCTTTGGGCGGGACCATCACTGGCACAAACCCCGGCACGGTTTTGCCGTCCTTGCTGTCGCGCGCATCCACCAGGGTCACGTAGTAAGGCGTAGGGTTGCTCACCTGGTAGTGGTCGCCTTCGCGGGTCAGGGTCAGTTTTTCCTGCCAAGGGTTGGACAGGTCTTGCTGGCTTGGCGTAATCGCTTGCGGCCGGTAGAACAATTTGATCCGGGTTTGCAACGCAATTTGCAGGGTGTTGGACTTGTCACTGCGCGGCGGGATTTCCCTCAAGTTGAAGTAGTAGACCGTCTCCCGGTCCTGCGGTAACGATTTCGCCGCCGGCAGCGCCTGAACTTTCACCTGGCTTTGCTTCCCAGGCTCCAAGCGTTGAACCGGCGGTAGCACGATCAGGGGCGTGGTGATTTTTTTGCCCTCTTCGTCCTCGATCCAGCCCTGGGCCAAATACGGCAATTGGGTATTGTTATTGGTGATATTCACGCTGGTGGCATCTTTGCCACCATCAAAAATCACGCGGGTACGGTCCAGGCCGACAGCTGCGTTAGCACTCTGGCTCAAGCCTAGCGCCAGCAGCACAAGAGCCTGAGGTGTGAAACGTGTAGTGAGCATCATGAGGATGGGTTCTCCATATCGGTACGCTTGCCGGTCAGCGCTGCGGGCTCGGGCAAGGAAGGGTCATTGGCTACCAGTTGGCAGCGCAGTTGCAGGGCATGGGTCAAACCATCGGTTGGCAAAATGACAGGCAGCGTGAAGATGCATCGCGCATCCCCTCCCCAACTGACGCTCATCTGCTCCCCAGGCTGAATGCCACTCAGGTAGACGTTGCCGCCGTCATTCATAATCCCGGTGTCCTGCTGTTTGAGGTTTTTCACCGTCGCACCGAAGGGCGGCGAACTGCCGTCCGGCAGGCGCAGAACAGCCATGGCCTTCTCACCGGCGATCACGTCCAGCGATCGATAACCGATAGCGCCTTCGGTGAGCGTCAGTTGCGTCATTGATTGAGTGGCTTCGACATTGCTCGGCAACTTCTCCAGATCAACACTGGCCGCCGTACGCTGGTAGCTGCTGATGTCGGAAATAACCGCCTTGCCGAAAGCGTTGCTGCGGGTCGGTGTGCCATAACCGCGCACAGGCACATCGGCGACACCTGCGGTATCGACCATCAGACGGGTACCGCCGGTGCTATTGGTACGGTGCAGCGCCGCGCCGTAAGGTGTGAGCGTGCCACCGCCGCGAGCGGATACACCGAGGCTGCTGTAACTGCCTTTTTGCGTGCTGGCGCTTACATCAATGTCGGCCTGGTCACCGATATGACTCAGATAACCACCGGCGGAGTTGTTGCTTGCACTGAGCTGGTAGCTATTACGCTCATTGAGGCGATCGCTGTAGCGCGTTGAAAGCGTGTTGTCGCCTGCGGACCGATTGGCATCCAGCGACAGTGTGCCGGTGGGCCCCAACGGCAAACTCACCGTCAGCGACATGCCGTTGTCTTTGTAGTTGTATTCCAGCGTGCGGTACGCGTTCAGCGACAGGCTCATGTTTTTGACCGAGCCCACATTAAAGTAGCGGGACAACGACAGGTTCCAACGCTGGGTGTCCGGCCGGTCCCAATACGTTTGCTTGTTGTAACTGGCGTAAACGGTGGCGCCCAGGTCACGAAATTGTTTATTCACCGTCACCGTATAAAGGGCCTTGCTGCCACCTATCGGCCTCCAGTCCTCGCTGTATTCACCGTTCTCGTTGTAGCGCCCGCGCCCGCCGAGTTCGCCGTTCAACCCGTAATGACGGGCATCCAGGTATTCGGCCATACTCAAAAAGTTCTTATCGGAAAACCGGTAACCGGCGAAGGTCACCTGGCTGTCGTACTGTTCAAAGTTCTTGGAATATTGAAGGCGATAGGATTTACCCGAGAGCGACTCGTTCCACACGCTTGCGTGGGATTGCGTGACATCCACCGAGACAGCCCCGAATGCCAGCAGGTCACGCCCCGCCCCGACAGACAGCGCACGGTAGTTGTTGTCCGACATACCGCCGCCAAACAGCGACCAGCCGTTGCTGATCCCCCAGGAGAACTCGCCGGTGCCAAAAACGTCACCTTCGGCGCCGTACTGAAGATTGGTCGGTCGACCGGTCGCCACCTTGTAACGAACTTGCCCCGGTCGCGTCAGGTAGGGAACGCCTGCCGTGTCCATCTGGAAAGAGTGCACCGAGCCGTCCTGCTCTTCCACCCGCACATCCAGCTTGCCGGTCACAGCGTCATTAAGGTCCTGAATGCGAAAAGGCCCCGCCGCGACCAGGGTTTCATGCAGCACACGCCCCTGTTGGCTGATAACGACTTTCGCATTGGTCTTGGCCACCCCGACGACTTCCGGGGCGTAACCACGCAAGTTGGGTGGCAGCTGGCTTTCATCCGAATTGAGCGCAGCACCCGTGAAGCGGAAGCTGTCAAACAGGTCGGAATACAGGTAGTTCTCACCCACCACCAAGCGCGCCTTCAACGCAGGAATTGCGCGATACGCGTAGTAACGGCTCCACTCCAGTTGGCGATTCCCGGCCGGCCCTTCACGGCCTTTTTCGACACGCCCCTGCCAATCCGCCCTCAGGCGCCAGGCCCCGGCATTGGCCCCCACGGTTCCGTTACCACTGAGGTTATTGCGGGCCCGCTCATTCCTTTGGTAGTTCGATTGCGCCGTCAGGTTGTAGTCAACCAACAACCCGGGCACCCCATCATCCCAACGGGAGGGCGGGTCCCAGTTAATAGCACTGTACTCAAGGTAGGCTTGTGGGACGTTAATGTTCAGTGTGGCGGTGGCCAAATCACCACTGACCTCCATACCTGGCAAACTTTGAGTATCCAGGCACTGCCCGCCTTTCCACCACGCACGTGTGGCGGCGCCGGACTCTTTCAAGCCCAATTGTTCCACCAGCGCCGGTGACAAACAGGCCTGACTGCCTTTGGGATCATTATCGGGAGGGTAGAACGCCACCGAGTGCTCAGCCATCACTTGGTTATTGATCTGTACAACCATCGCGTAAGTGCCCGGCAGAATAAAGCCGCTGCGCGCAAAACGAGACAAGTCGATATTAGTGCGATCAATAAGATCAAGAACATCGGTATTAAACTCGATATCCCCGGCACCCAGTGCAGTGCCTGCCAGTGACATCAACCCGCCAAAGATAGTGGGACGGAGCGTAGTTTTGACCTTGGACGTATTCAACATTAAAACAACCCGTCAATGTTCAAAAGTATTCCAGCTTGAACCGCACTGCGGCCGTGTGAGCACCTGTCACCAGCGGCAGTCCATTGCCGACCAAGCGAAGCGTGTAGTGAAGTGTCATGTCGCCATTGACCAACGGCAGCAAAGCCATCGGCTCCCCCGGAACACTCTCCTGACCCGCAGCGTCCTCAATGTGCAGCGCGACTCCTTGCGAGCCGCCAAAGACGGCAAAGGAACGCCCTGCTCTGTCGTGAGGACCGTCAAAGGTCACGCGCAGATGCTCCCAATCGGGAAGGTTTACACCGGGCCGCGATGGGTCGGGGCGAGTCAATGAGCAATTGACCAGGCGCAACTGGAAGGGCTGTCGTACGCCCGTCGCATTGCGCAACAGCCGGCCTATCGGTTCAGGAGGCATCTCGATGGTTTGATCGGCACTGACTGCTTCCAGCCCGCAGGCGGAGTCAACGATCTCTCCTCCCAGCGTGACAATCCCATCGCCTTGCGCAGTGTCCTGCGCGCAAACATCGGGGGCGATAAGCATCATCAATGAAGAGGCAATAGCGAAACTTATGAATGTCCTCACCTATCTATCTCCCGTCAGCGTCCCCCCGTCACCGTTGGGTGACGGGGGGGAAACTTACTGATAAGCCAAGGTGAAGTTGGTGACCGCGCTGAAATCACCCGGGACGATGTCGCCGGTAGCGGCGCCTTGCACATAGGCACCGAACTCCAACGTGTTGTCGCCGGTGCTGATGGCCTGCGGGGTGGTAGGGGTGCCCAGGTCAATCACTTGGCCGCCATGGGTCATCATGATGCCGATGTTGCCGGCCCCCCCGACGGTGCCGATCGCACCCGGTACAGCGCTCGACGGTGACGCGGTGAAAGTGGTGGTGACGGTGTTGTCGGTGAGGCCCGTCAGGTCGCAGCCTTCAAGCTCGATCCGCACACTGCGGGCTTCAGACTTGCCGCCTGCTTGCAGCTGATGCTTCGCGATAGCCCCCAGGCGAACGGTCTGATCTACAGAGTCAGGTTTAATAGAGCAGGCACCCGAGTGGACAGACCCCAAAAATGTAACCGTTCCATCCGCCGCTTGAGCCACGGACATCGACCCCAGCAGCAGCCCGATAGACAACAGTGCAGTTTTCATTTTGGTTTTCATTTGCAAGTACTCACACAGTCATTAAGCGTCATAGAGAAACCCTGTCGCAGTGGTGCGCAAGGCTGGTTAAGCACGCAACGAAGAGGGTGTAACGCCTGATTAAAGCTCGGCAAAAAGTTCGAATCACACTGTGCCGTGTGAAAAGTTTTTCCAACTATTTGCATTGCAAATCATGACCCTTTCGAAGCCAGGTAAGTTTCTATTTCAGACTTGAAAATGTAAGCCGGGAGATTCGCTTAATGACGTAGCCTTGACACATCAATACACATAGGAAAGTTATGGCTATTTGCCAAAACTTTCAAAACAGCCGTAGGAAGTAGACTACGAGGAGGTTAATGAGAATATTTTATTGTCGGATAGGTATGTAAGAACAGGATTACATAGTTTAAAAACAATGTACTTACTCAAGTAAAGCAACTAGCGAATTGGAGAGTGCCACGAGGCGTGGAGGACCGTCTGTCGGGAGCCATTGCACAGCCTGTAAGATATATCTTAAGTTATATCTAGACACACACAGAGGCTCCTACCATGCGAGACCATCCTCACCAGCGCGACGGCTTTGACCCCCGCGCAGGTCGCGGTCGCGGCCCCCGGGTGTTTGCACCCGGTGATTTGAAACTGTTGCTGCCGGCCCTGATCGCCGAACAGCCCTGCCATGGCTACGACCTGATCCGCCAGATCGAAAGTCTGTTCGACGGCGCCTATACCCCAAGTCCCGGCGTGATTTACCCCACCCTGACCTTTCTTGAAGAGAGCGATCTGATCCAGGGCGACGCCGACGGCGGAAAAAAACGCTACACAATTACCGATGCCGGTCGTCTCTTCCTAAGCGAACAAGCCGTTGCGCTGGAGGGTGTGCGCATGCGCATCGACGTCAGCAAACGCTCATTACGCGGCCACGACCGCCCACCGGAAATTCACGAGGCGGTACACAACCTGCGTCACGCCTTGCATTCGCACCACGGGCGCTGGAGCCCGGAAGAAATCGTTCGTGTCGCGGCGCTGCTCAATCGCACCGCTCAAGCCATTGCCGACGGGAAAGACCAATGAATACGCAAGCTATCCACCGCGTCACCCACGAAATCAAACGTCGTCGCCTGCAAGTGCTGCGGGTAGTCGATATCACCCCACGCATGCGCCGCGTCACCTTCGGCGGGCCGGAACTGGCGGGGTTTATAAGCCTGGGCAGCGACGACCACATCAAACTGCTGTTCCCGCAGAACGCCGCCGAACAGGCTGCACTCGAAAGCCCGACTTTCAATATCAAGGGTGACGGACCGCAACCGGCCATGCGTGACTACACGCCGCGTCGCTTTGACCTGAGCATCGGCGAGCTGGATATCGACTTCGTGCTGCACGGCGACGGCCCTGCCTCCACATGGGCCGAACAAGTGCAGGTAGGCCAACACCTGTACATCGGCGGGCCACGCGGTTCGATGATCGTGCCGGATATCTTCGACAGCTACCTGCTGATCGGCGATGAAACCGCCCTGCCCGCCATCGCGCGCCGCCTGGAGGAATTACCAGCGGGCCGCAAAGTGCTGGCCGTGATTGAAATCGCCAATGCGGCGGAACAGCAAGCCCTGCAAAGTGCTGCCGATGTGGACGTGATGTGGGTGGTGCGCGGCCAGGATGACCTGCTCGACACCGTACGCACACTGACGCTGCCGAGCGGCGCGCTATACAGCTTCGTCGCGACTGAAACCAAGCTGTCGCGCCAGGTGCGGCGCGTGCTGCTGGACACGCACAAGGTCACTGAAGAGTTCCTCAAGGCCGTGGGTTACTGGCGCGCCGAAGGCAGCGAAGAAGACTAGAACCTCAAGCACGCTGAAGACTCAATGTAGGAGCTGGCTTGTCGGACCGCCGAACCGCTGCGATGGCATCAACTCGGTGTACTTGGTGGACCGAGGTGTCTGCATCGCAGGCAAGCCAGCTCCCACAGAAAAGCAGCTCTGCTCCTGATCTGCTTTTGCCCTGCTTTTGCTTCAACCACTCAGGTCGGCTTTCAGGCCGCCGTGCCCTGCTTTTGATCTGCTGTTGATCTTGATCTGACAGGCCCCGTTAACCACGATGGCCGAACGCAGGCTTGAATCCGTGGGTAACCCGGCAGGACGCCGGGTTAGC
>NZ_JBKEZW010000013.1:0-169229 GCF_053345295.1 Pseudomonas sp. M5A4_2d | reverse complement strand
CCGTTCCCACGCCCAAAAGAAACTTGCCCCACCGGCCAACTGTCGCTCAAGAATGACGTGCTGATCGTCGTACCGATAAACCTCGCTTTCACCGACAGCGTTGGTCGCTGAAACCAACCGTCCAACTTCGTCATAGGCGTAGGAAACGACGTTCTGTTCAGTCACCCATTCAAAGGGTTCATGCCCTTTGGCGCGATGAACCTGATAGTCCACCGCCACGATGCGGCCAAACGCATAGCGCAAAAACAGCGAGCGACCCGCACCGTTATCCAGTCGTTCGATTCGCCCCAAACGATCACGGCTGATGCGCAGCCGGTTGTCATACGTATCGCTGATGGCCGTCAGCACACCGTCGCGGAAATGGTAGAAACGCGACGCCTGAGCCAGCACTAACTCATCGGGTAAAGCACCCAAGTAAATCGCGGCTTCGGCCAAGCTGTTGGTAATCGCCGGCCGAGCCACCGTAGGCAAGGGCAGGGCAGTCGACCGGTTCTCATGATCCGTCCACACCACCGAATCGCCATCCACCACCAACCGCTGCGCCAGCGCATGACTCCAGCCAAACCCCAACCCGCAATCCACTTCCACCGCACTGGTGCGATACAGCCGCGTCCACTCAAACGGCAAAACCCCATCCAAGGTGCCATCGATGAGGGTCAACAATTCCTCCCCGGTCACCATCGACACCGGGCATCCATTAGTAGCCGTCTTATCCGCAGCCGCCGCCGCATCCCCGTTCGGGTTTTTAGCCGACGCAGGCACATCATTAACCGACTCTTTCTGCTTGAGAACCGCGTTCTGCCGCGCCCGCCAGCGCATCTGCATCGTGCCTTGCTTGAGCCCGCCGACCACGCCGCGAACCGCCACCGCCTTGTAGCGATCCACCGCCTGCATAAACCTGGTCAGAATCGTGAGCAGGCTCCTGACAAAACCAACGGCGGCTTCAAGAATCTGTGCGCCATACTTGACCAACCGTACACTCAGATACGCCACTCCCGCCGCCGGCAGCGCGATCATCAACACCGCGCCAATCACCAGGTCAATCAACAACGACACCACAAACCCGGCCGCCACCTCGGCTATCTCGCCCGGCGGCAGCGCGTCCAGCCACAGCATGGCCGTGCGCACTATCAGGTACAGCGCCGCCTCATCACTGGCCAGCAACATCGCCTGTTCCATGACCTTGGGCGCATCGGTGGCCACCTGCGCCAACTTGGCGGCCTCGGTGCCGAGCTGCTCGACGTATTTCAACGGGTCTTCAAGAATCGCCTGCACCAGCTTGATGCTGTCCCACACGTCCCGGATCGCCGCCCAACTGCCCGCCAGCACGCCGCTGCCAATCGCGCTGGCGGTCGATTGCTGCCAATAGGGTTTGAAGTCTTTCCATTGCTCGCGCAGCCATTGCTCCAGGTCCGCCGTCAGCCCGGCGTAGGACGCAAACAACGCGTCCACCTAGTGCGCAGAAACGCCGCCCTGCACCCGCACCTCATATCGCCCGCCTGCCACGCAGGTGTGTGAGCCTTTGCCGTGTTCATCCAGCATGATCACGGTGGAACTGCCGTCATCCAGTCGAATAACCTCAACCGGGATGTCGCCGATCGGCACGTCGTACACCGACTCGAACGTGCTTTCGATCTTCAGCACACCGCCCGCCGGGCAGCGGGCGACGGTGGAAAAACGCGTATCGGAAATACTGACTGATTGTTGCGAATCCCCCGCCCTCAGCACCCGATCCATCCCCAGCAACGACGGCATATCCGTTGCGTGGCTGAGCGAATCCAATGCCCGCGCATACCAGGCCCCCATCTGCTGGCGATACTCCGCCAGGCTCTGATGAAAGCCATTCAGTTCATGTTCGATAAAGGCAATGTGGGCAGCGTTGGTCATCCGTGACGTCTCGGCAAGATGGCAAGGCGTCGGAGTCTGCTGCAGGAAAAAGCGGCTGGACGAGTGGTTGGAAAAATCAGAAATAGATGACTTTAAGCGGGTAAAAACCGCAAAAAACTAACCCGAAGGCCTACACAAAAAAGCGATTCAGCTCATTGCGTCAGCCTTGACGACAACCTCGACACCACGGCGGCCTATGCCTACTTGGATAACCGCGCGAGTGCGACCTAGCAGGAGCGATAAGTCGTCGATAAGGCAATTTAATGGCCCCTTTGTAACAAAATTCTCGCCAGAATCGCTTTTATTTTCAGGTGGTTAGGTGGGGATGCAAATGCGCACTGTTGGAATGATGCTGATCGCCTGCTCCCTGGCCGGCGGCGCGGCTGCCGTGCAGGCACGGGAGCTGCGCGAAGGTGACAAGTACATGTGCAGCTGGGGCGCAGGCACCGCCGCCAGGGCTCAGGAACTCAAACTGTCGGGCGTGTCGCTGTATGCCGCGCGGCAGAAGATCCAGACCATCAAGTTCAGCAAATCGTGGATGCGCATGATGGCGATGGGCATCACCGAGCAGACTTATGACAGCCCTTCACGTCTCAAACCTGAGGTGATTCGTCAGAGTTTTTATCAGGATTGCCTGCGTTACAAAGTGGCGCGCAAATGATCCACCGGCGATTTGCACTGGCCAGTGCAAAATTTGCGTAAACCTGTCCAACTTTGCCCTGGCGTGCCTCGCCATACTGGCGCCAGGTAAACCAAGAGGCACAGGCCATGACTGATTACGTATTCACCCCCGCGCCAACCCCATCCCTGGCCATACAAGGCAGCGACGCGCGTTTCCCGCTGCGTCGCGTCTTCTGCGTAGGCCGCAACTACAGCGAGCACGCCCGCGAAATGGGGCATGACCCGGATCGCGAGCCGCCGTTTTTCTTCATGAAGCCGGCGGATACGGTAGTGCCGGCCAAAGGGGTGATTGCTTACCCGCCGTTGACCGCTGACCTGCACCACGAAGTGGAAATGGTGGTGGCCATCGGCAAAGACGGGGTGGATATCAGCCCGGAACAGGCTTTTTCGCATATATGGGGTTATGGCGTCGGCATTGACCTGACTCGCCGAGACCTGCAGGCCCAGGCGAAAAAGCTCTCCCGCCCGTGGGAATGGGCCAAGGCTTTCGATGAGTCGGCGCCCAGTACCGCGTTGCAGCCTGTGAGTGCGGTAGGGCACCCGTCGAGCGGCAAAATCTGGCTCAAGGTCAATGGTGAGCAGCGCCAGCTCGGCGACCTGGCCGATCAGATTTGGTCGGTCAGTGAAGTAATCAGCCACGCCTCCAAATCGGTAGCACTCAAGGCCGGTGACCTGATCTTTACCGGCACCCCGGCGGGCGTCGGCGCGTTGCAGCCGGGGGATGTGGTCACCGCCGGCATCGACGGCGTTGGCGAGTTGAGTTTCACCCTCGGCCAAGGTTGAGGCTAAAGTGGTGCCCAGGCCACCCGAGAGACTGTTATGCCAGGCACCCGCGTCACCACCTATGGCATGGAGCAACGCAGCGACCGCCCCGACTTCTATATCCGCGATAAACGCGGGCGGGCGGCGCTGACCAGCCCGCATCGGCATGAGTACTTCCAGATCCAGATCAACCTGGGCGGCGACACCGTGCAACATATCGGCGGCGCGGTGCGACCGTTTCCGCACAAAGCCCTGGCGTTTATCCTGCCCCATCGCCTGCATGTGATTCCCCACCCGCAAGACGGCGAGTTCATGCTGATCAACTTCAGCCAGGCGTTTTTCCTGCCGCAATTGACCTGCGATCCGTTGGATTTGGAGGACATCCCCATCGGCCAAGCGCCGGAGTTGTCGCCGTTTCGCTTTCAGGAGCAACTGGATTTCATTCTCGACGATGCGGCCTTCGACGAAGTGAAAACCTGGCTCGCGCATATGCGCACCCTGGACGCCCATCGCACGTTCGGCGCCCGTGAGCGACTAAAAGGCTATCTATTCCAACTGGTCGGCCTCGTCTGCGAACAGTACGCCGAACCCTTGCAGGCATTTGCCGCCAATAACGCCACGCGGCGCGGTCGCAAAGACGCCCTGGCAAGGCTGCAGGGCTATATTCGCGAGCATCTGCACGAACCGACGCTCAACCTGACCGACGCGGCGGCCGCTGCGTTCCTGTCGCCCAACTACCTCACTCATCTGCTACGCAAAGAAACCGGCAAACCCTTTTCCCAATGGGTGCTTGACCGTCGCATGCAGTTGGCGCGCACCTTATTGCTCAACAGCGCGCAAATGATCGGTGTGATCGCCCAGCGCTGCGGGTTTACGGATCAAGCGTACTTCTCCCGGTGTTTTCGTAAGGCCCACGGCTTGACCCCAGGGCAGTTTCGCCGTCGGCAGCAGACAGAATCCTTGTAGTCGCGCGCTTTCTCTTACAAATCCACCACAATGTATATGTTTCTATTTGCATACAATCGCATGTTGTAGGGGAGGAGGCGTTCATGGAAAACCTCGTACGATTGGCGACGCTTGCGGATATCGACAGCTTGTTTGCCATCCGCACCGCGGTGCTGCAAAACCACTTGAGTCGTGCACAGCTGGCCGACCTTGGCATTACGCCGCAGGTGTTGGCAGACAGTATCCGCGAAGCGCCGTGTGTTTGGGTCGCGCACGTGAATGGCCAACCCGCCGCGTTTTCCATGGTCGACCTGGCCGAAGGCGAGGTGTTTGCGATGTTCGTGCACCCTGCCTACGAGGGCCGTGGCTTGGGCCGCCGACTGATGGCGGTGGCTGAAGCCGCGTTGTTCGAACGCCACGACAGGTTGTTTCTGGTCACGGATGGACGTGATGAGATAAGGGCCAATGGGTTTTACCAACGACTGGGTTGGTCGAAGGTGGGACAGGTCGATGGCGACGATGTCCGTTATGAAAAGAGCAGGGCGCCTTAAAGCAATGAACCTACCAGAACCCTCTCCGGCCAACAGCTTTCGCTATTTTTCGATCGGGGTTCTGTGCGTGGCGGTGCTGCTCGGCGTCTGTTTTATACGGTTTAACGCCCAGGTAGACCGTGATCGGCAAGAGGCAGCAGAGCGCCTGGCCCTCTGCCAACGAATAGAAAACGTTGCTCGCGCGGCATCGCCCGCAGGCTTTGAGTCGCCCGAAGCCTGCAAACAATTAAGACAGCGGTATTCCGACAGTGTCGCGCCGTTGTAGGCAATAACCCCATTTTAATAGCGGAAATACAGCCGAGAAGTCGTTAGGGTTATAACGCTTAATTGCACCAAAAAGTGGCACTTTTAGTTTTCGACACCCTGAAAATTGTGTGGTTATTGAATGACTTACGACGCTTTTAATCCGACGAAAGGATTAAAATAATCTTGTGACAGGTTTATCCAGTCGGTAGTATTGCCGGGCGTTCACCTCCCACGGTTTATGCATTTTTAAATCCCAAGTTTCCATCAGCTACTTGGGATTTTTTTTGCCCGGAGTTTGACTTCGACGTCAAGTTTCAATATCGGCAAACTCCGCCCGCATCCGTCCATTACGTTTGGCCTGGTACAGCAACTTGTCGACGGATTCGACAAACCCCAGCATCGCGCTGTTCGGTGTAACGACATGGGTGCCGACTCCCAGGCTCAGCGTCAGTAACTTGGAAACCGCTGAAAATTCGTGCTCGATCTGCTGCTGGCAGATCAGATGCAGGCAGCGTCGGGCCACCTGCCTGGCTGATGCCGCGTCGGTCTCCGGCAGCAACCACACAAACTCCTCGCCGCCGATACGTGCGATGAAATCCCTTGGCCGGTTGGCCGCCAGCGACAAGGTACGAGCCACCTGGCGCAGGCATTCATCGCCCTTGAGATGGCCGTAGTGGTCGTTGTACTGCTTGAAAAAATCAATATCGAGAATGATCAACGACAACGGCAGCTGGCTTCGCTGCGCGTTGGCCCATTCCCGTTCGAGTACGGTGTCGAACATCCGGCGGTTGGCGATGCCGGTGAGGCCGTCCTGAAAAGAATACTCCTCCAGTTGTTTTTGCAGGCGGATCAGGTGTTCTTCGGTCTTCTTGCGCTCGCTGATATCGAACATAAAGCCAATCAATGCCTGGACTTCATCGTCCTTGCGCACCACGTGCACCACGTCGCGAATCCACACATAGTCGCCGTTCACCGTCAGCGCGCGGTAATCGGCTTCATGGTCCACGCCGGCGCGTGATTGCGACACGCAGAAATTCACCACGTATTCGCGGTCGTCCGGGTGCATCCGTTCTACCCAGTCATCCACGCTGACCCAACTTTGCGGGGTCCAGCCCAACAACGTTTCGATCTGCGGTCCGATATAGCTGAAGGTCATGGTCTGCCAGTCAATGCGCCAGGGGATGGCCTTGGTCGACTCCAGCAGCGTCCTGTACACGTCACTATCAGGCTGGCTCGGTGGATTGATGCTCATGGCGGGCTGCTCGAGTGATGGCGAAAAGCCAAGAGCGTCTTTTGAACCACGCCGCGAGTCAAGCCTTCGCCAAAGTGACGGACGAGAGGTCGTGTGCTGGGTTTCTGGCGTCAGCGCACCAGCATTTACGGGGCAAAATGCGGCACAGGTATCACTTTTGAATTAATTGTTCAGTAGCAGGCAAAACCTTATCTATGCTGGGTGCATCACACCAACAGGGTAGAACCCAGGGACGGGGGCTCAGCATGATTTCGATCATCGAACTCAACCGCATCATGGCCGTGGGCTTCCTCCCGCTTTCCTGTGATTGCAGTCTCAACAGCGACGGCTCGCTGCGCATCAGCGTGTTCGAGCCGGCGTCCGGTCGTGTCGACTTGCTGCTGACCCGGGTGTCGCCCAAAGGCCTGGACAGCATCCGTTCCATCTCAAACCTGATTGGCGAATTGCGCACCGAGATCAAGGCCGGGCGCCGTGGCTTTGCTGCGGTGGGCTAGCTGTTGACGGTGCTGGTGGGCGTGGACACTGCGCCGTAGTAGCGCCAGCAGCAATGCCGGTGTTCCGGCAGGATCACGCAGCCGCTGAGGCTAACGATCAACAGGGCGGCAACCAGCATATAGAGTCGACGGGACATGATATTTTTCCTCATTGTGTGTTCTGCGTTACCTCTTGAACGCCGCCACCTGCGCAAATCCGTCGCGATGCCTGCACACATTTCATCAAGCCCCCTCATCCCCTGAGCAATACTCCTTTCAATCTAGGCCTTGAAAAAAAGCTGCGCGACGTGCGACGGATTTTTCGGCGTACGCCGTTCAACTCATCAGCAGCGAGCATTTTCGTTCGCCATATGGAGGAGTTGCCATGAGAACACTGGCCAAATTGCGCTATGCCCTGTTGATCCCGTTGGCCTTTGCCGCGCTTGTCAGTACCCCGACCTTTGCCCAGACCGAAGTGATCATCCGCCAGGCGCCTCCGGCAGAACGGGTTGAAGTGATCCCTGCCGAACGCCCGGGCTATGCTTGGGACCGTGGCCACTGGAAATGGGAGCGCGGTGCCTATGCATGGGTGCCGGGCCATTGGCAGCCAGTGATGCGCAATGCCCGCTGGGAGCCTGGGCACTGGGAATCCCGTGGCCCGAACTGGTATTGGCGCGAAGGCCATTGGGTCCGCTGAAATTTGATACTTAGCCTGCGGACCGAGAGTTACCCGATTGAAAGACACTGATCCGGACGTTGAGCTACTGGCGCGTATCAGCAACAACGAGCCTGCCGCCGTCAACGAAATGGTAACGCGCAAGTTGCCGCGTTTGCTGGCGCTCGCCAGTCGGATCCTGGGGGATGCCGACGAAGCCAAGGACGTCGCCCAGGAAAGTTTTCTGCGGATCTGGCGCCAGGCGGCCAACTGGCGCGCCGGCGAAGCGCGTTTTGACACCTGGCTGCACCGGGTGGCGCTCAACCTGTGCCATGACCGCCTGCGCCGGCGCAAGGAACGCCCGTTGAACGAGGAGGAGGTGCTGACGCTGGCGGACAGCGCGCCGTCCCCGGATGAACAGTTGGAAACAGCCGACCGCAGTGCCCGAATGGCCGCTGCATTGGCCAGGTTACCCGAGCGCCAGCGCGAAGCCATTGTGCTGCAGTACTATCAGGAGCTGTCGAACATCGACGCCGCGGCTCTGATGAATATCAGCGTCGAGGCACTGGAGAGCCTGCTGTCGAGGGCCCGCCGCCAGTTGCGCAGCCAACTTGCCGACACACCCGGGCTTGCCCGCCCAGGAAGGGGAAAATCATGACACCTGAACGATTTACGCACTTGGCTGATGCCTATGGAGCCAGCCTGCACCGCTGGCCCATCGCTGAACAGGCCGCGGCCCAGGCCTTGCTCGACAGCGGTAACGCCAGCGCGCGCGAGGCGTTGTGCGAGGCGGGCTGGCTGGATGGGCAGTTGGACAACCATCAACTGGCATTCGCAGATCCGGCACTGGCACGGCAGATTCGCCAGTCCGCCCCGCGACGCGCCTCTTTCTGGTCGCGCTATGCCAACTGGTTATCGCCCGCCGGCCTGGTCGGTGTGGGGATTGCAGGTATCGCCGCCGGGGTGCTGGTGGCGTCGTTGAGTGTGCCATTGCCCATGTTGTCATCCGAAGTGCTGCCCAGTGTCTTCGATCAGGGCGATGCCGACGTCGTCTTCACTGTCAACGCCGAGGAAACCGAGCAATGACCGTAAAATCCCTTAAACCCTGGCTGGTCGTCTCGGTGTTGCTCAACGTGTTCCTGATCGGCGGTGTAGGTGGCGGCCTGTATCACTGGATGGCCACTGCCAAGCCCGCCGAAGCGGTGGTCAACCAGCACGGCCTACGCCAGGCGATGATCAAGTTGCCGGCAGAGCGCCGCAAAGAGTTGCGCCAACTGCTGCGGCATAACCGTGCTGACAGCCAACCGCTGATCATGGCCGGTCGCGAAGCGCGCCTGGGTGTGATCAAACAACTCGAAGCGCCGACGCTGGACCACGATGTACTGGTGGCCGAACTGGCCAAGGCCCGCGAAGCGGATGTCGCGCTCAGGGCGCTGGTGGATGCCACACTGGCGCAGTTCGCAAGCAACTTGCCCCAGGACGAGCGGCAAAAACTGGTCGAGGCGCTGTACCAGCGCGGGCAGGGCAAAACCAAGGAGAAACTCCCCCAGGTCGCGGGGAATAAACCGCGTTCTTGATCTGTATGCAGGTGACGACCTGGCTCCTGAATCAGGCCCGGTCAGCTGTGGGAGCTGGCTTGCCTGCGATGCAGGCGACTCGGTCTTTGCGATCTAAGCGCACTGTCCACCTGCAACCTCGCCATACCCACTTGATGCAACACCGAAATCCCCAACATTCGTGACGTCCGGTGCAGACCCGTGCGCACGACAATCAGCGGATTAAAGCGGTTGGATGGCCGAGGCAAGACGCACAGCCGATGCCGCGTTCGTCAAATCCTTTGTCGAACGGCAGAAAACGGAGGGCGGGGTGAGGCGGGGAGTCAGAGGCGACGCAGGAAGGATTTGACGATGTGCCGGGTGGCGTCGGTGGTGTCCAGCTCGTCCATGGCGCTATAAGCGTGCCACCGGCAATCAATGATCTCGTTGCGTGGGTGCGCGTCGGCGATGTTCACCACCGAGGCTTCGAACACATGATGCACCGTGTCGCGGGCTTTCAATTCCTGCAAGTACAGCAGGCCGTCCACGTTCAACCCGGTTTCTTCTTGCAGCTCGCGTGCGGCTGCCCCGACCGGGCGCTCGTCACGCTCGACCTTGCCGCCCGGCAACGCCCATTTTGACCTGGCCTTGCGCACGAAGAGGATGCTCTCCTCATGTTTGCAAATGACGGTTGCACGTATTTTCAAGGTCTACACCTTCCTGGTTGAATGACTGTCATGAAAGTGTAATGCAATTGTCATGCTAATCGGCGGTGGCGCGCACGGGTGGTGATGTGGATACTTCCCCCTTGATAAAACGGACGAGGACAACTGATGAATACCGTACGTTGGGGCATGATTGGCTGTGGCAGTGTCACTGAGTTAAAGAGTGGACCCGCCTTCTACAAAGTGCCAGGTTCTGCGCTGGTGGCCGTGATGGGGCGCCGCGAACCCGCTGTGCGCGATTATGCGGCACGCCACGGCATTGCCCGTTTCTATACCGACGCCCAGGCACTGATTGACGACCCTGAAGTCGACGCGGTGTACATCGCCACCCCACCCGACAGCCACCTTGAATACAGCCTGATGGTGGCTGCGGCGGGCAAGCATTGCTGCGTCGAGAAGCCCATGGCCATCAACGCAGAGCAAAGCGCGTTGATGCAGCGCACCTTCGAGCGCGCCGGGCTGCACTTGTTTGTGTCCTACTACCGCCGTTCGCTGCCACGCTTTCAGCAAGTGCGCGACTGGCTGCGGGACGGGCGCATCGGTGAGTTGCGCCATGTGACCTGGTCGCTGTGCAAGCCGCCGGCGCCCGCCGACGCCAGCCCCGCCAATTGGCGTACCGACCCGGCCATCGCCGGCGGCGGCTACTTTGCCGACCTCGCCAGCCATGGGTTTGACCTGTTCCAGTACCTGGCGGGCGATATCGTCGAAGTCACCGGTTTTACTGCACGACAAGCGGGGCAGTATGCGGCTGAGGATGCGGTGACGGCCTGCTGGACCTTCAGTTCGGGCGCGCTGGGCATGGGCTGCTGGAACTTTGTCGCGGATCGCCGCGAAGACCGGGTGGAGCTGATCGGCAGCGCTGGCCGCATCACGTTTGCGGTGTTCGAGGACGAGCCGTTGCGTCTTGAAGGTGAGGTTGACGAAGTGTTGGAAGTGCCTTGCCATGAACATATCCAATGGCATCACGTGCAGGCCATGAACGCGCACATTCGTGGGGAAGCCGAGCATCCTTCACTGGCGATCGAGGCGCTGAAGACGGATCGAATTCTGGATAAAGTATTGCTACGCAATCCGCGCCGTCCTGATTGATTTTCCTATGGCGGGCGTTGCTTTTGCGACTGTCGGTTGGGACTGGCCAGGACCCACACTAGTCGCTTACTTTTTCAAGGAATGGATTGATGAACTACAAGGCAGCCTTAATGGCGCTGGGGCTGGTGCTGGCCAGTATGGCGACGCAAGCGGCACCACGGGAGCAACGGCCGGCAGGGGATTTTGATTTTTATGTGCTGTCATTATCATGGTCACCAACGTTCTGCCTGACGCACCCGGGTAACGAGCAATGCTCGGGCAAAGGCTATGGGTTTGTACTGCATGGGCTGTGGCCGCAGTACGCCAAAGGTGGTTGGCCGGCGTCGTGTGATGCGCAATCGCGGTTGTCGGCCGATGAGTTGGCCAAAGGGGCGTTGATCTTCCCGACACAGGCCCTGCTCAAGCATGAGTGGTCCAAGCACGGCACCTGCAGCGGGCTGGAGGCTTCGCGCTATCTGGACGCGACCGATACGGCCCTGGCAGCGGTGCAGATTCCGCAGCAATTGCAGCCGTTCAACGTGCCGAATTACCTGGATGCGCAGGCGATTGAAAGCCTGTTCCGCCAGAGCAACCCGGCCATGGGCGACCATGGCATGGCCGTCATCTGCAAGGGCAAGGTGTTGTCCGAAGTGCGGGTGTGCCTGAGCAAAGAACTGCGCTTCGCCGGCTGCCCAAAGAGTGTGAAGACCCAGTGCAAGGGTGGGGACATTCGGATTCCGGTTCAGCGTTGATCACGTACCGGGGTGCAATGCGATGGCCGCAGGCGCCGTTGCGCTCGACGCCCCGGCCCGATCCGCCAGGTAACGTGCCGGCGGCTGGCCCACCGTTTTGCGGAACATCGTGATAAAGCCGCTGGCGTTCTCATAACCCAGGTCCAGCGCCACCCGCTGCACACTTTCACCCTTGGCCAGGCGTTGCAGTGACAGGATCACATGCAACTGCCGGCGCCAGCGCCCGAAACTCAAGCCTAACTCCTCCAACAGCAGGCGCGTCATGCTGCGCTCGCTCATGCCAATGCGCACGGCCCACTGGCCGAGCGTGGCTTTGTCTGCCGGGGCGGCCAGCAGGCTGTCGGCCAGGCGCCGCAGCCGCAGGTCCCGGGGCATGGGCAGGTGCAGGGCTTCGACCGGGGCCTGCGCCAGTTCGTCCAGCAGCGTGCTGATCAGGCGCCCCTGCGCACTGTCTTCTTCATACAAGTGCGGGAAGCTGACCGCTTTGCTGATCAGCTCATGCAACAAGCCGGACACCGCCAGGGTGCAGCACTGCGCGGGCAGGGCGCCGGCGGCATCCGGATCGATCAACAGGCAATACACTTCCGCCTCCCCGGAGCCCCGCGCGGCATGCGACAGACCACCGGGAATCCACAGCGCGCACTGCGGCGGCACGATCCAGATACCGGCCTCGATCTGGCAATGAATGACCCCGCGCAGCGTGTAGATCAACTGGCCCTTGCGATGAGCGTGCGCGGCATGTTCCCAACTCTCGGACGTGCTGGTAGCGCCCACCGCCACGACCGCGCGCGGGATCACGTCGGCGTCTCTGGCCCTGGCAGGGTCGTGCTGATCAAGGCGATGGCGTTGCATGGCGGGTTCGCTGCTTGGCTGAATTGCGAAATATATTGGCTATTTTATGCAATGCCGTCCAGGGGGATGAACTCTATAGTGAGATCCACTCTCATTTAGGAGCTCTGCCATGCGACTCGACAGTTCGACGTTCCCTGTGGTGAAAATCGTGTTTGACGCCCCCAACGAAGGCGGCCCGGATGACACATTCGTGATTTTTGAACGCCTGCTGGCACGCGAGCAATCGTTCGTACTGCTGCACGAAAAAGCCGTCGACGAAAGCAACCATGAACACTCCCACGAAGAGCGCAAACAGGCCTCGCTCTGGATGAAGAAAAACAAACAGGCTTTGCGCACGTATGTCAAAGGCATGATCCAGGTCGAGCCGAGCGCGGCCAAGCGCCTGGCACTCAAGCCGTTTGCCGTTACGTTCGGCAAGGCCTGGGGCTACCCATTGCTGGTGGTAGAGTCCAGGGACCGCGCCTGGGCGCTGGCGCGGGATGTGCTGGATGAACAGGTGTCGGATGTGGCGCATTTCTAAGCTGCACCGCACAAACCTTGTGGGAGCTGGCTTGCCTGCGATAGCGGTAGGTCAGCCACCTCGATGGTGGCTGACACGGCCCCATCGCAGGCAAGCCAGCTCCCACAGGGGTTAAGTGATGCGCATTAGTCCACGCAAATCGCCCGGCCCAGTCGGCCTTTCTCGACCGTTGCCGAGCAGCCGAAGTGACTGTTATCCATCTGGCAGGCGCCCGTACACGCCTCGCCCCTGTCTCTGTATGGCGTGATGCTATCGGATGTGGCGCATTTCTAAGCTGCACCGCACAAACCTTGTGGGAGCTGGCTTGCCTGCGATAGCGGTAGGTCAGCCACCTCGATGGCGGCTGACACGGCCCCATCGCAGGCAAGCCAGCTCCCACAGGGCCAAGTGGCGCGCATCAGTCCACGCAAATCGCCCGGCCCAGTTGGCCTTTCTCGACCGTTGCCGAGCAGCCGAAGTGACTGTTATCCATCTGGCAGGCGCCCGTGACAGGCCCGTTGCCGGCGTGCGTGGTCACGCTGGTCTGGCACTCACCCTCGCACTGGCTTGAGTCGGTGCACGCCTTGCCCGCGTCTTTGTAGGGCGTGATGCACGTCCAGCGCTGCAACTTGCCGACTTGCTTCATTGCGCCACCGCCCGCCAGGCAGGTAGAGGCGGTGGCGTCCTGTGCGGGTGGCCGGGTGTGAGCGGTTGTCGTGCAAGCCGATACCAGCAGCAGGGCGGTCAGGCCAATCATCAACTTCATGCAAAAGTCCTCAAGGAGTCAGCGCAGCGGTGCAGTGTACGGGCTATTAAGCTACTTTGATTGACGAGCAAACCCTACCCGGAACTGACGCATGCAAACGTTATGGAAACGCTATTTGAGCTGGCTGGAAAACGACTTGAGCACGCAGATCTTCGACAACGTGAAGAACCTGCTGGTGTGCGCGCTGCTGTTTGCGGCGGGGACCAATACGTTGCTCGGGCAACGTGAGTTATTTGTTGGGATGTTCGCCTCCAGCGTGGCCGGCTGGGGCCTGATTATCCTGTCGGCCGTGTTGATGTTATTGAACATCAGCGACGGCATTCGCCGGCTCGCCAAGCTGCGTTATCACCTGGCGTTGCAGCTGTTGCTGATCCTGGTTTACCTGGTGATTGCCGAGCGGGTGGTGGAGATAGTGTGGGGCTTTCGGGCGCATTGAAGTATCCTCCGCGCCCCGCTATCACTGATTCAAAGAAACATGACCGGACAAAACATGCAGGCACTGCTCGAGTCGATCCTCGACGAAGTTCGTCCACTGATCGGCCAGGGCAAAGTCGCCGACTACATCCCCGCGCTGGCCGATGTGCCCGCCAATCAACTCGGCATTGCCGTGTATGGCAACGACGGCTCCGCCTACTGCGCCGGTGATGCCGACACCCTGTTCTCGGTGCAGAGTATCTCCAAGGTGTTCAGCCTGGTGCAGGCCATCGACCACGGCGGCGAAACCATCTGGGAACGCTTGGGCCACGAGCCTTCGGGGCAACCGTTCAATTCCATGGTGCAGCTGGAATTCGAACGCGGCCGCCCACGCAACCCGTTTATCAACGCCGGTGCCTTGGTGATCTGCGATATCAACCAGTCGCGCTTTGCCGTGCCGATCCTCTCGATGCGCGACTTTGTGCGGCGCCTGTCGGGTAACCCGCAGATTCTGGTCAACAGCGTCGTCGCCGAATCCGAAGCCCAACACGGCGCGCGCAACGCGGCCATGGCGTACCTGATGAAGTCCTTCGGCAACTTCCACAACGACGTGGACGCGGTGCTGCACAGCTATTTCAACTATTGCGCATTGCAGATGAGCTGCCTGGATTTGGCCAAGGCATTCAGCTTCCTCGCCAACGAAGGCACGAGCGCCCACAGCGGCGAGCAAATCCTGACCGCGCGTCAGACCAAGCAAGTCAACTCGATCATGGCCACCAGCGGGCTGTATGACGAGGCGGGCAATTTTGCTTATCGCGTCGGTCTGCCGGGCAAGAGTGGGGTCGGCGGCGGGATTGTCGCGGTCGTGCCGGGGCAGTTTACGGTGTGCGTGTGGTCGCCCGAGCTGAATGCGGCGGGCAACTCGCTGGCGGGGATGAAGGCGTTGGAGTTGTTGAGTGAACGGATTGGGTGGTCGGTGTTTTGAGGACCTGGGGGTTTACGGCGGTGGCCGTAAATCCCCATTTATGCCTAAGCTTTGCGCGGCTTCACGAACAGATCGAGCATCAAGAACAACGCCCCGGCAGTAATCGCGATATCGGCAATATTGAACACGCCGGTATGCGTCGGCCCCACGTTCAGCACCATGTAATCAACAACATGGCCGTCCCGAAATACCCGGTCGATCAGGTTGCCGATACCGCCCAAGGCGATCGCATAAAGCGGCAGGACCTTGCGAAGCGGTTGGCTCCAGTTGGACAGCGACCACCCCATTGCCCACGCAACCACGATGGCCACCCCGACGATAAAAATCAGTTGTTTGACCTGCGGCGGCAGCGCCGCGCCCAGGCTGAGGAAGGCGCCGGGGTTAAGGCTCAGTTCCAGCACCAGGTTGATAGGGTTGGAGCCGAGTTTGAAACTGTTGGTTGGTAGCGAAACCAGGGCCAGCAGTTTGACTAGCTGGTCGACGGCAATAAAGGCGAGGCCGGCGAGGAGGGCGAAGGTGCGGCCTCGCAGTAGGGGCGACGTGCTCAAGCGGTAACTTCCTGTTCCGGGCTTTCGATAGAGCGCCCGAAGATAGCTCAGGCGCTCTACCTCGTCCATCTCAAGCCGTCGGGTGGGCTACATTCAGTGCTTTGTCGACCAGCAGTTGCACACCTTCGAGCATTCGGCAGATGCCCAGCGCGACATTGCGTTGGGAACCGTCGATTTCGAAGGCCAGGTGGTTGGCAATGTCGCTGATGGACGCCAGGTCTTGTGATGCGTTGACCAGCAAGGTTTCGGTGCCCAGGTCGGCACGCACGGTGAAGAGGCCATCGCTGGGTTCGGGAATGGGCTTGCCGGGGTTGAGGTAATGGTTGATCGCGCGGTAGGCCACTTCGTGCAGGGTGCTGGTGTCGAAGTCTGGATGGCCGGGGGGATTTGGGCTGTCTTTAATCATGGTGAACTTCCTAAGATTAAGTGGAGCTGCCAACATTCGCGGTCAAGCGAAGAGGGTGGCAGCCGTACGCGGGTTGACCGACCGGCAATCAAAGGAAATCCGGCATACCCGAAGGTATCCCGCGTACAGCTACCGCGACACGATACCTCAGGCGTAAAAAAAACGCCTGAAATAGGTTCTGGCTGTAGCAGTCCTCTAATTAATCGGACGGTCAAGTCCGGTCACTGAATTGGCAGCGACGACGAGAGGTTAGTCAGCGCACTTCCGACCGACAACCTGAAATCCCTGTGGGAAACGTCCGAGAGCATCTGGCGTCGAACGATGCTGCAATCGCGTAAGCTGCACCGACTCAAGGAAGATGCCGACCATGCCCAAACCGCCGAATGATGTCGTCCAAACCGCAGCAAAGAAGGTGTTGCAGCAGCTCATCGCGTGCATCACGCCCGACTCGACAGAAAGCTCCATCGCCCGCATTGCCACACAGTTACTCACCGAAGCCGGCTACCCGGACACTTGGTATTACGACTGCCCGGCCTTTGTATTGCTCGGTTCGCGCAGCCTGCTTTCCGTGTCTGGCCGTGACTATCGGCCTGCAGAGGAACCGGTGGGAACCCACAACCTGATAACGGTGGACCTGAGCCCAAGGTCAGGCAGCCTTTGGGGCGATTGTGCTCGGTCGTTTTACATGGAAGAGGGCGTTTGCCGGGCGGTGCCGATCGGTGTTGAATTCAGCCGTGGCCATGCGACTGAACGCGAATTGCATGAGCGCATGCGGCGGTTTGTGCGGCCTGAAACCACCTTCAATGCGCTGTATGAATTTGCCAATGATTTGATCGAGACGGCCGGTTTCGAGAACCTGGATTTTGCCGCCAATGTTGGCCACAGCCTCTGCGAGCGGCGTGATCAGCGGCTTTACATTGAAGCGGGCAATCAGCGGCGTCTTGGTGAGGTGGCGTGTTTTACCTTCGAACCGCATGTCCGCGAACGGGGCGGGCGGTGGGGTTACAAGCACGAAAATATCTATTTCTTTGATAGCGAGCGGCAGGCCTGGGAGCTATGAGCCAGGCGCAAACCAGCGTATCCAGCCCGCCCATAACAACATGAACACGCCGACGCACAGGAGCACGGCGTACACCGGCCGTACGCGGCGGATGCGCTCTTGCAGTGCGCCCAGGGCGCAGAGTGCGATGAGCAGCACGAACACCCGGCGGGGCAGGTGGGCGGTGATGCCTAAGCGGTTGCGTGCGCGTGGCTTGATCGGCGAAGTGTTGCGGTTTGCGGTTTTTTCCGGCTCATGGACGAGTCCTTTCGCTCATGATGAATGGGTAAGCCAATCGATGATTGACCTCTCGACCGGCTAAGCTAGCGCAGTTAGTGGATTGAGTAACCTGTGAGAATTGACAGTTCTTTAGAGTTTTTTTGCCTTCAGCGTTATGACGGTCGTGGCCCTTCACATTTTTCAGGCGTTGCTCGACAATGCGCGCTCTGTTCCGGAGTAGTTCAGCGGTAGAACACTCGGCTCTTAACCGGGTGGGCGCTGGTTCGAATCCAGCCTCCGGACCCATCACATACACAGCAATCTGGGCACACCTCCAGATCACAGGGAGTGACTAGCATGGACGCAGGTTATGCAGTCTTCCAACTGTCGAAAGCGCTGCTCGCGCACGATTTGGATTGCGGCCCAGTCGCTTGCTTTAACGCCCGCAGACGTATCTCACGCTGGCAGCAGGTCATTGGGAACTTGCTGCAAGGCACCGTCAAGTATGGCTCGCGTACACCGATTGCTGAGATTCCAGGCTGGGTTACGCTGGAGGTCGTTACGGGCGGCTTTGCTACTGGCAATCTGTTGGCAGGTGGCGAACTGACGGACTATGAGCGTGAACTGGCCGCCTCTATTCCAGGTATTCGTCCAGGCTTTGAACGGCTCGATATCAATGCTTGGCATCTCACGGATGACGGCCTTGAGGCCCTGCACTCACGTTTAGCCCGCTTTGATTATGCGGTCGATGTGCCGGAAGAGGCCGCGTTACTGACAGTAGCTTGGCTGGTCGGGCAGCAGCGCACCGAGCAGGCTCGGGCGCTGATAGACGTGATTGGGCCGTTCTTTGACCGGCTGCGTTTCTTCCCGTCGATCTCTACGAAACTGCCGATTTCAGCCGCGCAGGTGCACATTGTGGACACTGGCGAGATCAAACAGTTGCTTTCAACCTTGCCTTCCCAGGCTCAGATCGTTGTGCAGAAACAGACGATCGAAACGCGTTTACCGCTTTATGATTCAGCTGTTTCGCATTTCCTCCTTACCTATGATGCAGGCTGGCCGTGCCGTCATTACCCGAGTGGATGGCGCGAGCGGGCGGCCGAACTAGAGCTGGATTTTAAACGGCTCGGTATCGACAGGCGCTCTTCGGATCGCGTGGGGGAACTGTTTTCTTTACTTGGGCAATGCGCCCGCGACGCGCAATCGCTCAGCGGACGTCAAGTCGGTCGCGTACGGCAAATTGTTGATGATTTTGTGCGCAAGCATGGCGAGCCGGGGTCAGCTTCTCACCTGGCGTTGCGTGCGGGTCAGCTTAGTCAGGTGGCGGGGCCGGAGCATCACCTCATTGCCCGTATTGTGGCGAGTCGGCTCTCAACGTACCCCGCGCAAGGTGGTCTCTCGGATTTTGCTGATTTGGCAGCGCCGATCACCGCTGAGGAAGCATTGGCGTTTGGGCAAGGCGAGGGCGTTGCCATTCCACCGGCGGTCCAGCGCCGCCTTCAGCGCTGCCGGAGTGGCACGATCAGCGAATTGATTGAGCATGGGCTGATTACTTCAGGTGATACCGTCGCGCGGGTGTTGCCCGCGATGACCGCGCAACTGAGTAGCTCGGGGTTGCGCGATGAAGCGCTGAGAATGGTATACGCCTCTAACTATCGCGCGTTCCGTCGACGGCGTTCGTTATTACTGCTGAACCTTCAGCGTCAGGTTGGCCTCAGTGAGTTGCCTTGGGTTGCCGTCATTGAAGGCGACCGCCAGTCCGGTGCTGTGGTGGCGGGAGCTGCCAAACAAGCGCTGGTTGAGTCGTCGGCGTTGACGCTTTCTGCCTTCCCCTACGCCATCCTGCCTAACAAACTTCTCCAGGAGTTTTCAGCACTGGCGGACACTGCGGAACTGGACCTGCCCTTTGTGGAGGAGGTCGCTGCAGATATCTTCATGGGTAAGTTTTCCGATAAGTTTGCCGATGCTGCCAGGCGAGCAGGCCGGGTGCTGGCAGGCTCTCTTTATGCACGTTACTACGACATTAATACCGATGAACTGGCGAGCCTTCTTACCAGAGGGCGACGACGTGCGCGAGTGGCAAGCGATGCCTTTGCGACCTTGTGTGCAAAGCGTGCAGGGGTTGAGTTGGGTACGTGGCACCCGGCAACCAACGGCACCATTCTTGAGCAACAGCAGATTTTAACCACGCAGAATCTCGCGTTACTGTTTGAAGAACTTGGGTTGAAAGTTTTGCTGCAATCTAGATTAGGCGCCATGGTTCGGGTGTGTTTTGAGTGGATTTGCAAACGGCAGCAGGTGCGGATTGAGCACTATCATGCTCGGTTGATAATGCTCAAAAATACCGCCTATGCCTGGCGTCAAATGGTGTTCTATCTGGCGATGCTTGATGAGGGTGAGCGCAGGGATGCCATGGCGTCAGTCGAGGCTTGTTTCGCCACACAGCCAGTGGCTTTTCGAGAGACATTCCTGCCGGTGATGAGTGGCTTGCGCAAGGTTTGCGCCGGCGAAGTGTTGCATCAGCACGCTGCAACTGAGGACGGCGCGAAGGTCTTTTTGGGATGGACTGTTACGCGGCACTGGTTGCTGGCGCCGCAGGACGTCATTTCAAGCCGGACGGTTGAGCAGTAGTGATGCTAGAGCCCCAAATGTGGGAGCGGGCTTGCTCGCGAATGCAGGGTGTCAGTTAACGTATTCGGTACTGATACACCGCTTTCGCGAGCAAGCCCGCTCCCACATTTGGATCTCCAGTGTTCTGACGACTTTCATGTGCCCAAACAAAAAATGCGCCCCGTGGGGCGCATTTTTTTGTTCAGTCAGCTAACGCCTATTCAAGCAGTCGCATCCCAAGCACGGTCACCGTTCTCGTCTTTAATCCGAGTCGGCAACCCCATCACGTCCAGCGCCTTGAGGAACGGCTCAGCCGGCAGCTCCTCGACGTTGGCCATGTGTTTTACATCCCACTCGCCACGCGCAACCAGCAGCGCAGCGGCCACCGGTGGCACGCCAGCGGTGTAGGAGATGCCCTGGCTGTCGGTTTCAGCGAAGGCTTCTTCATGGCACGCCACGTTGTAGATGAACATCTCACGCGGCTGGCCGTCCTTGGTGCCTTTGACCAGGTCGCCGATGCAGGTCTTGCCGGTGTAGCCAGGGGCGAGCGAAGACGGGTCGGGCAGCACGGCCTTGACCACTTTCAACGGCACCACTTCCAGGCCTTCGGCGGTTGTGACCGGCTTTTCGGAGAGCAGGCCGAGGTTTTTCAGTACGGTGAACACGTTAATGTAGTGTTCGCCGAAGCTCATCCAGAAACGCACGTTGGGCACGTCGAGGTTTTTCGACAGCGAGTGCACTTCATCGTGGCCGGTCAGGTACAGGTTCTGCGAACCGACCACCGGCAGGTCGTCGGTGCGTTTGACTTCGAACATGGTGTTGCTGGTCCACTGGCTGTTCTGCCAGCTCCACACCTGCCCGGTGAATTCGCGGAAGTTGATTTCCGGGTCGAAGTTGGTGGCGAAATATTTGCCATGGCTGCCGGCATTGACGTCGAGAATGTCGATCGAATCAATGCGGTCAAAATGCTGTTGCTGCGCCAGCGCGGCATACGCGTTGACGACACCCGGGTCGAAGCCCACGCCAAGGATGGCGGTGATGTTCTTCTGTTTGCACTCTTCCAGGTGGTTCCATTCGTAGTTGCCGTACCACGGCGGGGTCTCGCAGACCTTGCCCGGCTCTTCGTGGATGGCGGTATCGAGGTACGCAACGCCCGTATCGATGCAGGCGCGCAGCACCGACATGTTGAGGAACGCGGAACCTACGTTGATGACGATCTGCGAGTCAGTCTCGCGGATCAGGGCCTTGGTCGCTTCCACGTCCAGGGCGTTCAGCGCGAAGGCTTGGATCTCGGCGGGAACCTTGAGGCTACCCTTGGCCTTGACGCTGTCGATGATGGCCTGGCATTTGGAGATGTTGCGCGACGCGATAGCAATACGACCGAGTTCGTCGTTGTGCTGCGCGCACTTGTGGGCCACCACCTTGGCGACACCTCCTGCACCAATGATAAGAACGTTCTTTTTCAATTGCTTTATCTCTCCTTTATCCGCCAGCTTACGAAAGGCTGGACAGGTAGTCGTCGTAACCAAATTCACGAACCACCTCGACTGTACCGTCGAGTTGTTTCACTACGATGGACGGCATTTTCAGGCCGTTGAACCAGTTTTTCTTGACCATGGTGTAGCCTGCGGTGTCGATGAACGACAGCCGATCGCCGATGGCCAGCGGACGATCAAATTGATATTCGCCGAAGATGTCCCCGGCCAGGCAGGATTTGCCGCACACCATGACGGTGTGTTCACCCTCGCTCGGCGCCAGCTTGGCGTTGAGGCGGTAGATCAGCAGGTCCAGCAGGTGGGCTTCGATGGAGCTGTCTACCACGGCGAGGTTCTTGCCGTTGTAGAGGGTGTCGAGCACGGTCACTTCCAGCGAGGCGCTGTTGGTGATCGCCGCTTCGCCGGGTTCCAGGTACACCTGCACGTCGTACTTCTGCGAGAACGCCTTGAGGCGCTGGCAGAAAGCGTCGATGGCATAGCCTTCACCGGTGAAGTGGATGCCGCCGCCGAGGCTGACCCAGTTGACCTTGTGCAGGAGCGCGCCGAAGCGTTCTTCGATGGTGTTGAGCATCTGGTCGAACAGGTTGAAGTCACCGTTCTCGCAGTTGTTGTGGAACATGAAGCCGGAGATCTGCTCGATGACGCCTTCGATCTTCACCGGGTCCCATTCGCCCAGACGGCTGAACGGGCGCGCCGGGTCGGCCAGCAGGTAGTCGGAACTGCTCACCTGCGGGTTCACACGCAGGCCGCGGGTCTTGCCTTCGGAACGCTCGGCAAAGCGCTGCAGCTGGCTGATGGAGTTGAAGATGATCTTGTCGCAGTTATCCAGCATCTCCTCGATTTCATCGTCGGCCCACGCCACGCTGTAGGCGTGCGCCTCGCCTTCGAACTTCTGGCGGCCGAGCTTCAACTCGTACAGCGACGACGAGGTGGTGCCGTCCATGTATTCCTGCATCAAGTCGAACACCGACCAGGTGGCAAAGCACTTGAGCGCCAGCAGGGCCTTGGCGCCGGACTGTTCGCGCACGTAAGCAATCTTCTGCATGTTGACCAGAAGCTTCTGTTTATCGATGAGGTAGTACGGCGTTTTGATCATTTTTGAGAGCCTGCGGCGGTGCCTGCCAAAAAAGGACACGCATTGTGCCCGCACTTGGATCGAATCGAAAGGTTAGCGGGCGGATTTTGCGCGCCGGGTTTCCAAGGATAGCGCCTGAATATGACTGTCCAGGGGTATGACACCGACCGACGGTGAGCGCAACTGCCTTGATGAAGCGCGCACATCACGTTGAGCCGAGATTGCTCATAAGCCTCTCTGGGCGATCCTTGCCAGCAAGGGCAGCGCAATGGAGAATGACGGATCTCTAACCAGCTTAAAAGTTATTTCTGATTTAAATCAATGACTTATGTTTTGATTTGCGCGCTGGGCAGGCCAGGCGAAACACCGTTTGAGTTGAACTTCACGTTCCGCAAAGTCAGCGCCTGGAAGCCGCAGTTCAAACGTTTTCGAGAATATTAAGTGTTGCAGTAGCCCTTGCGGCGTTTGCCCTTGATTCAGCGCTTATTTTTACAACAAGGCCCCATAACACATGAAAACAAAAATAGTACTCATCGCGTCGCTGGGCATGTTATCGCTCATTCAAACTTCACCCTCCGCCGCAGATAACACCAACGGTAAAAACCTCTATTCGCAGCGGTGTGTGATGTGCCACGGAACAGACCTCAAGGGAACAGGGCCCTTGGCGCATAAGAGCAATCCGCCTACACCTGACCTTACAACGTCTGCTTTCAAGAAACGGCTCAACGATTATCCGGGCGTTATTGTGTCATCGATAATACTTCGTCCCAATGGAGACTTGATTCCAAGGACGTTGCAAGAGAACGGAGTAAAGCTCTCGCCCTTTGCCTGGAAGGTTCAGGATTTTCGCGATTTAAATCAATACATGCAGGGTGTGATTTCAAACACTCGATGAGGGTGAGAAGTGAGGTGGGTGCATCGTTAATGAACACTCTCGGTTAAAAGCCGCCTCAACTGAAGCGGACAGCACTGACATCAAACCGTCATCTGCCCACCACCTTCCTGCCACATTCCCTCGCTACTGTCCTCGCCAATGAGATCGATCTCAAGCGAGTGACAATGACTGACTTGAAAGACGTTGCACGGCTGGCTGGCGTATCCCGCGCCACCGCCGCCCGCACCTTTGCATCACCCGACCAGGTGCGCCCGGCCACCCGTGAGCAGGTGTTCGCCGCCGCTCGTGAGCTGGGCTTTCGGCCCAATTTGCTCGGCCGCCAATTGCGCCTGCAAACCACCCAGCTGATTGGCGTAGTGGTGCCCAACCTGCTCAACCCGGTGTTCGCCGAACAGTTCCAGGCCATGGAGCGTGCGGCACGGTTGCGCGGCTACAGCCTGTTGCTGGCGACCACCGACTACAGCAGCGAACGCGAAAGCGTGGTGGTGGAAGAGTTGTTGCGCCAACGCGTCGACGGCCTGGTGCTGACGGTGACCGACGCCGAAAGCAACAGCGTGCTCAACAGCCTCGCCACCGAACAAACGCCGTTCGTGCTGGCGTATCACCAACCGAGCAATCCCGGCTACAGCGCGGTGTCGGTCGATAACCGCGCGGGTATGGCCCTGGCCACGCGTTATTTGCTGGAAGCGGGGCACCGACGCATCAGCATGGTCGCCGGCCCCGCATTGCAGTCTGATCGCGCTCGCCTGCGTTACGCCGGTTATTGCGACGCGATGAAAGCGTACGGGCTCGACAGCCGCCCGGTCATCGAGATGCCGGCCCACACCCAGGCCGAGTTCGCGGCCATCGAGCCCTTTCTCCACGGCCCCCAGGCACCGACCGCGCTGGTGTGCTCCAACGATTTTCTTGCCATCAGCCTGATCGCCGAATTGCGCCGCAACGCCTGGAATGTGCCTGAGCAACTCTCGGTCATGGGCTTTGATGGCATATCGCTTGGCACCCAGATGCACCCGACCCTGTGCAGCGTGGTGCAACCCATCGCGCTGCTCGCCAGCACCGTGATTGATCAACTGCTGGCGCAGATCGCCGGTAACTCCCCGATTTCCCATTGCCTGCCTTGCCATATCCGGCCCGGCGAAAGCACTCAACCCCATGAGGAGACGCTTGATGCGCGCGTTCAGTAAAACCTTGGCAGCCTTGCTGCTGTGCGGCGCGGCCAGCCTGGCCCACGCCGCCGAAACCGCGATTTGCTACAACTGCCCGCCCGACTGGGCGGACTGGGGCAGCCAACTCAAGGCCATCGCCGCCAGCACCGGCGTGCAGGTGCCGCTGGACAACAAGAACTCCGGCCAATCCCTGGCGCAGTTGGTGGCCGAGAAGGCCGCGCCGGTGGCGGACGTGGTGTATTACGGCGTGACCTTCGGCCTGCAGGCGCAAAAAGCCCAGGTGGTCGACACCTACACACCCAAAGGCTGGGAGCAGATCCCGGCCGTGTTGAAGGACCCGGCCGGCCACTGGTTTGCGATTCACTCCGGCACCTTGGGCATCATGGTCAACGTCGACGCGCTGGGCGGCTTGCCCGTGCCGCAAGGCTGGGCCGACCTGCTCAAACCTGAGTACAAAGGCATGGTCGGTTACCTGGACCCGTCCAGTGCGTTTGTGGGCTACGTCTCCGCCGTGGCGATCAACCGCGCGCTGGGCGGTGACCTGGATAACTTCGCCCCAGCCATCGACTACTTCCAGAAGCTCGCGAAAAACGCGCCCATCGTGCCCAAGCAGACGGCTTATGCGCGGGTGCTGTCCGGCGAGCTGCCGATCCTGGTGGACTACGACTTCAACGCCTACCGCGCGCGTTACAAGGACAACGCCAATGTCGCCTTCGTGATCCCCAAGGAGGGCAGCATCAGCGTGCCGTACGTGATGAGCCTGGTGGCTAACGCGCCGCATCGCGCGAATGCCGAAAAGGTCCTCGATTTCGTGCTGTCCGACGCAGGCCAGGCGCTCTGGGCCAAGGCCTACCTGCGCCCGGTACGGCCGATGAAAATGCCGGCCGATGTGGCCGCGCAGTTCCTGCCGGACAGCGACTACGCGCGTGCCGGCGTGGTCGATTACGAAAAAATGGCCGCTGTGCAGGAAGCCTTCGCCGCCCGTTACCTGAACGAGGTCAAGTAAGTGGCCGCATCGGCAAAACACGCCGCCTGGGCATTGGCCCCGGCCTTTGCGGTGCTGCTCGCGTTCTGGCTGTTGCCGCTGGCGCACCTGGTGGTGCTCGGCGCACAAAGCCGCGACAGCCAAGGCAGCGGTTATTGGCAGGTGCTCAGCAGTGCGCAGTACTTGGGCAGCCTGGGGCAAACCGTGATCCTTGCGCTGGTGGTGACGTTGGTCGCGTTACTGATCGGCGGCATCAGCGGCGTCTTTCTTGCGCGCCAGCAGTTCTTCGGGCGCTCGGCGCTGGTGGCGCTCTTGACCTTTCCGCTGGCGTTTCCCGGGGTGGTGGTGGGCTTTCTGGTGATCCTGTTGGCCGGGCGCCAAGGCCTGTTCGCTGCCTTGGGTCTGCAACTGGCCGGTGAGCGCTGGATCTTTGCGTATTCGTTGACCGGGCTGTTCGTGGGCTACCTGTACTTCTCGATTCCACGGGTGATTCTCACGGTGATGGCGGCGTGCGAAAGCCTCGACCGTAGCCTCGAAGAAGCCGCTCATTCATTGGGGGCGGGCCATTGGCGCGTGGTGTGCGACGTCATCGTGCCGGGCCTGGCCCCCGCGCTGGCCTCCTGCGGGGCGATCTGCTTTGCCACCTCAATGGGCGCATTTGGTACAGCCTTCACCTTGGGCACGCGGCTGAACGTCACCCCGGTGGCGATCTACAACGTGTTCACCAACTACGCCAACTTTGCCGTCGCCGCTGCGCTGTCAGTGGTGCTGGGGGCGGTGACTTGGGCCGTGTTGCTGTTGACACGGCGGCTGGTGAAAAACGCGGGGACAGTCCTGTGAAGCGCTCTTCGCTGTTTGTGATTCAACTGCTGTTTACCCTGCTGGTGTGCGCCTTCATGTTGGTGCCGGTGGTGATGTCATTGTTGGCCGGGTTGACCCGCAACTTCTTTGTCGGCCTGTCCAGTGGGTTGACCTTCGATTGGCTGATCCAGGTGTGGCAGGCCTATTCGCCGACCGTGTGGCTGTCACTGCAATTGGCCCTGGCCTGCGCGGTGTGCGTCTGCGTGATCGGCGTACCTGCGGCATATGCCCTGGTGCGGATGAACAACCGCTTCAGTCGCGCCTTCGAAGAGCTGATGGTGCTGCCGGTGGCAATGCCGGGGTTGGCCAGTGCGTTGGCGTTGCTGCTGACCTACGGCCAGTTCGGTACGTTTCGCAGCAGTTGGTTGTTCATCCTCGTCGGCCACGTGCTGTTCACCTTGCCGTTTCTGGTGCGCCCGGTGATGGCCGTGATGCAACGCCAGCAACTGCCGGTGCTGGAGGAGGCGGCGGCGAGCCTCGGTGCAGGGCCGATCAAGCGCTTCTTCAGCGTGGTAGTACCGAACTGCCGGGCGGGGATTCTCGCCGGCGTGCTGATGGTGGTGACCCTGAGCCTGGGTGAATTCAACCTGACGTGGATGCTGCATACACCCATGACCAAAACGCTGCCCGTAGGCCTGGCCGACAGCTACGCCTCGGCCCGCCTGGAAATCGCCAGCGCCTACACCCTTATCTTTTTGCTGATGATCGTGCCACTGCTGATTGCGCTGCAGGCCATCAGTGCTCGTTTGTCCCGTGGAGAGCGTCGATGACCGCTATCACTATCCGGTTGCAGGGCTGTCGCAAGGCATTCGCCGACGGCACCGTGGCCGTGCATGACTTGAATTTGACTGTCGAGGGCGGTGAAACCCTGGCCATTCTCGGCCCCTCCGGCTGTGGCAAAACCACGACCTTGCGCCTGATTGCCGGCCTGGAGCGCCCGGACGTGGGCCAGGTGTTTTTCGGCGATCAAGACGTCACCCGCCTGCCCATCGAGCGTCGCGATGTGGGCATGGTGTTCCAGAACTACGCGCTGTTCCCTAACCTGGATGTGACCGGCAACATCGTCTACGGCTTGAAGATTCGCGGTGTGTCGGCGCCGGCGCGCAACAAGCGCTGTGAAGAGTTACTGGAACTGGTGGACTTGCAGCACCACGGCAAGCGCAGCATCCATGAACTCTCGGGGGGGCAGCGTCAGCGCGTGGCCTTGGCTCGGGCGCTGGCTCCGCGGCCTAAAGTGCTGTTGCTGGATGAACCCCTGGCCGCCCTCGATGCGCAATTGCGCGAGCGGTTGCGCAGTGAGCTGGACCAACTGCTGCGCGGGCTCGGCATCACCTCGGTATTTGTCACCCACGATCAGGGCGAAGCCATGGCCCTGGGCGATCGCATCCTGGTGATGGAGCAGGGGCGTGTCGCGCAACTGGCCAGCCCACGGCAGATCTATCAGCAACCGGCCAACGCCTTCGTCGCCGGTTTTGTCGGCAATCTCAATGCCTTCGTGGTACTCGACCGCACCGCCCATGGCCTGAAAGTCTGCGGCGGTGAACTGCCGTGGCACGCCGCCGACCGCCCCGGCACCGTGTACTGCCGCCCCGAACACCTGCGCGTGATGGAGGGCGAGGGGCACTTGCACGGCCACCTGTTGGCGCAGTTCTTCCAGGGGGCACAAAGCCGCCTGTTGGTGGATGTCGGCGGCCCACAACCGCTGCTGGTGGACAGCAGCGACAACCAGTTGCACAGCGTCGGCGCGCCGATTGCCCTGGCCATTGCGCCGCACATGTTGTTCACCCTGAATGCGTGAGAGCTTATTTTGAACCGTCCGTTTGTTGTTGCGCAGATCAGCGATTTGCACCTTAAAGCCGGCAATCGCTTGACCTATGGCGTTGTCGATACCCTGGGCGCGCTGCGCCGTGCCGTCGAGCATCTGAACGCCAGCTACCCCAGGCCCGATATTGTGGTGGTCAGCGGCGACCTGGTGGACTTCGGTCGCGCCGACGAATACGCCGTGCTGCACCCTGAGCTGGCGCGCCTGCAGATGCCTTGCTACCTGGTGCCCGGCAACCATGACACGCGCGGTCCGTTGCTGGATGCCTTCCGCGATCACGCTTATTTACCCGCCTCGGCAGAGGGCCCGTTGGATTGGGTGGTGGACGAACATCCGCTGCGTCTGATCGGCCTCGACTCGACCATTCCCGGTGGCCATGGCGGCCAGTTGCTGGACAGCCAGTTGCAGTGGCTCGACGAACAGTTGGCGCTGCGCCCCGCTGCACCGACCTTGCTGATCCTGCATCACCCGCCGTTTATCAGCGGCATTGGCCATATGGACCGCGAAGCCTTTATCAACGCCGCCGCTTTGGAGCGCGTCGTTGCCCGCCACCCTCAGGTGGAGCGCCTGTTGTGCGGGCATTTACATCGGCCCATGCAACGGCGTTTCGGCGGTAGTTTGAGTTGCGTGTGCCCCGGCACTTCCCACCAGATCGTGCTCGACCTGCAAGACGCCGCGCCCGCGCATTTCAACCTGGAGCCGGCGGGTTACCTGCTGCACCGCTGGGATGAACAGCAGGGGTTGATCAGCCACAACGGCGTGTTCGGGGATTACCCGGGGCCGTATCCGTTTTATGACGCTCATGGATTGATTGACTGAGGTTTTACGGAGGTTCACTTCACTCAACTAAGTACTTAAACGCTCGTTAGTGCACCGGCCCACTCAAGAGGGGCCGCGTGCTTCCTGCTGCCTTCTTTTTGCGCCCGGAACCTGGATTCCGCGCCGGAGTTCGTCCTGATGAAAGCCACGTTGAATGTATTAAGCGTATTGACCGGCGGCCTGGGCATTGCCCTGAGCCCTTTGGCGAGCGCTGATTTCCTGAGCGACAGTAAAGCCAACTTGAGCATGCGTAACTTCTACTTCAATAACGACAACCGTGACGGCGCCGCCGCCCCGTCGAAGACCGAAGAGTGGGGCCAGGCGTTTATCCTCAACTACCAGTCGGGCTTTACCGAAGGCACCGTCGGTTTTGGACTTGACGCCGTCGGCATGCTCGGCGTGACCCTCGACAGCGGTGCCGGCCGCCACGTGGGCAGCTCGATGATCCCCAACGATGACGGCAAAGCGGCGGACAGCTGGGCACGTGCTGGCGCGACGGCCAAGGCGCGTTTCGCCAAGACCGAGTTGCGCTACGGCTACCTGCGGCCGAACCTGCCGATCCTGGTGAGCAACGATGGCCGCCTGTTACCGCAATCCTTCGAAGGCGGGCAGGTCACCAGTAAAGACATCGACAACCTGACCCTGATCGGCGGTCAACTGCAACACACCACCGGCCGTGGCTCCAGCGACAGCAGCGGCCTGGCAGCGGCGGGCGGCACCCGGGAAAGCAATAAATTCAACTACGCCGGTGCCGACTACCAAGTGAGCAAGGACCTGCTGGTCCAGTATTACTACGCCAACCTCGAAGACTATTACCAACAGCACTTCGCCGGTTTGATCCATGTGTTGCCGCTGGGCGACTACGGCTCACTGAAAACCGACCTGCGTTACTTCAAGACCACCTCCGACGGCAAAAACAGCAGCGCTGCCGGGCGCGCCGAAGGTTATAAGTTCGGCGGCTATACCAAGAACGGCGACGGCGAAATCGACAACAACACCTGGAGTGCCGCCTTCATTTACTCCCTGGGGCCCCATGCGATCACCGCCGGTTACCAGCAAGTCTCCGACGACAGCAACTTCGCCCAACTCAACCAGGGTGGCCTGGTGAACAAAGGGGAGGGTGGCTCCAGCCTGTACCTGTACACCGACCGTACGGTGCAGACCTTCATCCAGGCCGGTGAGCGTACTGGCTTCGCGCAATATGCCTACGACTTCGTCGCACTGGGCCTGCCAGGCCTGAAGGCGTCGGTGATGTATTTGAAGGGCGACCATATCCTCACCACCACCGGCAACAATGCCAGCGAGTGGGAGCGGGATATCTCCCTGGATTACGTGGTGCAGAGCGGTACATTCAAGAACGTCGGGTTCGGCTGGCGCAATGGTATGTCGCGCAGCGACGTGGCGCGCGACCAGGATCAGAATCGGGTGTTTGTGAGCTATTCGATTCCATTAATGTAGGTGGCGAACGCACCGCGCCTCAAGGCTGTGTTGAGGCGCGTGCTTTCAAGGGCGTGAGTGATTTTACGTGCGTCGCCTTGTCATCCTCGATGGGTTGAAAACCGCAGCGCAGATAAAACTGCGTGGCCTGTGGTGTATCGGTGAACAGGCGCACGGCCTGAAAATGAACCGCTGCGTATTCCAGTAGTTGTTCTACCAACACCGTTGCAATACGACGGCCTCGCATCGCGGGCGCCACGTATACCCGGCGCAGTCGACCGATTCCCGGGCCGGCGTATGGGTCGCAGGACATGCCGCCGACGGCAATCAACTGGCCGTGACGAAAGACGCCCAACAGGCACTCACCGGGTTGATCAAATCGATTGGAGCGGTTTTCCCATTCGGTGATAAGCCGCGTCAGGAACCGGAACCCTTCGGCAACGGCCTGCGCTTCCAGTACGCGGATCTGCTGGGGGAGTTCGCCCAGCGTGTGTATCGCAACGTCTTCGCTGGCCTGTATCACTCATATTCCCCGCTAAATCAGACGGCCTTGTACTCAGCGCAACAGGAAACTGTGGTGAGTCAACCGCTCGCCACAGTGGATTGATTATTCCCGTTCACGCCACCCGATTTCTGCCCGCAGCCTTGGCCTCATACAGCTGCATATCCGCGCGCTTGAGCAGGGCTAAAGAATCCCGGTCCGAAGGCTGGGCGATGCTCACGCCAATACTCACTGTGACTTGGCCCACCGACGGAAACTTCGCAGCAGCCACGGCGGCCCGGATTTTCTCGGCGACGACGTCCGGGCTGTCGGGCTCTTCAACTTCCGGCAGCAATACCGCGAATTCTTCACCGCCGTAGCGCGCGACAAAGTCGGTGGCGCGGGTGTTGCTCTCGATCAGCGTCGCCAGTTGGCATAAAACGTCATCGCCTACCGTGTGGCCGTAGGTGTCGTTGACGCGCTTGAAGTAGTCTGCGTCGATCAGCAGCAGGGCGAAGGTGCGGCCGGTGCGTTGGAACAGCAGGCTGTTCTCGGCGAGTTTCTCATCGAAGCGGCGGCGGTTGTAGACGCCGGTGAGCGCGTCGTGTGTGGCCAGGCTCAAGAGGTCGGCATTGGCTTGGGTGAGGTCGGCGGTGCGCTGGGCGACCGTGGCCTCCAGGGAGGCATTGGCTTCCTGCAGTTCGCGCTCTTTGGCGAGCAGCGATTGGGTCATGCTGCTGATGGACCGGCCCAGTTGGGCGATTTCCAGCACCGAATGTTCCTGCGGGAAGACGGCGCCGGGCTGTTGGTCCTGCACTTGCTTGGCTGACTTGGCCAGGCGTTCGATGGGACGGCTGAGTGATGATGCGATGTAGTAAGCGGCAAGTACGAAGATAATTGCTGCGAGTAACCCCAGTAGCAGCAATTTGTAGAGCAGGGTGTGCGCCGGTTGCAGTGCGACGTCCAACGGTTGGCGCACCATGATGTACCAGGTCATTTTGGCATTCGACGGGCTTGGGACTGCCACCGAGGCAGTGACGTAGCCATTGCCCGTGGACCAGCCGGAGGGCGTGCTCAATTGGTCGGGCGGCATGTGTTCGCCTGCGAGCAATTCCGGGTAAAGCACCCTGCCGTCAAAATCGACAATCAGCGCCTCTACCTTGGGGATAGCATCCTTTTGCATCACGGCGGAATCGACAATCTGGGTAACCCAGTTCCAGTGAGCATGGGCGCCCAGCACGGCTATCGTTTCACCTTCAGCATTGCGAATCGGCGCAGCGAAATCGATAAAGCGCAGCGGCTCGCCATTCGCAGCACCGGGTAGCAGCTTGGCGAGCAAGACGGCTTCGTGGGGGTCGCCGGTGTACTCGGCGTGCATGCCTGCCTGAAACCACGGCCGCTGTTGCACCGATTGATTGACCAGCAGCCCGTTGACCGCCTGTCGCACACGCCCGTCGGCGTCGGCAACGCCCATCCACGCATACTCCGCGCGCGATTGGGTGCGCAGCTCCATCAAGGTCAGGATATCCGGCGCGTCCAGGTTGCCCCTGCGCATGATCGGTGCCTTGCTCAACAAGGACACTTCCAGTTGACGATCATGCAATTGCACGGCCAGCAGCGCCGCTGTGGATCGGGCCGTGCTGAGCAGCGTATTGCCACTGGCCTGCTTCATCTGCTCTGTGGCGATTTGACCGACATAGAAGCCCACGCTGAGCAGCGTGAGCAATGACAAGCCGGCAAACCAAAGGGTCAGATGACTGCGCAGGCTGGCTTTGATCATGGGGGCTCATTTTTTAGTGTTTGTTTTGACTCATGTTATGCCCAATGCAAGGGTTACGACCAGCGGTGGATGCGCTTATGTGTTGGTCTTCAATTTGGTCCACAAACGCGTAGCCAATCGTGCAATCGCCGGGGGCAAGTCTTCGACGATAAACAACTTGTCCATCACACCTTTCGGCGGATAGATCGCCAGGTCCTGCTTCACCGCAGGCGTCAGAAATTCATCTGCCGCGCTATTGGGGTTGGCGTAGTGGATGCTGTTGCTGATGTTGGCGATCACCTTGGGGTCGAGCAGATAATTCATATAAGTGTAGGCGTTCTTTTCATGGGGGGCGGCTTTGGGCATCACCACCATGTCCATCCAGAGCGTCGAGCCTTCCTCAGGGATGGAGTAGGCGATCTCGATACCGTTTTTGGCTTCCTTCGCGCTGGTGGCCGCTTGCACGATGTCGCCGTTGAAACCGATCACCGCGCAGATATTGCCGTTGGCCAGGTCGCTGATGTACTTGGAGGCGTGGAAGTACTGGATATAAGGCCGGATCTTCAACAATGCCTGCTCAGCCTGTTTATAGTCGCCGGGTTCATGGCTGTGGTGGGGCAGCCCGAGGTAGTTGAGGGTGATGGGCAGTATCTGCGTGGGGTTGTCGATGATCGCTACCCCGCAGGTGCTGAGTTTTTTGATCGTGTCGACATCAAAAAACATCTTCCACGAGTGGGTGACGTCGGTGTTGCCAAAGATCGCCTTGATCTTCTCGACGTTGTAGCCGATGCCGGCGGTGCCCCACATATACGGGAAACCGTACTGGTTGCCCGGGTCGTTGACCTCAAGTTTTTTCATCAGCAGCGGGTCGAGGTTTTTCCAGTTGGGTAACTGGCTGCGGTCCAGCTTCTGGATCGCTGCGGCCTTGATCAACCTCGACAGGAAATGGTTGGAAGGGCTGACCACGTCATAGCCGGTATTGCCGGTCATCAACTTGGATTCGAGCACTTCGTTGCTGTCATGAATGTCGTAGGTGGCCTTGATACCGGTGGCCTGGGTGAAGCGGGTGAGGGTGTCGTCGGCGATATAGCCGTTCCAGTTGGAGATATTGACCTCTTCGGCGGCGTAGCCGGCCGCCGAAAACGCACCGAGCATCACGGCCACGGACAATTGCTTGATGTGCATTGCATTCACCTTTTTTGTTTTAGATTTCGGAACGGGCACGTACCGCTTCAATACGCATGCGCAGCAGGGCACCGAGGTCAAACAGCGGGCGGGGCGGCAGCCAGCCGGGCTGCGCACGCTGTATGACCGATTGCAGCAAGGGTGAGCTTGCGCCCGATGCCCACTCCGCCATCAGTCGCCCCCACAACGTGCCGCGCGCCACGCCGGAACCGTTGCAGCCGGCGATGGCAAACAGGTTGTTTTCGACCTTGGCGAAGTAAGGCTGGCCGGACCGTGACGCGCTGAGGTGGCCGGTCCAGGTGTAGTGGATGTCTTGCTCGGTGAGCCACGGGAAGCGTCGTTGCAAGCCACGCACGTGGTGGTGGCGCCGTTGCAGTAAGTCGCCGTTGGCCAGGTCACGCGTGCGGTACTCGGCCGTGTTGCGGATCATCACGCGCCGGTCCGGCGTCAAACGCACGGTGGCGCCGAGTGGCCGCGTTGACAGCACGCCCCAGGGTTCGGCGGCGCATTCTTTTTCCGTCAGCGGGCGGGTGAGGCTCGCGCTCAGTTCCATGGGGAAGGTGGCGCTGTGGTCCAGGCCGACGCGGGGGATAAAGGCGTTCAGGCACACCAGCACGTGCCGTGCTTCGATACTCCCGGCCCGGCTGGTCGCGCGAATGGCGCCGTTGCTCATGCGTTCCATACCGGTGATATCGGTGTTTTCAAACAGACTGACCGATGCAGGTAACGCCGCCAGCAAACCCTTCACATATTTGGCCGGTTGCAGCAGGGCGTTGCCGTTGCCGCACCAGATTCCGGCCTGGTAATGCGCGGTGCCGAGCTTCTGGTGCAGTGCGTCGCCTTGCAGGCATTGTGCAGAGGCACCGAGGGCGTGCAGGGTGGCAAGTTTGTCGTCGACCTGGTTGAGTTTGTCGGCGTCATGCACGGCAAAGAAGTAGCCATTGTCGCGAAAGTCGCAGTCGATGCCATGGCGAGTGATGCGCTGGTGCACCTCGTCGCTGGCGGCCCGAGAGATGGCAGTGTCCACCTCGAATCCTGCGAACCCTGGGCGGCCCAACAACTCGTTTTCAGCCGGGTGTTCATGGGCCACCACAAACCCCGAGTTCCGCGCCGAGGCACCTTGGGCGGCGTATTGACGGTCGACGATCACGATGCGTGCTTCAGGGTGCAGGGCCGCGAGGCTGTGGGCGGCACACAGCCCGGTGATGCCGGCGCCGATCACCAGCCAATCGGCCTGTTGCGCGCCCTTCAAGGCGTCGCGGGCGGGTAGGGGGTCGGTTTGGGCTATCCAGCCACAGGTATTGTCCACGTTTGCCTCGGCTGCATGCGTTGATTGCATGGATGATTTAAGTCGATGGCTAGAATTTATAGGGGGTTGGGTGATACAACCAACGTTATAAAATCATCCAGTTATTCGGAAAACGCATGGATAAGATTCGTCACGTGCCGTCCTTGCAAGGCCTGCAGGCGCTGGTGGAAGTCAGTGACAGCGCCAGCTTCACTCAGGCCGCGCATACGCTGTGCCTGACCCAAAGCGCGGTCAGTCGCCAAATCCAGCAATTGGAAAGCCATTTCGGCGTGGCGCTGTTCACCCGCACCAGTCGCAGCCTGCGCGTTACTGTCGAAGGCGAGCAAGTGCTGGCATGTGCGCGCAGTATCCTCGCGCAGCTCAAGGTGCTGGAGGACCGGATCTCCCCGCAGAAACGCCCGTTTCGGATTCGCCTGCATGTGTCGCTGGCCGTGCGTTGGCTGCTGCCGAAGCTGAGTGATTTCTACCGGCTGCACCCGGACATTTCGCTGGCCATCGAGACCGTCGCCACCGAAGCGGTCGAGCCTGCCGGCGACAGTGATGCTTACATCCAATACCTGCCCCAGCCGCCGAACGATCCGGCGTGCCTGACGTTGTTCGAGGAAAAACTGGTGCCGGTGTGCGCTCCCGGGCTGGGGCCGCTGACCACACTGGACGACCTGCGCCACATGGCGCTGCTGCACCGTTCGGTGGACAAGCAGGATTGGCGCGTGTGGCTGGCCGCCAACGGTGCGGGCGCGCTGGAGGAATACCGCCATATTCCGTTCAACCTCGATGAACTGGCGCTGGACGCCGCCGCCCGTGGGTTGGGTGTGGCGATGACCGACCTGACCCTGGCCGTCGAATCCATCGAGCGCGGTGTGCTGGTGGTGCCGTTGGGCGAACCTCTGGAGACCGGCGGGGTGTATGCGCTGTGCCTGCAACCCATGGCGGCGTCTCACCCCGGTTGTGCAATGGTCATGGAGTGGTTTGCACGACAGGCGCAGCAGTGAACCACAAACGTACAAGATTCAGCGCAAACCGCCTCGGTAGACTCGCCGCACTTCTTCTACGGCAGGTTTTCCATGGACATCTTTCTCTACGCCTTCAGCGTCATGTACAGCCCGGGTCCGGTAAATTTCATGGGCTTGAATGCCGGGCTCACCGGCGAATTCCGCCGCTCCACCGGTTTCTTCATCGGCGTAGGCTGCGCGATGCTGTTGCTGTTCGTACTGTTTGGTTACACCGGCGAGGCGATCATTTCCCAAGCGGCATTACCGTATATCTCGCTGGTCGGCGGCGTTTACACACTGTATCTGGCCTATCAGGTGTTCACCGCGCGCACGGTTGTCGAGGACGCTTCACGTGAGCCGGGTAAAACCCTCACGTTCTGGAACGGCCTGGTGATTCAGTTGCTGAATCCCAAAGGCATCATGGCGGTACTGCCGATCACCAGCGTGATGTTGCCGGCGGCGCATATCAGCGGTGCGTCCATTGCTGGAGTGTCGGCATTACTGGCGTGCGGTGCGTTCGGCGCGCCTTGGGTCTACGCGTTGCTTGGGGCGGTGCTGGGGCGGCGAATCAGCGGGACGTCGGCGTTTACCGTCTTCAACCGCTGCATGGGGATAGCACTGGCCGCGTGTGCGTATTTCATGTTTCACGCGTTCTACCTGCACCTGATTTCAATATGAGCAAATCTTGTGTTCGTCTTAAATAAAATGAGTTTGTCTCACTATCAGCATCTGTCGACAATGGCTGCCATAAATACCTACGTTGGAGTTGTATGTCATGGCAGTCGCTCATTCCCTTGGATTTCCGCGCATTGGACGCGATCGTGAACTGAAAAAAGCGCAGGAAGCGTTTTGGAAGGGTGAACTCGACGAAGCGGGCCTGCGTGCCGTCGGCCGTGACCTGCGCAAGACCCACTGGAACCTGCAGAAAAAGGCCGGTATCGAATTGCTGCCCGCCGGTGACTTCGCCTGGTACGACCAGGTACTGACCCATTCGCTGATGTTCGGCGTGATCCCTGAGCGTTTCCGCCCGGCGGATGGCAAAGCCACGTTGCACACCCTGTTCGGCATGGCCCGTGGCGTCAGTGACAGCTGCTGCGGCGGTGCCCACGCCCAGGAAATGACCAAGTGGTTCGACACCAACTACCACTATCTGGTACCCGAATTCAGCGCCGATCAGCAGTTCCACCTGGGTTGGGATGAGTTGTTTGAAGAAGTGCAGGAAGCCCGTGACCTGGGCCACAACGTCAAGCCGGTCGTCATCGGCCCGCTGACTTATCTGTGGCTGGGCAAGGCCAAGGGCGGCGACTTCGACAAGCTCGACCTGCTCGAGCGCCTGCTGCCGCTGTACGGCCAGATCTTCCAGCGCCTGGCTGACCTGGGCGTTGAGTGGGTGCAGATTGACGAGCCAATCCTGGTGCTGGACCTGCCACAAGCGTGGAAAAACGCTTTTGAGCGTGCCTACAACCTGATCCAGCGTGACCCGCTGAAAAAGCTGGTGGCCACTTACTTCGGCGGCCTCGAAGAGAACCTGGGCCTGGCCGCTAACCTGCCGGTCGACGGCCTGCACATCGACCTGGTGCGTGCGCCGGACCAATACCCGACGATCCTCGACCGCTTGCCGGCTTATAAAGTGTTGTCGTTGGGGGTCGTCAACGGCCGTAACGTCTGGCGTTGCGACCTGGAAAAGGCCCTGGCGACTTTGCAACATGCGCATGAGAAATTGGGTGATCGCCTGTGGGTGGCACCGTCCTGCTCGCTGCTGCACAGTCCGGTTGACTTGAACCGTGAAGACACGCTGGATGCCGAACTGAAAAGCTGGTTGGCGTTCGCCCAGCAGAAGTGCTCGGAAGTCGCGGTGCTGGCCCAGGCTGTCACTGAGCCCGAAGCACCGAACGTGCTCGCCGCCCTGGCGCAAAGCCGCGCGGTACAAGCGGCCCGCGCCGCTTCGCCACGCATTCACAAGCCGGCCGTGCAAGCCCGTGTGGCGGCAATCACCGCCAAGGACACACAGCGCCAGTCGCTGTTCGCGCAGCGTATCGACAAACAGCGTGCCGGCCTGAACCTGCCGCTGTTCCCGACCACCACCATCGGTTCATTCCCGCAAACCGCCTCGATCCGCCTGGCGCGCCAGTCCTTCAAAACCGGCAAGCTGAGTGAAGCCGAATACGTCGAAGCCATGCACAGCGAGATCAAACACGCCGTTGAAGTGCAGGAAAACCTGGGCCTGGATGTGCTGGTGCACGGTGAAGCCGAGCGCAACGACATGGTTGAATACTTCGCCGAGCAACTGGACGGCTACGTGTTCACCCGCTTCGGCTGGGTCCAGAGCTACGGTTCGCGCTGCGTGAAACCGGCGGTGATCTTCGGCGACCTGAGCCGCCCCAAAGCCATGACGGTGGAGTGGATCCGCTACGCCCAAGGCCTGACCAGCAAGGTCATGAAGGGCATGCTGACCGGCCCGGTGACCCTGCTGATGTGGTCTTTCCCACGGGAAGACGTGAGCCGCGAAGTGCAGGCGCGTCAACTGGCCTTGGCCATCCGTGACGAGGTGGTCGACCTGGAAGCCGCCGGCATCAAGATCGTCCAAATCGACGAAGCCGCGTTCCGTGAAGGGCTGCCGTTGCGCCAGGCGCAGTGGCAGCACTACCTGGACTGGGCGACCGAAGTGTTCCGTCTGTGCGCCTGCGGGGTGCGCGATGAAACCCAGATCCACACCCACATGTGCTACAGCGAGTTCAACGATGTGATCGAGTCCATTGCGGCCATGGATGCCGACGTCATCACCATCGAGACGTCGCGCTCGGACATGGAGTTGCTGGACGCGTTCGAAGCCTTCGCTTACCCGAACGAAATCGGCCCGGGCGTCTACGACATCCACTCGCCACGCGTGCCGGATGTTGCACAAATGGTTAACTTGCTGCGCAAGGCGGCCAAACGGATTCCGGCCGAGCGGTTATGGGTCAACCCGGACTGCGGTTTGAAGACCCGTGCCTGGCCTGAGACTGAAGCGGCGCTGATCCACATGGTCGCGGCGGCGCGTCAACTGCGCGCTGAACTGGCGTGATCTAAACCTCTGACGGACGGGGCCAACCTTAGTTGGGGTTGACCTCGATGCGGTCAAAACCCTTCCAGCGATACAGCATCACCGAGATGGCCCGACTGGCGATAAAGATCCCGTAGAGGCCAAACAGGTTGGCACGCACTTGGCTATTGGAATCACTGAAAACCTGGGCAAGACGGTGGATCATCAGGTACACCCTATGGGCAGTGGCGCGGTCGTTTCGAAGCGGTTAAGGCTTCAGGTTGAGAAACTTAATCGATTCTGTCGGCGTCGATAATGAAATAGGCAGGTTGAGTGGAGAGAAAGATGGCAGGCATGAATGGGCACTCTATCGAGGCGGTGATTCAGTTCTGGAAGCAGGCCGGGCCCAAGCGCTGGTTCGCCAAGGACGACGAATTTGACGCGGCCTTTCGCGACGGGTTTCACGCGACCCACATGCAGGCGGCACGGCGCGAGTTGGAAGGCTGGCTGGGTTCAGCCCATGGCGCGCTGGCGTTGCTGATCCTGCTGGATCAATACCCACGCAATGCGTTTCGCGGTACCGCGCATATGTTTGCCACCGACCCGCTGGCGCGTTTGTACGCACACCGCATGGTCGAGGGCGGGCTCGACCAGCTTGTCGAGCCCGAACTACGCGCGTTCTGTTATTTGCCGTTTGAGCATTCGGAAGACCCGGCGGATCAGCAGCGTTCGGTGGCGTTGAATCAGCACCTGGATGCCAGCACCCGCCACTGGGCCAATGAGCACGCGAACATCATCCAACGGTTCGGGCGTTTTCCCCATCGCAACGCGGTGCTGGCCAGGCCAACCACGCCACAGGAACAGGCATTTCTCCAGGCCGGTGGCTTCGCAGGCTAGGCTTCGGCCTGCGCCAACGCGACCTTGGCGGGCGCTGGACGAAAGCGCCGCAGGCCCTTGAGGTCGACCGCCCAGCGCAACGCTTCGGTGGCCGAAGGACGCGGGCCGTGGCTGATTGCGTGGTCATCCTCGCCCAGCGTGCCGAGGTAGCCCTGGGCGCCGCCGCGCTCGCTCCAGTAATGGGTGTGGCTCAGCCAGGAGCGGGCGAGCCAGCCTTTCCACTTGCCCACGGTTACCGGCAGGTCGAGCACGCCTGCGCCCATCACTGGCTTGACCGGGCCGCCGACGACATCGCCAAACAGGCCGAAGGGCGCCGGGAAGTAGAGATTGGTCCAGCGCGTCACGGCAAATGCCGCTGCATGATGCAGGTACTGCGGGGTGAACGGTTTTTGGCCGAGCATCACTGGCTGGCGGGCGTTGTAGCCGTAGCCCTTGGTGTCCTCGGTGGGCGGGCAGGCCGGGGCTTCGCGGCGCTCAATGCGTTTTTTGAAGTCACTCACACTGCGGCCCAGCAGCAGGCTGGCATGCGCCATCGGGCTGCCGACGGTGACCAGGTCGGTGATGCGCCACGGGTTGCCCAGGCCGCGCTGCTCGATAAACGCTTCGGCCTGCTGCTCGCGAAATCTCAAGGTGCTGCCCAGGCTGCCGTCGAGTGCCGCGCCGGCGTTGGGCAGCGCTTCCTTGATCACCGGTTGCAGTGCTGCGTGGTCGGCATAACGGCTGGCCAGTTCGCGGTTGCTGGGGATGACTTGGGTCAGTTGGTCGTGATGTTCATGCCACAAATAGCCGACGATATCGTAGGCAATCACACTGCCCAAACTGTGGCCGACGACGATGATGCGGTCGTAGTCGCCCTTTTTGTGCAGGGCGCGCAGCAACTCCACGCCATCGGCACGGATCTGTTCGCGCACCACTACGTTCTGCGGGTTGGGGCTGAGGTAGCGGGCCGCGTCACCCAAATAGGACAGCGCGGAATAGCGCAACCCCAGGCCGATGGCGCCGACCAGCAGTGGAACCAGTGCGAAGGGGTTGTCGCTGTGATCGAACTGGCCCCAGGCCGTGGCCAGAGTACCGGTAGCGACCAGTAGCAGGAGCACCATCACTGTCCAGCGGGTGGTGCGCCAGATCGGCACGATGGCGTCGGGAATGTCGCGGCGCGGGCGCTTGAAAATATCCCACAGCCAGCCCAGCAGATGGCCGACCTTGGTGCCTTGCATCTTGTGAGCCCAGTAATACTCGTAGAAATCCGTGCTGGTACGCCCCGACGACTTCAGAACACGCAGGTCGAAATTGCGCGAGAGCCGGTCCGGCTTGCTCCAATAGAACGGAGTGCCGCCGGGTGTGTCCGTCGGGATCATGGCTTCCACGAAGCCGCGTAAAGTGTCCATCGGGCGCTGTTCGCCGATGCCGTGGATGACGACAACTGCTTGTTTCATAAGCTGATCATTCCTTGAAGAACTACGAAAGGCAGGGCCGATTTCGCAGAGTAGCTAATCGCTATGATCTTGCCATCATTGCTGCTATTCCCGCCAGGAATGCCCCCATAAAATCCCTGCATTGTCTTTATCGGCGCAGATCTCGTAGCGTGAGGGCTCACCCAGGGAGACTGCTCATGAGCCATGGCCCGCTGCGCCTTTACGTTGATTCAATGTTCACCAGCCCTTACGCGATGTCGGTGTTCGTCACCTTGCGGGAAAAGGGCCTGGCCTTCGAGACCGTCAGCCTTGATCTTGAAGCGGCGCACAACCAGACCGCGGAGTTTGCCCGGCTGTCGATGACCCAACGCGTACCGACGTTAGTGGAGGGAGATTTCGCGCTGTCGGAGTCTTCGGCGATCTGTGAGTACCTGGATCAGGCCTACCCTGAAACAGCGGTGTACCCGGCAGATCCAAGACAGCGGGCGAGGGCGCGACAGGTCCAGGCGTGGTTGCGCAGCGACCTGTTGCCGATTCGCCAGGAGCGCTCGACCCTGGTGGTGTTTTACGGGCAAAAGGCCCCGCCGTTGTCGCCCGTGGCGCAAGCGGCGGCGCGCAAGTTGATCGATGCGGCGCAGGCGCTGTTGGCGGGCAACCCGACGAACCTGCTCGGCGCGTGGTCCATTGCTGACGTGGACTTGGCCGTGATGCTCAATCGCTTGATCCTGGGCGGTGACAGCGTGCCTGACGAACTGGTCGCCTACGCCCGGCACCAGTGGCAGCGGCCATCGGTGCAGGCATGGGTCAACCTGGAACGCCCGGCGCTGTAGCGGTTTCTTGCCATTCCTGGGTCACGCGCCGGTCCAGGTCTTCCCAATCCGCCATGCCCAGCACCCGCGTCGTGTTCAAGCCGCGCAGGTAACCGCGCAGTTGCTGGGCGCTGGCATAGCGCTTTTCGGCGTCCGCCGCTTCGTCCTGCAACACGTGTTCATAATCGACCAGATAATCGGCGACCCGCTCGCGAAACTCCGGCAGTACGGCGTCGCGGATGCGGTCGAAGGTTTTCTGGTGGGGCTTCATGGCGTGGTCCTTATAGTTTTATAGCGGTCGGTGTAGGCGACACTATCGGTTCAAATGATAGTCACCATCAAGGATCGCAAGTTCTGTTTTTTCGCGAAAAGCGGACAATCACGCCATCGAGACGCTATTCAAGGAAATGCGCGATGAGGACGATGATCCAGTTGGGTTTAATCATACTGATGCTCGGCACAACGCTGCTGGCCAACCCGGCCATTGCCGATGATGTGCATGCGGGCCATTTGCTGCCACTCGTCGGTAGCGTAGACTCCCTGCAGCACGCGCAATCGGTGGGTGTGTTGTACAGCGAAAACACCCGCGACAACCTCAACTACCTTGAACGCTACCACGCCATGGCCATGAACGGCGCCAAGGATGCCCTCGACGGGCGTATCCGCGAGGCGTTCGTCACCAGCTCCGACCCGGAATTGGCGATTGATTGGTTGATGAGCTCGCTGCAGGGCACTTTTCGTATCGTGACTGTCTATAGCAGCCTGGATGAGCTGGTGCAGGCTCACCCGGACGTGGTGGTGGTGCTCGATACCCATAACCAACTGCTGACCCAGCGCAACGACGTGGTCGAAGCGCGTTTTGTGGCGCGGTTTTATGATGCGAACCTGCAATACATCGCCAAGGCCGAAGGCTCGGTGCTCAAACAGGTGCCGTCGGTGTGGGTGCTGGACAAGGCGGCGCCCGAGATTGCCGCGCAGATTGAACAGCAGCGCGATGTACAGCTTGACGCCTTGAAGCAGTTTGATGTGTCGCTCAAGGCCCTGGTTCGCGCAGGTTGACGCGTGGATTGATGTGAACCCTATTGGTTATTTTCAGGAATGTTTATGCGCTCTTTTTTCGTCCCGGCCCTGGCTTTTGCTTCCTTGTTGCTGACCGGTTGTATCACCGCTCCCAATGCTCCGACCTTGACGTTGCAAACCGATAAGACCCCTGAAGGCTATCTGCAGTGCGTCCTGCCCAAGCTTGAAAAATACGGCATCACCTCGACCGTGACCCAGAATTCGCGCCACGCCAAAGTCGTGTTGACCAGCAAATTTGCGGCTGATGATGTGTTGGAAGCCTACAAGTCCCAAGAGGGCAGCAAGGTGTTCGTGTACGAGCGCAAGCCGCTGGCGTCGGCGCTCAAGCCGTCGCGGCTTGAGTTGGCGGCGCAGGACTGCAAGTAACGCCACACCCCACAGCACCCAGTGTGGGAGCGGGCAAGCCCGCTCCCACATTTTTTTGCGCACGGCTTAAGGTTTTGCTTCGCTGCTGAAGCTGTCGACAACCTTGACCAGCCCTTGAGCCGCCAACGCCACCAACTCACCGCCTTTTTCCACCGTCGCCAGGGCCGGGTCCGAGCCCATGCGACCATCGGGGAAGCGTGCGCGGAAGTCCAGCGCTTCGCGAATCGGGCCGGTGTTGGCGATTTGCGGTGAATACTCGGCGGACTTGATCGATTCCGGGTAGGCCCACTGCGTCACCGCAATCTCCGACGGCGTGGCATGGCTGCCGTGGCCTACCGGGAATTGGCGGTGGGCCAGGTCATTGACGCCTTCCAGATCCCACCAGTTCACCAGTTTCAGCGCGAACCCGGCCGGGCGGCGGGCATAGCTGGCTTCGGCGTACAGCTCGGAAAAGGCGGCCTCGATGGTGGCGATATTGCCGCCGTGGCCATTCAGAAACAGGATCTTCTCGAAACCGTGCCCGGCCAGCGACCGCACCCAGTCGCCAATAGCGGCAATAAACGTGGACGGGCGCAGGGAAATGGTGCCGGGAAAGCCCAGGTGGTGCTGGGCCATGCCGATATTGAAGGTCGGGGCGATCAGGATGTCGGCGTTCTGCTGCGCCTCATGGGCGATGATCTCCGGGCACATCCAGTCAGTGCCCAACAGGCCGGTGGGGCCGTGCTGCTCGTTGGAGCCGATGGGGATCACCACCGTGCGGCTGCGCTCCAGAAACTGGCCGATCTCGATCCAGGTGGATTTATGTAGAAGCATGCGACGCTCTCTTTTATCGGTGGGGACAGGCTAACCACCACGGATTGTACGACTACTCGCCACTTGTTGGGGCTTGCAGTTGAGGTAGGTCGACGACTTCAACCAGCGCTGGTCCGGGTACCAGGAGAACATGAACTGCCCATCCTTGAGTTTGTCTACCACCTGGCGCGCCACTTGCGGGCGCACGGCAGGGCAGCCTTGGCTGCGGCCGATACGGCCTTCGCGCTTGCTCCACGCCGAGTTGACGTAGTCGGCGGCATGAATCACCAGTGCGCGGTCGCGGGCCTGGTCATTGAAACCCGGCTCCAGGCCGTCCATGCGCAACGAGTAACCGTGGGCGCCGAGGTAACTTTCCTGGGTGCGGAACAAGCCCAGGCTGGATTGGTGGCTGCCTTCGAGGTTAGAGAACTGGGTGGCGAAGTTTTCCCCGGATTTGGCGCCGTGAGCCACCAGGTCGCGCAGTACCAGGGTTTTTTTGCGTAAATCGAAGATCCATAGCCGACGAGCGGTAGAGGGCTGGGAGTAGTCAATAACGGCCAGGCGATCCGAGCGTTCCTCGCCGTTATTGACTGCGCACTGCACCGCGCTCAAGGCGCTTTTCAGTACGGTGGGATTGAGTTCTGGAGCCGAGCGCGCCAGGCTGCTATACAAAGAAGGAGACGTGGGATTGGCGGCGAGCGCAACATTGCTCAGCGTAGCCAGGGTCACGGTGATCAAACCGAAGCGGCCTATAAAAGTCAGCATCTACAGTACATCCCCCCGCTGTGGGTTGGAGTTAAGTCAATTGTTCAAAAAACACGCATGTTACTTGAGCATTTGCCTGCTCGTTGCACCACTGGTCGCGACAGCTGATGAGCTGCCGGTGGACGCTGTGCCGCCCGTTTCAATCAGCCCGATGCAACAGGCCCTCGCGCAGTTACCCAGCGTGTGCCCAGGCCTTGCCCCACAAATAGACGCAGCGGCCCAATTGCGCCTGCAAGCGTTTTACCAGCAGCAGGGTGATAGTCCGCTGTGGTCAGCCGATGATCGCCGCCAAGCCTTGCAAGCCCAATTGCGGATGCTGGCTGACGACGGCCTGGACCCCACCCACTATAGCCTGCCCGCAACAGACGCCACGGCCAACGTGCTGTGCAGCGATATCGGCACCAGCCAGCAATACCTGCAAGCCCTGCAGGACTTGCACTACGGGCGTTTGCAGCAGTCGCGATTCGAGCCACTGTGGCATTCCCAACCACCGCTCCATGACCCCAATACCGAAGTGCTGGCCTTCGCCGCGACTGGCCTGCACGACCTGGCCCAGGCGTTTGACCAGGCGCGCCCCAGCGCCGATCTCTACCGCAGTTTGCGCAGTACGTACGCCACCGTGCGCCTGCAACCTTTGCCCCATTGGGGTCCGGTCGCCGGCGGCCCGTTGCTGCGTCCCGGCATGGAAGACCCGCGTGTGCCCGAACTGGCGCGGCGCCTTTACAACGGCGGGTACCTGGCCAAAGTGCCAGCCGGCAACGGCACGCAATACCGTGACGAGCTGGTCAAGGCGGTCAAGGCCTTCCAGCTCAGCCACTCGTTGCAGGCAGACGGTGTGATCGGTGCAGGCACCGTGGCCGAGCTCAACATCAGCCCGGCGATGCGCCGCGACCAGTTGCGCATCAACCTCGAGCGTTTCCGTTGGCTGGCCCAGGACCTGGAGCCCGAAGGGGTGGTGGTCAACGTCGCGGCCGCACAACTGAGTGTTTATCAGAGCGGTATGCCGGTGTGGCAAACCCGCTTGCAAGTCGGGCGGGCCGAGCGTCAGACGCCGTTGCTCAAGTCACGGATTACCCGGCTGACGCTCAACCCCACCTGGACCATCCCGCCTACCATCATGCGTGAGGACAAGCTCCCGGCCATCCGCCTCAACCCCGAATACCTGCGCCAACAAAACCTGCAAGTGCTCGATGCCCAAGGTCACCCACTCACGGCCGACCAGGTGGATTGGTCGCGCCCCGGTAATATTCTCCTGCGCCAGGAAGCTGGCCCGCGCAACCCGCTGGGCAAGATCGTGATGCGCTTTCCCAACCCGTACTCGGTCTACCTGCATGACACGCCGAGCCAGCCATTGTTCACCAAAGGCCCGCGCGCGTTCAGTTCGGGGTGTGTGCGGGTTGAGCAGCCCATGCTGCTGCGCGACTTACTGGTAACCCCGGCCGAACGCACGCGCACCGATGAGTTGCTGGCTACCGGCGTGACCCATGAATTCCGGCTGGCCACGCCCGTGCCGGTGCTGTTGGGTTACTGGACAGTGGAGGTCGACCGCCAGGGCGGGCTGCTGTACGCACCGGATATTTATGGGCGTGACCCGGTGTTGATGAAGGCGATGGGGGCATTGCTCTAAGCAATATGCGCCAAGATCCGGGTGACAGCCTGATCCGCTGTCATCAGCGCGGTGTCGAGCGTCAACGGCTGTTCTTCCCAGGCCTCGTACTCATGCGCTGAGACGGATTGCCAAGTGGGAGGTACCAGCCCGGGAATATCCCCAGCGCGGCTTTCCACCCGGCGTTGGTGTTCGTGTTGATCAGAACACACCACCTGGATATTCACCCACTCAACATCGGCTGCCGCCGCCACGGCTTTCCACGCATCCCGGCTTTCCTTGACCGGGTTCACGCCGTCCGCAATCACCGTCTGCCCCAAGCGCAAATTGCTCAACGCCAGCGCATTTGCCACGCTGTAGCCGCTGGCGCCGACATCGCCGGCCAGTACCGCCGACTCCCGCAGCGCCTGCTCGATCACATCGATGCGCAGGTACACCGCGCGGGTGCGCCGCGCCAGTTCACGGGCAATCGTGGTTTTACCGGTGCCAGGCAGGCCGCTGAATACAATAAGCATGGTCAATCCTTTGAAGAGAGAACCCGGCCAGTCTAGCCGCGCTTACTGCAAATAGCAGGCGCTGATCCAGTCTGCCGGGTGCGCTGCCAATTGCGTCGCCGTGGGCAGGTAGCGCTTGTCCAGTTGCGCGGCCAGCCAGAACAGCGTCGCGCTGCTTTTGGGTTCCCAGGTGCCGCTGTAACCGGCTTCGCCCACGGCGGCGCGGTCTTTGTCGAACTGCACGTGGGTGTGCACGAACTCCTGATGGCTACGTTGACCATTGGCATAGGGCACCAGCCAGTCCAGCGCGGCGCCCAGGGATGCACCATTGGCCTTGAGGTTCAGCCAGTCGCCACCGTAGGGCTTGGCCGCCAGCGCGGCTTGCACCAGGGGCTCAAGGTCGTAGACCACGTAATGCAGGGCGTCACGGTCCTGGAAGTCGGTGACCGAACCGTCGGGCAGGATGTTGTCGGCAACCTGCTGTTTAAATAATTGATGGGCTTGCTCGAGCATGGCCTGGTCGCCGAGGGCGGCGGCGGCCACGGTGACCAACTTGACGCGATGGCTCTGCCAGTTATTGGTCTGGGTACCTCTTTTCTGCCCATGGAATTGCTGGATATGCGCGATATAGCCGTTGCCCAGCGTGCTGATCAAGCGACGGCTGGCCGCGCGGGTTTCCAGGCGCAAGTGATCGGCAGTCAGCGCGTAGGCATTGATCAGCATATCGAGGTTGGTTTCGTCGATGGGGTTGAAGTCCGGCTGATACACGTCGGCCCATGCGGCGAGGTAGTCGTCGACTTGCTTGAGGTAACGCGGGTCGCCGCTCAACCGCCAGGCCAGCGCCGCCTGGCGCATCACCGGCCAGTCTTTCTCGGCGGCGATGCTTTGCGCGCGGATGCCCTGGTTTGGCAGCGTGCCCTCGGTGTGTAAATGGGGCAACGGCGCGGGCGGGTCGGCCAGGTGCCGTTGGGCGGCGGCCAGCAGCGCTTTGGCCGTCGAGTTCGAAGCGGCTGGCTGGCACAGGTTCGGTGTTTGCGCAGCCGCCATGGCCGCGTGGGAAAGCACGGCCAGCAGTGCGGTTAAGGCGACGGTGGTGGTTTTCATGGCGGGCTCTGCCGGACGGGATCGCGCCCACGCTAGCATGCAGCCGAATCGGGGTTGATGAAACTCCCGTATGCTTGCCTGCCAACCCTGCTCGAATCCAGGACAGCCCATGACCTTGCCCTTCGTGAAGATGCATGCCCATGGCGACGATTTCATCATCATCGACCGCCGCGGTCAGGACGACCCGATTACCGCGCAGGTCGCCCGTCGCCTGGGTGACCGCCATACCGGCATCGGTTTCAACCAACTGGCTGTGGTACTCGACTGCACCGACGCCGCCGCGCGTATCAAGTTCTGGAACCCCAATGGCACACTGCTGCAAACCTGCGGCAGCGCCACCCGGGGCGTGGCCGACCGCTTGATGCATGAAACCGGCCGTCAGTCGGTGGTATTGCGCACCGACCGGGGCTTGTTGACCTGTGTGCGGGCGGCGGGGCAGCAGGTGTCAGTGAATATGGGCGCCCCTTCACTGGACTGGTCGGCAGTGCCGCTGGCCGAGGCAATGGACACCCGCACCTTGCCCATCGACGGCGCGCCTGCGGCGTGCAGCATGGGCAACCCGCACTGCACGTATTTCGTGGATGACCTCAGCGCCTTTGATGTGGCGGCCCAGGGCGCGGCGCTGGAAACTCATCCGTTGTTCCCGGCCAAGACCAATGTGCATTTCGTGCAGGTGCTGGACCGTCGGCATATCCGCCTGCGCATCTGGGAGCGTGGCGGTGGCGTGCCGCTGGGCTCCGGTTCGTGCTGCTGCGGGGCGGTGGTCAATGGGATCCGGCGCGGGTTGCTCGATGATACGGTGCACGTGCAGTGCGACGGCGGGGCGGTCACCGTGCAGTGGGACGGGCAGGGCGGCGTGATCCTGACCGGCAGCGTGGAGCCGATCATGCAGGGCGCGGCCTACGTGCTCTAGAACGTCACGGTAAAGGTTGTACCGGTGTTCTCGCAGGAACTCACTGCCACATCGCCACCGTGCGCCTTGGCCAGTTCGCGCACGATATACAGGCCCAAGCCCACGCTGCGCACCTCGCTGCCCTGGTCGGTGCCACGGGTCATGGGCTCGAACAGCCCGGCCAGCAGGGTTTCAGGAATCACCGCACCGTAGTTGTGTACCGCCACTTCGCAGCCATTGTCGGCCAGGCGCGAGGTGATGGTGATCGGCATGAGTAAGTCGCCATACGCCACGCTGTTGGCGACCAGGTTGCCGATGACCTGCTGCACACGGTCGGCATCCAGGCACGCAACTCCCGTGCCTTCGGTGTGGTGCTTCAACGTGGCATTGGGGAAAGCCATGCGCAGTTCATCGACGGCGTGTTGAATCACCGCGTGCAGGTCCACAGAGGTGGTCTTGATGCTGATGCCGTGTCCGACCCTGGCCTGGGTGAAGTCAAGCAAGTCGGCGATCATCCGCTGGGCGCGCTCGGACGACTGGGCGATATGGCCCAGCAACTGGCGTTCCTTGGACGTGCGCTCGCTACGACTGAGAAAGTCGGACGCCATACGGATGGCCGTGAGGGGGTTCTTCAAGTCGTGGCTGACAATCGCCATCATCTGCTCGGCAAACAAGGCACGGCGCTGGGCGACTGCATAGGCTTCGCTCAGCTCGGCCTGGGCCTGCTGCAGCGCCATTTCGGCAGTGGTTCTTTGTTGCAGCAAGGCTTCGGCGAGCTTGCGCGCATTGAGCAGCTCGCGTTCGTACTTGTCGCGGTCGGTGGTGCCGAACAACGCCAGGTCATGCACCACAGCGTCAGCCTGTTCGCGCTTGCTGGCGTTGAGCAGGACGGTCACCTTGTGCCCATCGCGGTGCAGCATGTCGAGCTTTACCTCGCTGACACTGCCATGCATGCGCAACATCGGCGCCAGGTGGGTCTGGTGAAAAATTCGCCCGCCCATGGTCAGCAGGTCCTGGAAGCGCCGCCCATGCAATTCGGCGTTGCTCAACCCCAGCCATTCCCCGAGTCGTGCGTTGGCCCGCAGGATCGTGCCGTCCTCAGCGGTGACGGCGAGGGCACAGGCGGCGCTGTCGAACAGATCAGCCGGCATGGGCCACCCACGGCCCCAGGAAATTTTCCATTGCCGCCGCGCAGGCCTGCGGCGCGCTCATGTGCGGGCAATGGCCGACGTTGTCTACCAGGCAAAAAGTGCTGTTGGGGAGCACGCCGTGCAGGTACTCACCCACGACTACCGGGGCGATCAGATCGTCGCTCGATTGCAGGATCAATACGGGCGTGGTCAGGCCGGCCACGTCCTGACGGTTATCGGACATGAAGGTCACTCGCGCAAATTGCTTGGCGATATCGGGTTCGGTGCGGCAGAAACTGTCGCTGAGTTCGGCGCTCAACCCTGGTTGCCCGGGGGCGCCCATGATCACCGGGGCCATGGTGCTGGACCAGCCAAGGTAGTTGCTGTCGAGGGTGTCGAGCAGGTCGTCGATATCACTGCGCTTGAAACCACCGACATAATCCACGTCATCAATGTAGCGTGGCGAAGGGCCGATCATCACATGGGCGGCGATACGGCCGGGCGCGAGGCGGTCGGCGAGGGTGCCAATCATGGCACTGACCGAATGGCTGACCAGAATCACCGGGCCGCTGGCGAAGGCGTCGATAATCTCGTTCAAGTCGTGGGCGTAGCCATCCAGCGCACTGTATTTGGCCTTGTCGAACGCACTGACATCCGACAACCCGGCGCCGACGAGGTCATAAAGCACCACGCGAAAGCGGTCGATGAATGGCGGCGCGAGGTAATTCCACATCGCCTGATTGCAGCCGAAACCATGGGAGAACACCAGGGTCGCCGACCCGCTGCCCATCACACTGACGTTGTTGCGATGTTTCAGGTTCATGGCGTTCTCATAGGTGGCATTTTGCTATGTTGGCGTAATGAGCAGTTTAAATAGTCACAGGCGCGGGGTCACGCGTTATAGCGCCGATAAGGTAAAGTCAGTGCCTTCAGGAAGAAATTTTAGGTAACAAAGTATGAGGCTGTTTTTGCGGCAATCTGTTTTGAGTCTGCTGGCCTTACTATTTGTTGGCCTGTTCAACACGGCCCTGGCCGACACCTCGCCAATCAAGGTGACCCTCGACCAGCGGGTGATCGACCTTACCAACACGCTGGACACCGGCACCACCGATCGCCTGAAATCTCAGCTCGCTGCACTGGAGCAACGCAAAGGTGCGCAAGTTGCCGTGCTGCTGGTGCCCACCACCGGCGGCGCGAGCATCGAAGACTTCGCCAACCAACTGTTCCGCGCCTGGAAACTGGGGCGCAAGGACGTCAATGACGGCATCCTGCTGGTGGTCGCCAAGAGTGACCACAAGGTGCGCATCGAAGTGGGCTACGGCCTGGAAGGCACCGTCACTGACCTGCTGGCGCACCGCATTATCGAAGAACACATTACCCCGGCGTTTCGCCAGGGCGACTACGTGGGCGGGATTCAACAGGCGGTCAACGATCTGACGGTTCTGGTAGACGGAGGCGACCTGCCCAACGTGGCCGAGCCGGGGTTTAATCCTCAAGCGATCGCGGTGTTGCTGGCGTTCATCGCCGGTGCCGTTGGCGGTGTGCTGATCGCTGCCGGCAAACTGCACTGGCGCCTGGCGTTGATTGCCACGCTGGTGGTGACGGTGCTACTGGCGATTTATGGTGGCGGCCGGGACTGGCCGATCTATCTGTTGATCTTGCCGCTGACCCTGTTGATTGGTGGTGCGACCTTCGGTGCGCTGTGGATGGCGCGCGCGGTGTTTTACAGCGTAATCGGGCTGCTGGCTTACATCGTCGGGGTATTGGTGGCGGATCGGTTTATGGACGTCAGCTTGATCCATTGGCTGGTATGGCCATTAGGCGGCGCTTTGATTCTGGGCCTGTACGCGGGGCTGTTTTTCGTCATCAAGGCGTCCTGGAAAAACAGCCCGCGCTTCTTTCTCGTACGTGCCTTGGTGGTCGTGGCGATTTATGTGATGGCCGGTTGGCTATTGGGGCGCGGTTACCAGGGCTGGATAGTCGCGATACCGGTGGCCTCTTTCGCAGCGTTTATTCTCTTTGTGCAGAGCATTGCAAGTTCAAGCTCAGGCGGCGGCAGCGGTTCGAGCGACAGCAGCTCAAGTTCCAGTAGCTCAAGTTCCGACAGCAGTTCGTCCGGTGGCGGCGGTTCCAGTGGCGGCGGTGGGGCGTCGGGCAGTTGGTAACGCGGCTAGCGTGGCTTGTAGCCCACCCATCCGTTGAAACTGAAGCCTGCGTAGAACAGTTCCACGTCTTCGAACCCGGCGTCCTGCATCAGGGCTGCATCCTGCTCGGGTGACAGCACCGGCAGTCGGGCACTGATCGCCGTAATCGCCGTTCGGCATCCGCCGCCGGCACCCCCGAGTCCACTGCAAACGCCGCATAGCGCTTCAACGCCTACAAAACGCAAGCTCGGTTCTGCGTCGGCAAACCGTTTCAACTCCAAGCCGCCCCCAGCGCCCAGCACTAGCACATTGCCTGTGGCGGGAACCTGTTCGCGCAGCAGCACGGTGGTCATGTGTTGCAAGCCATCGAAACCCCGCACCAGGCGCACAGGCCCCTCGGGGTAGCGAGCGACGGCATCGGGGTTGGAAAAAAAGCTCATGCAGGGTTCCTGCGGGTTGGGCGAGGGATAAACGCTACTGTGGCAATTTGGCAGTGGCAATTGCAGTCACCTGTGTTCATGGTAAAACGTCGATCTTCAGGACCCCACAGCACGGAGGCTCAATGGCTGCTGCCAACACCCCGGAAATCACGCTTCGCAATGCCATTCCCGAGGACGCCTTATGCATTGGCGTGCTGGGTATGCAGGTTTTTCTGGATACCTACGCGACACAGGGAATTCGCAGCTCGATTGCCAATGAAGCGCTGCAGGCCTTTGCGCCGCAGACCATCGCCCAACTGATGGCGCAGCCAGACATCTCGCTGGTGGTGGCTGAGTCGAACGGCCATCTCGTTGGCTTTGCTCAGGTCAAACTCACCGCCAGCCATTCGATGATCAAGGCGTCTGACGTTGCCGAACTGCAACGCCTGTATATCCAGGAGCGATTTACCGGCCTGGGTATTGGCTATCAGTTGCTGCAAGCGGCAGAGCACCGCGCCAAGCTTGGCGGCGCCTCGTTATTGTGGGCGACCGTGTGGGTGGACAATGAACGCGCGTTGGGTTTTTACCCTCGGCGCGGTTATGAGGTGCTGGGTTCACCGACGTATACCTTTCAGGGGGAAACCCATGGGAATCGCCTGTTTGGTAAAGCCCTGATGCCCAACGCGTGAGGGCTCACGGCAGGATGATGTAGGCGTTCTGCTGGATGATCGGCTGGTGCGAGCCTTGCACCAGGTGAACATAACGACCGTCCACCAGATCAATGGGCAGGCAGTCGTCAATATCCATCACGCCATCGGTGTGGGCCTGGGACCAGTGCTGCAACATCTGCCGCTGCCCCTTGCGCTTGGCTTCCTGCTTGTCACGGGCGACCACCAGCAGGTAATGATGGGCCTCGCCAAAAGCGTGGGTTTCATAGCCGCCGAGGTTGATGAAGTACAGGTGATGCGCACCGGCAGGTGGCGCCATCTGGCTGAGTTCGACTTTCCAGCCGTCGACGCCATCGACGGCCATCCACGCATCGATGTGCACACCCTTCGGGCTGCCGAACCAGCCGTCGCGTAATTGTGCGTAGGTGTGTTGCAGTGTGTCCGCCACTGCGAATACCACATCGTGAACTTCGATTTTAGCCCGTGGGTGCTTGCCCCCGAGCATGACGACAAACAGCATTGCAGGTCCGTCCTGGCGACTTGGAAAAGGCTAACCATACTTCGATTGAACCCTTTTGTCCGGTCAGTGCCACACTGTTAATCCGCGAACTCATCAGGAGGTTGTTATGCGTACCATTGATCTGGCCGGTGTTCCCGTCCCTGTCATCGGCCAGGGAACCTGGCGAATGGGCGAAAACCCGGACCTGCGCAGCGCCGAAGTCGCCGCGTTACAACTGGGTATCGATGAGGGCATGACCTTGATCGACACCGCCGAAATGTATGGTGAAGGCGGCGCCGAGGAAGTGGTCGGCGAGGCCATTCGCGGCAAGCGCGATCAGGTGTTCCTGGTCAGTAAAATCTACCCTCACAATGCCAGCCACAAGGGCGTTCCCCGTGCCTGTGACGCCAGCCTTCAGCGCCTTGGCACCGACTACATTGACTTGTACCTGTTGCATTGGCGCGGCCAGTACCCGCTTGAAGAAACCGTCGAAGCCTTCGAGCGTCTGCGCGAGGCGGGCAAGATCGGCCGTTGGGGTGTTTCCAACTTTGACGTCGCCGACCTGCAGGAACTCGCCTCTCCAGCCTGTGCCACCAACCAGGTGCTCTACAACATCGAAGAGCGTGGTATCGAGTTCGACCTCCTGCCATGGTGGCAACAGCACCATTTGCCGTTGATGGCGTACTGCCCAATCGCCCAGGGCGGCGAGCTACTGTCCAGCCCGACGCTCAAGCAGATTGCCCATCGACATGAGGCCACACCCGCACAAATCGCCCTAGCCTGGGTACTGCGCCAAGAGGGCGTGATTGCGATCCCCAAGGCAGTGAGTCCCGAGCATGTGCGGCTCAACGCCAGCGCCGCGAAACTGGTGCTGGACGAGCACGATCTGGATGCCATCGACCGTGTGTTTGGCGCACCCAAGCGCAAGCATCCGCTGTCGATGGTGTAACAGCTTGCCTGGCAGAACCGGCGCCCTCCATGGCGCCGATTCCTGCATCCCCCCGGGTTAGCCGGCGACCGGGCTACGCCAGTCATCAGAGCCGGAAGTACCTGCCACCTCGTGAGTCCAGATGATCTTGCGATAGGTGAAGTGCACGTCTTCCAAATGCGTGAAGTGCGCGTTTTCAGGCGCCTGGCAGTTGGGCATGCGCGACTGAATATCCACGATGGTTGCCCCTTCGAGCTCGATGGTGAAGTAGTGCTCCTGGGTTCCAGCCGAAGAGGTACGGAACCACTCCAGCCGGCATTTGACTTCTTCGCCGCTGGTCAACGCGCTGAACAGCAGAGGTGATGATTTATCGAAGACCTTGCTGATCATCAACGGTTTATGAACCCGCTGGCCCGTTGGCTGACCAGACTGCGGATCACGGGGAATAATCACCTGATGAGCAAATGCCTGGACCAGTATCTGGTCTTCATGGCCTTCCTGGTAAATGTTGCCTACCGAGTCCTGAGTAAAAGTGCCTGCCGTGATCAGACCTTGTTTGACACCGGTGATTGAAAGATACGCGGGTGTTGGCATGACGGGTTTCCTTGTCTGGTAGTTGAGGTAGTTCCCTGCGGCGTTCGTGCCGGGCGGGCAAATGCCTATAACAAAAAGCGTGCCTGAAAATAGGCGGCCTAATAAAAGCGGCAGGGTGGCGTGATAAAGGGATAGTTTCCGTTAAGTGGCCAGTGGTTCTGTTGGGTTTTAAGCGAAATAGTTTGCGCAGAAGTGTGCATTAAGTTGCTCATGTCATTCTTCTGTGCGGTTGTTGGTTGTGCGGGTTAATTAAGTTTTTGGTCAGGCTTGGGCTGCGCAAAATGATGCGCAGGTCTTTGTTTGCGGAGGGTGTAGGAAATTCCTTAAGTGCAGGGTTGATGCTTGCTGAATGTTTTATGCATGGCTAAGGTTTGCAAGCATCGTGGAAGGATGAGTGCGGTTAAGACAGCGTTTAGTTATGCGCATAAGTGTGCTTGGTTCGGCGGATTTTATTTTTTATAAGGTGCATGGCTCAAAATGGTTTATTCAGGCGCTTTGTGTGCTTATTACCTTGAACTTGCTTTATTGCCTTGCTCGCACATTAACTTTGCGGGCAGCGATATGCGTTTTTCGAGTGAATATGAAGCCCTTGAGTCTGAGTTTGGCAAGCTGCAATCGATTCATCTCACTGCTCAGCCGGACTGGCACAAAGTCACGCAAGTCAGTGAGTGTCTGCTGCGCCAGCACACCAAGGATTTACGTGTGGCTGCCTGGTTGACCTGGGCGTTATATCAGCGTGAATCTTTCCCTGGCCTGTTGGCGGGTCTGGGGTTGTTGCGTCATCTCTGTGAGCACCATTGGGCGGTTGCCTATCCCGAAAAGCTGCGTACCCGTGGCGCAGCATTTGGCTGGTTGGTACAGCGTCTTGAGCAGTTGCTTGCGCAAAGCTTGCCGCTCAAGGATCAGCAGCCATTGTTCCGCTGCATGCTTGAGCACCTGACACGCCTTGATGATCTCTGGTCTGCGCGCATGAGTGATGAGGCTCCGCTGCTGTTGCCCATGCGCCGGCAATTGGCGCAGCGGTTGGCGCATGCTGAGCAAGGTGAGGCCCATGTTGTGGGTTCAACCGGCGTGATGGCTCAGGTCAAGCATGCGGCGACCCGGTTGCTGAGCCCCGAGCCTTCGGTAGAAAACGAAAAAGAGGCGCATAAGTTACTGCGCACATTGCAGGAACAAGCCCGCCCCTTGTGTACCTGGTGGCTGCGCCAGAATGCCACCGACCTGCGCGCCTTGCGCCTTAGCCGGACACTGACCTGGCTGGCACTCAACGGCTACCCGGACGCTGACAGCGAGCGGCTCACGGTTCTTCGTGGCCCGGCGCCCGACAAGCTCAAACGCTACGAGGAGCGTTTTGCCCAGGGGCAATACGGTGAACTGTTATTTGAACTTGAGACCAGCCTGGCAGGCGCATTGTTCTGGTTTGACGGTTTGCGCAGGGTCTGGGAGTGCCTTGAAGCCCTGCAGGCCACCCTGGCAATGACCGAACTGGAAGTGAGCTTTGCGCTGTTACTGCAGCGTTTGCCACATCTGCCTGAGTTCAGGTTCCACGACGGCGTGCCGTTTGCTGATAGCGCCACCCACGACTGGATCACTTTGCACGTCGCTCGCCACTTACAACCCTCTGCGCCGTCCGGCGTGGTCGTTGATGCCAAAGCCGAACCCTGGGAAGCAGCCCTGCATGACGTTATGCCTACGTTACGCAAGGACGGCCTCAAGGCGGCGGTGTGCGAACTCAAGCAGGGCATGCACGCCGCTCGCAGCGAACGAGCTCGTTTTCATTGGCGGCTGGCCCTGGCTCGGTTGTGTGTATTGGCGGGCAAGCAAGAGCTGGCGAAGGTGCAGCTCGAAGGCCTGGATCATGAACTGCAGCGTGCGGGGCTGGATCGCTGGGAGCCGGAGCTGGCCCTCCACGTAGCACAGCTTTTGTACCGCTGTTGCGAGCTTTTGCCGCAAAGCCAAACCGTACGTGAGCGTAAGGAAGATACCCACCGAAGGCTGTGCCACTTCGATGTTGAAGCGGTACTTGAATAGGCTTTCGATCCACTCGGAAAAGGAGATTTACCGTGGCCAAAGAAGGTTCGGTAGCACCCAAGGAACGCATCAATATCACCTTCAAACCAGCCGTTGGCGGTGCCCAGGAAGAGGTCGAACTGCCGCTGAAACTGCTGGTGTTGGGCGATTTCACCCAGCGCGAGGATCAACGCAAGCTCGAAGACCGCAAGCCTATTGGCATCGACAAGAGCACTTTTGACGACGTGCTGGCCAAACAGGCGTTGGCGCTGACGCTGAGTGTGCCCAATCGGCTCCAGGATTCTGCGGATGTTGACGCATTGGCTATCCAGGTTCGGGTTAATTCGATGAAGGATTTCAGCCCCGCGAATTTGGTCGAGCAGATTCCGGAGTTGCAAAAACTGATGGCACTGCGTGAAGCGCTTATGGCGCTCAAAGGGCCCTTGGGCAACACACCGAGTTTTCGCAAGGCCATAGAGCGGGCTCTGGCGGATGACGGTTCCCGAGCCCGGGTATTGGCTGAGTTGGGATTGAGCGATCCCACCGCCTGACATTTTCAGTAAAAGGACACTGACGCCATGACGATCCAACAGCATCCGCTAACCACACGAGTCACCGAAGAACACAGCATCCTAGACACCATCATTGCCCAGACACTACTGAGTGCGGATGACGAGGCTTACGGCATTGCCAAGCGGGGTGTCTCGGCGTTTATCGAAGAGCTGCTCAAGCCGCACAACAGCGGCGAGCCGGTCAAGAAGCGCCTGGTTGATCGAATGATTGCAGAGATTGACGTGAAGCTCAGCCAGCAAATGGACGAGATTCTCCACCATCCGGATTTCCAGGCGCTGGAGGCCTCCTGGAGAGGTCTGCAATTGCTCGTCGACCGGACCAATTTTCGCGAGAACATCAAGATCGAACTACTGAATGTCTCACGGCAGGACCTGCTGGATGACTTCGAAGATTCGCCGGAAATCACTCAGTCCGGGCTCTACAAACATATCTACAGTGCCGAGTATGGTCAGTTTGGTGGGCAGCCCGTGGGCGCCATTATCGCTAACTACTCTCTTTCGCCAAGCGCACCGGATGTGAAGCTGATGCAGTACGCTTCCAGTGTTGCCTGCATGGCCCATGCGCCGTTCATTGCTGCCGCGGGCCCGAACTTTTTCGGTCTGGAAAGCTTTACCGGTCTGCCTGACATGAAGGATCTCAAGGATCATTTCGAAGGCCCTCAATTCGCCAAGTGGCAAAGCTTTCGCCAGAGCGAGGATGCTCGTTACATCGGCTTGACCGTGCCGCGGTTCTTGTTGCGAACCCCATACGATCCCCTTGAATGCCCGGTCAAGACATTTGCCTATCAGGAAAACGTGGTCAACAGCCACGAGCACTATTTGTGGGGCAATACTGCCTTTGCGTTCGCCACTCGACTGACTGATAGTTTTGCCCGGTTTCGCTGGTGCCCGAACATCATCGGTCCGCAAAGCGGTGGCGCGGTGGAAGATCTGCCCCTGCATCACTTCCAGAGCATGGGGGAAATCGAAACCAAGATCCCGACCGAGGTCCTTGTCTCCGACCACCGCGAGTACGAACTTGCGCAAGAAGGCTTCATTGCTCTGACCATGCGCAAAGGCAGTGATAACGCGGCATTCTTTTCTGCCAGCTCGGTACAGAAGCCTAAAAATTTCGGGGGCAGTATCGAAGGCAAGGAAGCTGAGTTGAACTACCGCCTGGGTACCCAACTGCCTTACATGATGGTGGTCAATCGCCTGGCCCATTACCTCAAGGTGTTGCAGCGTGAGCAACTGGGTTCATGGAAGGAACGTACCGACCTGGAACTGGAGCTCAACAAATGGATTCGCCAATACGTCGCAGATCAGGAGAACCCCAGCGCCGAGGTTCGTGGGCGGCGTCCATTGCGAGCTGCTCGTATCGTAGTCAGTGATGTCGAGGGCGAACCTGGCTGGTACCGCGTCAACCTCAGCGTGCGACCGCACTTCAAGTACATGGGGGCGGACTTCACGCTGTCCCTCGTCGGCAAACTCGACAAAGAATGAGAAAGGGTCAGGGGATACCCGATTATCGCAGCCTTTTTGAGCGTCTCGAAGGTCTGGCTCCCGCCAGGACTGACAGCGTGGCGTCTATTGCCGCGCATCTGGAGAGAATGCTCAGCACGCGCGCAGGCAGTGTCCAGGCGCTGCCCGATTACGGGCTGCCCGACCTCAATGACATGCGCTTGAGCCTGCATGAATCACTCAGCCAATCGCGCTTGTCGATTGAACGCTTTATCCAGGCGTACGAGCCACGCTTGGGAAATATACGTGTCAGGCGGGGAGCGGGTGCTTACAACCCTTTGGTACTGGCGTTTGTGATTGAGGCAACCGTCGTCATCGACGGTGTCATGCAACCGGTGGTGTTTAACGCACACCTGCTGGGTGGTGGACGGGTCGAGGTATTACCTGATGTCCTTTAACCACTTTTACCAAAGTGAACTCAGTGCGTTGCGCCAGCTTGGGCGGCGTTTTTCTGAACGCAATCCCGCCTTGGCACCCTTTCTTGCCGATTCAGGCCAGGACCCGGACGTAGAGCGTCTATTGGAGGGCTTTGCGTTCCTCACCGGGCGCTTGCGCCAGAAGCTTGCTGATGAGCTTCCTGAGTTGACCCATTCGTTGATGCACTTGCTGTGGCCCAACTACATGCGGCCATTGCCGGCCTTCAGCATCTTGCAGTTTGACCCCTTGAAGCACGCGTGCACCACGGTGAGTGTTGATCGGGATACGCCGGTCGAAAGCGTGGTGGTCAATGGTGAACGCTGCCGCTTCCGAACGTGTTACGCCACTCAGGTCATGCCGTTGCAACTGAGCAGCCTGGAATACCTGTCTCAGGGAACATGGGCGTTGCTCAACCTGCGCCTGGAGATGAGCGTCGAGGGTAATTTCAGTCAGTGGGCATTCACTCAATTGCGCTTGCACCTGACGGGTGATCGACAAGTGAGTCAAGGGTTGTACCTGAGTCTGTTACGTCATCTCGAAGGCATTGAGGTGCTGCTCTTTGACCATAATGGGCTTGCGATCAAGGGTCGCGATGGGCAGGTTTTATCGCTGCGACTTTCCGCTAGCCAAGTAAAGCCAGTAGGGTTTGACGAAGATCATGCACTGATTCCCTATCCGGCGAACACCTTCAGCGGCTACCGCCACCTGCAAGAATATTTTGCATTTGCGGACAAATATCTGTTTGTCGATGTACTGGGTTTCGATGCATTGCAGACGTTACCCAACGAATTTCTCAAGCAGGCCATGGGTGTAGAGCTGCGTTTTAAATTGCGCACCCGGGAGCATGAGCCGCATCGCCCCACTCTGGATAACGTAAAGCTGTATTGCACGCCGATCGCTAACCTGTTCAAGCAGGATGCGGTGCCGATTCGCCTGGATGGCAAGCAGGATGATTACCTGCTGCTCCCGGGTGGAATTGCACGGGGCAACGCTGCTGTATTTTCCGTTGACCGTGTTACTGGATGGCGTCCGGGTGGGCTGGGCTACCAGACGTACGTGCCATTCGAATCCTTCGAACATGACAGCGACAGTGGCGTTTCGATGCAAGCCCCTAGCTACAGCATTCGTCAACGCTCCTCGGTACAGAGCGCCGAGCTTGATACCTGGTTGAGTTTCGGCATTGGCCACAGAGATCAACAGGAGACACTGTCAGTCGAGCTGACGTGCACCAACCACGACTTGCCACGGTTGCTGCAGGTTGGTGAGATCAACCAGCCGTGTGAACAGACTCCGGAGTTTCTTACGTTTCGCAATATCTGCGCGCCGACGGCGAGCTTTGCCCCGCCGCTGGACCAGGACTTCCTTTGGAAGTTGATCAGCAACATGTCGCTCAATTACCTGTCATTGACTGACACACGGGCCTTGAAGGTCATCCTCCAAACCTACGACTTGCCGCGCTATCACGATCGACAGGCGCACAACATCAGTCAGCGAAGACTGGATGCACTGAGATCTGTCAGCCATGAGGCCGTCGACCGAATGCATCGTGGGTTGCCAATACGTGGCGTGCGAGTCGACTTGAACATTGACCCCAATGGGTTCGTCGGCCGGGGCGACATCTTTGTCTTCGCCTCGGCACTCAATGAGTTTTTTGCCCTTTACGCCAGCCTTAATTCGTACCACGAACTGCGGGTTACCAGCACACAAGGAGACGTGTATCTATGGCCACCCCGGATGGGTCAGCAGGCCCTGCTTTGACTGCACTATCGCAAACGATTCGTGAGTACTCGCTCTTCCAGGCGGTGCTGCAGGTGATCGAGCGTTTACGCGACAGCTACCCATCGCTGGAAGATGACGAGCTCTACGAGAAGGTCGAGTTCCAGGCCAACCCCAGCTTGGGGTTCCCTGGGCACGATATTGATCGGGTGGAATTTTTCGTCGAGCGCGACCAATTACGGGCGCGTCTTCGCCTCAATGTGCTCGGTCTGTTTGGTGCCGGCTCGCCATTGCCTGCTTTTTATCAAGAGCAGGCGGGTGGGAATATCAGCCGTGACTTCCTTGATGTATTTCACCACCGCCTGCACAGGCTGATGCTGCCGATCTGGCGCAAATATCGCTATCGAGCGAGTTTTCGCACGGGGGCCAGCGATGCCTTTTCCGAGCAGATGTTCGCCCTGGTTGGGTTGGGCAGCCGCCAGATTCGTGACGCTGCGCAATTGGATTGCAAGCGGCTGTTGCCCTGTCTGGGGTTGTTGAGCCTGCGGGCGCATTCGGCCGCCCTGATTGAGGCGGTATTGCGTCACTACTTCAAGCACCGCGATGTGTTCATCGAGCAATGGGTCGGTCGCTCCGTGACCATCGCCCTTCAACAACGCAACCGACTCGGCGCAGCCAACAACCTGCTCGGCGAGGATCTGATGCTGGGGCTTCAGGTCGCAGACCGCAGTGGCAAGTTCAGAGTGCATATCAAGGGCTTGAACTGGCAGCGCTTTCACGAGTTCCTGCCCACCGGCAACGACTACAGCCCGTTGTGTTCATTGGTTCGCCTGACGGTACGAGCCCCTTTGGACTATGACCTGCGTCTGGTGTTGGCTGACGGGGAAGTGAGGCCGCTGCATTTGGGTGAACGCAACGTCTGCCGTCTCGGTTGGACCAGTTGGTTGGGGTACGAGCGTGCTGACGGCGTGGTCACGCTGGCCAGCAACTCTCATTAGGGACTGATGATTATGATGAATGTAGACCTGCAACAATTGATTCGGACATTGACGGCTGCGACGCGTCTGGACCTGGAGCGCTCCGCCGAGCGATGCGTGACGCGCGGCGGCAAGGAGGTGCTCGTCGAGGACCTTCTGCTGACGCTGCTGCAGCAGCACGATGGTCCTCTGGTGAGGGCGCTGGCGGACGCGGAGATTGCGCCCGACGAGTTGCAGGCAATGTTGCTACTCAAGGGAGAGCAAGGCGCATCGCGTAGCCCGGTGTTTGCGCCGACACTCGTGCAGTGGTTGCAACAAGCGTTGATGGTTGCCCACCTTGAATTGGGGCAAGTCGAGGTGGATCAGGGGGCGTTATTACTGGCACTCCTGCGTCATCCGTTGCAGCACGCGGGCAGTGGTTATCAGCAATTATTGAGTCGTTTGGACGCGCAACGTGTTCGTGATCTTGTGTTGAACCAACGATCTGAAGCCATTCCTTCGCCACAGGGTGAATCGCTGTTGGAGCGCTTTACCCACGATTTGACGCGTCAGGCCCGTGAAGGACGCATCGACCCGGTTCTATGTCGAGACGCAGAAATCCGCCAATTGATCGACATCCTCGTGCGTCGGCGCAAGAACAACCCCATCCTTGTCGGAGACGCCGGGGTGGGTAAAACAGCCATCGTCGAAGGGCTGGCCCTGCAAGTGATTGCCTCACAGGTGCCGGCGCCACTCAAGGGCGTACGAATACTCACGTTGGACATGGGCTTGCTGCAGGCAGGCGCCAGCATCAAGGGTGAGTTCGAACGGCGGCTCAAAGGCGTTATCGACGAGGTCAACGCCTCACCGCAGGCCGTTATCCTGTTTATCGATGAGGCACATACCTTGGTGGGCGCAGGGGCTCAGGTGGGCGGAGGCGATGCTGCCAATTTGCTCAAGCCTGCCCTGGCGCGCGGACAGTTGCGCACGATCGCGGCCACGACCTGGTCCGAGTACAAAAAATATATTGAAAAAGACCCCGCATTGGCGCGGCGTTTCCAGCCGGTACGGGTGGCCGAGCCGAGCGTGGAGGCGGCAATCTCCATTTTGCGTGGGCTTGTCCCGGTTTATGAAGCCAGCCATGGCGTTTACGTACGCGACGATGCAGTCGTAGCGGCCGCGCAGCTGAGCGCTCGATACCTGGCAGGACGCCAGTTGCCGGACAAGGCAGTGGACGTATTGGACACGGCTTGCGCACAGGTGCGTATAAGCCTGACGGCGGCGCCTGAACCGTTGCAACGCTTGTGCGCCGAGTTGGCAGAGGGCATGCGGCAGCGCGTGGCGCTCGAGCGGGATAGTGGCGCAGGCTTGCCTGTTGACAGGCAGGCCTTGCAGGCGCTGAGCCAGCGCCTGGAATCCATTGAGCTTGAGCGGGAGCAAGCCGAGCATTGCTGGACTCAACAACGAGCCTTGGCCGAGCGAACACGCTCCTCGCGTCAGCCAAGGGTTGATGCGTGCAGTGCAGGGGAGGGGCTTGAGCACGTTGAGCTGCCACTGGCCGAACAGCGCCAGGCACTCAGCGAGCGGCGGCTGATAAGCCATGAGGTATGCCCACGGGTGGTGGCCCAGGTCATCAGTGGCTGGACCGGCATTCCCGTTGAACAGTTGGCCCTTGAGCACAGTGAAAGGGTTCTGGGTTTCGCCGATGCCTTGGGCAGGCGAATTCTGGGGCAAGCGCCGGCAGTGCAGGCGCTTGATCGCAACCTGCGTGCGGTTGCTGCGGGCCTCAACGCCCCAGGGGCACCCGTGGGCGTGTTTTTGCTGGTAGGCCCAAGTGGTGTCGGAAAAACCGAAACGGCCCTGGCACTCGCGGATTTGCTGTATGGCGGCGAGCGGTTTGTCACCACTCTCAACATGTCGGAATACCAGGAGCAACACTCCCTGTCCCGCTTGATCGGAGCGCCGCCCGGTTACATCGGTTACGGCGAGGGCGGGGTGCTGACTGAGGCCGTGCGCCAACGCCCTTATTCAGTGGTGCTGCTCGACGAAATCGAGAAGGCGGATCCGCAAGTGCTGAACCTGTTTTACCAGGTCTTTGACAAGGGCTTGGCCAATGACGGTGAAGGCCGGGAAATCGACTTCCGTAATACGCTGATCCTGATGACGTCCAACTTGGGAAGCGATTGCATCACGGCTCTGTGCTCCGATGGCCGTCGTCCTGATTCCGCGGTCCTGGAAGAAGCGATTCGCCCAGTGTTGCGCGCCCACTTCAAGCCGGCTTTGCTCGCTCGTATGCGCGTTGTGCCGTATTACCCCCTTGCAGGCGAACTGCTACAGGATGTGGCAAGGCTCAAGCTGGAGCGCCTCGGTCAACGGTTGCACCAGCGTAAGCTGGTGTTGAGCTATACCCCCGAGCTGGTCACACACATGGTTGAGCGCTGCCTTCACAATGACAGTGGCGCGCGGTACATCGACCAATGGATCGAGTCACACCTGCTGCCGCCAATCGTGGATCGTCTACTCAGTGCGATGGCCGTTGGCGAATCCCTGTCAGTAACCCATGCAACGCTGGATGGCAACGGCGTACCGGTCTGTGAGTTCAGCCAATGATGGACAATCTGTTTAACCAGTTGCCCGATCCTCTGGTCTACGCCGACCGGTTGTTGAACTGGTTCACACGCCTGGGTATCGAGAGCGATGATTCGACGCTGGCAGAACTTTGTGCCATGGCGGTTGCGCAGCTGAGCCAGTGCGAACTTTGCCAACTGTACTGGCGAGATGAGACGACCGGCCGGCTTGGGTTGATCGCTCAGCATTGCGCGGGCGCGTCATCACTGGACTCCACGGCAGCAAACGTGGACTTTCAGAACGAACAGTTATTGCACTATGTCCTGAACCAGTGTCGTTCCCTGACCATTGATGATCTGCGCAACAGCGCCTATGACAGCAGTTTCCTGCCTGAGGCGGCGCAGCCCTGGCACTCACTGTCATGCCTGCCCCTGTTCAATCGCAGCAAGACGGTTTGTGGTGTGGTGCTGTATGCCAGCCAGCATCCAGCGCAATTGCAGGGCTACGCCGCATCGTTGGGCCAACTGGGTAGTTTTACCCTCAGCCAGTTAGCCATATGGCGGCGTAGCCGACCAGGGCACGTCACGACTGCCCCAAAGCGCAGCACACCCGCCACCGACGCATATGGCTTGATCGGCAACTGCACGGCAATGGATGAGACTTGCCGCTTGATGGGCAAGGTCTTGCGGGCTCCGTTTACCGTTCTGTTGAGTGGTGAAACGGGCACTGGCAAAGAGGTTGTGGCCCGCGCCATTCACGCCGCGGGCCCACGCAGTGCGCAGGCGTTTGTGGTGCAAAACTGCGCGGCCTTTCCGGAGGGCTTGCTGGAGAGTGAGTTGTTCGGCTACCGCAAAGGCGCGTTTACCGGTGCGGAACGTAACTATGCAGGGCTGTTTGACGCAGCCCACGGCGGCACACTGCTACTGGATGAAATTGGTGATATGCCACTGTCCTTGCAGGCCAAGCTGCTGAGGGTTTTACAGGAGGGCGAGGTGCGTCCCCTGGGTGCCAATACCGCCCACAAAGTCGATGTCCGAATTATCGCCGCGACCCACCGCGACCTGAAGGCAATGGTGAGCCAGGGTACGTTTCGCGAGGACCTGTATTACCGATTGGCGCAGTTTCCAATCCAATTGCCGGCGTTGCGGGAGCGGGAGGGTGATGTACTGCTGCTCGCACGACACTTCGCAGAAAATGTGTGTGCAGCGCTCGCAAAACCCGTGGTCAGTTGGTCCAGCGCTGCGCTTGATCAGCTCACAAGTCATGCGTTCCCAGGCAACGTCCGTGAACTCAAATGCCTGGTGGAGCGCGCAGTGTTGCTGTGCGATGACGGTGTGGTTTTACCTGCCCATCTGTCGCTGTTGTCGGCGCCCGCGCATGCAACTGTCGACGCCACGCTACGCCAGCGTCTGGAGCGGGTAGAGCGGGTATTTCTGATCGATTGCCTGCACAAGAACCGAGGTAATCGAACACGTACTGCTCGGGAACTTGGGGTCGCTCGCCGCACGCTGCTCTACCGGCTTGCGCGTTTGAACATCCCTTTCAGCGCGTCCCGTGGGGAATGCTGAATGGCGTACCTGTGGACGCTGCGATTCGCCGCCTGCCTTATCTTCCTGGGAGAAACCTGATGCCTGACCGTCCATGGCAAGTCATGGCGCTTGTGCTGTGTTTGTTGACCGGCTGTAACGCCAATTACGTGTTTGATGATGCTGACTACCGTCCTTTGGGTGACCCCCAAGCGACTCGTCGTAGTCAGTGAAAAGGGAGCCTGCCATGCAATTAGTGCTTGAGGTGTGTGACGACGGGTGCAGTCAGCCGCCAACACGCAAGGTGTTCGACGGTATTGGCGGCGTAGTCGGCCGTGGGGTGGGTTGCGACTGGGTTATCCCTGATCCCAGTCGATTGCTTTCCAGCCACCACGGGTTGGTTGGTTACCGTGACGAGCGGTATTTCCTGACGGATATCAGCAGCAACGGTATCTGCCAGGTGAGCAGCGGCGAGGCTCTGCAAAAGGGGCAGGCGCGCTTGATCGTTGATGGGGATGTCTTCCAATTGGGGCCATTCGCTGTAAGGGCGCGATTGAATGAGCCAGTGGCATCTCACCATCAGGTGCAGTCCGCCGAGAGCCAGGTGATACCCGACGATGCCTATCTGGGCCTGGACCCTGTCCTCGAGCTGGACCGTAAGCAGATGCACGGAGCGTCGTCGTATGAGCTGGATGCATTGCATGACACAACAGACGCTCCTGAGGCATGGATGTATCGCGGTTCTGTGGAGCAGGATCATCTGGTTATACCGACACCGGCGAACCCTCTCGAAGACGTGGTAGGGCCCATTCAGCCTGCTGTGCATTCGGCCCCCGTCGATGAGGCGTTCTGGGCGCAGTTCGCCGAAGCGCTGGGTGTCACGTTGGATGCCTCTGGCCGTGAGGCGTTGGCGATCAAGGTGGCGAGTTTGCTGAGGCACGCTATCAGTGGGCTGCAACAGAACCTGCGTACTCACGATGAACTGAGCAACGAGTGGAGCCTGGGTATTGGCGCGTCAATCAAGATCCCGAACGGTTTTAAAGACAGCGCGGGCATCGACGCAGCCTTGGCATCGTTGCTGGAAATGAGCGAGCCGGGGCAATCCAGCGCCGAGGAGGCAATTGCTCAGCTCTATCGGCAATTGCAAGTGCATCAGGTTGCTTTGCTGGTGGCGTGCCGTACGGCGATGCGTGCTCAACAGGCGGCGTTTGCACCTGGCCACCTGCTGCTCAGCTTTGAGCGCCATGACAAGGCGCCGAGGTTTTTCAGCGACAGGGCGCATTGGCGAGCCTACCAGCGTCACTACCAACGGCTGATCGACGCAGAAGCCGTGAGCGCACGCCCATTGCACGGCGACTTTGCCAGGGCATATGAGGAACAGGTACGCCTGGCCTCGGCTTTATTCGCCGGATACCCAGGATGATGTTCATGCCCCGTGTCGCCTTACCCCTGTTGGTTGTACTGAGCCTGCTGGTTGGTTGTAGCAGCGTGTCACCGTTTTCTACGTTAACCAAGCTGGACCTGACGTTGACAGCCAGCGAACAGGTTAACCCTGACCTTCATGGGCGTCCCTCGCCGGTGGTGGTGCACCTGCTTGAACTGAAGCATCCGGTCGCATTCGAGCATGCGGATTTTTTCAGTCTTTATGGCCGTGCCGAGCAGGCGCTGTCCAAAGACTGGGTGAGCAGCGAGGAACTGGAATTACGTCCCGGCGAGCAGGTGTCTATCAAGCTCAGGAGCGAACCACAAAGTCGCTACGTGGGGATCGTGGCGGCGTACCGCGACTTGCCCCACGTGCAATGGCGATGGGTGGTACCGCTGGCCCCGCAGCAAGTGACGCGAGCTCATCTGGTGCTTGACCAGTCGGGTGTTCGCGTTGCCGACCCGATCGTTGGCGTGGTGGAGAATTGATATGCAGGTTCATAAAGTCATCTGGCAGGAAGGCATGTTGCTGCGCCCCCAGCACCTGCAACACAACGAACGTTACTACAACCATCAGCTCAATCGAACCCGCTTGCTTGGCCGTGACGCCTGGGGTTTCCTGGCCCTGGACGTCGACTTGCAGTACCTCAACCTGGGCAAGCTGGTGGTCAACCAGGCCAGTGGAGTTTTACCGGACGGCAGTCTATTCGAACTGACTACCGCCATGGCGCCGCTGGTGCTGGAAGTCCCGGCCAACTCGGGAAAACAATCGGTTTACCTTGCATTGCCGATGGCGACCAGCAACCAGGTTGAAACCCGAACGCAGGGTGAGCCCGATGTATTGGCGCGCTATATCGCCTGCGAAGTCGAAGTCGGTGACTCGAATGCCGGGCTGGGCTCTGTTTGCCAGGTCAGTTGTGCACGTCCTGATTTGCGATTGTTGCTGGGTGAAAGCCCAGGTGATCAGACCTACGTGAAGCTGAAAATTGCCCAGGTATTGGACGCCTCTACCGAAGAGGGGGTCAGAATGGATACTGATTTCGTCCCGACGTTCATTTATGTACAGGGCTCGGGCTTTGTGTCGTCGTGCCTCAAGGAAGTGATCAGTCTGCTGGCCAGCCGCGGTGATGCCATTGCCGAGCGTATTTGCGGTAACGGCGTGACCGCGGGTGCGCAGGTGGCAGATTTTCTGATGCTGCAATTGATCAACCGAACCGAGCCGGTGTTGCGTCACTACTTGACCCAGGCGCAAGTTCGGCCAGAGGTGTTGTACCGGGAGATGTTGTCGATACTGGGTGAGCTATCGACGTTCACCAGTGACAGCAAACGCGCCAATCTTGAGGTGCGTTACCTCCATGGCGACCAAGGCGCAAGCTTTCGAGGGCTGATGGCGGGGCTGCGCGCTGTGCTGTCGATGGTATTTGAGCAGCAGGCTCTGGAGCTGGCGCTGCAACAGCGCCAGTACGGGGTGATGGTCTGCCCTGTGGCAGATCGCAAGCTGCTGGGCAGCGCGACATTCATCCTGGCGGTCGCTGCTCAATGCGATTCTGAAGAGCTTCGCCACCGGTTGCCGGCCCATCTCAAGATTGGTCCTGTTGAGCGCATTCGCGAGCTGGTCAACCTGCACCTTGCCGGTATCAAGGTAAAGCCGATGCCTGTGGCGCCACGCCAAATCCCGTTTCACGCCGGTAAAACCTATTTCATGCTTGAACTCAGTGCCCGTGATGTTGTGCAGCTGGAGCAATCGGGTGGTTTTGCGTTCCATGTCGGCGGCGAATTTACCGAGCTGGAACTGACCTTCTGGGCTATCAGGAATTGAACTCATGAGCATGGAAAGTGAATACCCGCAGGATGAAAAAACCGTCTTGCTGGATCGTGACGGCTACGGTCCTGCACAGAGGCCGATGACAGACTTCCTCTCGCCTCCGCGTTTTGAGCAACTGGAGGACCGCATGATTTATGCCGCCGCTGTACAGGGCGCGCAACAGTTCAATGTGGGCCTCAACCCTCTGGTAGCGGCTGCTTGGGATGCACTGTCTGAGCTGCTTCAAATGAAGCGCAGCGCTGGCCGGGAAAACCTGCAGACGCTCAATGATCGCCTGTCCGCAGGCATCACTCGCTTCGAAGCCCGCGCCCTGCATGAGGGCATGGAGAGCGGTCAGGTGGTGTCCGCACGCTATGTGCTGTGCAGCGTCATTGATGAAGCGGTGGTTACTACGGCATGGGGGAATCGCAGCGACTGGGCGAAGATCAGTTTGTTGAGCCGCTTTCATAACGAAACCTTTGGCGGCGAAAAGGTTTTCCAACTGCTGGAGCGCCTCTCCCGTGATCCGGTCAAGCACCTGGCGATGTTGGAGCTCATGTACCTGTGCCTGTCGATGGGTTTCGAAGGCAAATACAGAGTCATGGAGCGAGGAGAGGTCCAGCTTGAAGGGGTACGAGATGCCTTATATCGACAGATAAGGCATGTGCGGGGTGATGCCCCCGCTCTGTCGACGTTTGCCCCCCGGTCGGGGCAAGTACGGCGTAGGCGACTGCGCATTATCCCCGCGACCTGGTTTGTGGCGTTCGGTGTGGTCGCTTTGCTGGCGATGTATTCGGGTGCTGCCTGGGTATTGGGACAAGAGCGGGCACGTGTGCTGCAACCCTTTCAACCTTCGGCGCCGGAACTGACTCTGACGCCCTTGTAACGCTGGGAATATTGAATGAACGCATTCTTCAAGGGCGCGGGCACTGCGCTGCGCATAGTTTGGGTATGGAGTTTGTTGCTGGTGCTTTCCAGCGCATGCCTCGTGTGGTTTTTCGGGCCGTTGCTGGCCGTGGATGACCATCGGTTCTGGCAAAGCTCTACGGCGCGACTTTTAACTATAAGTGGCCTGTTTTTGCTGTGGGGACTGGCGATGGTCATTGCGGGTGCACGCCATACGGCCCGTCTAGGAACACTCGAAAACCAGACGCGAACTCAACATCAGGGGTTGGTAGAGGATGAGCGCAGACACGTGCGCGGCCGATTCAAGGACGCGCTGCAAACCTTGAAAACTTCCCGCCGGTACTTTGGGCGTAGCGTGCGCTCGCGCAACGAGTTGCCTTGGTACTTGCTGATCGGGCAGCAGGGTAGTGGCAAGACCTGTTTGTTGGCAGCGAACGGGTTGCAGCTACCGCCGAATCAAACTGCGTCGATACCGGCAGGCAGGACTGCTTACTGTGACGTCTACTTCGCTGATCAAGGCGTACTGATTGAGAGCGCCGGGCGCTATCTGGACCAACCCGACAGCTCGGTCGATGCCGTGGGTTGGGCGACATTGCTGAGCCTGCTCAAGTCCAGACGCCGGGTACGTCCACTTAATGGTGTGGTGGTGGCGTTATCGGTGGACACACTGCTGGGTAGCAATGAGCATGATCTGGAGCTCCACGCACGGCAGGTACATAGCCGCCTGCAAGACATTCAGCAGACGCTGCACGTCGATATTCCGATCTATTTGGTGCTGACCCAAGCTGACCGTATACCGGGCTTTACCGAGTTTTTTGATACGCCGCAGGGCAGTGATCTGGACGGCGTGCTGGGTGAACTCGTCGCCGTCAGCAACACGGGTGTCCAAATGGCGCAGGTGCGTCAGGCGTTCGAGACGTTGTTGCAGCGGCTGAGTGGCGAACTTATCGTGCGCTTGCACCAGGAGCGCAACGGCGAACGCCGTGGCTGTATGCTTGATTTTCCGCAGCAGGTTGCACGCATTGGCGAACGTTTATGCCTGTTTGTCGAGGTAGCATTCTCCGCCCATCGCAATCAGCGGATCAGCGGTTTGCGAGGTTTCTATCTGACCAGTGCGGGCGAGCGGCGCGAACGCTTTGTCAAAGGACTCTTCAACCAGGTGATTTTCGCCGAAGCCGAACTTGCGGGGCTCCATACCCAGGAATATCGCCGAATTCGCTGGCGGCAGGCGGGGTTGGCAATTGCGGCATCACTGATCATCGGCACCGCGGGCGCGCTCTGGATGCACAGCTATTCGGTCAACCACCAACGCTTGCAACAGTTGGCGCAGCTAGGTAAGGCGGATAGACCGGCCGAGGCAGGTGCGGACCAGACGCTGGTCTTGTTGCCTCTTTTGGATAAGCGACTGGAGGCGACTCGGGTTTTCCCTCCCGTGACAGAAGCGCGAGTGTTTGAGCGAGCGGGGTTATTTCAGGGGCAAATGACTGGCCCACTGTTAGTCAGTGCTTATGACGACGCCCTGCAGCAGCTAATGGTCCAAACCGCGTCTCTCCTGGAAGAGCAAGTGCGGTCCAGCCTTGGGGATCGCGAGCGGTTGCTGGACAACTTGCGCGCGTACCTGATGCTCAACCTGCCCGAGCGCCGTGATAAGCGCTGGCTGGCGGAGCGTGTAGCCAGCCGATGGTCTGAGCGCTTTGCCGGTGAGGCCGCGGTGCAGGTCCGCTTGAATGAACACTTCGGCCGGCTGCTTGAGCAACCGTTCATAGCCACACTGAATGATGAATTGGTAGCCCAGGCTCGCCACGCTTTGCGTGGGGAGTCGCTGGCAGACGTGGTGTATCGCGTGTTGCGCGAGCAATCGCTGAACCTGGAACCCTACAGTCTAACGGGCGGTACGGTTTTTACTGCGCCTGAGCAACCTATTCCCGGATTCTACAGCACGCGGTATGTGCAATATTTCGACAAGCAGGGTCCTCGACTGATCAATGCGATCGTCCAGGATAACTGGGTGCTGGGGCAGGCAACCGACCTCAGTGTGATGGACTTGCGTCGGTTGATGATTGAACTGGAGCAGCGCTATTTCAGTGAGTATGCCGACGCCTGGAGCTATGCCTTGGGGCGCATCAGGTTGCGCGATACCGAAAGCCTCAGGGAAAACACAGAACAGCTGGCGAGCCTGACATCGGCGCAGTCGCCCTTGGTGTTGCTGTTACAGCAGGTTCGTGAAAATACCCGCTTGCTAGACGCTAAAGGTCCATTGGCAGCTGTGGCCCGCGAGGCGGTTGATGCGGCGGTAATCGCGCAGTCGGCGGCTGGCAATGTATTGGCAGGTCAACTGCCGACCCTGGCAGGTGATGACGGCGCCAGACGCGCCTTGCAGCGTCGCTTCGAGCCCCTGCATCAGTTGCTGGATGAACAGCAAAACCCGGGGGCGGAGTTGACCCTGGCGTTGCGCCAGCTTGACGCGTTGCATCTGCAACTGGCGGCTCTGAACCGTGAGGGTTCACCGGAGCAGGCAGCCTTTCAGATGGTGAAGCGACGCATGGAAGGGCAACAACCTGCGTTGGGCCAGTTACGTGATATTGCCGCGCGCTTGCCGCTGCCACTCAAAGGCTGGATCGAAGGCCTTGCCGACGACAGTTGGCGACATTTGTTCGATGACGCATACAGGTATGTGAACCAACGCTACCAGAGTGAAGTGTATGGTCTTTATGCCAAGGCGATCCGCCAGCGTTACCCGTTCAATGCCCATGCTGGCAGCGACGTTGCATTGAGCGATTTCCAGGCGTTTTTCAAACCACAGGGCGTGCTGGCAAGGTTCCATGAAAGTTACCTTCGGCCTTTTGTCAGCGTCGAGGGTGGACGCTACCGGTTGCGTGGCCTGGATGGCCGAAGCCTGCCGATGTCACGATCGTTACTGGATCAACTGTCCAAAGCGCAGATCATTCGCCGGGGATTTTTCGGCGAGGACCAAGGCGAGCTGGTGGTTCGGTTTACGCTGGCACCCTACAGCCTGGACCAGGCGGTCAGTCGGGCGGTACTGAGCATTGGCGGGCAGCAGCTGGAATACCGTCATGGACCGATCGTGCCCGTGGCGTTCCAGTGGCCGAGCGAGGCGGACAATGGTCGAAGCAGCCTGGTTTTGGAGCGGGGAACGGAGCGGCCGTTGGGCATCGAGAAGAACAGCGGGGCCTGGTCGTTGTTCCGCTTCTTTGAATTGATGCAAAGCGAGCCTGCCAGCGGGCGTGATGCGCAGCTACTCAAGTCTGATCTCGGCGGTTTGCGTGCCAACTACGTCTTGGTCAGCCAGCGCGTGCCCAGCCCATTTCAGTTGGACTCGTGGCGCACGTTCCGCTTGCCGGAGCAGTTATGAGCCCGCCGACATCTCCTGCAAGCAGTGCCGCACGCTCCGAACGAGGCAAGGCCAGGCAACGAAATGAGGATGCGTTCCTCGATTGCCCGCAGCAAGGTTGCTGGGTGGTGGCAGACGGTATGGGCGGCCATCGGGCCGGGCACATGGCCAGCCAATCGGTGGTCGACAGTCTTGCCGCGTTGCCGGCCCAGGACACGCTGGATCAGCGTATCGACGCCGTTCGGCGATGCCTGCACGGGCTCAGTCGGCGTTTGGGCGGTGAAGGCAGACTGACTGTCGAGGGCCGCGACGACACCATGGGCAGTACCGTGGTGGTATTGCTGCTTGATGGGCGAAATGCGGCGTGCATTTGGGCGGGGGACAGCCGTTGTTATCTGTGGCGACGCCAACGGCTGTATCAGTTGTCACGAGATCACTCCTTGCTTCGCCAATTGATGGATGAACAGCAGTTGAGCCTGGAGCAGGCCCAGGCTCACCCTGATTCCAGGGCATTGACACGCGCAGTAGGGGCCCGGCATCCGCTCAAACTTGAGGTGCTGGAACTGAGCACACACCCAGGCGATGTCTTTTTGTTGTGCAGCGATGGCGTGTACCAGGGATTGACGCATGTCGAGCTAGGCAGCGCTCTGGATAAAGGGACGCCGCAACAGGTTGTGGACCGGTTGTTCACGGCGGTGTTGCGAGGGCCCGCTCGGGATGATCTGACGGCTGTGGTGGTGCGGCCATGAACACCGAATCTGGCACGCCTACCTTGCTGGCTGGGCGTTACCACCTTGAGCGAGTGTTGGGCGCGGGAGGAATGGGCGTGGTCTACCGTGCGCGAGACCTGTTGCATGAACAATTTGGCGAGCCCTGCGCCCGTCTGGCAGTCAAGGTGCTTGGCGAGGGTCTCAAGCAGGCCCCCGATGCTCATGTGCTGCTTTACAGCGAGTTTGCACTGACCCGCAGCCTGCGGCATGAGCATGTGGTGCGGGTGTTTGCGTTCGAGGTGGATATCAGCAGCCAGATCGCCTTTTTCACCATGGAGTTGATGCAGGGTATGACCCTGGACCGGCTGCTGCTGGAGTGTCCCGGCGGCTTACCCTGGCGAGAGCTGCAGCCCATGGCTGTGCAGTTGCTGGATGCCGTGGCTTATGTCCATCGACAGGGCGTGCTGCATGGCGATGTAAAGCCGGTCAATATCATGGTGGGTGAAGAGGGCGTGCGGTTGTTCGACTTCGGCCTCGGGCATGCGCCGACACACGTTGCGGCAGGGCTGCCGAGTTTGAGTCGTGACCGTTTTAACGCGTGGACACCGGCTTATGCAGCCCCGGAGTTGTTGGCGGGCAGTGCGCTCACGGCGAGCGCTGACCTGTATGGGGTGGCGAGCGTGCTGTATGAACTGGCCCATGGGAAACGCCTCGGCGAGCGTCGAGCCGCTGAACGACCGGACCGCCCTCGGCAACTGCCGACACAGTGCTGGCCGGCGTTACGCTCGGCGTTGGCAGTGGACCCTGAACGCCGAACCATCAGTGTCGAGGAGTTAGGCGAAGTCATGACGCGTTCTCGCCGACACTGGTTTATGTAGCCTGAAGTCAACCGGCCAAATCATGCAGCCGACAATACTCATCCCAACTCAACCCCGCCATCTGCGCGACCTCCTTGTGCACTTCGAGGCGCTGGGCTTCGAAGGCTGCATGGGATTCGGCCGTCAGTTTGAGGGTCAGCTCCCAGGCAAACAGGTTCTGACGTTCCGCCTCTGCCTCGAACGCTTCATGCAGGCGTTCGGCGCGGTACTGCGCCACGGTTTCGCCTTTGGCCTGCGCCGCCAAGGGGTTGAGGGTGTCCAGTTCTGCGGCCACCAGCGGGTGTTCGTTCAAGAAACGGTCCAGGGCGCGCTGGTGATTATCACCGGGTTCTGACAAGGGCTTACTCCTGATTAGGTGAGGTCACTAGATGGGGTCATGCCGCTGGTTTTGCAATCAGGTCGCGGGCAATCGTTTCAAAACGCACGCCTCAACACGCACTGTTCGGTCCGGTGGCGTCGGGGCGACGACCCTCCATTGGAGGCGGGCCGGACCGCTGGCGTGGGCGTCGGGAAAACTCGCTTCATTTGCGTTGATGGCGGCGCAGGAAAACCAAGCAGCGCACAGGTCATAAGGGGCAGTATTCGTCGCATGGGCTGGCACCTGGATGTCGGGTAAGACACACGGAGCAAGGCCTGGCCTCGAGTCCGTTCAAGAGTAACCATCCAAAGCATGGGCTCACTCACCGTAGGCGACAAGCATCAAGGGCCGAAATTAATTCTGAATAATTGCGGGTGGCACGGCAAAAACCTTTCGCTCTCGGTAGCTGGCCGTGTAGCGTTACACGAGAATTCCGGGCTGCCACTAGCGGCAGAAGGCGATGGGCGGAGGGGCGGGGCATGGTGCAAACGCTGTTCAAACTTTTCCTTACTCAACGCCTGGCGGCCTTGGCCAGTACCGAATCTTTGCGCGCCATACGTGAAGGGCTACTGTGGATTCTGCCGTGCCTGCTGGTGTCGGCCGGTTTCCTGATCCTGTCCGAATGCGCCAGGGTGCTGGGGTTCGATCCGCAGGTGGTGGGCTTTCTGTCTGGGCTGCACAACCAGATCAGTTCGGTCATTCCGCTGCTGGTGGCGGCCTCCATTGGTTACATGCTGGCGATCCAGCACCGCTTGCCACAATTACCTGTCGCTTTTTTATGCCTGGCTCACGTGGTGGTCGCCACGTTTGTCTTGCGGGAATACCCCCGAGCGTCGGCCACCTTCGTATTGTTCATCGCCATCGCCTCGCCGCTGCTCAATGTGCCGGCGATAGCCTGGCTGCACCGTTTTCGTTGGACCCGCCTGGTCAACGAGGACCTGGTCGGCCATAACCTGCGGGGTGCCATCAATATGGTGGTGCCGGGCGCCATTACCGCGCTGTTATTGGTGGTGGTGTTGTCGTTGCTGCTACTGATTCCCTATGTGGCGCAACTCCAGGGGCCGCAGGTGCTCGATGCGCTGCAATCGCCTTATGGCAGCGGGTTGTTTGTGACCCTGATGAATTCGCTGCTGTGGTTTTTCGGCATTCACGGTGTGTATGCCATGCAGCCGCTGTTCGATGTCTTGGATCAGGCTGTGGTGCTCAATGGCGCCGCACTCGCGGCGGGTGAGCCGATCAAGTACCTGCTCAACAATGGCTTGCTGGGTTCTTTCGCGTTTATCGGCGGGTCTGGCGGGGCGTTATGCCTGTTGTTGGCGATTCTGCTGTTCTCCAAAAGCAAGTCCATGCGTTTGCTGGCAGTGGCCAGTTTGCCGCTGTCGTTATTCAATGTCAGCGAGGTGTTGCTGTTCGGCTTGCCGATCATCCTGAACCCGCGTTTGTTTATCCCGTTTCTGCTGGTGCCGGCGCTCAACACCATGTTGGCATTGACGGTGGTACACCTGGGTTGGGTGTCACCGGCGGTGGCCAGCGTGCCGTTTACTGCGCCGGTGTTGCTAAATGCTTACCTCAGCACGCACGGTGACTTAGCGGCCGTGGTGTTGCAGGTGCTGCTGCTGTGTCTGGGCACCCTGGTGTATGCGCCGTATGTACGCGCGATTCATCGTCAGGCCAGCGAAGGCGGCACGGTGTACCTCAAGTCGTTGGACATGACCTTTCGCGGCCTTGAGGAGAAGGGCCGCCTGCTGGAGTTGGACCCTGTGCTGGCGTCCCACCGGACCCTGGCCCGTCAGGCCGTCGAACTGAGCCGCATCCAGCAGATCAGCGACTATGAGTTCTATCTCGAATACCAGCCCCAGGTCTCCACACGCACCGGCCTGTGTACCGGCTGTGAGGCGCTGATGCGCGCGCGCGACAGCAAGGGCACGGTGCACTCACCCTGGGAGTTCCTGCAATGGCTCGCTCAGGCGCGGTTGATGCCGGATGTGGATGTGTGGGTGGCATCCCAGGCGGTGCGCCAGTACCAGAAGTGGAAGAAAAACGGTTTCGCCTTGCCCATGACCATCAACATTTCGAGTTCCACCCTGACGGACGCCGCCTACGGCGAGCGCCTGGTGGAAATTCTCGCGCAGGCCCATGGGCAGGTGTCGGTGGAAATCACCGAAGATGCGTTGGTCGGTGACATCCAGGTGACCCGCCAAACCATCCAGAAACTGCAAGCGATCGGCGCCAAGGTGTATATCGATGACTTCGGTACCGGGTTTTCTGCGTTGAGTTATCTGCACCAGTTCCCGGTGGACTTCATCAAGATCGACCGCAGTTTTGTGGTCGCCCAGCGCGACCCCAAGGGGGCGCAGGTGCTGACCGGCATGCTGCGTTTCTGTGAGGCGCTGAAGCTGGGCGTGGTGGTGGAAGGCGTGGAGACCGCCGAGCAGTTGGCGTTCTTGAGCACCGGCCCCGAATTGTTTATCCAGGGCTGGTATTTCAGCAAGGCGCTGCCCGGCGATCAGTTGCAACGCTTTGTCCGCGAGCGCGCCTCAACTCAGGTTTAAACCGAGGCTGACGCGTATTCGCGTTGGGTCTGCTCGATCTCTTCGACCAGCCCGTCGATCCTTGCCAGGCGCTTGCGGTTGTCGTGGTCCCAGGGGTGAAAGCCCGGTTTGAAATAGTGCAGCCACGGCCGCAGCATGCGTGGGAAAACTCCCTTGGGGCCGTACAGAAACTTGAGCATGCGCCAGAAGCCCTTCAGGTGCCCACCGGCCTTGCGGTCGGCAATCAGCAGGCGCAGGTGGAAATCCAACACTACCAGCCAGAAAAATACAGTAACGGTCAGCATGGTGCCGGTGCGCAGCAGATAGCGCCCGGGCCCGGGCTTGATCACGGTGTTCCACACATCGAACGCGACGGCTTTGTGTTCAGTTTCTTCGAGGGCGTGCCAGTACCACATTTGCTGGTAGCCCTTGAGTGAGTCGCCAAAGCGCGTGGGGTCGCTGAGCAGGATTTCCGCAAGCATCGCCGTGTAGTGTTCAAGGGCAATGGTCACCGCCAGATTGAAGGAGGCAGGCAGGTGTTTTTTTTGCAGGTCGAGGATGAATTTAAGCCGCCGGTCCAGGGTATGCGCCGGCAGCCCTGCCGCTTGCAGCAGATCGTTGTAGGCCACGTGTTCGCGGCTGTGCATGGCTTCCTGGCCGATAAAACCCTGGATCTCTTTTTTCAGTTCCGGGTCGTCGATGCGCTGGCGGTAATGGCGCACGCTGTCCATGAAAAACAGCTCGCCCTGGGGAAACAGCAGCGACAACGCATTGAAGAAATGCGTGATGAACGGGCCTTGTTCGTGCCAGTTCTTGATGCGCCCGGCGGGCAAGGCAAAACGGATATCGCGACGGATGGGTAGCATGGTGCGTGCTCCTGTTCAGAGACGAGGTTCGTCGTTGGGTTCAAACACCGGCGTGCGCTGTTTGGGCGCCATGCGCTTGCTGGCGAACACCACCAGGGCTTGATAAGCCGCAGGCAGGCAGCGGGCAAGCAGGTCGAGGAAGTACGCGTCGCGGCCGATCAGCACACGGCGTTTGTTCTTGCGTACGCCTTGCAGAATCACTTTGGCGGCGTGGTCGGCATCGGTGATGAACAGCTTTTCAAAGTCGGCGCGGGCCTGCTGCTCGCTGTGGATCAGAAAGCCGGTCATGTTCGCGTCGATGCGGCTGCTGCGGCAGATATCGGTGCGAATGCCGCCGGGGTGCACGCAGGTGGCGGACACGCCGCAGCGCTGCAGGTCGAGCTCCTGGCGCAGGGATTCGGTAAAGCCGCGTACGGCAAACTTGGTCGCGTTGTAGCCGCTCATGCCCGGTTGGGCAAACAGGCCGAATACGCTGGAGGTGTTGACCACATGCCCATCGCCGCTGGCTTTCAGGTACGGCAAAAACGCCTTGGTGCCGTGCACCACGCCCCAGAAGTTGATACCGACGATCCATTCCAGGTCGGCATAGTCCACACCTTCGACCGTGCTCGACAGCGCCACGCCGGCATTGTTGAAGATCAGGTTGACCTGGCCGTGGTCGCTCACGCAGCGTGCGGCCCAGGCTTCCATGGCCTGGCGGTCCGCCACATCCACTACATGCGTGGTGATCGTCACCGGCGACAGGGTCGAGGTCTTGATCAGCGCCAAGGTTTGATCCAGCCCTTGGCTGTTTTTATCCGCCAGGGCCAGGTGGCAACCTTCCCGCGCCAGCGCCAGGGCCAACGCGCGGCCCATGCCGGACGCTGCGCCGGTGATAGCCGCCACGCGGCCGTTGAATGACTTCATGACAAGCTTCCTTCAGCAGTGGCGTTTGGCGCTGTTATCACGTGGGGGATGGCGTGGATCGGTGCCATTGCAACCACATAGTCCTTGAGCGCGAAATGCCGGGTGACTTGCTTGAAGCGCCAGGTCGAGCCGGGCCACAACGTGGTGTTCTTGCCGGTGCGCGGGTCGAGGTACCAGCTCTGGCAACCGCCGGTACTCCAGATGGTGCGTTTGAGTTTGTCCTGCAGTTGCAGGTTGTAGGCGTGTTCCACGTCGGGTTTGACGTCAACCGTGGCGATACGTTGGCGCTGCATGTGCTGGAGCGCATCAAGGATGTAGGTGACCTGGGCCTCGATCATCAGAATCATCGAGTTATGCCCAAGGCCGGTGTTGGGCCCGACGATCAGAAACAGGTTCGGATACCCCGGCACCGTGGTGCCTTTGTACGCATGGGCGCCGTCGCGCCATGCGTCCATCAGGTCAATGCCGTCGCGGCCGATGATGCAGTCGCGGGGCAGGGGATCGGTGGCCTGGAAACCGGTGCCGAAAATCAGGCAGTCGGCCGGGTGTTTGTTGCCGTCGGCCGTGATAACGCCGTCGGCTTCGATGCGCAGTACGTGGTCGGTTACCACCTCGACATTGCTGCGCGACAGCGCCGGGTAATAGTCATTGGAGATCAGCACGCGCTTGCAACCGATGGTGTAGTCCGGCGTGAGTGTTTTGCGCAGGGAAGGGCGGGCCACTTGCTTATGCAGGTGGCGCAAGGCGATTTTCTGCACCATCTTCATCAGTTTTGGGTGCAGGGCAAAGCCTACGACGCGGCCTTCCAGTGCCCAGTAAAACGCGCCGCGTACCAGGCGCTGCGTGAACGGCAAGTGCTTGAAGGCCCAGCGCTCGATGCGCGAAATGTTCCGGTCGGGCTTGGGCATGATCCATGGCGGCGTGCGCTGGAACAGGTCCAGGTGCGCCACCTGCGGCGCGATCTGCGGTACGAACTGGATGGCACTCGCGCCGGTGCCGATCACGGCGACGCGTTTGCCCTTCAATGAATAGGCGTGGTCCCACTGCTGGGAATGGAAGCGCTTGCCCTTGAAGCTGTCCAGCCCCGGAATATCCGGCAGTGCCGGGCGCGACAACCCGCCCATGCCCGACACCAGCACCCGTGCGCTGACCTGTCGGCCATTGTTGAAGCTCAGTTGCCAGCGTTGCTGTTGATCATCAAAGACCGCACGTTGCAGGCCCATGCCGAAGCGCAGATGAGGCGCCAGCTCGAAACGCCGTGCGCATTGCTCAAGGTACGCGCGGATCTCTGCCTGCGGGGCGAATTGCCGCGTCCAGTCCGGGTTCGGCGCAAACGAAAACGAATACACATGGGACTGCACATCGCAGGCGCAACCCGGGTAATGGTTGTCGCGCCACGTGCCACCGAGGGTGTCGGCCTGCTCGGCGATGAAGAAGTCGGTGAACCCGGCTTCCTTGAGTTTGATCGCCATGCACAGGCCGGCGAAACCTGAACCGATAATGGCGATGTCGATTGAATCACTGTGGGCATTCATAGGCAGGCCTCATAGAGGGAGCGCTGGGCGGGCATCGGGTGTGCTCCTGTCTTTTTTGTTGTGTCTTTTAGATAGAACACCATTGCAAAGGAAAAATGAATTAATTATTTTAAAAAAGATTTTAAATAATCTACCTGAAAATATCGCCTACGCTAGGACCTTGTTCCGCATGTGCGACTTGTCCGACGGACGAGCACGGTATGCATGAAGTTTAGGTCCAGGGTGTGGACGATGGCTGAGGCCTTGATCAATAACGGTCAGGTCGCCAGCAGCAGGGAAGCAGAGGACCGAGCTATGGCTGTCGAATGGGTTGTCGCTGCGGGTGTACTTGTGGCCGCAAGCGTTGTGTTGTGGGGTTTCAGTGCCTGGATGACGCGGCGCATTGAAGCGGCCGTTCCGATCAACGGGCGCTTCGTGGAGGTCGATGGCGAGCGCTTTCACTATGTAGAGGAAGGTAAGGGTCCACCGTTGGTGATGATTCACGGGCTGATGGGCAGTAGTCGCAATTTGACCTATGCCTTGTCCAGCCAGTTGCGTGACCGCTTTCGCGTCATCACGGTTGATCGTCCGGGGTCGGGCTATTCCAGCCGCCACGCAGGCACTGCGGCAGATCTGCCGGCCCAGGCCCGACAAATCGCCGCCTTTATCAAGACGCTCGACCTGGATAAACCGCTGGTGCTGGGGCATTCCCTCGGCGGGGCGATATCCCTGGCGCTGGCGCTTGATCATCCCCATGCGGTGTCCGGGTTGATCCTGGTGGCGCCGCTGACCCATCCCCAGCGCATGTTGCCGCTGGTCTTTCTGTCGCTGGCGGTGCGCCCGGCGTGGTTGCGGCGCTGGATATCGCACACGCTGACTTTGCCTGTCGGCCTGCTCACCCAAGGGTCGGTGGTGAAAGGTGTATTCGCCCCAGATGCCGCGCCACCTGACTTCGCCACGCGCGGCGGCGGGCTGCTCGGTATGCGTCCTGACAACTTCTACGCCGCCTCCAGTGAAATCAACCTCGTCAATGACGACCTGCCGGACATGGTCAACCGCTACCCGCAATTGACCCTGCCGATCGGGCTGATTTATGGCGCGCGCGACAACGTGCTGAATTTCCAGAAGCACGGCCAAGCCTTGGCGAGCAAGGTGCCCGGGCTGAAATTGCAGGTGGTGGAGGGCCGTGGCCATATGCTGCCGATTACCGCCACAGAGCGCGTGGCGGCGCTGGTGGATCAGGTCGCCAAGCGGGCCACGCCAGCCCTGAGTGCCGCGGTGCTGCGCCCGTCCTTTGCCTTGGCGAGCAAATGATTGTGCTACCCGACTCGCGGTTCAATGGCGTTAAGGCTTGCCCTAGACACCTGACCAAACGGCAAAAAAAGAGACTGCCCAGTCACGTGACGATGGGTCCAAGAAACTAGTTGACGACCTAACGATTCCGCGCTATTTATTTAAAAAAATTATTTCAATGTCTAATTTGAAACAGTTTTTGAAATGCCTAAGAGCGAATAAAATAATGAAAAAAACGCCTTTTATCGCATCGTTGAATTCTCGGAGCCGTCAGCGCTCCGTGCCCCTGTTGAGTGCCGCGAATCTTTCCCTGCCAAGCCGCTGCGTGCGGAGGCTGCCATGAATCAGACCCTGGCCACCCCACATGTCTGGACCGACGGCAAGCGCCACCTGTGGTGGCTCGGCATCCTGCCGCTGGCAACGCCGTTGCTGTCCGGCGCCCTGGCAATCACCACCGGTGTACAGCAACTGTGGTGGGTCGGCGTACTGGTGATCTTCGGCTTGATCCCGTTGATCGACGGCCTGCTCGGTGAAGACGTCAGCAACCCACCCGAATCCGCCGTCAGCAACCTCGAATCCCAAAGCTATTACCGCTGGATCGTCTACACCGGTGTGCTGTTTGTTATCACTTCGGTGGTGATGACCGGCTGGCTGGCCGCCGGTGGGATCGAATGGATCATCAACGGCGGCTTGCTGCACGCCACCGCAACACTTGACCCTGCAAGCGGCTTGGCAAAAACCGCTGCATTCATTACCGCGCGCACTGAGCTGCACGGCGAGGTCAGCTGGTTCACTTATTTGGGCATGGCGATGTCCACGGGGGCAGCCACTGGCATCGCGATCAATACCGCGCATGAGCTGGGGCACAAACCCAAGCCGCTGGAAGTGTTCCTGGCCAAGGTCACCCTCGCGCCGACGTTCTACGGGCACTTCTACACCGAACATAACCGTGGCCATCATGTCCGCGTCGCGACACCGGAAGACCCGGCCAGCTCACGCCTGGGGGAAAGTTTCTGGGCCTTCCTGCCGCGTTCGGTGTGGTTCAGCGCCGTGTCGGCGTGGAACCTGGAGCGCGAGCGCTTGCGCAAACTCGGCCTGCCGGCCTTGCACTGGAAGAACGCCGTGCTCAGCGCCTGGATGTACAGCGTGGTGTTGTGGGGTGTGATGATTGTCTGGTTGGGGGCGGCCGTGATTCCGTTCCTGATTATCCAGGGTATCTACGGGTTCTCATTGCTGGAAGTGGTGAACTACGTCGAGCACTACGGGCTTCAACGCCAGAAGTTGCCCAACGGTCGTTATGAACGTTGTTCGCCGCGGCACTCGTGGAACAGCAACCGAATTGTCACCAATATCTTTCTGTTCCAACTTCAGCGGCATTCCGATCACCATGCCAACCCGACGCGTAGTTATCAGTCGTTGCGCCACTTCGATGAATCACCGCAATTGCCTTATGGGTACGCGAGCATGATTGTCTGGGCCTACGTGCCGTACTTGTGGCGGCGCCGCATGGACCATCGGGTACTCAATCATTATGCCGGGGATATTACCCTGACCAATCTTCAACCTTCCCAACGGTTGAAGTACCTGGAGAAGTACAGTCACAGTGCGACGCCATTCTAATGTGAAGTAACACAGGGGTTGTGTCACTCGGGATCTGTGTATCGCGCGGGTTTTCATCGCCCAGGTTTTACGGATTGAGTGGTCAGTAAGTTGTTTGACCCGACAACAATAATTTCAAGGGAAGGACGTACATTATGCAAAGCCCTGCCACGTTCACCGCGCATGTCGTATTGGCCGCCCTGGGCCTGATTGTTTACCAACAGGCCCAGGCGGCGCGTATCGAGCCGGCCGGCAGCGCCTTTACGGCACAAGGCCCCATCAGCTTTTCCAAAGGCGCGCTGATCAGTGCCGACTGCACCATCAAGGTGGCCGGCAAAGTTGCCGCCGATGGGGCATCGGTGAATGTCGATAAAGTTGAATTCGATGGCGGCCTCAAGTGCAGCCGTGTCGAGGCAATCAACTTGCCTTGGGTATTAGTTGCCAAGGATACCAAGAGCGGCTCCATGTCGAAGATCAGTGTGGATGTTCACGCGTTTGGCCTGGGCGGCAAGTGTGGTCCGTCCACGGCCAACGGTACATGGGATAACGCCACCGGCAAGTTGGAAGCCGCCAATGTACCGATTGGCGAAGACTGCACAATCAAGACGGTGTCGATCAAGATGCCGCCCACCTTCAAAGTGGTCGAATAAAAGAATCCGAATACTACAGCGGTAATTGAATTGAAATTTGGCTGGAAAGGGACGTTCTGCAGTTTCACCGTGACTTCTCGTTCATGGCCATTACCCCTGGCGAAATGACTCGCCATAACATGTGAGGAAAAACAATGAAAAGCTTGAAAACTCTCGTGTCGTTGACTGCTCTGGCTGTTTGCATGGGCGCTGCTTCGATGGCCACTGCGGCTTCGATCAGCCCGGAAGGTCCTTTCACCACCACCGCAGGCTCCATCGTCGTGCAGTCACCGTCTTCATTCGGGGGCTCTGTGACCTGCGGCATTACCTTCAGCGGTAATGTCAGTGGCGGTGTTGCCACAATCAACAATGCTGCCCTGACCGGTGGCGGCCTGTGCTCGTTGCCAACCCTTAAAAGCATCCCGTCGCCAGGCTGGAAGCTGACCGCATTGCCGGGCGGCGCTGCAGGCCAAGTGGAGAACGTGGGTTACACCATCAAAAAAACCATCGTACTTCCAGGCACTGACTGCGGCCCGTCCACCATCAGCGTGGCCTGGAACGCTGCGACTCACACGCTGACCGCTGCCAACCAGGCGCTGAGCGGCGGCTGCAACATTGTCTCGCTGACCACGACTGCCGCCGGCCTGACGGTTAACCCATAACGGGCGTGCATTGCAGAACGAAGGGTTGATCACCCGTTGAGAAACCGGTGCCTCGCAAGAGGTGCCGGCTGACGTGGAAAGCCGGCAATGCCGGGAGCGCATAATAATAAGGAGTGCCGCATGATCACTAAGAAACAACAGGCTCAAACACTGCTGGGGCTGGCATTACTGGGGGGGCTGATGACGACAGCGCCCGTGCAGGCGGGTGGTTTCTCCACGCCGACATACGGCGCCCCTGGGTGGGGGCGGGCGTTCGGCGGCGGTTCTCTGTTCAAGAACGACCCAAGTTCTGCTTACAACAACCCGGCGGCCATGGCATTTGTCGACCAGGCCGTGGTTCAACAGACCGTCGACTATGCGCGTGTGAAGATTAAATACAGCGGCCAGGCTTACGATTACGCCGGTAATCCAGTCTCCAATACCGCCGTGATGCCCGATGGCAGCTTTGATCCGAGCACGGCAGTCGTCAACAACAATGACGGTGGCCAGGGCGGTTTCACCGCCTGGTTGCCGACCGGTTTTCTGGTCATCCCGATGGGTGACCGTTTTGCATTCGGCCTCAGCCAGGTCGTGCCACAAGGGATGCGCACCACCTGGAATGAAAACTCCAAGTTTCGCGACTTTGCCGTGGACACCAAAATCGAAACCGTCGGCCTGACGGGTTCCTTATCGTTCAAGGTGCGTGACGACTTCTCCATCGGTGGTGGCATGATCGTCCAGCGCAGCCAAGGCTTCGTCAGCCAGAACATTGATCTGTTTTCGGCTGCGTCGGTCTCTCCCGGTTTGGGCAACGGGGCGTTTCCGTCGGGCGTCGGCACCGCACTGATGCGCGTCAAGGTCGATAATGTCTCCGTTGGCTGGTTTACCGGCGTTGTCTGGAAACCGACTGACCAGGACTCGTTGGGCCTTAACTACCACGCCAAAATCAAAAACAAGATGACCGGTAAATACAACATCCGGGCTGATGCGTTGAACAACGGCTTGATGACCGACGACACCGTCTTCGGTACCGGCAAGACGCTGGTTGAAACGGCGTACCCTGGGCTGAAGTTGTACCCCAACGGCGCCAATGCCAGCACTCAGCTGGATATTCCGGCGACTGCCGCGATCGACTGGGTGCATCAGTTCAACGACCGTTGGACCTTGGGTCTCAGCGCCATGTGGACGCAATGGTCGTCCTTCAAGGACCTGACACTCAAGTCCGAGGGCTCGACGATCGTTGCCATTCCTTACAACTATCGGGATGCCTGGATGTACTCCGTGGGTGGCGATTTCAGGGCCACGGATGAACTGACCCTGCGGGCCGGTGTGGCGTATGACCAAACCCCGACGCGCGACTCGACGCGCGATCCACGTATCCCGGACGGCGACCGTTACTTTGCATCACTGGGTGCGGGTTACGATATCAAGGCCATTCCGGGCTTGTCGCTGGACGCCGCGTATTCGCACCAGTTTGTTCAGAAGGTCAACATCAGAACCCAGAACGTTGATCGTCTTGGCGGCGGTCGTCTCGACGGTACGGCTGAGTCTTCAGGCGACATCGTCAGCTTGTCAGCCACCTACAAGTTCTAACACCACGACGGCACGAGCACCCAGCGCATCTTGGTGCTCGCGCCTGAAATTGCCTCAATTGCTGCTTTAGCAGGCTGACTCGTTCAGCCCTTTATTGTTGCGCAAACGCATTAAATAAAAATTTCAAAACATAATTTGAATTTGTCTTTTCAAGTTTGTAGTGTGGCCTTACGCCGCAGTTCATTTTGATCTGCCTGCGCATTGGCCGTGCCCTGAATCAAGTAGAGGTATCCCCATGGTTATCTGGTTATTGGTGGGTCTCGCAGCAGCGATTGCCCTGGCGTATCGACAGGCAGCCGCAGCCCTTTGGTTGGGCGCTGGCCTGATCTGGCTGGCGCTTGGTTACCTGCTCAATGGGGTGGCGGGCCTGGGTATCACCGTCGCGGCGGTGTTGGTGGTATTGCCGGCCTTGCTGCTGACGATCAAACCCCTGCGTCGCGCGCTGTTGACCAGCAAGGCCCTGGGCCTGTTTCGTACGATCATGCCGGCGATGTCCGACACCGAGCGCGCCGCCATCGAATCCGGCACCGTGTGGTGGGACGCCGAGCTGTTCAGCGGCAAACCCAATTGGGATCGGTTGCTCAAAGCCGCTCCGGCGAGCCTCAGTGCCGAAGAGCAGGCCTTCCTCGACAATGAGGTCGAGGCGCTGTGCGACATGTCCAACGATTGGGAAACCACTCAGGTCTGGCAAGACATGTCCCCCGAAGGTTGGCAGTACACCAAAGACGCCGGGTTCCTCGGCATGATCATTCCCAAGCAGTACGGCGGCAAAGGTTTCTCCCACTATGCGCATTCGCAAGTGGTGATGAAGCTGTCGACACGTTGCTCGGCGGCGGCGATTTCGGTGATGGTGCCCAACTCCCTGGGCCCGGCAGAATTGCTGCTGCATTACGGCACCGATGCCCAGCGTAATTACTACTTGCCGCGCTTGGCGCGGGGTGAAGACATTCCGTGCTTTGCGCTGACCAGCCCTTATGCAGGCTCCGACGCCGGGGCGATTCCGGACCTGGGCATTGTCTGCAAAGGCGTGCACGAGGGTGAGGAAGTGCTGGGCTTCAAGGTGACCTGGGACAAGCGCTACATCACCCTTGGCCCGATCGCCACGGTGCTGGGCCTGGCGTTTCGTGCCGAAGACCCGCAGGGTTTACTCGGCAAGGCTGGCTCGCTGGGCATTACCTGCGCGCTGATTCCGACGTCTCATCCTGGTGTGAACAGTGGTCGCCGTCACTGGCCGCTGAATGCCGTATTCCAGAACGGCCCTACAACCGGCAAGGATGTATTCATTCCCCTGGAGTGGGTCATCGGCGGCCGCGAGCAAGTCGGCAACGGCTGGCGCATGTTGATGGAATGCCTGGCTGCGGGGCGGGCGATTTCCTTGCCATCCGCCAACGTCGGCCTGGGCAAAGTGGCGGTACGCGGCACCACCGCCTATGCCGCGATGCGTAAACAGTTCGGCCTGCCCATCGGCAAGTTCGAAGGCGTGCAGGCGCCGTTGGCGCGCATGGCCGGGCACTTGTATGCCTGCGATGCGGTGCGCAAGGTGTCGGTGGCGTCCCTGGATGCCGGTGAAAAGCCCTCGGTGATTTCCGCCATCGCCAAATACCACGTCACCGAGCGCGCGCGAATCATCGTCAACGACGGCATGGACATCGTCGCGGGCAAAGGCATCTGCATGGGGCCCAATAACTTCCTGGCCCGCGCCTACCAGCAAAGCCCGATTGCCATCACGGTAGAAGGCGCGAACATCATGACCCGTTGCCTGATTATCTTTGGCCAGGGGCTGATTCGTTGCCATCCCTATGTGTTCCGCGAGATGGAAGCGGCGCGCAACCCGGATCGGCGCAAGGCGCTGGAAGCCTTCGACAGCGCGATGTTCGGCCATCTGAGTTTTGTGCTGGCCAATACCGTGCGCGCCGCCGTGCATTCGCTGACGGGCGGGCGGCTGATTTCTGTCCCGGCCAAGACGGAGCCGGCGCTGGCGTCCTACTACCGCCAGGCCAATCGGCTGTCGGTGGTGCTGGCGTTGATCTCGGATATTTCCATGGGCGTGCTGGGCGGCGCCCTCAAGCGCAAGGAAAGCATCACCGGGCGCCTGGGCGATATTCTGTCGCAGCTCTACATCCTCTCTTGCGTGCTCAAGCGCTTTGAAGATGACGGTCGGCCCCAGGCGGACCTGCCGCTGGTGCACTGGTCGGCCCAGGACGCGTTATTGCGCGCCCATGAAGCCCTGGCCGAAGTGCTCGATAACTACCCTTCGAAAGCCGCTGCGCGAGTGCTGCGTGGCTTGAGTTTCCCGTTCGGTATTGCCCTGCGTAAACCGTCGGACCGTTTGCTGGCCCAGGTGGCCGAGGTGGTGCAAACCCCGGGCGAAACCCGCGACCGCTTGCTGGCCAATTCCTACATTCCGCGTCCGGAAATCGACAAGCTGGCTTATGGCGAATTGGGCTTCCGTCTGTTGCCGCAGGTGGAATTGATCGACGCCCGGCTCAAGTCTGCGGTCAAGCAAGGCTTGATCGAGCCCATGCCGATCTCCGCCACGGCCTTTACCGGTTGGCGCGTCAAGGCGCGGGCGCTGGACCTGATCAGCGATGACGAAGACCGCCTGCTGGGGCGCTATGTGGAATATGCCGACCACGGTATTCAGGTCGACGACTTCCCGCAGGATTTCGGTTTGCTGGAGGCCTTGCAGCGGCGTCAGCAAGCGTTGGAGCCCGTGGCCAAGCGCCGCAGCAGCCAAAGCGAAAACGCCTCGGTCAACTAGGGAAAACGCGCTCAGTGTGGGAGCGGGCTTGCCCGCGATAGCGGTCTGCCTGACACACCGCCATAGCAGGCAAGCCAGCTCCCACATTTGATCGGGTTTACACGGCAACGCAGCGTTGTAAGTGGATCTATCTATGAGTGACAGCTACCTATCCTTCGTCAATTCCCCTTGGGGCCGCCGCCTGGCCCAGGCCATCGGCCTGCCGCAACCCTTGCCGTTGCAACGTCACCGCAGTGGCCAACACGGCCTGGTCAACCCGGTGATTGTCGCCGGGGCAGGGCGGCTTTGCGCGCGGGTACACGCGATTTTCGCCGCCACCGACACAGTCGCCGCCACCCCGGCGACGCCCAAGGCGCCGTCCACCGTCAAGGTCCAGGGCGCCGTGTTCGACGCCAGTGGCGTGCTCGATTTGCAGCAGCTCGACGAGCTTTACGTGTTCTTCCACGCCAATGCCAAACGCCTTGGCCACCACGGCCGCGTGGTGGTGCTCGGCACGGCGCCGGAGCATTGCCAGGACTTGCCCCAGGCCATCGCCCAACGTGCCCTCGAAGGCTTGGTGCGTTCGCTGGCCAAGGAGCTGCGCCGGGCAATTACCGTGCAATTGATTTATGTGGCGCCGGGTGCCGAAGACGCGCTGGACAGCAGCCTGCGGTTCTTCCTGTCGCGCCGTTCGGCCTATGTGTCGGGGCAAGTAGTGCGCCTGGAAACGCCGGTGGACGGCAACGTTGCCGTCAATTGGGACAAACCCTTCGCGGGTCGGCGCGCCCTGGTAACCGGCGCTTCCCGTGGCATCGGTTTGGCGATCGCCCAAGTGCTGGCCCGCGATGGCGCCCACGTGGTCTGCGTGGATGTGCCCCAGGCCCAGGACGCGCTGCTGCAAGCCGCCAGCAGTGTGAACGGCTCAGCCTTGCCGCTGGACATCACCGCAGCGGATGCGGCCTCGCTGTTGCTGGCGCATGTCAGCCAATACGGTGCCTTTGACGTGGTGGTCCATAACGCCGGCATCACGCGCGACAAGACCATCGCCAAGATGACCGAAGCCGCCTGGCGCAGTGTGCTGGCGGTCAACCTCGATGCGCCGTTGCAGTTGAGCACGGCATTGCTCAGCGGCCAGGGGCTGAAGCCCGGTGGGCGGATTGTGTGTGTGTCGTCGATTTCCGGCATCGCCGGCAACCTGGGGCAAAGCAACTATGCGACCTCCAAGGCCGGTGTGATTGGCCTGGTGCAGAGCCTTGCACCGCTGGCGGCGGCGCAGCAGGTCACGGTGAATGCGGTGGCGCCCGGGTTTATCGAAACCCAGATGACCGCAAAAATCCCGCTGATGATTCGCGAGGCGGGGCGGCGCATGAACTCACTGTCCCAGGGCGGACAGCCCATCGACGTGGCCGAGACCATCGCCTGGCTGGCGCACCCTGCATCCGGCGGGGTTAACGGCCAAGTCGTACGCGTGTGCGGCCAAAGCCTGCTGGGAGCCTGAGGAATGGACTACGTGACGCAGATTATCGACCCGCCGCCGTCGCGCACTCAGTTGTTGCTGGACGGCGTGCGCGCGCTGCGTAAACCCAAGCTCGACGGTGCGCCACCCTTGCCCACGGCGCTTCTGGTGCGCTCGGCGGCGCAGTTGTCGGCCAGCGGCATTGCCGCGTATGGCCGCGCGTGTGGTTTCCGGCGCGAGCAGGGCGTGCCGCTGTCCTATCCACACGTGCTGGCGTTCCCATTGCACCTGATGCTGCTGACTCGGCCCAGCTTCCCATACCCGGCCAGCGGCATGGTGCATCTGGCTAATCGCATTCGTCAGCACCAACGCTTGCAGGAAGGTCAGGCCTTGCGCTTTGAGGTGTTTTGCGAGCGCTGGGTGGCGCATCCCAAGGGCCAGGCGCTGAGCATTGCCACCCGGGCTTATGGCGCGAACAGGCTGGTGTGGGAGAGCGACAGCCTGTACTTGCGCCGTGACGTGAATAACCCGGTGGGCGAACCGTGGGACGACGTGCTGGCATTGCAGGAAGAGGGCCTGTTACGCACCCAGCGCTGGGTGTTGCCTGCCGATCTGGGCCGACGATTTGCCAAGGTTTCGGGAGACTTCAACCCGATTCATACCTCGCTGATCGGCGCCAGAATCTTTGGCTTTCGCCGTGCCATCGCTCATGGCATGTGGACCCTGGGCCGCGCGTTGGCCGCCCAGCAACCGCCGGGCGGCCTGGATCAGGCGCAAGCCCATTGTGACTTCAAGTTGCCCATCTTCCTGCCCGGTCAGGTCGCCCTGTGGAACCACCCTGTAACCGGCCCACGGCGTGAGTTCGAAGTGCGCAATGTCGCGGGCGACAAACCCCATATGCGTGGGCTTTTTATTTGGCAGCCCAATTTTGAAGAGCGCCATCAATGAATGACTACAGCTTCAACCCGGCCCCGACCCGCCGCGTGGCGATCATCGGTGGCAACCGTATCCCCTTTGCCCGCTCGAACACCGTGTATGCCCACGACAGCAATCAGGACTTGCTGGTCGCCGCCTTGCAAGGCCTGGTGGACCGCTACAACCTGCACGGCCAGCGCCTGGGCGAGTTTGCCGCTGGCGCGGTGATCAAGCACTCGCGGGAGTTCAACCTGGCGCGTGAATCGCTGCTCTCCACTACGCTGTCACCCGAAACACCCGCGTACGACGTGCAGCAAGCCTGCGGCACCGGCCTGGAAGCTGCCTTGCTGGTGGCGAATAAAATCGCCCTGGGCCAGATCGAAGTGGGCATTGCCGGTGGGGCCGACACCACCTCCGACGCGCCCATCGGCATCAACGAAGCCTTGCGCCACACCTTGCTGGCGGCCAATCGGGCCAAGGGTATGGGCGACAAGTTGAAGGCGTTACTGAAGGTGCGTCCGTCGATGTTTTTCAAGCCGTTGCTGCCGCGCAATGGCGAACCGCGCACCGGCCTGTCCATGGGCGAACACTGTGAAGAAATGGCCAAGCGCTGGCAGATCAAACGCCTGGCCCAGGATGAGCTGACCCTGACCAGTCACCAGCGCCTGGAGGCCGCCTACCAACGCGGCTTTTTCGATGACCTGATCAGCCCTCATCGCGGCCTGGCCCGCGACAACAACCTGCGCGCCGATGCCAGCCTGGAAAAACTCGCGGGCCTGGCTCCTGCCTACGACCGCCAAAATGGCACCCTCACGGCAGGCAACTCCACGCCGTTGACCGATGGCGCGTCGGTGGTGCTGTTGGCCAGTGAAGCCTGGGCCGCCGAACAGGGCTTACCGGTGCTGGCCTACCTGCGCACCGGCGAGACGGCAGCGGTGAATTTTGTCGACGGTACCGAAGGGCTGTTGATGGCGCCGGCCTATGCGGTACCACGCATGCTCAAGCGCGAAGGCCTGAGCGTTGCCGACTTTGATTTCTTCGAGATCCACGAAGCCTTTGCCGCTCAGGTACTGTGCACCCTCAAGGCTTGGGAGGACGCCGATTATTGCCGCGAGCGACTCGGCTTGGATGCCCCGCTGGGTGCTATCGAACGCAGCAAGATGAACGTCAACGGCGGCTCCCTCGGCTGTGGTCACCCGTTCGCCGCAACCGGTGGGCGACAACTGGCGGCACTGGCCAAGACCATTCACGAAAACGGCGGCGGACGCGGCTTGATTTCGATCTGTGCGGCGGGCGGGCTGGGCATCACCGCCATCGTCGAAAAGTAGCGCTATCAAAAACAACAATAAGGAGACTGCCATGAACGCTGTAAGCCTGGAACGCACTGAACGGATCTGGTTGAACGCTTACCTGCCCGGCGTCCCGGCGGACATTGAGGCCGGTATCGAGGCCTACCCGTCGTTGCGCGAAGTGTTCCTGGAACACCTGGAGAAATTTCGCGAGCGGGTTGCCTACGTCAGCATCGGTACCGAAATGACTTATGCCGACTGGCAAGTGCAAGGCATTGCGTTTGCCGCGTGGCTGCAGGGCCAGGGCGTGAAAAAGGGCGACCGCGTGGCGCTGATGATGCCCAACTGCTTGCAGTACCCGATTTGCCTGCTGGGCACGATCCTGGCCGGTGCGGTGGTGGTGAACGTTAACCCGCTGTACACCTCCCATGAGCTCAAGCATCTGCTCAAGGACAGCGGCGCTGAAACCGTGGTGATCTTCGAAAATTTCGCCCGCACCCTCGAAAAGGTGGTGGCCGGCAGCAAGGTCAAGCGCGTGGTGGTGGCGGCCATCGGCGATTTGCTGGGCACCTTCAAGGGTGCAGCGATGAACTTCATCCTGCGCCGTGTGCAAAAGCAGGTGCCCGTCTTTAATCTGCCCGGCTCGGTACGCTTCAACCAGGTGCTGAAGCAGGGGCGGGCGCAGCATCACTTTCCGGTCACGATGGGCCTCGATGAGCTGGCCTTTTTGCAATACACCGGCGGCACCACGGGTGACGCCAAGGGCGTGATGCTCAGCCACCGCAATATCATCGCCAACCTGCTGCAAGCCAAGGCCTGGGTCGGTGATCAGCTCGATCAGCACAAACAGGAAACCAACGTCACGTTGCTGCCGCTGTACCACATCTTTTCGCTCACGGTGAACTGCCTGATGTTCATGTGCCTGGGTGGGCGCAACATCTTGATCGCCAACCCACGGGACGTGAAGCGGGTGCAGATGATCCTGCGCAAGGAGCGCTTCAATGGGATTGCCGGGGTCAACACGCTGTTTAACGGCTTGCTGGAGAACAAGGCATTCTGCGCGCGGGACTTCTCGGATTTGCGCATGGTGATTGCTGGCGGCATGGCCACGCACACGGCGGTGGCCAAGCGTTGGAAGGAAGTCACCGGGCTGCCGATCGTCGAGGGTTATGGGCTGACCGAGTGCTCGCCGGTGGTGAGCATCAGCCCCATCGACATTTCACGCATGCGCGAGATGGAGTTCACCGGCAGCATCGGCGTGCCGTTGCCGTCGACCTGGGTGCGCTTTATTCGTGAAGATGGCGAGCTGGCCGACATCGGTGAGCAGGGCGAACTGCAAGTGCGCGGCCCGCAGGTGATGCAGGGCTACTGGAAACGCCCGAAGGAAACCGCCGAGGTGCTGGATGCCGAGGGGTGGTTGTCCACCGGTGATATCGGCGTGATGGACGAGCGCGGCTATATTCGCCTGGTCGACCGCAAAAAAGACATGATCCTGGTCTCGGGTTTCAACGTGTACCCCAATGAAATCGAAGACGTGGTGGCGCTGCACCCAGGGGTGGGCGAGGTGGCGGCAATCGGTGTCGAGGACGCTGTGACAGGGGAGAAAGTGAAGATCATTGTGGTGCGCAAAGACCCGAACCTTACTCAGGAACAGATCCTCGCCCATTGCCGGGAATACCTGACGGGGTACAAGGTGCCGCGGTATGTGGAGTTTCGCAGCAACGAGCTGCCCAAGACGACCGTCGGCAAAGTACTGCGCCGGGCGTTGCGCTGATTGGAAAGCGTTGATGATCTAAATGTGGGAGCGGGCTTGCCTGCGATAGCCATAGGTATCTACGCAACTCTTTGTGTCGCTTTAAGTCTGTGAGGGGGTTGAGTAGATTGAGTACATATCCGTTGCTGCGGTAACGGCTGCTATTGGTTCCGCCCTTACGGCGGGTCACTTTTTTACAAAACGCCTAAAAAAGTAACCAAAAAACGCTTTGCCCCACCACTCGGTGCCTCGCCTAGGCTCGGCATGCCCGCACTCCGGCTTGAATCCGTGGGCCGCCGCCATGGGCCATCCTTGGCCCATCGCGGCTAACCCGGCGTCCTGCCGGGTTACCCACGGATTCAAGCCTGCGTTCGGCCAGCGTGGTTAACGGGGCCTGTCAGATCAAGATCAACAGCAGATCAAAAGCAGAGCACGGCGGCCTGGTAGCCGACCTGAGTGGTAGAAGCGAAAGCAGGGCAAAACAGGGCAGAGCGACACTACTGCTACCTGATGTAATGAGGTCCAAATGTGGGAGCGGCGGTGCGACGATTCGACTTGCTCGCGAATGCGGTGGGTCAGTCAGCTTATTTGTAACTGACCCACCGCATTCGCGAGCAAGTCGAATCGTCGCACCGCCGCTCCCACAATTTGACCGAGATCTGCTTCAGTAGCCAGGGCGGCTGTGAGGCCGTCGTGCTCGGCTTTTGATTTGTTTTTGATTTTAGTTTTAGGCGGCCCGCGCCGTAAGGGCGGAACCCCTATCAGCCATCACCCAAATAATGGATAGGCCCAAAGTCACCCGCCAACACCGGCGGGCACCAAAAACGCCGCCTCCAACAACTGCCGTGTGTAAGCATGCTGGGGGTCAGCAAAAATCGCCGACGCCTCTCCCTGTTCCACCACCTGCCCATGCTTGACCACCATCAGTTGGTGACTCAGGGCCTTCACCACCGCCAAGTCATGGCTGATAAACAGATACGTCAAGTTGTACTTGGCCTGCAAACTGCGCAGCAACTCCACCACCTGGCGCTGCACCGTGCGGTCCAGTGCTGACGTCGGTTCATCCAGCAAAATCAGGCGTGGCTTGAGTACCAACGCGCGGGCGATGGCGATGCGTTGCCGTTGGCCGCCGGAGAACTCGTGCGGGTAGCGATGCCGCGCGTCCGGGTCCAGGCCGACCTCCTTGAGCGCCGCAATAATCGCCGCTTCCTGCTCCACCGGCGTACCCATCTTGTGAATGCGCAAACCTTCGCCAACAATCTCGCTGACACTCATGCGCGGGCTCAAGCTGCCGAACGGGTCCTGAAACACCACCTGCATTTCCCGACGCAACGGGCGCACCTGTTGCTGGGTAAGCCGGTCCAGTTGCTGGCCCTCAAAGCGAATCCCGCCTGTGCTTGCGATCAAGCGTAAAATCGCCAGGCCCAGGGTGGATTTACCCGAGCCGCTTTCGCCGACAATGCCCAGGGTCTGGCCCTGGGGCAGGCTGAAATTGATGCCGTCCACCGCCTTGACGTAATCGACGGTGTTACGCAAAAAGCCTTTCTTGATCGGAAACCACACCTTCAGGTCATCGACTTCCAGCAGCGGCGGCCCCACCTCATTGGTGGCCGGCCCGCCGCTGGGCTCCGCCGCCAACAGCTCCTGGGTATAAGGATGCTGCGGCGACTGGAACAGCGTCTCGCACTCCGCCTGTTCAACGATGCAGCCCTGTTGCATCACGCATACACGGTGGGCGATGCGTCGCACCAGGTTCAGGTCGTGGCTGATCAGCAGCAACGCCATGCCCAGCCGTGCCTGCAACTCTTTGAGCAGCTCGAGAATCTTCAGCTGCACCGTCACGTCGAGGGCCGTGGTCGGCTCGTCGGCGATCAGCAACTCGGGCTCGTTGGCCAATGCCATGGCGATCATCACCCGCTGGCGCTGGCCGCCGGACAGTTCGTGGGGCAGGGCCTTGAGGCGTTTGTGCGGTTCGGGAATACCCACCAGCTCCAGCAATTCCAGGGTGCGTTGGGTCGCGACCTTGCCCGTGAGCCCCTTGTGCAGGCCGAGCACTTCGTTGATCTGCTTCTCGATGCAGTGCAGCGGGTTCAACGAGGTCATCGGCTCCTGGAAAATCATCGCAATGCGGTTACCGCGAATATGCCGGATGGTTTTTTCTTTGAGCGTCAGCAGGTCTTGCCCGGAATAGTTGATGGTGCCGGCCGGGTGCCGTGCCAGCGGGTAAGGCAGCAGGCGCAGGATCGAGTGGGCGGTCACCGACTTGCCCGAGCCGCTTTCGCCGACCAGGGCCAGGGTTTCGCCGCGCTTGATATCGAAGCTGACGTTGTTGACCACGCGGTGGTGATGGTCGCCGGTGACGAACTCGACGCAGAGGTCGCGGACTTCGATCAGATTGTCCTGATTCATCTCATTTCCTCGGGTCGAAGGCATCGCGCGCGGACTCGCCGATAAACACCAGCAAACTCAGCATGATCGCCAGCACGGCAAAGGCACTCATGCCCAGCCATGGCGCTTGCAGGTTGGATTTACCCTGGGCCACCAGTTCACCCAACGACGGTGAGCCAGCCGGCAGGCCGAAGCCAAGAAAGTCCAGGGCGGTGAGGGTGCCAATCGCGCCAGTGAGGATGAACGGCATAAAGGTCATGGTCGAGACCATCGCATTGGGCAGGATATGCCGGAACATGATTGCGCCGTTCTGCATGCCCAGCGCGCGCGCTGCGCGCACGTATTCAAGGTTGCGCCCGCGCAGGAACTCGGCGCGCACCACGTCCACCAGGCTCATCCAGGAAAACAGCAGCATGATCCCCAGCAGCCACCAGAAATTGGGCTGCACAAAGCTGGCGAGAATGATCAGCAGGTACAGCACCGGCAAACCCGACCAGATCTCCAGGAAGCGCTGCCCGGCCAGGTCGACCCAGCCGCCATAGAAACCCTGCAAGGCCCCGGCGACCACGCCGATGATCGAGCTGAGCACCGTCAGCGTGAGGGCAAACAGCACTGACACACGAAACCCATAGATCACCCGCGCCAGCACATCACGGCCCTGGTCGTCGGTGCCCAGCGGGTTGACCGAGGAGGGCGGCGCGGGGGCCGGCACTTTCAGGTCGTAGTTGATGCTCTGGTAGCTGAACGGGATCGGCGCCCACAGCGTCCAGGCGTCCTTGGCCTTGAGCAATTCCTGGATATACGGGCTCTTGTAGTTGGCCTCTAGCGGGAACTCGCCGCCGAAGGTGGTTTCCGGGTAGCGTTTGAGCGCCGGGAAGTACCAGTCACCGTCGAAGTGCACGGCCAACGGCTTGTCGTTGGCGATCAACTCCGCGCCCAGGCTCAGCACGAACAGGACCAGGAACAGCCACAGCGACCACCAGCCACGTTTATTGGCTTTGAAACGCTCGAATCGGCGGCGATTGAGGGGGGATAGATTCATCTCAATGCTCCCGGCTGGCAAAGTCGATACGCGGATCGACCAAGGTATAGGTGAGGTCACCGATCAGTTTCACCACCAGCCCCAGCAGGGTGAAGATAAACAGCGTGCCGAACACCACCGGGTAGTCACGGTTGATCGCGGCTTCAAAACTCATCAGGCCCAGGCCATCGAGAGAGAAGATCACTTCCACCAGCAACGAGCCGGTGAAGAAAATCCCTATAAACGCCGAAGGGAAACCGGCGATGACCAGCAGCATGGCGTTGCGAAACACATGGCCGTACAGCACACGGTGGTTGGTCAGGCCCTTGGCTTTGGCGGTGACCACATACTGTTTGTTGATTTCGTCGAGGAAGCTGTTTTTGGTCAGCAGCGTCATCGTCGCGAAGTTGCCGATCACCAGTGCGGTGACGGGCAAGGCCAGGTGCCAGAAGTAATCGAGGATCTTGCCGCCCCAGCTCAGTTCGTCAAAATTATTCGAGGTGAGCCCGCGCAAGGGGAACCAGTCGAGGTAACTGCCGCCGGCAAACACCACGATCAGCAGGATCGCAAACAGGAATGCCGGGATCGCGTAGCCGACGATGATCGCCGAGCTGGTCCACACGTCGAAGTGGCTGCCGTGTCGTGTGGCTTTGGCGATCCCCAGGGGGATCGACACCAGGTACATGATCAGCGTGCTCCATAACCCGAGGGAGATGGACACCGGCATCTTTTCCTTGATCAGGTCGATGACCTTGGCATCGCGAAAGAAGCTGTCGCCGAAATCCAGCCGTGCGTAATTCTTGACCATGATCCACAGGCGTTCCGGCGCCGACTTGTCGAAGCCGTACATCTTCTCGATTTCCTTGATCAGCGCCGGGTCCAGGCCCTGGGCGCCGCGGTAGCTGGAGCCGGCCACCGAGACCTCGGCACCGCCCCCGGCAATGCGGCTGGTGGCGCCGTCAAAGCCTTCGAGCTTGGCGATCATCTGCTCCACCGGGCCACCGGGAGCGGCCTGGATGATGATGAAGTTGATCAGCAAAATCCCGAACAGCGTGGGGATGATCAGCAACAGGCGGCGAACAATATAGGCCAGCATTTAATCGCCTCCGCTCGCCGGATCGGCGCTGTGTGGGGTGTCCAGGGTGACGGCCGGCTTGACCTCGGGTTTGGCCCACCAGGTGGTCGTGCCCACGTCGTAGCGTGGCGGGGTCTTGGGGTGGCCGAGGTGGTCCCAATAGGCGACGCGGTAGGTCTTGATGTGCCAGTTGGGAATCACGTAGTAGCCGAACTGCAACACGCGGTCCAGCGCTTTGGCGTGGTCCACCAGGCTTTGGCGTGAGCTGGCGTCGATTAACGCTTCCACCAGTTGGTCGATGACCGGGTCCTTGAGGCCCATGTAGTTGCGACTGCCGGGCTTGTCGGCGCTGGACGACGACCAGAATTCGCGCTGTTCGTTACCCGGTGATGTCGATTGCGGGAAGCTGCCTACCAGCATGTCGAAGTCCCGCGAACGCAGGCGGTTGATGTACTGCGAAACGTCGACGCGGCGAATCACCAGGTTGATGCCAAGGTCGGCCAGGTTGCGCTTGAACGGCAGCAGTACCCGTTCGAAGTCGGTCTGGGCCAGCAGGAACTCGATATTCACGGGTTTGCCGGTGGTGTCGACCATCTTGTCGTCGACGATCTTCCAGCCGGCCTCTTGCAACAACTGGTAAGCCTCGCGCTGCTGGTTGCGGATCATGCCGCTGCCGTCGGTTTTGGCAGGCTCAAAGGCCTGGGTAAAGACTTCGGCGGGGAGCTTGTCGCGGAACGGTGCCAGGATTGCCGTTTCATCCGGGCCGGGCAAGCCGGTAGCGGCCATTTCCGAGTTCTCGAAGTAGCTGCGGGTGCGGGTGTAGGCGCCATTGAACAGCTGTTTATTGCTCCACTCGAAATCCAGCAACAGGCTGATGGCTTTGCGTACCCGCACATCCTGGAACATCGGTTTGCGCGTGTTGAACACAAAACCCTGCATGCCGGTGGGGTTGCCGTTGGGGATTTCTTCCTTGATCAGTCGCCCCTGGGCAACGGCCGGAATGTTGTAGGCATTAGCCCAGTTCTTCGCGCTGAATTCCAGCCAGTAGTCGAACTGCCCGGCCTTCAAGGCTTCCAGGGCTACGGTGCCGTCACGGTAATAGTCAGTAATACGGGTGTCGAAGTTGTAGAAACCCTGGGTCATCGGCAAGTCCTTGGCCCAGTAGTCCTTGACGCGCTCGTAGCGCACCATGCGTCCGGGCTTGACCTCGGCGACTTTGTACGGCCCGCTGCCGAGCGGTATTTCCAGGTTGCCCTTGGCAAAGTCGCGGGTCGCCCACCAATGTTTGGGTAATACCGGCAGTTGCCCAAGGATCAGCGGCAATTCGCGGTTATTGGTGCGCTTGAACTTGAACAGCACGCGCAGCGGGTCTTCGGCCACCACTTCGTCGACGTCGGCGTAATAGGTGCGGTAGAGCGGCGAGCCGTCTTTGATCAGCGCCTGGAAGGTGAACACCACGTCTTCGGCGCGGATCGGGTGACCATCGTTAAAGCGCGCTTCGGGGCGCAGGTAGAAGCGTACCCAACTGTTGTCCGGTGCCTTTTCGATCTTTCCGGCCACCAGCCCGTATTCAGTGATGGGCTCGTCCAGGCTTTGCATGGCCAGGGTGTCGTAGATCAGCGGCAGGTTGTCCGCCGGCACGCCCTTGCTGATGTAGGGGTTAAGGCTGTCGAAGCCGCCCATGGCCGACTCGCGGAAGGTACCGCCCTTGGGGGCGTCGGGGTTTACGTAGTCGAAATGTTTAAAGTCGGCGGGGTACTTGGGGGGTTCGTTGTAAAGGGTCAACGCATGTTGCGGCGCGGCGTTGGCCGCGGAGCACAGCAACAGACTGGTGAGCAATGCGTTGCGCAAAGACATCATTGGGCTTTCTCCGAAGCTTTCAGCCACCATGCGCTCAGGCCCAGGCTGTAGGGCGGCGTGGTGACAAAGGCGAACCGGTTGCGGTACGCCAGGCGATGATAGTTGAGGTACCAGTTGGGGATACTGTAGTGCTGCCACAGCAGCACCCGGTCCAAGGCGCGGCCGGCGGCCAATTGTTCTTCGCGGGTCTGCGCCGCGAGCAGTTGGTCCAGCAGGTGGTCCACCACCGGGTTGGCGATGCCTGCGTAGTTCTTGCTGCCCTTGATCGCCGCCTGGCTGGAGTGGAAGTACTGCCACTGTTCAAGGCCGGGGCTCAAGGTCTGGTTGAGGGTGACCAGGACCATGTCGAAGTCGAACTGATCGAGGCGCTGCTTGTATTGCGCCCGGTCAACGGTACGCAAGCGTGCGTCGATGCCGATGCTGATCAGGTTCTCGACATACGGCTGCAGGATGCGTTCCAGGTTCGGGTTCACCAGCAGGATTTCCAAGCGCAGCGGCTGCCCTTTGCTGTCCAGCAGGCGCTGGCCCGACAGTTTCCAGCCGGCCTCGCCGAGCAGGGCCAGGGCGCGGCGCAGGGTGTCGCGCGGAATGCCACGACCGTCGGTCTGCGGCAGACTAAAGGCTTGTGTAAACAGGTTGGCCGGCAACTGGTCACGGTACGGCGAAAGCATCAGCCACTCGTGACCCACCGGCACGCCGGTCGCGGAAAATTCGCTGTTGGGATAGTAGCTCACGGAGCGTTTGTAGGCGCTGCTGAACAGGGTACGGTTGGTCCACTCAAAGTCGAACATCAGCCCCAGCGCCTCGCGCACCTTGGCCTGGGCGAAGGTCGGGCGTCGGGTGTTCATGAACAGGCCCTGGCTCTGGGTCGGGATCTGGTGGGCAATTTGCGCCTTGATCACATCGCCTCGGTTGACCGCCGGGAAGTTATAGCCTGTGGCCCAGTTCTTGGCCTGGTGTTCGATGTAGATGTCGAACTCGCCGGCCTTGAAGGCTTCAAAGGCCACGTCGCTGTCGCGGTAGAACTCCACCTCGACCTTGTCGTAATTGTAGAAACCCTGGTTGACCGGCAGGTCTTTGCCCCAGTAATCCTTGACCCGCTCGAACACCAGTTGCCGGCCAGGGGTGACTTTGGTGATGCGATACGGCCCGCTGCCCAGCGGTGGTTCGAACGTGGTGGCCTTGAAATCGCGGTTCTTCCAGTAATGCTGGGGCAATACTGGCAACTCGCCCAGGCGCAGGATCAGCAATGGGTTGCCGGCGCGCTTGAACACGAAACGGATGCGATGACGGTTGAGGATGTCGACCCGCGCCACCTCTTGAAGGTTGGTGCGGTACTGCGGGTGGCCTTCGGTCAATAGCGTGCGATAGGAAAATGCCACGTCATAGGCTGTGATGGGTTTGCCATCGTGGAAGCGCGCTTCCGGGCGCAGGTTGAACACCACCCAACTGCGGTCTTCGCTGTATTCCACCGACTGGGCAATCAGCCCGTAGCTGGAGGTCGGTTCGTCGCCGGACGGCGCGTATTGGCCGGTGCCGACCATCAGCGGCTCGTTCAGCTCATTGACGCCGTATTGCAGGAAGTTGGGGGTGGAAACCGGGCTTGAGCCCTTGAAGGTGTAAGGGTTGAGGGTGTCGAACGTGCCAAATGCCATGACCCGCAATGTCCCGCCTTTTGGCGCTGCAGGGTTTACCCAATCGAAGTGGGTGAATTTGGCCGGGTACTTGAGCACGCCGAACTGCGTATAACCGTGGCTCTCGGTAATCGTCGCGTTCGCAGCAAAGCTCAAGGCCAGACTTATTAGTAGAAGGAGGGGACGCTTCAAGTCAGAGATCCGATCCAGGCGGCTTGGGCTTTATGATCGGTACAGTAACAGCTTGTTCCGGTTGGAAAAAGGTTGTTTCAGAGGCTGACCGAGGGCTGGCAAGGTCTTGAGCCTGGGGTCAATCAAATGTGGGAGCTGGCTTGCCTGCGATAGCATCGGCTCGGTGTCACTGATACACCGAGGTGTTTGCATCGCAGGCAAGCCAGCTCCCACACAAGCCTGCCCATGCATCGAGTTTGCCTTAGCGCGGCCCGGAAACCACCAGCATCTGCCCCGGCTTCAGCGCCTGGCCAGTACGCGGGTTCCAGCGCTTGAGATGTTGCATCTCAACGTTGAAGCGCTTGGCGACGATGTACAGCGAGTCGCCTTTCTTGACCTTGTATTGCACTGGCTTCTTGCTGTCAGCCTTGGCCACCAGCTTGCGCGTGTCCTGCATCACCAGGGTCTGGCCGACCTTGAGGGCCTGCCCATTGAGCTTGTTCCAGCGCTGCAGGTCATGCACATCAACCTTGTTCGCCTTGGCGATCAGCGTGAGGTTGTCGCCCGTGCGCACTTTGTAGTTGCGAGTGCGCCCGGCAACCCGCGTGGTCTCAACTTCGTCGAACACCTGCTTTTTCGGGCGCATCGCCAGCAATTCTTCCGGCTTCATCGTCGAAAGGGTGCTGGTAAGCAGTTGCGCCTTGGAGCTCGGTACGAGCAAATGCTGGGGGCCGTCGAGGGTGGTGCGTTGTTTCAAGGCCGGGTTGAGCTGGAACAGTTCGTCTTCGTCGATCTCAGCCAGCGCGGCGACCCGGGACAGGTCCATGCTTTGCTTGACTTCAACCACTTCGAAGTAGGGCGTGTTGGCAATCGGGTTCAGGTTGACGCCGTAGGCCTCGGGGGCCAGTACCACCTGGGACAGCGCCAGGAACTTGGGCACGTAGTCCTTGGTTTCCTGGGGCAGGGGCAGGTTCCAGTAGTCGGTAGGCAGGCCGAGTTTTTCGTTGCGCTCGATGGCCCGGCTGACCGTGCCTTCACCGGCGTTGTACGCCGCCAGGGCCAGCAACCAGTCGCCGTTGAACATGTCGTGCAGACGTGTCAGATAGTCCAGGGCGGCGGTGGTGGAGGCAGTTATATCGCGGCGGCCGTCGTAGGCACGGGTCTGGCGCAGGTTGAAGTAGCGCCCGGTGGAGGGAATGAACTGCCACAGACCGACCGCATCGCTGCGCGAATAGGCCATTGGGTTGTAGGCACTTTCAATCACTGGCAGCAGGGCCAGCTCCAGGGGCATGTTGCGTTCTTCAAGGCGTTCGACGATGTAATGAATGTAGAGGCTGCCGCGTTCTCCGGCGTTCTCCAGGAAGGAAGGGTTACTGGCGAACCACAAACGCTGTTGCTCGATGCGCGGGTTGACGCCCAGGCCGTCCTGCAATTGAAAGCCCCGTCGCATGCGTTCCCAGACATCCTGGGGTACTTCGGGGCTGGGCTTCTCTGAGAGCCAAATAGGTTTTTGCTTGATCTTGGCGGCAAGATTGGGTTTGGGTTGCACGGTGGATTGTGCAGCGAAATTTGTCGATTGGCAGCCCGCCAGAGTCGCGGACACAGCCACCGCCACGGCTTGAGCCAGGCGGGTCAATGCGTCTGAAGAGATGGATTTACGAATAGATGACGACATTGGCTGGAAGTAAGTTCCGGGCAAAAATGTCGGGCGATTCTAGAAAGCGCTTTGGTTCCGGTCAACCATTCAGAAATTCCGTATCAGATTGCATCCTGTTAGAACTTATCTTTCCATGCCCTCAAGCTAGCAAACACCTCGGCCCCAGAGCGGTTGTCACGACCGTTCCGTTCGTCCGCTTTTTGTTTAACGGATGTTTCGGCGGTACGTAGAAAAGGGTTAGTGCGTTTTTCCAGGGCCAGATTGGACGGCAGCGTCATCTCGCCACGGTCCCGCAACTGCTTGACGGTTTCCACGCGTTCGGCGATATCGGGATTGTTCGGTTCCACGGCCTGGGCAAATTTGAGGTTGCTTTGTGTGTACTCGTGGGTGCAGTACACCAGGGTGTCGTCGGGGAGAGCGGCCAGGCGTTGCAGTGAGGTGTGCATTTGTTCCGGCGTGCCTTCGAACAGGCGGCCGCAACCGGCGGCAAACAGGGTGTCACCACAAAACAGCACGCCCTGATGGTAAAAGGCGATATGGCCCAGGGTGTGCCCCGGCACGCTATAAATGTCGAAGTCCCAGCCCAGCGCCGTGACGCGGTCGTTATCCGTCAAGGCCACGTCCCGCGCCGGGATATTTTCGCTCGCGGGGCCGTAGACCTTGGCGCCTGTCACATTTTTCAGTTGCTCGACGCCGCCGACATGATCGTGGTGATGGTGGGTGATCAGGATGTCGCTGAGGGTCCACTGCGGGTTCTGCTTGAGCCAGGCCAGCACCGGCGCGGCATCGCCGGGGTCGACCACGGCGCAGCGTAGGGTGTGCGGGTCTTGTAACAACCAGATGTAGTTGTCGGTGAACGCGGGGAGGGCACTGATCTGTATCATTCTTCGATTCGCCAAGCTGAACACATTGGTGCATCTTAGAACGTCTAGGCGAGTTGGAGAATGCAATGACTGATAAAGCGTTCGCCCAGGCCGATCCTGAGTGGCTGGCCCTGATCAGCGCGGCCCGTGAATGGCTGTCCGGGCCGATCGGGCAATTTCTGCTGGATGAAGAACGGCGCATGCTCGAAGACGAGTTGGGTCGGTTCTTTGGTGGTTACCTGGTGCATTACGGCCCGTCAGCCCAGACGCCGCCTGCCGCGCCGCAGGTGCAACGCAATGTGCGCCTGGGCGCGCCGTTGCCGGGGGTGGAGATTGTCTGCGAGGAACAGGCCTGGCCGTTGAGCGAGCATGCCGCCGATGTGGTGGTGTTGCAGCATGGCCTGGATTTTTGCCTGTCGCCCCACGGTTTGCTGCGCGAAGCCGCGAGCAGTGTGCGCCCGGGTGGCCATTTGCTGATTATCGGCATCAACCCCTGGAGCAGCTGGGGCCTGCGCCATGTGTTCGCCCATGACGGCCTGCGCCAGGCGCGCTGCATCGCGCCGTCACGGGTAGGCGACTGGCTGAACCTGCTGGGCTTTGCGCTGGAGAAACGCCGCTTCGGGTGCTATCGTCCGCCGCTTGCGTCAGCCAAGTGGCAAGGCCGTCTGGCCGGCTGGGAACGCCGGGCGGGTGCGTGGCAGCTGTCGGGCGGCGGCTTCTATTTATTGGTGGCGCGCAAGATTGTGGTCGGGCTGCGGCCGGTGCGTCAGGTGCTACGCCAGCCCATGGGCAAATTGGTGCCGATGCCGATGGCCAAGGTCAATCGCAAGCAGAGCGAACCGTAAACTCCCTTTTTGATTACCGGCCGAATCTTTCGGCCTCGGGATACTGTCGGTCGATTACCGCCAGCCCGTTTTGATGGATGCAACCGATGACCGATACCGTAGAACTCTTCACCGATGGCGCCTGCAAGGGCAACCCCGGCCCCGGCGGTTGGGGCGCGTTGCTGGTGTGCAAGGGCGTGGAGAAGGAACTGTGGGGCGGCGAAGCCAATACCACCAACAACCGCATGGAGCTGATGGGTGCCATTCGTGGCCTGGAAGAGCTCAAGCGCCGGTGTGACGTGCTGCTGGTGACCGACTCGCAATACGTGATGAAGGGCATCAACGAGTGGATGGTCAACTGGAAAAAGCGCGGCTGGAAAACGGCGGCCAAGGAGCCGGTAAAAAATGCCGACCTGTGGCAGCTGCTCGATGAGCAATGCAACCGCCACAACATCACCTGGAAATGGGTGCGCGGGCACATCGGCCATCCTGGCAACGAACGCGCCGACCAACTGGCCAACCGTGGCGTGGATGAAGTCCGGGGTTACAAGCAGAGCTGAGGTTTAAAGTACGGCGATAGCCTGTGCCAGCTGCATGTCGCTGAAGGTTTGCTCCGGCAAACGCTCTCGGATATGCATCAGCGCCGACTCCAGGCGCACGCCACGGATCTGGCCATCGCTGGCCACAAACGATTCGGCGTCCTCCCTGGCAGCCTGAACAATCTTGTCATCCTTGAAGGAAGAACTGGTGCCCTTGGTGGCACTCATGGACAGGCTGACCAGGAAGTCGGTCGTCATCACGAAACTGGTGGCGTGCGCCGTGCAGGCGCTGCCTGCCAGCAGCAGGGCACACAGGGTTTTTGACAGGTTCATGGCTCAGCGCAGTCCGCATTCGAGTGGGGTGCGCAGGCTAGCAAGGGCGCCCAGGGCAAACTGCTGCAGCTTTGCTAAAGAGTGTTAAAAACTGTCGTGGATCAAGCGCCTTGGGCCAGTCTTGGGCTGCGTAATGCGTGACGTGCTAATATCCCGCCCCTTGAAATACACCACCGTTGAGAGCTGAACCCTGATGGCCATCCGATCTGTTGTACTCGATACCGAAACCACCGGCATGCCGGTGACCGATGGCCACCGGATCATCGAAATCGGCTGTGTCGAGCTGATGGGGCGGCGCCTTACCGGCCGTCACTTTCACGTCTACCTGCAGCCGGACCGGGACAGTGACGAGGGCGCGATCGGCGTCCACGGCATCACCGACGAATTCCTCAAAGGCAAGCCGCGCTTCGCTGAAGTGGCCGACGAGTTTTTCGAATTTATCAATGGCGCCCAGCTGATCATCCATAACGCAGCGTTCGACGTCGGTTTCATCAATAACGAATTTGCCCTGATGGGGCAGAGCGATCGTGCGGATATCTCCCAGCACTGCTCGATCCTCGACACCTTGATGATGGCCCGTGAGCGTCACCCAGGCCAGCGCAACAGCCTGGATGCCTTGTGCAAGCGCTATGGCGTCGACAACTCCGGCCGTGAACTCCACGGCGCCTTGCTCGACTCCGAGATTCTCGCCGACGTTTACCTGACCATGACCGGCGGGCAAACCAGCCTGTCCCTGGCCGGTAATGCCTCCGATGGCACGGGTTCGGCGGAGGGGTCGGGCAATCGTCCTTCGGAAATTCGCCGTTTGCCGGCGGATCGCAAGCCGACCCCCATCATCCGCGCCAGCGAGCAGGATCTGGCTGAGCATGCGGCGCGGTTGGAGGCGATTGCCAAGTCGGCCGGTGCGCCGGCGTTGTGGACGCAACTGACCCAGCAATAGCCTGATTCAACGCGGTTGAAAAATGTGGGAGCTGGCTTGCCTGCGATAGTGGTAGGTCAGTTGATGAATGTGCTGGCTGATACACCGGATTCGCGAGCAAGCCCGCTTCCACAGTTGATCTCCATCGCCGGAAAAATCTTCATTCGCGTCATCCGCTCCCAGCTTCTACCCTGAATGCATAGCCCTCAGGACTACAAGCGCTCATGTACAAAGACCTGAAGTTCCCTGTTCTTATCGTACATCGCGACATCAAGGCCGACACCGTTGCCGGTGATCGGGTTCGAGGCATCGCCCGCGAGCTGGAACAAGAGGGCTTCAGCATCTTCTCTGCCGTCGACTACGCCGAAGGCCGGCTGGTGGCTTCTACCCATCACGGCCTGGCATGCATGTTGATCGCCGCCGAAGGGGCTGGGGAAAATACCCACTTGCTGCAAAACATGGTCGAGTTAATTCGCCTGGCGCGGGTGAGGGCGCCCAACCTGCCGATCTTTGCTCTGGGCGAGCAGGTCACCCTGGAGAATGCGCCGGCCGATGCCATGAGCGAGCTTAACCAGTTGCGCGGGATTCTTTATCTGTTCGAAGACACCGTGCCGTTTCTTGCCCGGCAAGTCGCGCGCGCCGCACGCACTTACCTGGATGGCTTGTTACCGCCGTTCTTCAAAGCATTGGTGCAGCACACTGCCGATTCCAATTACTCCTGGCACACACCCGGCCATGGCGGCGGTGTGGCTTACCGCAAAAGCCCCGTCGGGCAGGCGTTTCATCAGTTCTTTGGGGAAAATACCCTGCGGTCGGACCTGTCCGTGTCCGTGCCCGAATTGGGCTCACTGCTCGATCACACAGGCCCGCTGGCGGAAGCCGAAGCCCGCGCCGCGCGTAACTTCGGCGCCGATCACACGTTCTTTGTGATCAACGGAACCTCGACGGCCAACAAGATCGTCTGGCATTCCATGGTCGGTCGCGACGACTTGGTGCTGGTGGATCGCAACTGCCACAAGTCGGTGTTGCATTCGATCATCATGACCGGCGCGATCCCGTTGTACCTGTGCCCGGAGCGCAACGAACTGGGGATTATCGGCCCGATCCCCTTGAGCGAATTCAGCCCCGAGTCGATCCGGGCCAAAATCGACGCCAGCCCGTTGACCCGTGGCCGGTCGCCGAAAGTAAAGATGGCGGTGGTCACCAACTCCACCTATGACGGCCTGTGCTACAACGCCGAGCTGATCAAGCAGCAATTGGGCAACAGTGTCGAGGTCTTGCACTTTGACGAGGCCTGGTACGCCTACGCGGCCTTCCACGAGTTTTTCGCCGGTCGTTATGGCATGGGCACCTCGCGCACCCCGGACAGCCCGCTGGTATTTACCACGCACTCGACGCACAAACTGCTGGCGGCCTTCAGCCAGGCTTCAATGATCCATGTGCAGGACGGCGGCGCGCGCCAACTGGACCGCGACCGTTTCAATGAAGCGTTCATGATGCACATCTCCACCTCGCCGCAATACAGCATCATCGCCTCGCTGGACGTAGCGTCGGCGATGATGGAAGGCCCGGCCGGGCGTTCGCTGTTGCAGGAGATGTTCGACGAGGCCCTGAGCTTCCGGCGCGCACTGGCCAACCTGCGCCAACATATCGCCGCCGAGGACTGGTGGTTTTCGATCTGGCAACCGCCTTCGGTGGCCGGTATCGACCGGGTGGCCACTGCGGATTGGCTGTTGCACCCTCAGGATGACTGGCATGGCTTTGGGGATGTGGCCGAAGACTACGTGTTGCTGGACCCGATCAAAGTGACGCTGGTGATGCCCGGCCTGAGCGCCGGAGGTGCCTTGAGCGAACGCGGAATTCCCGCGGCGGTCGTCAGCAAATTCCTCTGGGAGCGTGGGTTGGTGGTGGAGAAGACCGGGCTATATTCTTTCCTCGTGTTGTTTTCCATGGGTATCACTAAAGGCAAATGGAGTACCTTGCTCACCGAGTTGCTGGAGTTCAAGCGCAACTACGACGCTAACGTCAGCTTGGCCAGTTGTTTGCCATCGGTGTTTAAACAGGGGCCGGCGCGTTATCAAGGCCTGGGCTTGCGCGACCTGTGCGATCAATTGCACAGTTGTTACCGCAGCAATGCCACGGCCAGGCACCTCAAGCGCATGTACACGGTATTACCGGAAATTGCGATGAAACCCGCCGACGCCTACGATCAGTTGGTGCGGGGTGAAGTCGAAGCTGTTTCCATTGATGCCTTGTCAGGGCGCATCGCAGCCGTGATGCTGGTGCCTTATCCGCCGGGCATTCCGTTGATCATGCCGGGCGAGCGCTTTACCGAGGCGACGCGGTCGATCATCGACTACCTGGCGTTTGCCCGCACGTTCGATAGCAGTTTCCCCGGTTTTGTCGCGGATGTTCATGGGTTGCAACACGAAGATGACGGCAATGGCCGTTGTTACACCGTCGATTGCATCAAGGGTTAAGAATGTTTATGCAAGCTGTAATGAACCCGAAGTATCCAGGGCTCAGTGTTCGGGTCGCCGACGAAGGTTTTGATGCCTACGTGTGGGGCAATGATTTCAGCTTTGAGGTCAGCGGCTATGGTGTGCCGGAAATGGGCAGGCGTGTCGACCAATGGGCCGTGGAGCGCATCCTGCCGTACCGCAAGTGTTATGGCATCGACCCGGAAGAGTTCGCCAGTTTTCGCGACGCACCCGACAGCGCGATTTTTATGGCTTACCTGGATGACCGTGCGGTAGGGCATGTCGTGGTCAGCACCAACTGGAACGGTTTTGCCCACGTTGACGAACTGGCGGTGGCCTTGCCTGCGCGGCGGCATGGTGTGGCCAAGGCGCTGCTGGATGTGGCGCAGTTCTGGGCGCGCAAGAAAAACCTGCCGGGCATGATGCTCGAAACCCAGAACAACAACCTCGGCGCCTGCCGCCTGTATGAGCGTTGCGGGTATGTGATGGGCGGGATTGATCAACTGCGTTATCGCGGGATTGATCCGCAAACCCGCGAAGTGGCGATTTTCTGGTATCGGTTGTTCAAGATGGAACTCGAACAGGCTTAGCTTGCCAACAGGCTTTCTGCCTTTTGCGTGACAATCTCCAGCAACGCATTCAGCGCGGGTGACGTCACGCCCTCTTTGAGGGTCAGCGCGTACAGATTAACCATGATCGGCGGCGACACCGGGCACGCATCCAGCCCAGCCTCTGGAGCGCCAAAGGCGGTGAACGGATCGACAATCGCCAGGCCTTCGCCGGCTTCCACCATGCTGCGCATCATCTGGTAGGTCTGCACACGCGTTTGCACCACTGGCAGCGGGCGCAGGGCTTGCAGTTTGGCGTCCAACTGACGGCTGAGCGGGTCATGCCCTTCAAGCCCGATCAACGACTGCCCGGCCAGGTCCTGCAGCGCAATGTACTTTTGCTTGGGTTTCAGCCAGCCATGGGGCGCGAGCAATTGCAGCTTGCCTTGGGCCAGTACGGTGCTGTGGATTTGCGGGTGTTGCGGGTCCTGCAGGCTCAGGCCGACATCGGCTTCGTGCAGCAGCAGGCTCCTGACAATCTCCCGGGTTGGCTGGCTCGACAGGTTGCACGGCGTGTCCTGGAAGCGCCGGCGCAGTACGGCGATGCTTTGCGGTAACAGTTGATTGGCCAGGGGCTGGGTGCACAGGGCACGCAGGGTCGGCGCGTGATGGTGTTTCAAGCGGCTGGCCAGGCGTTGTACCGGTTCCAGTGCTTCATAGAGAGGGGCGATTTGTGCCTGCAGCTCCAAGGTCTCTCGCGTCGCTTGCAAACGCCCGCGCACACTGGCAAATAGCATGAAACCCAATTGGAGCTCGGCATCCTTGAGCGTTGCCTCCACATCGCCCACGGGGAGTTGCAACCATTCGGCGGCCGTGCCGAGGTGTCCGGTCTGCAAGATGGCCTGAATCACTTCGATATGACGTAAACGCATCGCCGGAGTCTATGTTCAGTGCGGTGGGGTTTCAATGGCTGGGGAAAAAAGAGCACGAGCATGGCCGGGTGTCGGCTACCGTTAGCGTGTATACAACTGCAACGATCAGGTCATATAAGAACGTATCAGCCGAGGAACAATGGGGAGCCTCACAATGCCAGGACGTATCACAATCGAAAAGATCCCCGGCCAGCGTGGCTTTACGCGTTGGGCGGTGCTGGTGGTGTTGATCATCATTGGCTTGCTGGCCTTTGCGGTAGGGCCACGTTTACTCGGTGAGGTAACCATAACGGAAATTGCCACGGCGAAAGCCCAGGTGGCCGAACTGGGGAAGGCGCTCGAGCAGTTCCATCAAGACATTGGCCGTTACCCCACTGATGAAGAAGGCTTGGAGGCACTGACCACAGCACCCGACGGCGAGGCGAAATGGAAGGGGCCTTATGTGAGCGAAGACCTGCTGGCCGACCCTTGGGGCATTGCCTATCAGTACCACTATCCGCCCACTCAATCCAAAACGCCGTTCGACCTGTTCTCGTTTGGCAAGGACCGCACGCTGGGCGGTGTCGGGGAGAACAGGGATATTACCTACGGCGACAACTGATTCATCTGGCATTACCCATCGACCTGATTAGAATGGCGCATCTGATCATCAACGACCAATGCCGGTTACTCGGCACTTAAAACAAAAACAGGTCCGGTCTCACATGTCTAAACCCTCGATATTCCTCGGGGTAACGGCCAAGCAACTTCTGGTCCTGGTGACCGTTGGGGGCGTGGCTGCTTATCTCTTCAATAATCACGATGAACACACGCCGGAAAATCTCGCCCTTGAGGCGTTTATCCGTTCCCAGGAACAGGTGGGCGAGCAGGTGGGCGCGGTGCTGGAAATTGCATTGGTCAGGCAGGTGGTCGCCTATCCCGGTTACGGCACGTCGGGCTACAAGCGATCGCTGTATGCCGTCGAAGGGGAGCGGGGGCAATTGATGGTGACGCTCAGGCAAATGGATGGTGAGCAGGGCGTCGAGGTGACGGAGATACGCCGACCCTGATCACCCAGCCCAGTCAACGCCATCAATGGCCAGGACTGAGCAGGTCGAAAAGGCGGGATCTTATGAAGCGAGAACCGTTGGCGATTCGCGGGTGATAACGGTCCCCGACTGGATCAATCTGAATTCTTCGCCGTCCAGTTTCTCTACACGATCGCCAATGGCCAGCTTGTAAGTAGTGGTGGGCGCCGAGCCAGCCGGGTCGCCTTGCACCGGGTTGGATTCCTGGAACTCATGCACCGAATACACGCGTCCTTCCGCGTCTCTGGCATGGAACTGTCCGACAAGTACTGCAGCCATCTGTTTAGAACCTCTGGAGATAAACACTCGATTTGCGGTTCTGTAGACCGTCATGGAGCGGGGTAGTTTACCTATGGAAAAAAAATACTATTCGTTGATGTTTTCAGGCGCTTCCTACGCGAGCTACGGCGAGTCAAACGTCTTGGGGATTATCAAAACCTTCTGGTGAACCCGTCGCGAAGACTCTATAACTACAAGCTCCTTTAGTCAGACGTCGGGAAAACCTCAATGAGCAAGGTCTACACGATTGCCGTCCTGGTCGGCAGCTTGAGAAAAGAGTCGATCAACCGCAAGGTCGCCCTGGCGTTGGCCGAACTGGCCCCTGCCAATCTCAAATTGAACATTGTTGAAATTGGCGATTTGCCGCTCTACAACGAGGACATCGACGGGGCATCACCGCCCGCAGCCTACAGTACTTTCCGTCAGCAGGTACGTTCATCCGACGCGGTGCTGTTCGTGACCCCGGAATACAACCGTTCCGTGCCTGCGCCGTTGAAGAATGCCATCGACGTTGGTTCGCGACCGTACGGGCAAAGCGTCTACAGCGGCAAGCCTGGGGCGATCATCAGTGTGTCGCCGGGGGCGATTGGAGGCTTTGGTGCCAACCATCATCTGCGCCAGTCCCTGGTGTTCCTCGATGTGCCGTGCATGCAGCAGCCGGAAGCGTACCTGGGTGGGGCGGGCAGTGTGTTTGATGAGGCGGGTAAGGTGTCGGAGAAGACCAAGCCGTTCTTGCAGGCGTTTATTGATGCTTATGGGAAATGGGTTGAGAAGCAGTCGGGCTGATCGGGTTGGTTGAGTACATATCCGTTGCTGCGGTAACGGCGGCTTAGGGTTCCGCCCTTACGGCGGGTCACTTTTTTACAAAGCGCCTAAAAAAGTAACCAAAAAACGCTTTGCCCCACCACTTGGTGCCTCGCCTGGGCTCGGCATGCCCTCACTCCGGCTTGAATCCGTGGGCCGCCGCAATGGGCCATCCTTGGCCCAGTGCGGCTAACCCGGCGTCCTGCCGGGTTACCCACGGATTCAAGCCTGCATTTGGCCATCGTGGTTAACGGGGCCTGTCAGATCAAGATCAACAGCAGATCAACAGCAGAGCACTCAACCCGTAAAAAAAGATGTGTGGATACCTATGGCTATCGCGGGCAAGCCTACTCCCACAGGGAGTACTGCGTGATCACGGGTTTTGCAAAAACACCACATACCCGCGAAACCACTCACTGCCCTTCAAATACCCCGGCTCTTCCCACACGCCACCCTGAATCAACCCGACCTTGAACGGCAGCCCCAGCCGGTTCATCCGGGGCAAATACGCCGCGTAATCCGGGATGCTGTGGCGCCCTTGATAGGTCTGCACCACCACCTCATCCACCACGCCCTTGAGCTGGGCGATGGCGGTCGGGTCGGCGTTGCTGCCCCAGTCCATCAGGCCGGTGATGCTGAGAAGCAGGTCGGCGGGCAGGCGCTGGCGCAGGTCGCGCAGGAAGCGTGTGTATTCGTTCAGGTATTGGGTACGGGCGTCGAAATCAATCTGGATGCCGACCACCGGGTTGCCCGCCTCGCGCCAGCGTTGCACCTGGCCGAGCAGCTGGGTGTAGACCTGTTCCGGCCAGTGCAGGGTGTGGGCGCGGTACACCACCCAGACGTCGCCTTGGGTGATGCGCGGGACGCTGATGCCTTGGGCGATAAACTGCACGCCAAGCTGGGGCGCGCGGCGGGTGGAGTTGATTTGGCCCTGGAGGATGTACAGGGTTTTTGCCTGTTTGAGTACCGGCTGCGGCGTGACGCCGCTCCACAGCCAGAAGGCGTCATAGTCGCGGGCGTCAACAGCGCCAAAGGCCGGGCTTGCCAGCAACAGCAAGCCTAGCCACAGGTGTTTCACCAGTAATACTTCAGGGACTCGGCCCACTCAGTGTCGGCAAACCCGGTTTTCAGCTGGCGGAACCAATCTTTGCGCACGGACTTGTCGACATCTACACCGCCGCAGTTGTTATAGCCGGCCCGCGCATAGCAGTTGATCGCACGGAACAGCGCGTAGGCCTTGTCGTTATGCGGCGCCTTGGGGTTGGCGATGACCTGCCGGTAGCCGTCGAGTCGCGAGAAGGTTTCGCCTTTGAACAGCGAGGCCGTGCTGCCCAGGCTGCCGGCGGCGCGCGCCTGGTCCAGCGGCATGCCGTCCAGATTGTTGCGCAGGATGAACTCACCCAGGCAATTCAGGCCCTTGGGGTTTTTCGGATCGGCCTGCAGGGCGCTCGCGATTTGCGCAATGCTCGGGCAGGTGTAGCCGGATTCCGCTTTATCGCCGCTCCACTGGAACAACCGCAGCGATCGACCGTCGGTGTAGACATAACCCAGGCTGGTGCCGAGCTTGTTCTCTGGCACCGGGGTCGGCAGTTGTTTGAGGTCTTCGGCGAACGTGGCGTACTGGCCGCGCATCAGGTCTTTGTACAGCAACACAAACTGCGCGGTTTCACGCTCGGCCGGGTCACTGGCCTGGGTGATCTGCTGGCGCAGCAAATCCTGGCCTGCGATGTTGCGCAGCAAGATGTAGCGCACCTGTTTGAAGCTGATTGGCGAGTCGGTCGCGAACACGTTGGCCAGTTGCCCGCTGCGCTCGTAATTCATCGCCAGGGCCAGTTCCAACTGATCGCGCTGCAAGGGCTGCTTGGCCAGAGGCAACAGTTTCAGCCACAGGGCTTCGGCGCCTTTCCAGTCATTCTTGGCTTCCAGGGCCAGGCCGCGCAGGGTCTGCTGGCTGAAAGCCAAGTAGCCGAGGTTGGCGGGTACGTCCTGAGGCAGCAGTTTCAAGGTGTTGTCGGGTTGATGCTCGACGTACAGCGCAAACGCCGCTTGCACGTAGTCGTATAGCGCTGGCTCCTCGGCGAAGATCGGCTTCTGTGCGGCCAATGCTTCGCGGGTCAGTTTGGGCGGGTTACCGGCACGCATCCACATCAAGTCGTTGAGGGCCAGCATCAGCGGGTTGGCCGCAGGTTTGTTGATGGCGCTCAGCAGCTTGTTGTCGGTTTCCTGCACCAGGTCGTCCAACGACACGTTGCGCTGCTCGGTGCTCAATTGCGCGGCCAGGTCATTCGCCAGCTTGTCGGTATCGCCCGCCAGCCAATGCACTCGGCGCAACAGGCCTTGGGCGGAAGCAGCGTATTCGCCCTGTGGATAAGTTTTCAGGTACAGGTTGAAGCCGGTATCCGCATCGGCCAACACGGACTTATCCACATGCTCCAATTGCGGCATGCCGTATTCGTCGAAGGCGTTTTCCTGGGCCTGGTTCAACTCGGTACGGGCGATCATGTAGAGCGCCGTTTCCTTGACCCAGGGCAGGCTGCCGGTGGCGGCGGCGACAAAGCCGCGTTGCGCGTCGCCAAAACGGCCGCTGTAAAAATCGCCAGCGGCTTGAAGGTACGTGCGCAGCTCGCGGCCTGCGGCTGACTGGATTTGCTCCGGGTCACCCAGGCTTGCACCCTCCCAGGTACAGGCGCCCAGCAGACTCAGACGGCCTGTGACCAACAGCCGGCGTTCCGCTTCAGGCAGATCGGCGTTGACCACTTGGCTGATAAACGCCGTGGCGCTGCTTTCGTCGTTGCTGCGGCAGCGACTGCCTTCGCCGGTCAGGAACGCGTCACCCGCCGCTTTGTCGTTTTCACGCTGAATGCCCAGCGGTGCGAGCAGCTCATCGAGTTTGCTGGGCGTGGGCGCAGCGTCAGGTTTTTCGACGGCGGCGTCGGTCATCGGGGTGAGGCGATACACCGGGAACGGCACCGGGCCGAAGCCTTCCTCAAGGTCGGTTTCGCTCAGTGCATTCGGCGTCAGTGGCGCGACTTGTTTGTCTGCCAGCAACAGGCGCAGGTTGACCCGGCTGTCATTGCCCGGGCTCAGGAAGGGCAGGTTGCTGCACCCTTCAAGGCTGTCGCGCGAGACCCGCCAATCGGGGTAACACGAGTCATCGCCGCTGGCCTGGGCTTGGGATGAAAGGCCGGCGAGCAATGCCAGGGCCAGAGGTGACAGAAAACCGATGCGCATGAGCGAGTCCTTGATCCTGAGTCCTTGGAAGGTCGCAATAATAACGCACACCTGCAAATACGTCGGCAGCGCCCTACAATAAATTCAGATTTGTCGGCTGTGAGGTAGTGGCAATTTGATCTTGCTGCCCTAGACTGCGGGCATCGTCAGGGAGTGGTAAACGTATGGTGCAGTTGCGTAGCTGGGTGTTAGGGATTTCGTGTCTGATTGGCGTAGCGCAACTGGCGATGGCGGACGATCCGCTGTTGGATCACCCACTCGAGGTTACCGCCGGCAACGGCAGTGAAGCACGCGGCGTGTTGCGGGCCCGCGACCAGGCGATGCTGGCCAGCGAGTTGTCCGGGCGTATCGTCGAACTGCCGTTCAGCGAGGGCGAGTCGTTCAAGAAAGGTGACACCCTGGCGCGTTTCGATTGTTCGGCTTACCAGGCCCAACTGAATGCCGCCCAGGCTGCCAGCCGTGGCGCCAGTGAAGAGTTGGCCCACAACAAACAATTGGCGGCGCTCAATTCGGTCGGCCGGTTTGAAGTGGCGCGCGCCGAAGCCAAGCTCACCGAAACCCAGGCCCAGTCCCAGGTCTACCAGGTGCAGGTTAAACGCTGCAGCGTGCTGGCGCCGTTTGACGGCCAAGTGGTGCAACGCAAGGTGCAGCGCTATGAAAGCGTGTCGGCTGGGGCGCCGCTGCTGGAAATCGTCGACAACCACAGCCTTGAAATCCACTTGCTTGTACCGTCGCGCTGGATGGGCAAACTCAAGCCCGGCCAGACCTTCGACTTCACCCCGGACGAAACCGGCCAGGCGTTCAGCGCCACCGTCAAACGCCTTGGCGCCCGAATCGACGAGGGCAGCCAAACCCTGCTGCTGGTCGCCACCTTGCCCAGCGCCACTGGCTTGATGGCTGGTATGAGCGGCACCGCTCACTTTGCGCAACTGCAATGAACGCACCGATGCCGGGGCACATCGAGCGGGTGTTCGCGCAATTTCTGGAGCTGGAACGCCAGACCCGCGCCGCACGCACTACCGAGCAACTGGCCTACAGCTTGGTCAATGACGGACAGCCTCTATTCGGTTATCGCCATGCCGCGCTATTGATCGCCGGCAAGATACAGGCTGTGACGGCGGTGAGCAGCGTCGACCCGAACGCGCCGTTTGTGGCTTTCGTCGAGCAAGCAGTGGCGCAGTTGCACAAGCAGGCGCTGGGCCAGACCGCACGTGTCGTACCCGCCGAACAATTGAGCGGCGCGGTGCAGGCCGACTGGCAAAGTCTGTCCGCCGGGCATGTGTTCTGGCTGCCGTTGATCGATCCCCATGGCCGTGTGTTCGGCGGCTTGTGGTTGGCGCGAGATACGCCGTGGAACCCGGCCGAGCAGGTGTTGCTGGCGCAATTGGGCGATACCTACAGCCACGCCTGGCACGCGCTGCAACCGCGTCAGCCGTGGCGGTTGCGCCTCACGCGCAAACGCCAGGTGCTGGTGGTGGTCGCCTTGCTGTTGATGCTGCTGATTCCCGTGCGCCAATCGGTGCTGGCGCCTGCCGAAGTGGTGCCGTTGGCCGGGCAAGTGGTGGCGGCGCCACTGGATGGGGTGATCGCCGAGTTTCTGGTCAAACCCAACCAGGCGGTGAAAACTGGCGACCTGCTGCTGCGTTTCGAAAGCACCACGCTCACCGCCCAGGCGGATGTGGCGGCGCGCGCCCTGGGCGTGGCGAAGGCTGAGCTCAAGGCCAATTCCCAGCGAGCGTTTGCCGATGCCGAATCAAGCTCGCGCATCGACCTGCTGGCGGCCCGGGTCGAGCAAAAACGCGCCGAACGCGACTACGCCCGCGAACTGCTCAAACGCAGCGAGGTGCGCGCCGAGCGCGACGGCATCGCAGTGTTTGCCGACGCCGAACGCTGGACCGGCAAACCCGTGCAAACCGGCGAACGCCTGTTGCAGATCGCCGACCCGGCTCAAGCCGAGCTGCGTATCGAGCTGGCCGTGGGTGACGCGATTGCTCTGGCGCCCAACGCCCCAGTGGCGCTGTTCCTCGACAGCGACCCGTTGCAACGCCATCTGGCGACCCTGCAACGAGCGGCGTATGAAGCGCAGCCCACGCCAGGCGGCCAGCTTGCTTATCGACTCGATGCGCAGTTTGATCAAGCGCCGCCGCGCATCGGCCTGCGCGGCACGGCAAAAATCTATGGTGATCGTGCGCCGCTGGCCCTGTATTTGTTACGCAGGCCGCTGGCGGGCCTGCGCCAGAGCGTTGGCCTCTGATGAGCCTGCCCAAACTGCGTGAAGACCTGCAACTGTCCAGTGCCGGCGCGGCCCTGGACGGCTCGCCGCGCTGGACCCTGGCCGACCCGGTACGCGGGCGCTATTTCAAACTCGGCGCGACCGCCATTCGCCTGCTGCGCCACTGGTCCCTGGGCGATCCGGAAAAAGTCCTGCAGGCGGCCAACCGTGAGCCGGGTTTGCCGTTGGGCGGCAGCGAAGTGGAGGAGCTGCTGAGTTTTCTGCGCGCCCATGACTTGATCGCCGCCCTCGACCCGCAGCAGCGCGCCAGTTACCTCTACAAAGCCGCCGCGCAAAAGCACAGCCTGTGGCAGGTGTTGCTGCATCAGTATCTGTTTTTCCGTATTCCGCTGTGGCGTCCGGACGCGTTTCTCAACCGTGCGTGGCCTTGGCTGGCGCGTTTCGGGCCGGGGCTGTTGCGTTACGGCCTGCCGATCATCCTGGTGCTGGGCGTGTTTTTGGTAGCGCGCGACTGGCAGCGTTTTCTGGCGACCTTCCCGCACCTGTTCAGCCTCGGCGGCGCCCTGGCGTTTGGCGTGGCGCTGTTCTTTGCCAAGCTGTGCCATGAGTTCGGCCATGCCTTTATGGCCAAGCGCGCTGGCTGCCGGGTGCAGAGCATGGGTGTGGCGTTCATGGTGTTGCTGCCGATGTTCTACACCGACGTGAGTGATGCCTGGCGGGTCAATGATCGCCGCGCACGTTTAATGATCGGCGCCGGTGGGGTGATGGCCGAGTTGCTGCTGGCGTGCATTGCCTTGCTGGCCTGGTCGCTGCTGCCCGATGGCCCGGTGCGCACGGCGGCGTTCATGCTGGCCAGTGCCACGTGGCTGACCACGCTGGCAATCAACCTCAACCCCTTTATGCGCTTTGATGGTTACTTTTTGATCAGTGATTTGTGGGGTGTCGATAACTTGCAAGGCCGTGCCTTTGCGCTGTGCCGCTGGCGCCTGCGTGAGCTGTTGTTCGGCTATGGCGAACCGGCGCCGGAGCCGTGGTCACCGAAGATGCAACGGCGACTGCTGGGCTGGGGCTACCTGGCGTGGTTGTGGCGGGCGGCGCTGTTTTTGGGGATCGCCCTGGCGGTGTATCACCTGTTCTTCAAGCTGCTCGGGATCTTCCTGATGCTGGTTGAGCTGGTGTGGTTCATCTTCCTGCCGATTTTCAAGGAGTGGCGCGAGTGGTGGAGCCGCCGCACCCAGGCCCATGCTCCCCGCGTGCTGCTCAGCGGCCTGGCCCTGCTGCTGATCGTGCTGGCGCTGTTGCTGCCGTGGCGCAGCGCCGTGGAGTTGCCGGCCATGCTTGAGGCCGGGCGCTCCAGTGCGCTGCATGCGCCGGTGGCGGCGCGGGTCAAGGCCTTGGCTGTGGTGGACGGGCAGGTGGTGACCCAAGGCCAGGTGCTGATTGAGCTGGAATCACCGGACCTGGATGCGCGGCAAAGCATCGTGCGCCGTGAAGTGGACATCCTGCAGCTGCAGATGCGCCGCCAGGCCGGGCGCAGCGAAACAGCGGCGGACGCCGGGATCAATGATCAGCGCCTGTCCCAGGCCTTGGCCGAATACCGAGGTTTGGCCGCGCAGCGCGAGCGCCTGCTGTTACGTGCGCCTCACGCCGGCACGGTACGCGATTTACTGCCGCAATTGAGCGTGGGCCGCTGGCTGTCGCCCAAAGACCCGTTGGCGCAAGTGGTGGAAGAGGGCGCGCGGCTGCGTGGTTACCTGGCAGAAGCCGAACTGTGGCGGGTGGCGCCGGGCGCGACCGGGCGCTTTATCGCCGATGACCCCATGCACGCGGCGATCCCGGTGGAGTTGACCGACATCGACGCTAACGGTGTGGCCTATCTGGATCAAGAGGCACTGACGTCCGACCACCACGGGCCGATTGCCGTGCGCCGCGATGAAAATCAACGCCCGCAGCCGTTACAGGCCCAGTACGGGGCGCGCTTGAAAAGCCAGCAACCGATCGATACGCCCCATCAGCCGTTGCGCGGTGTGGTGGTGTTGCAAGGCCGCAGTGAGTCGTTGCTGGGCGTGGCCTGGCGACGCGCCGCCGCGTTGGGTGTGAGGGAAAGCGGGTTCTGACAGGAGTTGAACGCAATGTTGAACAAGGATGGCGCCTTGGCGCAGGGCTTGGTAGTGCGCCCGTCCCGCAGCAGCGACGGGCCGTTTTTGCAGCGCCTCTACCGCTCGGCGCGTGCGGATTTGCAGTGGATCGACGGCGAGCAGGCGCTGGTGGAGGACGTGATAGCCCAGCAGTTCCACGTGCAGGAAAAGGGCCTGGACGAGCATTTCCCCGGTGCCCTGCATTACGTTATCGAGAAGTTGGACACGCCCATCGGCGCCTTGAGTGCTGATTTCGGCCCCAATGAAATCCGCGTGTTGTACCTGGCATTGATCCCCGCCGCGCGCGGCCAAGGCTTTGGCCGTGCGGTGCTGCAAGGTGTGCAGCGGGCGGCCACCCAGGTGTTTTGCCCGGTGGCCACGGTGGTCTGGGCGAGCAACCCCCATGCGCGCCAGCATTACCTGGCGCTGGGGTTTCGTGTGGAAGAAGAAACGCCCGCCGCGCAGCGGTTGGTGTGGTACCCATCTCAGTTGAACACGATGCAGAAGTAACCGCGTTGCTCATCACGGCCCATGGCGGGCTCGCGGGATACAAACACCTCTTCCAGGCAGGTGTCCACCAGCGGCAAACGGCATAAACCGTCAATGAAATCCGTGGGCCCAAGGCTTTCGAACAACACACTGAATGCCCCGCGTGGGCTGCCCGGCAGGGTGGCTTTAGGGGCTTCGGTCAGGTGCTGGATCTGGATCGGCAGCGCCGAGCCATCGGGCAGGTACAGCATGCTGTTGCAATTGAGCAACGGTCGAAAATGCTCAGAGGTGACCAGGTTCAACATAAAAGGCTCCAGTTCAGAAGCGCCGAGGCCGTGAGCCCCGGCCGGTTTTTTAGCCGCGTGACGGAAAGAGTCCGGTCAGGGCAATGCTGAAGTTGATCACCAGGAACGGATTCATCGTGCCCATGGGCAAGCCTTGGCCCGCTGGTGCAATCGTGCCGGTCAACGTGGTGTTGACGCCTTTGAGCGTCACCGGGTTGGCGCCTTGTTGGTCGGAGTAGATCGAAGCACTGCCGGGGCCGGTGCCGGAAGCACCGATATAGGCGTTGGTGGCGGTCGGCGTTGTCACCGGATTGCTGACGGCGCTGGTCAGTTGCACTGCGGTGCTGGCCGCGAGGGTTGCGGTGCCGTGGGTATGGGTGGGCAGGTTGGCCAGGGTGGCGGTGACGCTTTCGGTGCCTGAAAACTCACCGACAACACGCGGTGACAAGTTTACGCCGTTGCCCTGGCCGATGGGTAAGCGGCCTTGCAGGTTCGGCAACCCGAAATTTTGGGTGCCGTTGCCGCCGTAAGTGGTGCCAATCAGGGCGAACAGCGCCTGGTATTGATTGAGCGAGAGGATCTGACCTTCGCACAAAGCCCAGCCTTGTGGGGCAAAGTTAAACGCAAAGGGTTGAATGGTGCCGAGGAATACTTCCATGCTCTTTCATCCTTGTGGTGGGATTTGCGAGGGTGTGACGCCAATCGATCTGGTGTCATCGCAGAGCGTAGTCGGCGGTTTTGCACGCCGCCTGGCGGTTGCAAAACAGCGAGCGAAAACGGGGCTTTTGTCCTAGAGTGGCGCTTGTTTGCGCGAGTGCAGGTTTCGCCCCGGTTAACGGGCGGTATGAGGGGATTTGAGGTGCGACGGTCTGTGGTAGAGCAAGACGACAAAGTTGGGGCATTTCCCGCAGTCAATCGCCTCTCGGCCGCCTGGGAGGGTGCCGGCTGGCTGAGCCGCTTATGGTGGGTGCCGATCCTGGCGCTGGCCATGGCCGTGCGTTTCTATGGCCTGACCGCCTCGGCGATCTGGGGCGATGAAGGCTCGAGCCTGTTGCTCAGTGAATACGCCATGGATGACCTGTGGTTTCACGCGGCCCATGACGTGCACCCGCCGCTGTACTTTTTCATGCTACGCGGTTGGATCGGCTTGTTTGGCGACGGCATCTGGTCGATTCGCGGTATGAGTGCCATTCCCGGCGTGGTGGCGGTCGGCCTTGGCATCGCGCTAACACGACAGTTGTCTACCCATCGCGCGGCCGTGCTGGCGGGCGTCTTGCTGGCGCTGTTTCCGACGGCAGTGCGTTACAGCCAGGAAGTGCGCATGTACTCGTTGCTGGCCGTGTGGCTGCTGGGCGCCACGCTGGCGCTGGTGTATTGGGTACGTCAGCCTGAGCGCACGCGCTACCTGGTGGCCTATTTGCTGCTGATGGCGGCCGGTTTCTACACCCACTACTTCACCGCTTTGTGCGTGTTGGTGCATTGGGCGTGGCTGGGCGTGTTGTGTACGTCTCAAGCGCGCGGCCAACGCCTGGTACTTCGTCCGTCGTGGTGGTGCGCCAACGCATTGATTGTGGTGTTGTACCTGCCCTGGCTGCCGAACCTGCTGGACCTGATCCGGCACGTCGAGCAGCTCAAGGTCGGCGGTGATATCGGCTGGGAAGATCCGGTTTCACTGATTTCGGTGCCGTCGATGATCTGGCAGTTCGTGCTTCAGGACGAAGGCATCGGTTTCTGGCCGCCGTTGTTCTGGCTGTTCCCACTGTTGTTGATCGCCGTGGTGGGTCTCACCGTGTGGCGTGACCGCGAGCGTTATCGCCCGACTTGCCTGCTGGCCTCGTTCTTTCTGCTGCCGATGCTGCTGGTGTACGGTGTTTCGTTCATCTCACCGGTCTTTATCGAGCGCTACCTCACGGTGTACGCACTCGGTTTGCCGATCCTCGTGGCAGTGGCCATCGACCGCCTGCCGAAGCGCCTGTCGTGGCTGGGGGCGGCGCTGTTCGTGTTGTTCGCAGGCGTGGAATTGTTGGGGCTGAAGAACAACGCCACGGTGGACGTGCATGACCAGTTCAATGTCCCGGTGGAGTTCGTCAACCGTAATTACCAGGAAGACGACCGCATCGTCCTCAGCGACATGATGTGGTACCTCAGCTACGTGTATTACGACCAGACCGACGCCCAATTGCAGCTTTACACACCGCCTAAACCTGATGGCAGCTCGACCAGACCCAACGCGTACGGGTTCGGCACGCTGGTGGACCAGAACGGTGGGCGTATTTACCTTGACCGCCTGTCGGCATTACCCGCCGATACGCGGCGTGCGTGGCTGATCAGCAGCACCGAGCCGCCGGATGATTTCGCACCGATTCCTGAAGGTTGGCGAGAGCTTCTGCGTCAGGATGGCGGCGGGGCGCGCGCGCGGTTGTTCGTACTGTGCCGCGGCCCAGAACCTTTGCAACCAGAGGGTTGCCGCTAATTTCAAATCGGCATTGGGCGAATGCCAAAATAGTGGCAAATGACCACTAGTCGGCACTGCAATCCTCAGCTACGCTTGGCGGATAAATGGATTTTCGTCCTACAAAGTGGTGAACGGATTGCAGTATCACTTTATCTCCGGATTACCGCGTTCCGGTTCCACTTTGCTCTCTGCGATCCTGTTGCAGAACCCGCGTTTTCACGCCGGCATGAGCAGCCCTGTAGGCACCCTGTTCAACGGCGTGCTGGGGCAATGCAGCGCCGGCAGTGAGTTTGGCTCGGTGATTGACGCCGACACCCGTCGCCGTTTGCTGCGAGGCCTGTTCGATTCCTACTACGCCGACAAGACCTCTCTCCCGATAGTCTTCGATACCAATCGCCAATGGTGCGCGCGCATGCCCGCGCTCCATGACCTGTTCCCCCAGGCCAAAGTGATCGCCTGCGTGCGCAATGTGGCCTGGATCATGGACAGCCTTGAGCGGCTGTATCGCGCCAACCCGTTCGAGAACACCAAGCTGTTCAACGATGACGTCGAGCGCAACACGGTCTACAGCCGCGTTGAAACGCTGGGCCAGCGCAATCGCCTTGTGGGCTATGCCTGGTCGGCGCTCAAAGAGGCGTACTACGGGGAAAACGCCGACTCCATGCTGGTCGTCGACTACGACTTGCTGTCCCAGGCGCCTGAGCGGGTGATGCGGCTGGTCTACGAATTTATCGGCGAGCCGTGGTTCGAGCATGATTTCGACAACCTCAGCTATGACGCGCCGGACTTTGATGACGCCTTGGGCGTCAGCGGGTTGCATCGGGTCAAATCCAAGGTCGCGTTGCAGCCTCGGCGCACCATCCTGCCGCCTGACCTCTTCGAGCAGTATGCGCACATGGAATTCTGGCGCGATGGATCGTTGAGCGCGGCCAATGTCATTCGCATCAAAACCGACGCCGCGATCAGTTGAGTGCGGCTTTTTTCGTTACGAGTAACAGTCTTCGACAAGCGGGTGAGCAGCATGTGGTGGAGCAAAGGTAAGGCACGGCAGGCAACAACAGGCGCCACCAGCCCGGCATCGCCGATGATTATGTTCCTTGAACCCCGCATGTTGTTTGACGGCGCGGTCGCGGCCACAGTGGTCGATGCCGCCCAGGCGGACAGCCATGCCACTGCGGATGCGGCGGCCAAGGCGTCGACGGCTGATCACGCGACTGCCAGCAAAGACACCCACGCGCAAACCGACGCGCCGGCCACACCGGCACCGGTTGCCGTGCCGGGGCAGGCGGTGGTGTTCGTCGATGCGCGCGTGAAGGACTCCGCCGACCTGCTCAAAGGCGTCGCTCCCGGCACTCAGGTGGTGCAACTGGATGCCAGTAAAGAGGGTCTGCAACAGATTGCCGACTACCTGGGCAGCCACCAGGGCGTGAGTTCGGTGCAGATAATCGCTCACGGTAATTCGGGTGACTTGTGGTTGGGCAGCACTTACCTGTCGGCCGATAACGTCGCGGCCCGCAGCGCGGTGCTGGCGCAGATCGGTCAGGACATGAATGTCGGTGGCGATATCCTGATCTATGCCTGCAACACGGCAGAGGGCGACAAGGGCATCAGCTTTGTCGACTCCCTGGCCAGCCTGACCGGGCGTGATATTGCCGCGTCCAGCAACCGCACCGGCGCGGGCGGCGACTGGACGCTGGAGATTGCCACGGGCTCTATAGAGAGCCACACAGCGTTGTCGTATCAGGCGATGTCGGCGTATCAGTACGGCCTGGCGACGATCACGGTGACCAGCGGAGCTGACAGCGGCGTCGGTTCGCTGCGTGCGGCCCTTAGCAGTGCGGTGGCGGGCGATACCGTCACCTTCAACACGCCAGGTATGACGGTCAATCTCAACTCGCAGTTGGTGATCACCAAAAACCTCACCGTCGAAGGCGACCTCGACCACAATGGCACGCCGGATGTGACCATCAGCGGGCAGTACAAGACTCAAGTGCTCACGGTCAATTCCGGAGTTACCGCGACCCTGGACGGACTGGTCATTACCAAGGGCCTGATGGCTGGCAACGGCGGCAGTGGCGGTAGCGCGACTACCGCGGCCAATTTGCTCGGGGCCGGGATCAGTAACTTCGGCCACCTGACGTTGAATAACGTCAGTGTGACTGCCAACGCAGCCTCGGGTGGCGGTGGCGGTGGTGGCGTGGCCGGTGGGGATGTCGGCGGTGCTGGCGGCGGGGGCGGCGCAGTGGGCGGCGGCACCGGTGGGCATGGCGGCATTACCGGCGACGGGAGCGGTATCTATGCCGGCACAGCGGGCACCGCCAACCAGGGTGGCACGGGCGGTGGCTACCGCACCATGGGCGGCATCGGCGGTTCGAGCAGCGGCGGTGCCGGTTCGACCGGCATCTATGGCTATACCAACGGTTCCGCTGGCGGCACAGCGGCCTCTGGCGCCTTGTCGATCGGCGGCGGCGGCGGTGGTTCCGGCTGGAATGCTGCCGGTGGCAAGGGCGGCGCAGCGGCCGGCGGTATCTACAACGCCAGCGGCGCCACCCTGACCATCGTGGGCACCAGCTCGATTACCGGTAACATCGGTGCGGGCGGCGGTGGTGGTGGCGGTTCGGCGGCTGGCAGCGGCACTACGCTCAATGGTGGTGACGGTGGCCTGGGTGTCGGTGCCATTTGGAACAAAGGCTCGGTATTGATCACGGCGGCCAACTTCGCGACCTTGGGTGGTACGTCCAACACCGGTGCCAGTGGCAACGGTGGCTTGGCCACCGCCGCCTCGGCAGGCAACAAGCCGACAGCCGTCAACGGGCTGTTCAACGATATCGGCGCAACGGCGAACACCGCTTACAGCCCGGCGCCGACCGCGACCATCGTGATCGGCACCGTTGCCCAACATATCGGCAGCACGTCACCGGTGACGATTACCTTCAACCAGGCCGTAACGGGGTTCACCAACGCCGACCTGACGATTGCCAACGGCACCCTGAGCGCGGTCAACTCCCTCGACGGCGGCGTCACCTGGAACGCGACCTTTACCCCGAGCGCGGATACCACCAGTGCTACCAACCACATCGTCCTGGACAATACCGGTGTCAGCAGCGTTTCGACGAGCACCGCGGGGGTTGGCACCACCACGTCCAACAACTATGCCATCGATACCGTGCGGCCGACCGCGACCCTCTCGGTCAGCGCTCCTACGCTGAGCACCACGGCCAACGGCACGGTGACTATTACCTTCAGCGAAGCCGTGGCCGGTTTCAGCCTGTCTGACATGACGGCGTCCAACGGTACCCTGAGCAACCTGGCCACCAGCGACAATATTCACTGGACCGCCACCCTGACGCCGAACGCCAGCAACACCAGCAGTGGCAACGTGGTGACGCTGGACAACGCTCTCTATACCGACGTTGCAACCAACGCAGGCACCGGCACTACCCCCTCCAATACCTATGGCATCGACACGCTGCGGCCGACCGCCAGTATCGTGGTGGCCACTACCGCGCTAAACATCGGCGGTACCTCCCTGGTGACCATCACCTTCAGCGAGGCCGTCACCGGCTTTACCTCGGCTGATTTGACCGTTGCCAACGGCACCGTCAGCGGGCTCAGCAGCAGCGATGGCGGCGTGACCTGGACCGGCACACTCGCGGCCACCGCCGGCATCACCGACACCACCAACGTGATTACCCTGGCCAACAACGGCGTCAGCGATGCGGCGGGCAACACCGGCACTGGCACCACCGACTCCAACAACTACGTCATCGACACGCAGCGGCCGACCGCAACCATTGTGGTCGCCGACAACGCATTGAAGCTTGGCGAAACCTCGCTGGTGACCATTACCTTCAGCGAAGCAGTCACCGGCCTCACCAACGCCGACCTGACCATCGCTAACGGCACCTTGACCGCTGTGAGCACTGCCGACGGCGGCGTCACCTGGACCGCGACTTTCACGCCGACCAGCAACATTACCGATACCACCAACCTGATCACCCTGGATAACACCGGCGTCAGCGACGGGGCCGGCAACACCGGCACCGGCAGCACCAACTCCAACAACTATGCGGTCGACACGCAACGGCCAACGGCAACGATTGTGCTGGCCGAAAACGCGCTGAAAATCGGCGGAACCTCGCTGGTGACCATCACCTTCAGCGAAGCAGTCACCGGCCTCACCAACGCCGACCTGACCATCGCTAACGGCACCTTGACCGCTGTGAGCACTGCCGACGGCGGCGTCACCTGGACCGCGACCTTTACGCCAAACAGCAACATCACCGACAGCACCAACCTGATCACCCTGGACAACACCGGCATTGCTGACCAGGCTGGCAACGCCGGCAGCGGCACGACCGATTCCAACAATTACGCCATCGATACCCAGCGCCCGACCGCGACCATTATTTTGGCCGACCCGACGCTGAGCGCGGGCGAAACCTCGTTGGTGACCATTACCTTTTCCGAAGCGGTCACTGGGTTCACTAACGCCGACCTGGCCGTTGCCAACGGCAACTTGAGCGCGGTCAGCAGCGCCGACGGCGGCATCACCTGGACCGCGACCTTCACGCCGACGGCGAATATCCGTAGCGCCACCAATATCATCACGCTGCAGAATACCGGCGTGAGTGACCTGGCGGGTAACGATGGTTTTGGCACATCTAACTCCGGCAACTACGTGATCGATACCAGGGCGCCGACTGCAACCATCGTGGTCGCGGACAATTCGCTGACCATAGGCGAGACCTCGCTGGTGACCATCACCTTCTCCGAGGCTGTCACCGGTTTCAGCAACGCCGACCTGACCGTCGCCAATGGCACCTTGACGGCAGTGAGCAGCGCTGACGGCGGTATCACCTGGACCGCGACGCTGACACCGACCAATGCCATCACCGACACCACCAACCTGATCACGCTGGACAACAGCGGCGTACAAAACGGCTCGGGTAACACTGGCGTCGGCACCACCAACTCTAATAATTACGCGATCGATACCCAGCGACCCACGGCCACCATCGTGGTCTCCGACAGCGCATTGGCGATTGGCGAGACCTCACAGGTGACCATCACCTTCTCCGAGGCGGTCACTGGTTTCACCAACGCCGACCTGACCATCGCCAACGGCACCCTGAGCGCGGTGAGCAGCAGCAATGGCGGCCTCACCTGGACCGCGACCTTTACGCCGACCAGCAACGTCACCGACAGCACCAACCTGATCACCCTGGACAACACCGGCGTCACCGACCAGGCGGGCAACGCCGGCAGCGGCACCACCGACTCCAACAACTATGCAATCGACAGCCAGCGGCCCACCGCGACCGTCGTGATTGCCGACCCGACCCTGAAGGCCGGCGAAACCACCCTGGTCACGGTGACCTTCTCCGAAGCGGTGACGGGTTTCGACAACAGCGACCTGAGCGTTGCCAATGGCACGTTGAGTGCAGTCAGCAGCAGCGATGGCGGCATCACCTGGACCGCGACCTTCACGCCGACGGTTGGCGTCCGGGACACCACCAACCTGATCATTTTGAACAACAGCGGCGTCAGCGACATTGCCGGTAACACCGGCACCGGCACGACCAACTCCGGCAACTACACCATCGATACCCTCTTGCCGACCGCCAGCATCGTGGTTGCCGATAACGCGCTCAACGCCGGCGAGACATCCTTGGTGACCATCACCTTCAGCGAAGCGGTCACCGGCTTCAACAACGCCGACCTGACCATCGCCAACGGCACCTTGAGCGCGGTCAGCAGCAGCGATGGTGGCATTACCTGGACGGCGACTTTCACGCCGACCAGCAATGTCACTGACACCACCAACCTGATCACGCTGGATAACAGCGGCGTACAAAACGCCTCGGGCAATGCGGGCGTCGGCACCACCAACTCCAACAATTACGCCATCGATACGGCGCGCCCGACCGCCACCCTCGTGGTCGCGGATGTGGCCCTCGGCGTCGGCCAGACCTCGCTGGTGACCATTACTTTCTCTGAGGCGGTCACCGGTTTCACCAACGCCGACCTGACGGTCGCCAATGGCACCTTGAGCGCAGTCAGCAGCAGCGATGGCGGCGTGACCTGGACCGCGACCCTCACGCCGAACGCCGGCATCACCGACACCAGCAACGTCGTGCGCCTGGATAATACCGGCGTGCAAGACCTGGCCGGCAACACCGGCACGGGCACCACCGACTCCAACAACTATGCAATCGACAGCCAGCGGCCCACCGCGACCATCGTGATTGCCGACCCGTCCTTGAGCGCTGGCGAAACCACCTTGGTCACGGTGACCTTCTCCGAAGCGATTTCGGGTTTCGACAACAGCGACCTGAGCGTCGCCAACGGTACTTTAAGTGCAGTCAGCAGCAGCGATGGCGGCATCACCTGGATCGCGACCTTCACGCCGACGGTCGGCGTCCGGGACACCACCAACCTGATCACCTTGAACAACAGCGGCATCAGCGACATTGCGGGTAACGCCGGCACCGGCACGACCAATTCCGGCAACTACACCATCGATACGGTGTTGCCGACCGCCAGCATCGTGGTTGCCGATAACGCCCTCAAGGTCGGCGAGACATCCCTGGTGACCATCACCTTCAGCGAAGCGGTCACCGGCTTCAACAACGCCGACCTGACCATTGCCAACGGCACATTGAGCGCGGTCAGCAGCCGCGACGGCGGTATCACCTGGACGGCCAGCTTCACTCCGACCAGCAATATCACCGACAGCACCAACTTGATCACCCTGGATAACCGCGGCGTACAAAACGCCGCGGGCAATAGCGGTGCCGGCAACACCGACTCTAACAACTACGCGATTGATACCCAGCGCCCAACCGCCACTATTGTGGTCGCCGGACCGACGATTACAGTCGGCCAGTGGACTCAGGTAACGGTGAAGTTCTCCGAGGCGGTCACAGGCTTTACCAATGCCGACCTGACCATCGCCAACGGCACCTTGACCGCGGTGCGCAACGTCGATGTCGGTATCACCTGGACCGCAATGTTCAAACCGGATGCCGGTATCACGGCGACCCGCAACCTGATCACGTTGAACAACACGGGTGTCTACGACCTGGCGGGCAACGCGGGCACGGGTACCACAGACTCCAACACTTTCAGCATCGACACCCAGCCGCCGACTGCCACCGTCGTGATTGCCAACCCGCTCCTGACGGCCGGCAGCACCAGCCTCCTTACGGTAACGTTCTCGGAGCCTGTGACGAATTTCGACAACAGCGACCTGATCGTTGCCACCGGCAGAATCAGCAGAATGACGTCCAGCGATGGCGGGCGCACCTGGACTGGGATATTCACGCCCGCCGATGGCATTCAGGCCAGCAGCAGTACCATTTCGCTGAACAACGTCGGTGTGAGCGATCTTGCAGGCAACAGCGGTTGGGGTTGGATCAACTCCAATGCGTTCAACGTCCAGACCTCACACCCTACCGCGACCCTCGATATCTCCGACACGGTTATCAATAAGGACGAAATACAGATCGTAACGGTGCGTTTCTCCGAGGCGGTGCAGGGCTTCAACCTTAGCAGTCTGCATGCCCCGGACGGCACTTTCAGCCAACTCACCCGCTACAGCGACACGCTTTACACGGCGGTGTTCACGCCGAATGCAAACGTGACGGCCCCCGCCAATTTGATCACGCTGGACACCAGCAGCGTTCAAAACGCTTTCGGTAATAGAGGCGTTGTGAATGCGCTGTCGCCGGTTTTTGCAATCGATACGGTTATACCCACGGCGACCTGGACGCTGTCCGATAAGTTGCTGGAACCGGGCGAGACCGCCACCGTCACCGTCACCTTCTCCGAGTGGGTCACCGGGTTCGACAACCGCGCAATCGTCAACCTGCAAGCGGCCACATTGAGTCCGTTCTACAGCCTCGACGGTGGCAGGACCTGGCAGGCGACACTGACGCCGACGCCGGGCGCGGGTTCCTCGGGCAGCTACCTCATTGGTTTGTCCCTGGCTTACGTCAAAGACAGGGCCGGCAATACCAACTACGCGTTCGATGCCGGCTCAATGATCACCTACACGGTCGACCACACACCGCTGAGTTCCAATGTTTACCTGAGCTCCGAGCGTTTGGCAGTCGGCGCAACGAGCACGGTGTCTATCTACTTCAACAAGGCGGTCAGCAACTTTGACCTGAGCGACCTCAGTGCCGACAACGGCGTGCTGTCCAACCTGCGCACCAGTGATGGTGGTATCAGCTGGCAGGCAACACTGACGCCATTTGCCAATACCACCAGTGCCCAGAATGTGGTGCGGCTCAACAACGCCGGCGTGACCTACTACGGCGGCAGCACCGGCGCCGGTATCACCACTTCGCGCAACTACACGGTCGATACCCAACGCCCGACCTCCACCATTGTGGTCGACAAGACCAGCCTGGGTGGCAGCGAGAAGGCCATAGTGACCATTACCTTCAGTGAAGCGGTTGAGTTCTACAACAGCCCACAGGCGCAGAACGCCTGGCTGAGCAGCCTGAAAAGTGTGGACGGCGGCATCACCTGGACCGCCACGCTCACGCCGCAGCGCTACATCGAAGACACCAGCAACGTGGTGAGCCTGGACAATACCCAGGTGCATGACCTCAGCGGCAACGCGGGCCTGGGGACCAGTACGTCGAACAGCTACGCGATAGATACCCGCCCGGCCACTGCCACGATTGTGGTCGACAAGGCCGAGCTTGCCAGCGGCGAAACGGCCAACGTCACGATCACCTTCAACGAGGCGGTGTCGGGCCTTAAACTGGACAACCTGAGTGTCGCCAGTGGCGTGTTGAGCAACTTGAAAAGTGTCGATGGCGGCATCACCTGGACCGCCACGCTTACGCCTAAAGATCATCTGCAGAACTGGTATGACACGGTAGTACTGGATGGCAAAGGGGTAACGGATGCGGCAGGCAACTCGTCAGCCAACACGTATGCCTACTCGAGTTATTTTGCCGTCGATACCCAAGGCCCGCAGGTGTACATCGAGGTATCGGATACCCAGCTCAAGGCCGGGCAGGGCACGCAGGTGTTTATCTGGTTCAGCGAACCCGTGCGCGGCTTTGACCTGTCCAGCCTGAAAGTGCCGAACGGCACGCTGTCCAACCTGCAAAGTGGCGAGGGCGGCTATTACTGGACCGCGACCCTGACGCCGAACAACAACGTCAATGTCAGCGCCAACATCATCACGGTCGACAACAGCACGATTCGTGACCTGGCCGGTAACGTCGGCGAAGGCATCAGCCAGTCCAACGCCTACGCGATCAATAGCGTCACGGTCACGGCCGACCCTCTGACCCTCACCGGCGGTATCGCAAGGCCGGTGACTGACATGCCGCACCTGCCGCTGCAACCGGGTGTCTTCGCCCCGCCTATCGGCAACCTGGGTTCACCGCTGACGTTTGCGCCGCTGTTTGAGCAGCGCGTACTGGGCGACGGTGTTCGCCCGTTGGGGGACATTTTTATCAACAACGGCGCCACCAGCCCGAGCTTTATCGCTCAGGTGTTTACCAGCACCGATAACGTCGGAGACGGTTCCGGCAAGGGCTTCCTCGGTTTTGGCGGCGGCGATGGCGGGGTGTTTGGTACAAGCACTCTCTCCAGCCTGTTTAACCGTGAAACCGGCGGCGACGGTAGCTCACTCAAGGCCTTCGACAGCAAATCGATCAAAGGCCAGGGCGACCCGACCCAAGCGCTGCGCGGGGTATTTGGGGCGCCGACGCTCGGCCAACAATTGCAGCAGCTCAAAGACACCGAACAACGCCAGGTGATGGACCTGGCACAGGCACTGCAACAAGTCGGCATCAGCGAAATGCAGGCTTGAACACACTTAATTCAAGGCGCAGTAACAGGGGCAGTCCAAGGATGAAAACAGGTCATAAGTTGTTCGGCGCCAGCTTGCTGGCGCTGGCGATCAGCGGTTGTGCGGTCACCAGTGAGCCGATTGAGCGCAGTGTCAGTGAGCAGCGAGCCCGCAGCGATCTGCAAGGCATGTATAAGGACCAGGAGCCGTTGAACGGCCCGCTGACGCTGCACCAGGCCATGGCCCGTGCCGTCAAATACAACCTCGAAGGCCGTTTGAAAGTGATGGAAGAGGCCCTGGCCAAACGCCAGTCGGACCTCTCGAGTTTTGACATGCTGCCGCGAATGGCACTCTCGGCGGGTTACGCCGGGCGCAACAACACCAACGCCTCCAGCAGCCAAAGCGTACGCACCGGCACCCAATCCCTGGAACCGTCGACCTCCCAGGATCGCGACCGCCGCGTGGCCGACCTGACCATGGTGTGGAACGTGCTCGACTTCGGCGTCAGCTACATCAGCGCCAAGCAGCAAGGCGACCAGCGACTGATCATCCAGGAACGTCGGCGCAAGGTGATCAACACCATCGTCCAGGACGTGCGCTCGGCCTATTGGCGAGCGGTGGCGGCCGAACGTTTACTGACCCAGATCGACAGCCTGATGGCGCGTGTCGACCAGGCTCAGACCAACAGCCAGAGCATGAGCGAGCAGCGTATCGGCGACCCGGTGCAGGCCCTCGGTTACCAGCGCGCGCTGATCGAAGCCACACGCCAATTGCAGGAACAGCGCCGCGCGTTGTCCCTGGCCAAGACCGAGCTCGCAACCTTGATCAACCTGCCTATGGGCACCGACCTCAAGCTGGCCACGCCGGACAACTACAGCGTGCCCGAGCTTAAGGTCGACCTGGCCAGCCTGGAACAGGAAGCCCTGGCTAACCGCCCGGAATTGCGCGAGCAGGACTACCAGACCCGCATCAGTGCCGCCGAGACCCGCAAAGCCATGCTGCGCCTGTTGCCAGGCCTGGAGTTCTCGGCCGGCGGGCACTACGACAGTAACTCGTTCCTGACCGACAATCGCTGGGCCGACTACGGCGCCAAGATCACCTGGAACCTGTTCAACGTGATTTCCGCACCCGCTGCCATCGACGTTGCCAAGGCCGGTGAGGAAGTCGCCACCGCACGCCGCCAGGCGATGTCCATCGCTGTGCTGGCACAAATCTACGTGGCCAACGCCAACTACCAGGACGCCGTGCGTCAGTTCAAGACCAACGACCAGTTGGCCAACATCGACGGGCAGATCCTCACCCAACTGCGCAACCGTCATGAAGCGGCTGGCCTCGGCGAACTTGACCTGATCCAGGGCGAACTCAATACGCTGCAGGCCGACCTGCGGCGCGACCTGGCCTACGCCGACCTGCGCAACGCCTACGGCCAGATTTTTGCCAGCGCGGGTCTCGACCCGCTGCCCGAGCAGTTGGATTCCGACCGCGTGCAAGCTATCGCCACGGCGTTGGCGAGCCGCGAATCGGCATGGGCCGCCGGCAACATCACCACGCCTGCGCCGCACGCTGTCGCCAAATAGCCAGGCAGCACTGACGGCGAGCCTCACTCGTCGTCAGTCTGGCTGGCGCGTGGACTAGACTCCTGGGAAACGTCTTCCCAGGAGTTCGCCATGGAATTGCCGGTGCACAGCTTGCCGTCACTGTTCAAACAGCTTGGGCTGCCGGATGACCCGGTCAGTATTGAGAAGTTTGTGGCCGTGCATTCGCCGCTCAAGCCTGAACTGCATCTGGCGGATGCGTTTTTCTGGACGCCCAGCCAGAGCGCGTTTTTACGCGAGGAAATTCTGGACGATGCGGATTGGGCAGAGGTGGTGGATGAGTTGAATGTGTTGTTGCGTAAAGGGCGCGGGCTATAAAAAACCTTTCCTCCGGGCCGAGGAAATCCAGCGCCGCCTCAATGCTCAGGCCGAACGGCAGGCCGGATGCCAACGCTGATCCAACTGTGGGAGCGGGCTTGCCCGCGATAGCGCAGTGACAGTCGACATCTGCATTGACTGAACCACCGTCATCGCGGGCAAGCCCGCTCCCACTGGTAGTCGTCGGTGTTGCAGACATCGAAGTCGTGTCGCTGAAAACCCGACGCTCGCGCTCAAACCCGCTTTACTTACCTTCACCTTCTCGCCACCCATCCATAAATTTGTTTCAAAACTTGACGGCTTTGGATGCATCCACCATATTGATAGTTAGCAAACTAACTGTATGCGAACAATCCAGTGCCTCAAACCCTCGAACAACTCCAGATGAACCTCAGCAGCAGCATGGTGGTGGGCGCCCGTAACTGGCGCAAAATCTGCCAGACCACGCTGGTGAGCTACGGTATTTCCGAAGCCTGCGCCGTGCCGCTCTTGATGATCGGCCGCTTGGGCGACGGTGTGCACCAGGTAAAAGTCGCCCAGGCGTCCGGGATGGAAAGCCCGTCGCTGGTGCGCCTGCTCGACCAACTGTGCAGTGGCGGTTACGTGTGCCGTACCGAAGACGTGCACGACCGCCGCGCCAAGGCCTTGAGCCTTACCGAGCGTGGCCGTGAGCTGGTGCAGGCGGTGGAAGTGCAACTGGTTCGGTTGCGTAAGGACGTGTTGGCAGATATCGCCCACGGCGATCTTGAGGCCGCGCTGCGCGTACTGCGCGCGTTTGAAGCGGCTGAGGTTGCAACGCCTTGAACGGATTTTTTGCCGGTTTCCCGCCGGCCCGCGACTGGTTCTATGGTGTGCGTACGTTTGCGGCGTCGATGATCGCCCTGTACATCGCCATGCTCATGCAAATGCCGCGTCCGTATTGGGCGATGGCCACCGTGTATATCGTCTCCAGCCCGTTTGTCGGCCCTACCAGCTCCAAGGCGCTGTATCGCGCTATCGGCACCTTTATGGGCGCCGCAGCAGCGGTGATTTTTGTGCCGATGTTTGTGCAGTCGCCGTATGTGCTGGTGGTGGTGATTGCGTTGTGGACGGGCATTTTGCTGTTCCTGTCCATGCACCTGCGTACCGCGAACAACTACGCGTTGATGTTGGCCGGCTACACCTTGCCGCTGATTGCCTTGCCGGTGGTGGATAACCCACTGGCGGTGTGGGATGTGGCCGAGGCGCGTACCGAAGAGATTTTCCTCGGCATCGCTGTAGCCGCCGTAGTTGGCGCAATGTTCTGGCCGCGGCGCCTGATGCCGGTGTTTGATGGCTCGGTGGCCAAGTGGTTTGCCGACGCTCAGGTCTATAGCCAGCGCTTTCTGACGCGCAACGTGGCGCCTGAAGAAATCAGCACCTTGCGCGGCGGCATGGTCGCCACCTTCAACACCCTGGAATTGATGATCGGCCAGTTGCCCCACGAGGGCGCGCGGCCGCAGACGGTGCGTAATACCAAGGAACTGCGCGGGCGCATGATTCACCTGCTGCCGGTGATCGATGCCCTGGACGATGCGATCTACGCCATCGAACACCGCGCCCCGGAGTTTCTTGATCAGTTCACACCCTTGCTGCAAGCGGCCAGCGCCTGGCTGGACAGCACCACCGACGAGGCGCCCCTGGAGCGTTGGCGCGTACTGCGTGACAAGATCGACGCCGCCCAACCCCAGGGCGAAGCACTGGACGACCGCCACACGCTGCTGTTTTCCAACGCGCTGTATCGCCTCGGCGAATGGGTCGATCTGTGGCAAGACTGCCGCAGCCTGCAAGCCGCCATCCAGTGCGAAAGCCAGGACACCTGGCGCGCCGTCTACCGCCATTGGCGCCTGGGTCGGCTCAAGCCATTTCTCGATCATGGCCTGATGTTCTATTCAGCGTTTTCCACCGTCACTGCGATCATCGTCGCCTCGGTGCTGTGGATTCTGCTGGGCTGGACCGACGGCGGCAGCGCAGTGATTCTGGCCGCCGTGGCGTGCAGCTTTTTCGCCTCAATGGACGACCCGGCGCCGCAGATCTATCGGTTCTTTTTCTGGACCGCGATGTCGGTGCTGTTCGCCAGCCTGTATCTGTTTCTGGTGCTGCCCAACCTGCACGATTTTCCGATGCTGGTGCTGGCGTTTGCGGTGCCGTTTATCTGCATCGGCACGCTCACGGTGCAGCCACGGTTTTACTTGGGCATGCTGCTGACGCTGGTCAACACCTCATCGTTCATCAGCATTCAGGGCGCCTACGACGCGGACTTCCTGAACTTCGCCAACGTCAACCTGGCCGGGCCGGTGGGCCTGTTGTTTGCCTTTGTGTGGACGCTGATCGCACGGCCGTTCGGCGCCGAACTGGCGGCCAAGCGCCTGACCCGTTTCAGCTGGCGCGACATTGTCAGCCTGACCGAGCCCGCAACCCTGGCCGAGCACCGGCACATGGCCGTGCAAATGCTTGACCGCCTGATGCAGCACCTGCCGCGCCTGGCCCTCATCGGCCAGGACACCGGCAGTGCCCTGCGCGATTTGCGTGTGGCGCTGAACCTGCTCGACCTGTTGGCCTATTCGCCACGCATCTACGGCGTGCCACGGGTGTTGCTCAACCAGGTGGTCGAAGGCGTCGGCGGTTACTTCAAGGCCTGCCTCAAGGCCGGTGAACGCTTGCCTGCGCCCGGTGGTCTGCTGATGACCCTCGACCGCACACGCCGCGCCCTCAATGGCCAGGGCCTGCAAAATGAAGAAGACACCCGCCTGCATCTGTTGCACGCATTGGCTGGCCTGCGCTTGTCGTTGCTGCCTGGCGTGGAATTTATTGACGGCACCGAGCGGGAAGCGCCGTTACCTGATGGAGCGCCTTTATGATCGGTGATCTGGATATCAGCGGGGTGTTCCTGCCCACGCTGTTGGTGCTGATGGGCATTACGTATGTGTTGTTTCTGGTGGTGCACGGGCTGTTGACGCGCATTCACTTCTATCGCCTGGTCTGGCACCGGGCATTGTTCAATGTGGGGCTCTACGCGCTGTTGCTGGGCGCGGTGGACTCACTCAGTCGATACCTGATGACATGAAAAAACCTTTTTTGACCATCGGCCGTGTCGTCCTCACGCTGTTGATCGTGACGTTCGCGGTCGTCGTTGTGTGGCGCATGGTCATGTACTACATGTTTGCGCCCTGGACCCGTGACGGGCATATCCGTGCCGACATTGTGCAGATCGCCCCGGACGTCTCCGGGTTGATCCAGCAGGTGGACGTGCGCGATAACCAGTTGGTAGCCAAGGGCCAAGTGCTGTTCGCCGTTGACCAGGACCGCTTCAAGCTGGCCCTGCGCCAAGCCCAGGCCGCCGTGGCTGACCGTCAGGAAACATTGGCCCAGGCCCAGCGCGAGAACAAACGTAACCGTGGCCTCGGCAATTTGGTGCCGAGTGAGCAACTGGAGGAAAGCCAGTCCCGCGTGGCCCGCGCCCAATCGGCCCTGGCCGAGGCGCAAGTGACCGTGGACGCCGCCCAACTCAACCTCGACCGCTCGGTGATCCGCAGCCCCGTCGACGGCTACGTCAACGACCGTGCGCCGCGTGCGCAGGAGTTCGTCACGGCCGGGCGCCCGGTGCTCTCGGTGGTGGACAGCAATTCCTTCCACATCGACGGCTATTTCGAAGAGACCAAGCTCGACGGCATTCACGTCGGTATGCCGGTGGATATCCGCGTGATCGGCGACAATACCCGCCTGCAGGGCCATGTGCAGAGCATCGTCGCCGGTATTGAAGACCGTGACCGCACCAGCGGCTCCAACCTGCTGCCCAACGTCAACCCGGCGTTCAGTTGGGTGCGCCTGGCCCAGCGGATTCCGGTGCGGATCGCCTTTGATGATGTGCCGGCGGACTTTCGCATGATCGCCGGGCGCACGGCCACGGTGTCGATCATCGATGACCGGGGCGCCGCCAAAGATCGCGCGCAGCAGGGAGAACAACCATGAAACCGGCGGCGTTGCTGGCCACGGCCAGCTTGGGTGTGCTGCTGTCGGCGTGCCAGGTGGTAGGCCCGGATTATAAATTGCCGCAAACGTCGGCGATCAACCGGGGCGACCTGCAAGGGCAGATTGCGGGTGAGGGCAGCAACGTCGTGTCGGCCCCGGTGCCGGCTGACTGGTGGAAGCTGTACAAAGACCCGCGCCTGGATGAGTTGGTGCGCCAGGCCATGGCCTCCAACACCGACCTGCGCGTGGCCGCTGCCAACCTGCAACGCGCACGCTACCAGACGCAACAGGCTGAATCCGCCGGTGGTTGGAGCGCCGGGGTCAAGGCCGAAGCCCAGCGCCTGCAGGAATCCGGTGAAGCCTTTTTGCTGACGGAAAAAGTCCCGGTAGGGAATATCGGCAGCGTTGGTATCAGCACCTCGTATCAGTTCGATCTGTTCGGCACCTTGCAACGCGGCATTGAAAGCGCCCAGGCCAGCGCCGACGCGGCGCAGGCGGCTGCCGATGTCGCGCGAATCACCCTGGTGGCAGACGTGGTGCGTTCCTACACCCAAGTGTGCGCAGCCAACGAAGAGCTGGCGATTGCCAACCAATCCCTTGACCTGCAAGGCCAGAGCACCAAGCTGACCCAACGCCTGCGCGACGCCGGGCGTGGCGATGAAACCCAGGTGACCCGCTCGCAGACCCAATACAAATCCTTGCGCGCCGACATGCCGCGCTATGAAGCGTCGCGCCAGGCGGGCTTGTTCCGCTTGTCGATGCTGCTCGCCAAGCCGGTGAACCAACTGCCGGCAGGCACCAACACCTGCGCCGAGCTGCCGCACATCGCCCAACTGCTGCCGGTGGGCGACGGCGCCGCGTTGCTCAAACGCCGCCCGGACGTGCGCCAGGCCGAACGCCAACTGGCCGCCGCCACTGCGCGTATCGGCGTGGCCACCGGCGCGTTGTACCCGGACATCAGCATTGGGGCCACGGTAGGCACCGTCGGTCTTCTCGATGACCTGGGCACGCCGGCCACTAACCGTTGGGGCTTTGGCCCGCTGATCAGTTGGTCAGTGCCGACCAACGGTGCCCGTGCGCGTATTCACGAAGCTGAAGCCGCGACCCAGGGCGCCCTGGCGCACTTCGACGGGGTGGTGCTCAACGCCATCCGCGAAACCCAGACCGGCCTTGCGCAATACACCGCGCAGTTGCAACGCCGCGATGCGCTGGCCGATGCCGGCGAGTCCGCCAAAGAGGCATCGGAGCAGACGCACCGCTTCTTCCAGGCCGGCCGCGCGTCGTTCCTGGCCGACCTGCAAGCCACCCGCACCTACACGGATGTACGCGCGCAGCTGGCGGCGGCGAACACCCAGGTTGCCATGAGCCAGATCGATCTGTTCCTGGCGTTGGGCGGTGGTTGGGAAAGCGGACGAACGCAAGCGTCACAATCCGGCAAACCCTGAGCTAAAAGCTATGCTTTGACAGGTGAGTCGCCATGCGCTTCGCATGAGGGCCGACTTACCTGTCACTGCTCGCGTTTGCTCATGGGGATTCCAATAATGAAAAACCCTTATGCTCCCGCTTTTTGGTGCGTGTTCTTCGCACTGGTGCTGTTATCGGCCGCCTATTTCTACGGCGTCATGCTCGCCCACCAAATCGACAAGGCCATGGTCTTTCTCGACAGTGCCTGCCTGGTGATCGGCACGTTGTCTATTGGTGTGGTGGCGTGGGCGTCTTATCAAAATCAACGGGTGAAGAAGAAGCTGCTTGAGCAAGGCAAGACCCGTGTGGCGATCTGGGACACTAAGGTTGCGCTACGCCGCGTTGAAACCGTGTTCGACCGTTATTTCTGGGGCAGCTATTGGCAGCCCGGCCGCACTTTCCAGGAGGTCATGGGCGAACTGACCGGCACCCCCCTGGAAAAAAGCCTCGAAGCCCTGAAAAAACAATGCGTGCTGCTCGACCAGCAGGTCGCTGATGGCAGGCATTGGCTGAATAACGCACGGGAATTGTCCGATGTGGCCAACGCCATGGCCCGCGAACGTTACCAATTGGACTTCTGCGACCCCAAGGCCGACACCCCCGGCAATGCCGTCATACACCGCGAGTTTGAGGTGTTGGTGTACACCTGGACCGCCCGGTTGAAGAGTTTCGATCACCAACTCGATGAAGTCGAATTGGAGTACTCGTGAACCAACTACTGACCTGACCCCTCTGAAAAGCTGGGCCGTTCGCGGCCGCCAGTGCTAATCTTCCCCCCGTTTCGGCGGGCTTGAGCCAACCCCCTCGGGGTTCAAGGAAGACAGCCCACTTCTCACAGGATTTGATCAGGTCACTTCATGAATAAGCCAGCAGTTGTTCTTTTGGGTTTTGTTGTCGCCGTCGGCGTCGTCAGTGCAGGCGGCGCCTGGTACACCGGTAAGCAGCTGGAGCCGGTGCTGCAAACCGCGATCCAGAACGCCAACAAGGAACTGCAAACCTCCATGGCCGGCGTCGATGGCACCGTGAACCTGGAGCTGGTCTCCCTGGATCGTGGCCTGTTCAGCAGCACCGCCCATTACCGTCTCAAGGGCCAAGGCAGCGTCTTCGGCGAAGAAAATCCGAACCCTGAGCTGCTGTTTGTCGACCATATCGAACACGGCCCGCTGCCGTTTTCCCGCCTGGTGTCGCTGAAATGGTTGCCGGTCATGGCCACCAGTCACTACGCGCTGGAAAAAAACGCCACCACCGAAAAGTGGTTCGTCGCCAGCAAAGACGTGTCGCCGCTCAAAGGCGTGGCCAATATCGGCTACAACCGTTCGGTCAACGGCAACGTCGAGTTGCTGCCTCTGGAGTTCAAGGACGACAAGTCCTCGGTGAGTTTCTCCGGCGCCAACCTGGACTTCGACAGCACCGCCGAGGGCCAGAAGGTCAAGGCCGACGGCTACATGAACAGCCTCAAGGTCGCCGCGATCGATGCCAACGGTGCGCCGTTTGAAGCCGAACTGGCTGGCCTGACCGTGGCCAGTAAGCTGGAAAAATCCACTTTCGGTTTTTACACCGGGCAAAACACCGTTGAGCTGACCGACACCAAGGTCACCTTCGGCCCGCAGAAAGCGGTGCTGACCCTCAAGGGCTTCGAGCAAAAAGACACCAGCCAGACCAAGGACAACAACCTGGCCGGCCGCGTCGACTACAAAATCGACGAAATCGGTTACCAGGGTAAACCTGTCGGCTCGGCGGCCATGGCCTTGAGCATGAAGAACGTCGACATCCCGGCAATGCTGGTGCTGACCAAGCTTTACCAGGACAAGATGCAACCGGTGCAAGCCGCTGCCGCTGCCGGCCAGCCCGTGCCTGAGCTGCAACTGACCGAAGCCGAGCAGACCCTGGCAGAGGCGAACGTCAACCAGGTGCTGGCTGCCAAGCCGCAACTGGCGGTGGAAAACCTGTCGCTGAAAACCACCCATGGCGAAAGCAAATTCAACCTGGTGCTGGACCTGACCAAGCCTGCGTCCATGGAACTGCCGCCGGTTGAGCTGGGCAAACAAGTTATCGCCATGCTGGACGCCAACCTGACCCTGTCCAAGCCAATGGTTGGTGATGTTGCCGCCCTGCAAGCCGAAGTGGGCGGTGTGACCGACCCTAAAGCCATCGAGCAGCAATCGCAGATGGCTGCCGAGATGGTCAGCGGCATGGCGGTCGGCACGCAACTGGCGACCCTGGTGGGCACCGACGTGGTCTCCAAACTGCACTACGCCAACAATGAAGTGATGTTCAACGGCCAGAAGATGACCGTTGAGCAATTCATTGGTTTTGTCATGGCCAAAATGGGTGCGGTCAGCGGCGCGCAGTAAGATTTCTTACATCAGTAAGAAATAAATAATGTGGGGGCGGAAGGGCTCGCGACAGGGGTCAAACGACCGGCGTTGATGCCGGTTGACACCTTATCGTCGCGGGCAAGTCCGCCCCCACATTCATATTTCCGGCAGGCCCTGCAATTCTGAACAATTGTTCTGAATTGGCCTTCTGCCTACGTTCCTGAGGGATAGTTCCTACAGGAAAGCTAGGCCGGGTCACTAGACGTCGGCACCCTGATGCGTTTTGCTCAGGACCACCTATCGTTACAGCTTTCCTTGTGTAAGGAAGCTCACGATATGCTGCGAAACCTACCCATCAGTGCTTCAGGCCGGTTGCGACTGCTCATCGGGGCCGCCTTGTGCAGCCAACTGCTGATGCCCAGCCTCGCGTTGGCCGACCCGGCCTACGATGCCCTGATCATCCAGGCGCGTAACGGCAACTTCACGCCCGCCCTTACCCAATTGCGCCAACTGCCTGCCGAACGCCAGACACCCGGCCAGATCAGTGATCACCTGGTGATTGCCGGTTGGGCCGGTCAAGACACCGAAGTGCTCAAGGTGTACGAGGCTCAGGGCAAAAATCGTAACCTCACCACCCAAGCCCTTGCCACGGTCGCGCGCACGTATCGCAATCAAAAGCAGTGGCCGCAGGCCTTGGCGGTTTATCAGCAGGCATTGCTGCGTGAACCGAAAAATATCGACCTGCAACTGGGCCAGGCCCTGACCCAGGCCGACGGTGGCCAAGCTACCGAGGCGGTGCAACGCTTGCGCGCGCTGGTGGCGGCGCAACCCGATGATCCGAACCGCCGCATGGCCCTGGGCTATGCACTGACGCGCGCGGGCTTGAACTACGACGCGCTGTTCGAATTCGACCAAGCCTTCATCCGCGCCGGTGATAAGCCCGAAGTGGTCCGCGAATACATCGTCGCCCTGCAAAAGGCTCGCTTGCCGGAGCCCGCTCTGCGCCTGTCGGCCAAACATCCGGGCGTGCTGGACGCGGTCACCCAGCGCCGCCTGGAAGGCGACCTCGCCGCTGAGCGTGTGCGCATGGCCGAGTTCGCCACGCGTACCGAAAAAGAACGCTACGTGGTCGCCGACCGCGCCCTCAACGATTACGACAAACTGCTCGCGCGCTGGACCCCGGACGCCAGCGCCCATGACGACGTGGTGCGCTGGCGCATCGACCGCCTGGGCGCCCTCAAGGCGCGGGCACGCACCGCCGATGTGATACGCGAGTACGAAACCCTCACTGGTGAAGGCGTGCAATTGCCGACCTACGCCGTGCGTTGGGTCGCCGCGTCTTACCTCGACCAGCGCCAGCCGGAAAAAGCCGAGCCGTTGTATCGCAGTGTGCTGACTGCGCCGGATGCCGACCCTGGCGATCACGTTGAAGACAGCACCGCGTTGTTCTACGCCCTGCTCGAAAGCGACAAAGTGATGGAAGCGCGCGACGTCGCCAACAGCCTGGCCACCACTCAGAAACCTCGCGTCGAACTCAAGGGCTTGCCCATCGGCAACCCCAACGACAGTTGGATGGACGCGCAACAGCTGGCGGCCCAGGCCGGCACCTACGGAGGTGACCTGCCGGGCAGTGAAACCGGCCTTGAGGCACTGGTGCAAAAAGCCCCGGGCAACGTCGGCCTGCGCCTGGCCCAGGCTGACATGTACCGCGCCCGTGATTGGCCACGCCGGGCCGAAGGCGCCCTCAAGGAAACCGAAACCCAGGTCCCGCGTGATATCGGCCTGGAAGTGTCCCAGGCCTACACCGCCATGGACCTTCAGGAATGGCGCCAAATGGACGCGCTGACCGATGACGTGCTGGCCCGTAACCCGGACAGCCGCCAGGTGCAGCGCCTCAGCCGTCTGCGCGATGTGCACGACATGGCTGAACTGCGCGTTGAGGCCTACACCGGTAAAAGCTATGGCGGGGGCAATAACGGCGACGTCGGCGCGGTCGCCGGTAGCCGTGATTGGGGCATCGAAAGCGTGCTCTACAGCCCGCCCATCGACGAAGACTGGCGGGTCTTCGCCGGAGCCGGTTATGCCACCGCCGACTTTACCGAAGGTACCGGCCAGCACCGCTGGCAGCGCGTCGGCGTGGAGCAGCGTACCCGCGACATGACCCTGCAAGCCGAAGTCTCCAACCACTCCTACGGCTATGGCTCCAAACAAGGCGCAAGCGTGTCGATTGCCCGCGATATCAACGACAACTGGCAGTACGGCGGCAGCCTCGGCTACCTCCTGGCCAGCACGCCGCTGCGGGCCTTGAATGCCGATGTCACGGCCAACGGCGGCAGCGGGTTTATCCGCTGGCGTGCGAATGAAAGCCGCGAATGGAAACTGTCCCTCAGCCCGTCCCGTTTCAGCGACGGCAACAACCGGCTCGAAGCGTTGCTGACCGGGCGCGAGGGCATCTACAGCTCGCCGCACGTGCAAGTGGACTTGGGCCTGGAGGTCGGTGCCAGCCGCAACTCGAAGGAAGACGTGGTGTATTTCAACCCGAAATCGGACTTCAGCGTGTTGCCCACCGTCACGGTCAACCATGTGCTCTATCACCGCTACGAGACCCAGTGGAGTCAGCAGTTCCAGGTCGGTGCAGGTACGTACAGCCAGCGGGATTATTCCACCGGTGGCGTTGGTTTGATCGGCTACGGCCAACGCGTTCGCTGGAACGACGTACTCGAAGCCGGCGCCAACCTGAGCCTGATCAGCCGACCTTACGACGGCGTTCGCGAACGCGATCTGCGCCTGCTCGTCGACCTCATTTACCGTTTCTAAAAGAGTCTGACCATGACTGTCCTCAGCCGTTGCTTGTTGGTCCTGGGTGTATTGCTGGCCGGTGCCTGCGCCCAGCAACCCGCGCCCTATACTCCCCCCGCCGAGCGGCCGATACCGGCACGCGAAGCGCCGTGGCCGAAAAACCACTTCCTGGGCATCGCCTACCACGACGTCGAAGATCGCGACCCCGATCAGGCCGTGGTGGCGGTGCGCACCGAGCGTTTGATCGACCAGTTGGCCTGGCTGCGCGAAAACGGTTACCAGGCGGTCAGCGTCGACCAGATCCTGGCGGCACGCAGCGGTGGGCGTGAGCTGCCGCCCAAAGCCATCATGCTCAGCTTCGACGATGGTTACTCAAGCTTCTATACCCGTGTGATGCCGATTTTGCGTGCCTATAACTGGCCGGTAATCCTGGCGCCGGTCGGGTATTGGATCGACACGCCCTTGAACAAACCGGTGGATTTTGCCGGCACGCCGCGCGCCCGTTCCGACTTCCTGACCTGGGAGCAAGTGCGCGAAGTTTCCAAATCGAACCTGGTGGAAATCGCCGCCCATACCGACGCCAGCCACATGGGCATTCTGGCCAACCCGCAGGGCAACCTGGAGCCGGCCGCCGCGACACGTCGATACGATGCCGCCACCGGCAAATACGAAACCGAAGCCCAGTTCCAGGCGCGGATGCGCGCCGACGTAACCGCCATTTCCAACAAACTGCGGGCCGTTACCGGCAAGGCTCCGCGCGTGTGGGTGTGGCCTTACGGCGCGGCCGATGGCACTTCGTTGGCCGTGGTGGGTGAACAGGGCTACCAGATGGCCCTGACTCTGGACGATGGCCTCGACGACCTCGCCAACCTCAAGAGCAGCCCGCGTTTCCTGGTGGCGTCCGACCCGGATGGCGAGCACTACGCCAATGCGATTGTCGGCACCCAGGCCAAGACCTCGATGCGCGTGCTGCACGTCGACCTGGATAATGTCTATGACCCCGACCCGGCCCAAGAGGCGCGCAACCTCGACCAGTTGATCCAGCGCGTGGTCGACATGGGCGCCAGCACCGTGTTCCTGCAAGCCTTCGCCGACCCCAAGGGCGATGGCCTGGTGCACTCGCTGTACTTCCCCAACCGCCACCTGCCGGTGCGCCGCGACCTGTTCAACCGCGTGACCTGGCAACTGCGCACCCGTGGCCACGTGAACATCTTCGCCTGGATGCCGGTGCTGAGCTTTGCCCTCGACCCGGCGTTGCCACGCGTTACCCGTTGGGACCCGCAGACCGGCCAGGTCGGCATCGACCCCGACCAGTACAAGCGCCTGTCACCGTTTGATCCCAAGGTGCGCCAGCAGATCGGCGAGATCTACGAAGACCTGGCGCGCAACACCGCCATCGATGGCGTGCTGTTCCACGACGACGCACTCTTCTCGGACTTCGAAGACGCCAGCCCGGCCGCGCTCAAAGCCTATGCCGCCAACGGCCTGCCGAGCAGCATTGGCGCATTGCGCGCCGACCCGGCCGTGATGCAGCGCTGGACACGCTTCAAGAGCCGCTACCTGATCGACTTCACCCAGGAGCTGGCCGGTAAAGTCCGCGCCATTCGCGGGCCGCAGGTGCAGACCGCGCGCAACATCTTCGCCGAGCCGATGCTCAACCCTGGCAGCGAAGCCTGGTTCGCGCAGAACCTCGATGACTTCCTCCAGACCTACGACTGGACCGCGCCGATGGCCATGCCGCTGATGGAAGGCGAGACGCTGAAGAACTCCAATGCCTGGCTGGAAAAGCTGGTGGCCACGGTCAAGGCACGTCCCGACGCCTTGCAGCGCACCGTGTTCGAATTGCAAGCCAAAGACTGGCGGACCAAAGAGGCGCCCGATATCAGCGGCGCGCAGATGGCTGAATGGATGGGGGTGCTCAAACGCCAGGGGGTCAGGAGCTTTGGCTACTACCCGGATAACTTCCTGGAAAACTCACCGGACCTGAAGACAGTACGTCCGGCCCTTTCCAACCAATGGAACCCTTGACCATGTTCGACAGAATCCTGGCTTTATTCGTGTTGGCGTTGGTGTTGGGCGTGCCCCTTGGCCTGATTTTCCTGGTCACCGGGCAGTTCCTGATGGACTTCGTGTTTTTCTACCCGTTGTTCATGTCGGCACTGTGGATTGCCGGCGGCCTGTATTTCTGGCTGCACTGGGAGCGTCACTGGCCGTGGAAGGAAGACACGCCAGCACCAACCCTGGCCGGCAACCCGCTGATCTCGATCATCATCCCTTGCTACAACGAGGGCGATAACGCCGCCGACACCATTCATGCGGCCCTGAACCAACTGTACCCGAATATCGAAGTCATCGCCGTCAACGACGGCTCCAAGGACAACACCGCCGCGGTGCTCGACGCCCTGGCCTTGCAACACCCACGCCTGCGGGTGCTGCACCTGGCGCAGAACCAGGGCAAGGCGGTGGCCTTGCGCATGGGCGCCGTGGCCGCGCGCAGTGAGTACCTGGTGTGCATCGACGGCGATGCCTTGCTCGATAAAAACGCGGCGGCGTATATGGTCGCTCCGATGCTCGACAACCCGCGCCTGGGCGCCGTGACCGGCAACCCACGCATCCGCACGCGCTCAACCTTAATCGGCCGGGTGCAGGTGGGCGAGTTCTCTTCGATCATCGGTTTGATCAAGCGTACCCAGCGCGTGTTCGGCCGGATCTTCACGGTGTCCGGTGTGGTGGTGGCGTTTCGCAAGAAAGCCCTGGACCGCATCGACTACTGGAGCACCGACATGATCACCGAGGACATCGATGTCAGTTGGAAGCTGCAACTCGACCACTGGGCGATCTTCTACGAGCCCCGCGCCCTGTGCTGGATCCTGATGCCCGAAACCGTCGGCGGCCTGTGGAAACAACGCCTGCGCTGGGCCCAGGGCGGTGCCGAGGTGCTGTTCAAGAACATCCGTGGCATCTGGCAATGGCGCCATCGCTACCTGTGGCCGCTGCTGTTCGAATACTGCCTGTCCACCGGTTGGGCCTTCACCTTCCTGCTCTCGGTGATTTTCTGGGGCGTGGGCAAATTCGTGGTGCTGCCACAGGCGATCGCCGTCGACTCCCTGGTGCCACCGGCCTTTACCGGCCTGGTGCTGGCGATGGTCTGCCTGCTGCAGTTTGCGGTGAGCATCCTGATCGACCGGCGCTATGAGAAAGACCTGTGGAAAAGCCTGTTCTGGACCGTGTGGTACCCGATGGTGTTCTGGCTGATCAGCCTGCTCACCACCCTGGTCAGCTTTCCCAAGGTGCTGTTTAACCAGCATCAGAAGCGTGCGCGTTGGGTCAGCCCGGATCGCGGCATCAAACCCAGTGAAGAGGAGGCGTGATCATGAAACTGGTCAGAACTCGCCAGAACACCCTGATGTGGATCATCGATGTGCTGCTCACGCTATTGGCGTGGGGCGGGCTGGTTTGGCTGTTGGCGCGCGGGATTAGCGCGATGCTGGAAACCCATGGCGGCCCACGCATCGAAGCGCCGATTTTTGCCGCGCTCAACACCTTGCAGATCTACCTGTGGATCGCCTTGTTCAATGCGTTGATCCTGATCAGTTGGGCGCGCTATCAACAACGTCGCGGGCGCAAGTTCGCCCAGCGTCGCGCCGAGGCGAATGCGCTCAGCGACAAGAGCCTGAGTGAAAGTTTCAACCTGGGCGACGGCCACCTGGAGCAGTTTCGCAAGCCGGGTGTGCTGGTGATCCACAATGACGAAGACGGCGGTGTGGAGGACGTGAAGGCCCATGTTTCGCGCGACGTGGAGCGCCCGGGCCTGAGCCTGGTGCCCGGCGCAGAAAAAGACAAAGGCGCGGGCTAGAAATTCCAAAGCACCCAAGACCCCTGTGGGAGCTGGCTTGCCTGCGATAGCGGTGGGCCAACAACCACTAAATACCTGACACGCCGCCATCGCAGGCAAGCCAGCTCCCACATTCCACCGGCGTCGCTTGGAATTCCGATAAATGGGATCCAATTCACAAAACTCCCGCGAACTTTTCTGTATTCCCCCGCACTAAGCTAACTCGGAAAGCAGTTGATGGCTAAATAATGGCCGCTTGTCACTTCTTTGCCGAATGACTATCAAAACAGTTGCCGCTTGTCGGAATAAAAAGTTTCAACGACAGGCTCAAGCTCTTTTTGATAATTCTTTATTGTTATTAATCAAAGTGTTGCCTAACTAATGTTGGCGAATGTGCAACTGCCCCGGTTTCTTGGGCTAGCGCGAGTTCGATGTTAGTTTGCCGCCCCTTGATTTTCGATGGATCGAACATGTCTTTGTTATTGCCACGGACTCGGTATTTGCTGTGCACTTTCCTGCTCACCTGCTTGAGCCTGAACACTGCCACGGCCGCTCCCACACCAGGGGATCAGGACTTGATCCGCGACCGGCAAAACCGTCTGCTCGAAGAGCAAAGCCGTCGCCTGCAAGAACTGCAGGACTTGCCCGGCAAAGAGGCCAAGCCCCAGGCACCGGCCACGCCTGCCGACACCCGTTGCTTCCCGATCAAAGACATCGAACTCAAAGGCGCCGACAGCCTGCCCGCCGGCGACCGTACGCTCTTGCTCAAACCCTATGTCGGCCAATGCCTGGGCGTCTCGCAGCTCAATGAACTGCTCAAGGTCATCACCGACTATTACATCGCCAAAGGTCGCGTCACCAGCCGCGCCTACTTGCCGCAACAAGACCTCGGCAGCGGCCACCTGCAAGTGCTGGTGGTCGAGGGCAAACTCGAAGCGTTGCGCAGCGCCGAAGGCAGCACCGTGACCGACCGCGAACTGGCCATGGCGTTTCCCGGCAAGGTTGGTGAGGCGCTGAACCTGCGTGAAGTCGAGCAACTGGTGGACCAGCTCAACCGCCTGCCGTCCAAGCAAGCGCAAATGGAACTGACCCCCGGCAGCCAGGTTGGCGGCAGCGACGTGGTGGTCAAGAACACCCCACAGAAGCCTTGGCGCGCCAGCCTGTCGCGCAATAACGACGGGCAACGCAGCACCGGCGAACAGCAATGGGGCGCGGGCCTGGAGTGGGACAGCCCGCTCGGCCTGGCCGACCAACTGGTGCTGCGCGGCGGCCACGACGCCATCAGCGACCACCAGAAAACCTCGAAAAACACCATGCTCTACTACAACGTGCCGTGGGGCTGGTGGAACTTCACGTACACCTACAGCGAGAGCGATTACCGCGCCCTCGGCCATACCGACACCTTCAAGTTCAAACAGTCGGGCGACAACCAGAACCACCAACTGCGCGCCGAACGCGTGATCCACCGCGATGACGTCAGCAAGACCTCGGTCAACGTGGGTGTGGCTCACCTGCGCACCAACAACTACGTCAACGACGCCCACCTCGAAGTCAGCAGTAATCGCATCAGCGAACTACAGTTTGGCATCAACCACGGCCGGCGCATCGGCAGTGCTTTCGTCAACGTCGACCTGGGTGTGCAGAACGGTATCGGCGCCTTTGACGCCCAGCGTGACGACCAGCATCGCGATCAGTACGGCAACCTCACGCCCACCCCGGATTACCGCAAATACACCGCCACCGTCAGCTATTTGCAGCCGTTTCGTCTGTGGGGCGAGTCGTTCAGCTTCACCAGCCTGGCCACTGGGCAACGCAGTGAAGACGTGCTGTTCTCGCCGCAACGCATCAGCCTTGGCGGCTCGTCGTCGGTACGCGGTTTCAAGGATCAGCAGCTGTCCGGCGACAGCGGTGGCTACTGGCGCAATGAAGTGCGCTGGGCCCGCCCGGTCACCCTGGAATGGCTACGCCCGGCCTTCGCCGAATACGGCACCAGCCTCGGTTACGACCAGGGCGTAATCCGCAACGACCGTTACAACGGCGACAACCACGGCCGCGTCTCGAGCAACTCCGTGGAACTGTTCGCCCGTGGCAAATACGTCAGCACCAGCGTGACGTTTGCCCACTCGTTAGAAAGACCGGGGGTCGTAACGGAGCGCGAAGCGCCGATCTACTTCCGCATGGATTTCTTCCTGTAATTCAACGCCCAGCTGCAACGAGAATTTGACCATGGATGTTCGCCACTTTGCCTTTTTGGCCCGCCAACCTTCTGCTGCCCTGAAGCGCCGCGACGCGTTCTTCGGCCTGCCCAAGCGCGGCCTGGTGCTGATCCTGGTCAACGCGCTGTTCTGGCAGCCGTTGCTGGCCCAGGCCGAAGGCATTGTGGTGAGCAACCCGGCCACCAGCGTCGGCCAGGCCGGCAACGGCGTGCCGGTGGTGAACATCGCCGCGCCCAATGGCAGTGGCTTGTCCCACAACCAGTTCAAGGACTACAACGTCGGCCCCAACGGCGTGATCCTCAACAACGCCACCGGCGCGGTGCAGAACACCCAGCTCGGCGGCTACATCGTCGGCAACCCGAACCTCAAGGGCGGCGCCGCCAGCGTCATCCTCAACGAAGTCAACGGCGGCAGCCCGAGCCAGTTGCGCGGTTACACCGAAGTGGCGGGGCAGTCGGCCAAAGTCATCGTCGCCAACCCGTACGGCATCACCTGCAGCGGCTGCGGCTTTATCAACACCCCCAACGTGACCCTGACCACCGGTAAACCGGTGCTCGACGCGAGCGGCCAGTTGCAGCGCTACCAGGTTGACGGCGGCGCCGTGACCATCGACGGCCAGGGCCTGAACGCCAGCAACGTCGACCGCTTCGAAATCATCACCCGTACCGCCAAGATCAACGCACAGATCAACGCCCGCGAACTGGCGGTGATCGCCGGGCGCAACGACGTTGATGCAAAAACCCTCAACGCCACCCCGCGCGCCGACGACGGCAGCACCAAACCCGAGCTGGCCATCGACTCCACCGCCCTGGGCGGCATGTACGCCGGCGCGATCAAACTGGTGGGCACCGAAGCCGGTGTGGGCGTGAAGCTCGACGGCACGCTGGCGGCCAGTGGCGGCGATATCCAGCTCGATGCCAATGGGCATTTGAGCATGGCGCAAGCTGCCGCCAGCGGTGCGGTCAACGTCAACGCCGCAAGCCTGGACGCCAAAGGGCCGGTATATGCCGGTACAGCCCTGAACGTGAACACCCAGGGCGATCTCACCAATCGCCAAAGCCTGGCCGCCCGTGACCGCATTGCGCTGTCCGCCGGTGGCACCTTGACCAACGGCGACATCATCGAAGCCGGCGTCAACACCGATAACACCCGCAACGCAGCAGGCGATGTGAGCCTGCGCGGCAAGGCCGTCAACAACACCGGCGCGAGTGTCATCGCCAGCCGCACGTTGAGCGTGGATGCCCAAGCCCTGAATAACCAGGGCGGCACACTGGGCGCCAAACAGCGCACCCAGATAACCGCCGCCTCGGTCGACAACCAGAACAAAGGTCGCATCCTCAGCAATAATGGCTTGGCTATTACCGCAGATCGCCTTCAGAACACCCAAGGTGGGCTGGTCACCAGCGACGGGCCGCTGACGGCGGTGGTCGGTGAATTGCACAACCAGGGCGGTGAAGTCTCAAGCCTCGACACCGCAGCGCTGACGGTCGCCACCCTCGACAACGTTGCGGGCCTGATCACGGCGGGCAAGGCCTTGAGCCTCAACGTCGGCAGCCTCAACAACCAGGGCGGCCTGGTCACCAGCCAGGGCGTCGTCAACGTGGCCGGTAACAGCCTCGACAACCGCCAGAAAGGCTTGGTCGCCGGTATCGGCGGTGTGCAGGCCAATCTCGTCAGCATCGACAACCGCAACGGCGAGCTGTCCAGCCGTTCGGGCGTGCTGGTGACGGCTACACAACTGGATAACAGCGATGGCGGGCTGGTGGTTGCCGGTGGCGGCGCAGCCCTGAATATCGATCAGTTGCTCAACCGCAACCAGGGCCTGATCAGCAGCGAAGGGCTGCTGAGCATCTCGGCGCGCACCCTGGCCAACAACGCCGGTACGCTGTCCAGCGCCGGCCCGCTGACCCTCAGCACCCTTGGCGCGCTGGACAACCGAGGCGGGCGCCTGGTCACCGACGGCAGCCTGATCCTCAACGCCGCCAGCGTCGACAACAGCCAGAACGGCACCCTGAGCGCGCGCCAGGCCCTGTCCCTCGGCACCGCCGACCTGAACAACCAGCAAGGCGGCCAGATCACCAGCGCCGAGGCCCTGACCCTGGACCTCAACCGGGGCGAGTTCAACAACCAGAACGGCCTGATCAACGCACCGCTGTTGATGCTCAACAACCTCAAGAACGTGCATAACCAGGGCGGCGAGATTTCCAGCAACCAGGCGTTCACACTCACCGCCGACAACCTCGACAACAGCCGCGGCAAATTGCTGAGCAACGCCGCGCTGACCCTGCGCATCGGCCAGGCCCTGGCCAACGTCAAAGGCCTGATTGCCGCCGCCTCGGTCGATGCGCAGGCCACCGACCTCGACAACAGCGGTGGCACGCTCACCAGCCGTGGCGACACCGTACTCAACGTGGCTGGCCGCCTCGCCAACCGCGACCAGGGCCTGCTCAACGCGAGCAACGCCTTGACGCTCAACAGCGCCGAGCTGGACAACCAGAACGGCTCACTGCTGGGCAGCGCGATTGCCCTCGACTTCGGCACTGCCACTGGCGACCTGAACAACACCGGTGGCCTGATCACCACCGCCGGCAACCTGACCATCAACCACCTGCGCGACCTCAGCAACCAGGGCGGCGAACTCTCCAGCGCGCAAACCCTGAACCTCAGCGGTCGCACGTTGAACAACAGCAACGGCAAGCTGATCAGCAATAACCTGCTGGTGCTCAATGCCGAAAACCTGATCAACCAGAATGGCCTGATGTCCGGCTGGCAGAGCCTCACCGTCAGCGGCGCAAACCTCGACAACCGCAACAGCGGCACCTTGTCGAGCCGTTACGGCGACCTCAATGCCACGCTGACCGCCAGCCTGCTCAACAGCGCGGGCGGTGCACTGGTCAGCCAAAAGGCGCTGTACGTCAGCGCCGGCGAATTGGACAACAGCAACAAAGGCGTTCTCTCCAGCGCTGCGGGCCAGCGCCTCACCGTGGGCGGTTTGCTGAATAACGCCCAAGGCGGCGTGATCGACAGCGGCGCAGCCCTGACCCTGAATGCGCAAAACCTGGACAACAGCGCCGGCAGCATCAGCGGCGGCACCGCCACCAGCCTCGACCTGTTGGCGACGCTGACCAACACCAATGGCAAGTTGGCCAGCGGCGGCCCGCTGCTGATCAGCCGCGCGGCGCAGATCAACAACCAGGGCGGCCAGATCGCCAGCCAAGGTTTGTTGACCCTGCTGACCGGCGGCCTGGACAACCGCAACCGTGGCACGCTGGCCGCCAACGACCGCTTGAGCCTCACCGCCAGCGGCCTGGTGCAGAACGGCAACGATGGCTTGATCTACAGCCAGAACGCCGACCTCAACCTCACGGCCAACCGCGTGGACAATGGCAAAGGCACCGTGCAAAGCCAGGGCGGCATGAGCGTCGACGTGGCCGACACGCTGGATAACCAGAGCGGCAAACTGATCGCCCAGGCGGGCGACCTGAGTGTCAACGCAGCCAGCCTCGACAACCGTGGCGGCACCCTCGCCAGCCTCAAGGCCGCACTGCAAACCCAAGTGGTCGGCGTGCTGCGCAACGGTTACGACCTCAACAACAACCGCCAGGGCGGCGTGATGCAGGGGCAAAGCCTCAACCTGCAAGCCGGCAGCGTGGATAACTATGGCGGGCGCATCGCGGCGCAGGGCGGCAACGCGCTGGTCACGACCGGCAATTTCGACAACCGCAACGGCGGGCTCTATGCCAAAGGCCTGATGCGTGTGGTCGGGCATGACTTTGATAACAGCGGCGACAACGACGGCCAGATTGCCGGCCAACACATCGACCTGGACCTGAGCGGGGCGCTCAACAACCGCCTGGGCATCATCGAAAGCGAAACCACCCTCAAGGTGCGCGCCGCCAGCCTCGATAACCAGACCGGGCGCCTGCGTGCGCTGGGCACGGCGGGCACCACCGAATTTGCCATCGGCGGCTTGTTCGACAACCGCAACGGTGTGGTGGAAACCGCCAACAACGACCTGACCCTCAACGCCGGCAGCTTCCAGAACCTGGGCGGCAATGTACTGCACGTGGGCACCGGCAATTTCGGCATTGCACCCGCCAACCTTAACGACGTGGGCGGCAGCCTGGTCACCCGTGGCGACTTGACCATCACCCAGGGCAACTGGACCAACAGCAGCGTGATCCAGGCCGGGCAACTCACGGTCAATGTCGACAGCCTCGACCAGACCGCCACCGGCCAATTGCTCGGCGCCCGACGCTTTGTCGGCAATGGCGCCAACTGGACCACCCATGGCCTGATCGCCAGCGACGGCACACTCGACCTGACCTTGAGCGGCGCTTTGAACAGTACCGGGCGCATCAGCAGCCTGGGCAACCTCAACCTCAGTGCGGCCCAAGCCACCCTCAGCGACACGGCAAGCATTGCCGGCGGCGGCGTCACCACCGCCAACATCGGCGGCACGCTCAACAACCGCGGGCGCATCACCGCTGCCACCGACCTGTTGCTCAACGCGGGCACGCTCAACAACTACGCAACCCTGGGCAGTGGCCAACGACTGGTCGCCACCACCGGCGCCTTGCTCAACGACCACGGCCTGATCTTCAGCGGCGGCGACATGAGCCTGCGTGTCGATGCGCTGAACAACAGCTATGCCGACCTCTACAGCATGGGCAACCTGAGCGTCGACCGCGACGGCAAGGGCGGCCTGGCCAGCAGCATCCTCAACAGTTCGTCGACGATCCAGAGTGACGGCAACCTCAGCCTGTCCGCCAATTCGATCAAAAATGAACGGGCGGTACTCACCGTCAACGACGCAGGTGTCTACACCGCCTCCGCCACCCTAGGCACGTGCATCGAGTACGTCAACGCCGGTGACTGCCACGCCGGTGGCACACCGCGCAACTACGTGTGGGAACTTGTGACCCGCGACAAACTGGAAGTGACCGCCGCCAGCGCCGGTTCGAGCATCACCTCGGGCGGTAACATGACCCTGGCGGGCGGCGACCTGCTCAACAGCAGCAGCTCGATTGCGGCCGGTGGCAACTTCACCGCGCGCCTGAACAACCTGGTCAACACCGGCATCGAAACCGGCGAAACCGAGACCTACCGGCTCTTTACCTCCGCCCGCACCAAACACCCGGAAGGCTGGTTCAGCGCCGCCGCTGCACTCACCAACAAATACTGGTACCAAAGCGCCGGCTACAACCCCAATGACCTCGGCGGCCTGGAAGCCACCGTGGCCAACTTCGTCGGCCTGATGGAGAAAGAGAACACCCAGTTCGGCAAAGTCACCAAAATCGCCAGTGACGACCAACGTTACGCTGCGGTGATTCAGGCCGCCGGCGCGGTAGACGTCAAGGCGCAAGCCGGTATCGACAACAGCGTGGTGCGCCTGGGCTACAACTACATCGGTGCGGGCGCCAAAACCACTACCGGCGCCACCGGTGCCAGTGGCGCAGCCGGTTACTCGACCCGGGTCACCCTCAACCAGCAACTGCCGCCTGACCTCGCCCAACAGCAGATCAACCCGCTGAGCCTGCCCGGCTTCACCTTGCCCACCGGCCAGGGCGGGCTGTTCCGCCTCAGTGGCCAAAGCGCCAGCGCGCCAGCCAGCACCGGCCCGCAAGGCTGGACCCTGGGCGGCGGCAGCGTCGACCGCACGCCGGTTAACGGCCCGGTCGTACCTGGCAGCGGCACCTCGGCCGACGGCGTGGTGATTAACCGCGTGCAAGGCCTGCCAGACAGCCAGTTCGTCTCCAACCCACAGAAATACCTGATCGAAACCAACCCGCTGCTGACCAACCTCAGCCAGTTCTTAAGCTCCGATTACATGCTGTCCAAACTGGGCTACGACCCGGACCAGGCACAAAAGCGCCTGGGTGACGGCCTGTATGAACAGCGCCTGATCCAGCAAGCGGTCATCGCCCGTACCGGCCAGCGCTTCATTGATGGCCAGACCAGCGACGCCTCGATGTTCAAGTACCTGATGGACAACGCCATTGGCACCAAGCAGGCACTTAACCTGGCCGTAGGCGTGAGCCTCACCGCCGAGCAAGTCGCGGCCCTGACCCACGACATCGTGTGGATGGAAAACGCCACCGTCGCCGGCCAGCAAGTGCTGGTGCCCGTGCTGTACCTGGCCCAGGCCAACAACCGCCTGGCGCCCAACGGCGCACTCATCACCGGCAGCGACCTTAACCTGGTCAGCGGCACCGACCTCAACAACGTCGGTACCCTGCGCGCCACCAACAACCTGGCGGCCAGCGCCGGGCGCAACATGGTCAACAGCGGCCTCGTGCAAGCGGGCAACCGCCTCGACCTGCTCGCCGGCAACAACCTCACCAACCGCGCCGGCGGCATCATCGCCGGGCGCGACGTCAGCGTCAGCGCAGTGAATGGCGATGTGCTCAACGAACGCACCGTCACCAGCCACCAAAGCAGCAGCGGCTACCGCACCGAACGCACCGACTTCGTCGACAACGCCGCCCGCATCGAAGCCGCCAACACCCTCACCCTGCAAGCCGGGCGCGACGTCAACAGCACCGGCGGCGCCTTCAAAAGCGGCGCCGACCTGGGCGTTCAAGCCGGGCGCGATGTGAACCTGGCCACCGCCGAACAGCGCAATGCCAACACCGTCAGCACCTACATGCGCAGCAGCAGCGCAAACCAGTACGGCACCGTGATCGAAGCCGGGCGCGACTTCCAGGTGGTGGCTGCGCGGGATATCAGCGCCATCGGCAGCCAGCTCAATGCCACGCGTGATCTGGCGCTGGTGGCCAAGGGCAATGTGAACCTGGCGTCGGCGGCGAATGAACAGCATTCGGCGTTTAATTCCAAGAAGGTCACCAGCCAGGAAGACCACGTCCAGCAAGTGGGCACATCGTTGGTGGCCGGTGAGAACCTCTCCCTGAGTGCCGGCAACGACCTCGTCGTCAGCGCCAGCCGTGCGAGTGCCGGCAAGGAAGCCTACCTGTACGCAGGCAATGACCTGGCGCTGAACGCCGCGCAAGACAGCGACTACAGCTATTACCGCAAAACCAAAACCAGCAAAGGGTTGCTGTCCAGCAGCCAGAAAACGCGCATCGACAGCAGTAACCAGATCAGCCAGCAGGGCTCTTCCATCAGCGCTGATACCGTGGTCGTGCGTGCTGGCCGTGACATCGGCACTACCGCCAGCGACGTGGTTTCCACCAACGCCACCAGCCTGATTGCCGGTCGCAATGTGGTGATTGATGGGGCGACGGAAACCTTTGAACAAAGCCATTCGTCCTCGACCAAAAAATCGGGCTTGATGAGCAGCGGCGGCATCGGCGTGACGTTGGGTTCAAGCAGCAACCAGAACACCTTCACCAGCAGCACCGAGACCACCCGGGCCAGCAACATCGGCAGTGTGTTGGGCAGCGTGGATATTCAGGCTGGCAAAGACCTGACCATTCGCGGCTCTGACGTGGTTGCCGGTAAGGACATCAGCCTGGTTGGGCAAAATGTCAGCATCCTGGCTTCCGAGAACAACAACCGCAGCGAGCAGACCTCCAAGAGCAAAACCAGTGGTTTGACCCTGGCGTTGTCCGGCACCGTGGGTAGCGCGGTGGACTCCGCTTATAAGACCGCCAAGCAAGCCAAGAACGAGGACGACGGCCGCCTCTCGGCGCTGCAGGGTGTGAAGGCAGGGTTGACGGGCGTGCAGGCGTGGCAAGCGGCGCAGCAGAATGGCGGCATGACCGGTGCTAACGCTTCGCAATTTGTGGGGATCAGCATCTCCCTGGGTTCGCAAAAATCCGATTCCAAACAGACCCAGGAGCAGACACTCAGCCAGGGCAGCAGCCTGACGGCCGGCAACAACCTCACCATCGTGGCGGACGGCAACGGTACGCCTGGGGCCGCAGGTGATATCCATGTTCAAGGCAGCAAGCTTCAGGCCGGTAATGAGATGCGGCTGGCGGCGGAGCGCGATATTCGCCTGGAAGCTGCGGCGAATAACCAAAAACTTGATGGCAAAAATAGCAGCAGTGGTGGTGCGGTAGGTATCAGCCTAGGCGTGGGTTCCGAAGGCGGCGGCCTGAGCATTTTCGCCAATGCCAACAAAGGCACCGGTAACGAGAAGGGCACCGGCACCACCTGGACGGAAACAACCCTGGATGCGGGCAAACAGGTCAGCCTGATCAGCGGCCGAGACACCGCCCTGAAGGGCGCGCAGGTCAGCGCAGACAAAATTACCGCTACTGTGGGGCGCGACCTTACGCTGCAAAGTCTGCAAGACACCGATAACTACAAGTCCAAGCAGACGGACGTGAGTGGGGGCGTCAGCTTCGCCATCATCGGCACCGGTGGCAGTGCAAACCTGAGCATCAGTAAAAGCAAGATCGACTCCAACTACCAGAGTGTGCAGGAGCAAACCGGCCTGTTCGGCGGTAAGGGCGGCTACCAGATTGACGTAGGCAACCACACGCAACTCGATGGCAGCGTTATCGGCAGCACAGCCACGCCGGACAAAAACCGCCTGAGCACCGGCACGCTGGGATGGAGCGTTTTAAAGAACAAGGCTGAGTACACAAGCCAGTTGCAGAGCGCCAGTGTGAGCAGCGGTAGCGGCAGCGATGGCGCCAATGCGTTCATCAGCAATATGCCCTCCGGCAGCTTGATCGCATTCAATCACGGCGACAGTGACAGCGGCACCACCTCATCGGCCATTTCCAACGGTACCCTCGACATCCGCGACCCTGCTAAACAGCAGCAGGACGTTGCAACGCTGAGCCACGATGTTGAACACGCCAACGGCAGCATCAGCCCGATCTTTGATAAGGAAAAAGAGCAGAAGCGCCTGCGCCAGGTGCAGTTGATTGCGGATATTGGTACTCAGGCAGTAGACATTGTGCACACACAAGGCGAGCTCAACGCCAAAGAAGCGGGTCGCAAAGAGCTCGCCGCCAAAGGCAATGATCAGCCGACGAAGGAGCAGATCGCTGCCAGCGATGCCTACAAAAAAGTCATGGCTGACTACGGCGTGGGCGGTGACTATCCGCGTGTAGCGCAGGCGGTTACAGCGGCATTGCAAGGGCTGGTTGGGGGCGATATCGGTTCAGCCATTGCGGGCGCATCAGCACCGTACTTGGCGCAAGTCATCAGGAAAACCACCGGAGATAACGCTGCACTCAACACCATGGCACACGCCGTACTCGGTGCAGTGATAGCGCAGGCCCAGGGCAACTCGGCTTTGGCGGGCGGTGCCGGGGCTGCGACGGGCGAGTTGATCGCCCACCAACTCTACCCAGGCACGGCAACTGCGGATCTTACGCAGGAGCAGAGAGAGACGGTTTCAGCGTTGTCTGGTTTGGCCGCAGGGCTGGCGGGTGGGATTGCTGGCGGTGACCTGAGCGGAGCAGTGACGGGTGCGCAGGCGGGGACTAATGCTGTTCAGAACAACTATCTGAGCAAACAACAAGAAGCTCAGAAAGCTCAGGAAAGGGCGGCGTGCCCGACGGGTAAATGTGAAGCTGGCGTTGAGGCGAAGTGGTTTCTCGTCGACAAGGGTCAGGACATCAGTTTTAGGGCGGGAGCGCTGGTAGGAGTGCCAGAAGGGCTTGTCGATACGGTGAAGGGCGTCATCGATATTGTCGGCAGTCCCATAGAAACCTATCGCTCGCTGAGCTCCTTGTTTGATAGTGGCGATGTGCTGGGAAATGTATCGGAGTCCGTCAAGCAGTCGTACATTGATCGCATTAATAAGCTGAGTGAGGAGTATGAGAGGGCTGGGCCGGGCGGGTCTTTTAATGCGGGACGTGAAACTGGGAAGTTGATAAGCGACGTGGCATCGCTTGTGACGGGGGTTGGCGGTGCAGTAAAAGGCGGCGCCTTGATCCTCGAAAAAGTCACTGCTAAGGTTGTTGCTAGGGCAGAGTTAGCGGGTGCAAAAGCTACTGCAAGTACTGTAGGAAGCACTGCTCAAAATGGCGAGGCCGCGACAGGGCTTCTGAGTACTCAGTTGGCCAAGGATGCAAAGTCGTATCTTACGGATATCCAGAGTTTGACCGGCAGGCAGTTCACCCCCCAACAATTGGAGCTTTTGAAAGCTGACCTGCGAGAGAACACTTATTCACGCCTATCTAAAGAAGAGGTTAAGTTGAACAGGGCAGAGTTTGACAGTAAGTTGCCAAGTCTGCGAGTAGAGTGGGAAAAAAACACGGGCGCGAGCTGGCCGAAAGAAACGTACATCGATAAATATGGAAATCAGGCTACAAGAAATTACGATGCCCATCATGTTATCGAGAATAAATTTGGTGGTAAGGCAGAATGGTGGAATATTACACCTGCCATGAGAGGTGTGGAGCACCAAGGTGGTATTCACAGGGCCCAAGGGCCAGCGGAAAAAATATTTGGTAAATGATTATGAAAAATAAAGAAGAGTTAAAGTCGTTGATTGATGCTGTGACGTCCTCAGATGACTATGAGGGTAATTACGGCTACCACATAACAGACACGAGTGCGACGTTAAGCAATGTTGATGAGTCACATCGTCAGCAGGCTCCAGATGACTATCTGGAATTTCTCACCGAGTTTGGTTTCGGGGAGTTAGACGCGGCATTTCATCTTGATGATGGACCGGAGAAATATTCGACTATATGCGGCCGGGATATTGAGGGCTATGAGGGAATTTATGTATTCGGTGGAAATTCTAGCGATGTGCTATATGCTTTCGACGCAAAAAATAATTGGCAGGTAGTAGAGATTAGTTCTGAGTTGGATGGGGTTGATGTGTTGGCGTCAAGCTTTTCTGATTTTATCTTGGAACAACTGAAGTATATTAAGTCTTTAGTTGAACGGCGTGCGGGGGGCTGATTGTTAGGGTTGCGATTTAAGAGGTGCAAAAGCTACTGGTGGCGCTGCTGGAAAGGTAGATGATCTTGCCTCTACTGGGACACCTGTTCGTCCCACACCCCAAAAATCTGAAATTGATGTCGGCGCTGATCTTGGTGCTGGAGCTCGCCCACAAGTCAGTTATAAAAATGGACAAGAAGTTCCTTACGGCACTTCGGGTAGTGTTCGTCCAGACTGGTGTGTAGGTAACGTATGCAGTGTTGAAGTGAAGAACTACAACATTGAAAAAAATCAAAGCGGATTGATTAGTAATGTTTCCAAGCAAACCATCCAGCGAGCTGAAAACTTACCGCAGGGAATGCAGCAGCAAGTCGTTATTGATGTGCGTGGCCAGATGATAACTGTAGACCAAGAAAGAAATATAATTAAAGGTATTGTTCAGAAGTCGAATGGAGCAATCAAGCCAGAAGCCATTGAATTTAAGAGGAACTGATGAAGCGTGTAGGTTTTCAAGGTGGTAGCTCAATTTTTGAGCTTGGCATGGCTTCGGATATGGTTTGCTTTTTTTCTGTGATTAGAGAAAAAACTGAGCTGTCAGGAAGTGATCTTCTTATATTAGATCGACTGTTTCGTCGCTATTTGCGCCTTGAGGATTTAAAGGGGGCGACGATGTTTATGTTGAAGTCCAAAGAGTGCTTGTCTGGTATTTCTAACTGCATTATTGAGTTGGAAAGCTTGGGGTGGAGTTCAAATAATAGTTGCTTAGATACGACATGCTTAAGTTATGCGGAAGTATTCATTAAGTATTTCGAAGGCTTTGAATATTGCGTTGAATCAGCTAAGGGATTCTATGAGGACTGGGGAGTATACAAACCTGTCAGAACGATTGTTTGTGATATGCCTGATTACATGGTGGAAAAACTTCGTCCATTAGATGAGTATGATAATCTTGGCCCCAATGATCCTCCATTCTGGCTGCATTAGTTTTTAGGTGGCCATTTCTATGCTGACACCGGCCTTGCGCCGGTGTTTTTGCACCCTATCTGCACCCTGATTGCACTCTTTTTGCATCCTATTTGCATCCTATTTGCATCCTTTCTGCAGTCAAGTTGCACCCCTTTTGCACCCACCCTGACGACCTACGGTCTATCTGTCCAACACGCTCTTTTTCAGCATGATTTTTCGCTCCTTAACAGGAGCAAAATCTCAATACACAACACGCACCCCCGTCCGAGGTAAGTGTTTCCTTGTAGATCAAAGGGTTAGCCATTTTTCGTGCTGATTGGGGGCGAAATAGGGGTCAGACCACGTTTTTCGTTTTTTAGAGTTCAGCAGAGTTGCTCTTTAAAAACATGATTTATTTTTTGTAATTATTCCACTCTGTTGGCCTGTTGAAGGGCGGCTAAGCTGTAAGCTCTTATCCAGTTAGGGGTTTATATGGCTCGCCGTCCTAGGGTTTTACTGCCGGATATCCCGTTGCATATTATTCAGAGAAATAGGGGGCAGACCACGGTTTTGTTTTTTAGAGTTCAGCAGAGTTGCTCTTTAAAAACATGATTTATTTTTTAAAAGAATAGTGGTCTGACCCCTATTTTCTACAAGACGGAGAGTGGTGTGGATTTCCAAGCGCACCATGTGATACCACAGCAGTATGGTGGACCTAACCAATGGTGGAATTTGCATCCGGTGCCGGGTGGAAGTGCTCACCAAGGTGGCGTTCATGCCCCAGCAAGTCCAACAACTACAGCATTTCCGCAGAAACCTCCGAGGCGCCCATGACCATGTACGAAAAATTAGAGGCCTTCAATGCACTCGCATGCGTGCTATTAGAGCGGCTGAACCCTGTTTCTTCTGGTGACGTGAGTGGGATGCGACAGCAGTGGCCAGCGGCTCCCGATGAGTACTTTGCTTTTATGCAGGAGCGGGGGCATGGTGAGATAAAGGAGGACGACTGCGCGCTGTCGCTTTTGACGATTCAACCCACATTATGTCCCGCGGTAGACTACTTTGGTGATGATGGGTTTTATAAAGACGGACCCTATGAATCGGGTGCTAAGGGCGAGGTGTGGCTGTTCGGCTGGGATAGCACCGGGACTGCTTTCGGTTTCGACAGTGGAGACAACTGGCGATTGTTGGAAATCGACAATATGCGTTGGATAACGCGACTTGACTTGTCGTTTCGTCAGTTCATCGAAGGGGTGTTGGTATGTTATCCGCAGCGGCCGATAAGCTTTGCGAATGGAGTTTGGCGCGACTCGGGAGATGTTTCTTACACCCTATCGGATTAGGCATGAAAGCGTGCTGAGCCTAAAAAAAGTGGAAAAGGCGCGCATTTATCTGGTGCAAAAGGCGGTTCTCCAGAAACTGCCACCTATTTCAGGGTTGAGGGCGGCGGATCTGGCACTAAGACCAGTCAGAACCGTATTACTGCCAATGAGGATGGAACCATCAGCATCAACCCAGGTTGCGCAGGGCAAATTTGTGTAAGTGTTGGCAATGCTGATCACGCTACGTACTACTTGACGAACAAGCGACCTGATGGCTCTGTAGTGGTTTTTGACGTTGATGCTGGCCTTCATAAGGAAATTATGGACAGGGTAGTCCCTCAGCGGCCTGTCGCTGGTATGACGAAGGATCCTGATGCACCTAAGAGGGTAGACAAAGACCAGCCCGGTTACTCCCTCGAGCTACCCAAGATTTGGGAGTCGCTACTCGAAAAGAACTCGAGTAACGCCCGTGTTTATACACAGGATGAATTTTTCAAGGAGTTCAAGCAATGAAGGTGAACCAGACAGTTTTTGATGATCTTTGGAATGGAGAGAGAAGTGTCTGCTTTTTTGTACACTCTGGAAGATGTTATTGGGTGATAGATGAGAAGTATAATTTCTCTCTTGACGCAGAAAAAGACTATCGCGCCTATCTTGAAGATGGCGATATAACCCAGGAGCAATACGAGCAGTCTTGCAAAAGTTTCAGGGGCGGTATTCTGAAAATGACTTCGGAAAATTTTCCGCAGTATCTAGATGACTCAAGTGAAAAAATTCTTACTTCAAGCGATTTGAAAAATTTCATAGAAGCGGATTATGAAGTTTTTGAAAAGACTGAACATTATTTTTTAACCGGCGAGGGTTTGTCCCCGGCCCTATTTAAAAAGGCCAATATCATTCATTCCAGGTTTCCCAAGTTCTACATAAATTTTGACAGAAAAATTTTTATGCATATGGATGACGTGCGTGTTCATGAAAGTCTAGCTTATTCGGACTGGACTGCTGAATGCTTTGATTTTAGCTTTTTGATCCCTGCTCGCGAGCGGTACTGGATAGTGGCGGGCAATGACTATTGGAAACTTCGGTTTATATAAGGAAATAGGGGTCAGACCACGTTTTTCGTTTTTTAGAGTTCAGCAGAGTTGCTCTTTAAAAACATGATTTATTTTTTGTAATTATTCCAATCTGTTGGCTTGTTGAAGAAAGAAATAGGGGTCAGACCACGGTTTAGGGTTTTGTTTTTTAGAGTTCAGCAGAGTTGCTCTTTAAAAACGTGATTTATTTTTTGTAATTATTCCACTCTGTTGGCCTGTTGAAGGGCGGCTAAGCTGTAAGCTCTTATCCAGTTAGGGGTTTATATGGCTCGCCGTCC
>NZ_JBKEZW010000012.1:0-194245 GCF_053345295.1 Pseudomonas sp. M5A4_2d | reverse complement strand
GGCTTGAATCCGTGGGTAACCCGGCAGGACGCCGGGTTAGCCGCACTGGGCCAAGGATGGCCCATTGCGGCGGCCCACGGATTCAAGCCGGAGTGAGGACATGCCGAGCCTGGGCGAGGCACCGAGTGGTGGGGCAAAGCGTTTTTTGGTTACTTTTTTAGGCGTTTTGTAAAAAAGTGACCCGCCGTAAGGGCGGAACCCTAAGCAGCCGTTACCGCAGCAACGGATATGTACTCAATCTACCCCCCCACAGACTTAAAGCGACACAAAGAGTTGCGTAGATACCTATGCTGCGCGACGGCAATGAATGGCGGTGACGGATGGTGGGTGAAGACAGTTGCTCCCACATTAGTTCGTCGGCGACTTCAGGCATTTATCCAACCCCACCACCGCCACTGCAATCACGATGAACCCCGCCAGAATCCCCCCGGCATTCGCAAACACTTGTGGATAACCGAGGCTGTCCACATCAATGAACGGGTACTGATATTGCCCGAGCAAATGCCCGCGCAATAGCACATAAGCGAAGTACACCAGCGGGTAGATCACCCACCCGGCAATGTGTTTGAGGCGCAACGTGCCCTTGGGCACATATCGCCACCAGTAGATTAAAAACAGCACCGGCATCACATCGTGCAGCAATTCGTCGGCGATAAATTGAAAGCCTGCGGGGCTCCACAAATGCCGCAGCAGCAGGTTGTACGCCAGGCTCACCACGACGATGCTCGCAGCAATCCCACTACTGACGTTGGGTGCCAGGAAAAACCGCTTCGCGGCTGAATCCCGACTGACCAGCGCATAGCTCAACACCACCACGACCAAGGTATTGGTGAGCACGGTGAAGAAACTGAAAAAGTTGATCAGCCCGCCCAACAGGCTGGCGCCGGCGTCCCAGCGTGAATAGAAAATAAGGTATTGCTGAATCGCCAGCCCCGCCCAACCAGCCAGCGCCGCAACCGCGGCAAAGCACTTCATCGGCTCAGTCCAGCGGGCGTTTGGTGCGCATCAGCTTGACGTACAAGCTTTCGACTTTCTCCCGCGCCCACGGGGTTTTGCGCAGGAACGTCAGGCTCGACTTAATGCTCGGGTCGCTCTTGAAGCAGCGGATATCAATACGTTCGGCCAAGCCGCTCCATTCGTAATGTTCCACCAGGGTGGTGAGGACGTGCTGCAGAGTCACGCCGTGGAGCGGGTCGTTGCTTGTCGCGGTCATGCCGGGCCTTTTGCAAAAAGAGGAAACACAGCCGCGCACCTTAGCCGACGGGGCGTACAGGTGGAAGCACCGCATTGAATATAGACCCTGAGGAAAAGTTCCCCTTTTCAGCCAAAAAAGAGATGTTATATTGTAACCATAGTTATCAAAAGTAACGCTTTCGATACCGTTTTAAGCCTTCTCTTTTTTGTGCCGTTTTACCAAGGAATGTTCGATGTCCCTCTCCTCTCTGTGGCGCTTGACCCCGCTTGCCGCCGCCCTGCTGATCTGCTCTGAAACCCACGCCCTTGAGCTGCAACCCCAAGTCATTACCGGCAACCCGCTGGGCAGCGAACAACTCGCCTCGCCCACCACCGTGCTGGAAGGCGATGACCTGACGCTGCAACAAAAAGGCAGCCTCGGCGAGACCCTGAACAAGCAGCCAGGTGTGTCGTCGTCGTACTTTGGCCCGGGCGCCAGCCGGCCGATCATTCGAGGCCAGGATGGCGACCGCATTCGCATTCTGCGCAACGGCGTGGGCGCGCTGGATGCGTCGTCGCTGTCCTACGACCATGCGGTGCCGTTGGACCCGGTCAACGTCGAGCGTATTGAAATCGTGCGTGGCCCGGCCGCGCTGTTGTATGGCGGCAGCGCGATTGGCGGCGTGGTCAACACGTTCGATAACCGCATCCCCACCGAAGCCATCGAAGGCATTCACGGTGCGGGTGAATTGCGCTATGGCGGCGCCGACACTACCCGCAGCAGCGCCGGCAAACTGGAAGCCGGCAACGGCACCTTCGCCCTGCATCTGGACGCCAATGCGCGGGCATTCAACGACCTCAAGATCCCAGGGTTTGCCCGCAGCCGCCATGCCCCGCAAACCGAAGACGGCCCCGGCAAGAATAGCCGCCTGGGCAACAGCGACGGGCGCCAGGACGGCGGCGCCGTGGGCGGTTCCTACACCTGGGACGACGGTTATGCCGGGCTGTCCTACAGCAACTACGACGCCAACTACGGCTCACCCGCCGAACAGGACGTGCGCATCCGCATGAAGCAGGATCACTACGCCTTTGCGTCCGAGATCCGCAACCTGCAAGGTCCGTTTACCTCGGTAAAACTCGACGCGGGCTACACCGACTACGAGCACCGCGAAATCGAAGGCGGCGAAACCGGCACGATCTTCAAGAACAAGGGTTATGAGGCGCGCGTTGAAGCCCGCCACCAACCGCTGGGCCCGTTCGATGGCGTGGTGGGCGCACAAGTGACCCGTAACGAGTTTTCGGCACTCGGCGAAGAAGCCTTTGTGCCACAGACCGATACCAACGCCGGCGCGTTGTTTATCCTCGAAGAAATGCAGGCCACCGAGCGCCTCAAACTCAGCCTCGGCGGGCGCCTGGAACACACGAACATCGACCCGAACGCCAAGGGCAATGCGCGCTTTGCCGGCGCCGACAAATCCAAGGACTTCACCGCCGGCAGCCTGTCCTCCGGCGCGGTCTACACCCTCACGCCGATCTGGTCGCTGGCCGCAACCTTGGGCTACACCGAACGCGCGCCGACCTTCTACGAGCTGTATGCCAACGGCGCCCACGTCGCTACCGGCACTTACGAGTTGGGCGACGCCAACCTGAAGAAAGAAAAAGCCGTGTCCAGCGACCTCGCGCTGCGCTTTGACAACGGCACCCACAAGGGCAGCTTTGGCGTGTTTTATAGCCGCTTCTCCAATTACATCGGTTTGTTGGGCACAGGTCGTACGCTCAACGATGAAGGTGAAGAAGACGCAGGTGGTATTCCTGAGTACACATACTCCGGCGTACGGGCACGTTTCGCCGGCTTCGAGGCCCAGGATCACTGGAAAATTGGCGAAGGCGCCTACGGCAAATTCGCCTTGGAGCTGTCGGGGGATTACACCCGCGCCACCAACCTCGATACGGGTGAAGCCTTGCCACGCATCGCGCCCCTGCGCTTGAACAGCGGTTTGCTGTGGGAACTGGACCGCTGGCAAGCGCGGATCGACGTGGAACACGCGGCGGGCCAAGGGCGTGTGCCGAATAACGAAAGCGGCACCGATGGCTACACCACGCTGGGCGCAAGCGCGGGTTATCGCTTCAATGTCGGTGGCAGCCAGTGGCTGGCGTTCGTCAATGGCGAAAACCTGACCAACCAGACCGTGCGCTACGCCAGCTCGATCCTGCGCGATATCGCGCCGGCGCCGGGCAGAAGTGTGCAATTTGGTGTGCGTACGACCTTCTAAAAAACACCGAAAATCCCCTGTGGGAGGGGGCTTGCTCCCGATGACAGTGTGTCAGTCGACCTATTCATGGCTGACCCACTGCTATCGGGAGCAAGCCCCCTCCCACATTTGTTTTGCAGCGACACTTAGTCACTGTTACCAAATCTGAAATGATGCATCTTGCGTTTTGCGCTTTCTCTTGGCGCATCCGCGCTTTATCCTTGTCGACAATAAACTGAAACGTTTCACTTCTGCGGTCGACCCCATCTTGCCGAAATCTTCCTTCTTCCAAGACAGCGCTGTCTTAAACCGACCTGCGCCTGGGGATAAATCGCCCGCCTGTGGATAAGCCCCCTGTCCCCAGAAATACCAAAAATAACGCTGAACCAAGCCCGCGCCGAATCGTCATCTACAGTGAAGCACGGGGTTACATAATTCCAACGTCACGGAGAAACACACTATGAGCACTGATGGTGCTTCAAGCCCAAGCCGCCTGCTGCCCAGGCTGCTAGGCGTCTTGCTGCTGATCATGGGGCTGGCCTTGCTGGCCGGCGGCGTCAAGCTGAGCATGCTCGGCGGGTCACTGTACTACCTGCTGGCCGGTATCGGCATCGCCCTCACCGGCGTTTTGCTGCTGGCTACCCGCCGCGCTGCGCTGGGCCTGTACGCACTGGTGCTGTTCGCCAGTACCGTGTGGGCACTGTGGGAAGTCGGCCTGGATTGGTGGCAGCTGGTGCCGCGTCTGGCCCTGCTGTTCGCGCTGGGCATCGTCTTGCTGCTGCCGTGGTTTCGCCGTCCGTTGCTGCGTGGTCAACCCGCGCCACTGGGCACTGGCGCACTGAGCGTGGCCGTGGTGCTGGCCGGCGCTGCCGCCCTCGCCAGCCAATTCACCAACCCGGGTGAAATGGTCAAGACCGGTCAACTGGACCGTGACGCTGTGCCTGGCATGGCCAGCGCCGCACCGACCCAGGCCGATGGCGACTGGAACTCCTATGGCCGTTCCGCTTTCGGTGATCGCTACTCGCCCCTGGCGCAGATCACCCCGGAAAACGCCCACAAGCTCGTACCGGCGTGGACCTATCGCACCGGCGACATCCCTGGCCCAGGCGATCCCGGTGAAACCACCGCAGAAAACACCCCGCTGAAAGTCAACGGCATGCTCTACGTGTGTACGCCGCACAGCCAGGTGATTGCCCTGGACCCGGACACCGGCAAAGAAATCTGGCGTTTCGACCCGAAGATCAGCACCGAAGGTGCCGCGAACTTCAAAGGTTGGGCGCACATGACCTGCCGTGGCGTGTCGTATCACGACGACGCTGTGTACGCCTCCGAGCAGAGCCCTACCGGCAGCGCCAGCGCCGCGCCTGTCAGCGCCGTCTGCCCGAAACGCATTTTCGTACCGACTGCCGATACCCGTCTGATCGCCCTGAACGCCGACACCGGCAAGATGTGCGAAGACTTCGGTGACAAAGGCCAGGTCGACCTGCGTGCCAATATCGGCAGCTTCGCCCCAGGCGGTTACTACTCCACTTCGCCACCGGCCGTGACCAAGAACCTGGTCGTGATCGGCGGTCACGTGACCGACAACGTTTCCACCGACGAGCCTAGCGGCGTAATCCGCGCGTTCGACGTACACACCGGCAAGCTGGTGTGGAACTGGGACAGCGGCAACCCGGACGACACCACCCCGTTGGCCGAGGGCAAGACCTACACCCGCAACTCGCCGAACATGTGGTCCATGTTCAGCGTCGATGAAAAACTCGGCATGCTGTACCTGCCAATGGGCAACCAGATGCCCGACCAATATGGCGGCGACCGTACTGCGGACTCCGAGAAATACAGCGCCGGCCTGACCGCTCTGGACATCGACAGCGGCCATGTGAAGTGGACCTTCCAGTTCACTCACCACGACCTGTGGGACATGGACGTGGGCGGCCAGCCTAGCCTGATCGACATCAAGACCGCTGACGGCGTCAAGCAAGCAGTCATGGCTTCGACCAAGCAAGGCAGCATCTACGTGCTGGACCGCAGCAACGGCAAACCCGTGGTGCCGATCAATGAAGTCCCTGTACCGCAAGGCGCAGTGGCCGGCGATCACACCTCCCCGACCCAACCGAAGTCCGACCTGAACTTCATGCCGCCGCCGTTGAAAGAACGCGACATGTGGGGCGTGACCCCGTTTGACCAGATGCTGTGCCGGATCGATTTCAAATCCATGCGCTACGACGGCCCGTTCACGCCGCCATCGCTGCAAGGCTCGATCGTTTATCCGGGTAACTTCGGCGTGTTCGACTGGGGCGGCATTTCGGTTGACCCGGTACGTCAGATTGCTTTCGTGAACCCGAGCTACATGGCGTTCAAATCGAAACTGATCCCGGCTGCCGACATCGCCAAGCAAGGCCCTCGCGTCAGCGAAACCCAAGGCGTACAGCCAAACAAAGGCGCGCCGTACGGCGTGATCCTCGAAGCACTGCTGTCGCCTCTGGGCCTGCCGTGCCAGGCGCCGGCGTGGGGTTATGTGGCAGCGGTCGACCTGACCACCCACAAAACCATCTGGATGCACAAGAACGGCACCGTGCGCGACAGCTCGCCGGTTCCAATCCCGCTGACCATGGGCGTGCCTAGCCTGGGCGGTACATTCACCACCGCCGGTGGCGTGTCCTTCCTCAGCGGCACCCTCGACCAGTACCTGCGTGCCTATGACGTGAAAAACGGCAAGCAACTGTGGGAAGGTCGCCTGCCTGCAGGCGCGCAAACCACACCGATGACCTACACCGGCAAGGACGGCAAGCAGTACGTGCTGGTCATGGCCGGCGGTCACGGCTCGCTGGGCACCAAGCAGGGTGACTATGTGATGGCGTTCAAACTGCCGGATTAAGCATTACCGGTGGTAAAACCAAGGCGGCTACCTGATGGGTAGCCGCCTTTTTTGTGCCTGCCGCGGGCGACCTGTGGGAAGGGGCTTGTTCCCGATGGCGGTGTACCCGTTGTCGATGCTTCCACTGACACACCGCTTTCGGGAGCAAGCCCCCTCCCACAGGGTTCAGGTGGTGTTCAGAAGATCGGATTTACAAGGCAACACGCTCACGCAGCATCCACATTTCAAATGCCATGGCATTCAACGGCCGGCTGATCAAGTAACCCTGTGCGGTGTCGCACTTCCACTGTTTGAGCAGCTTCAGGCTGGGCTCGAACTCCACCCCTTCCGCCACCACCTTGAGCCCCAGGTTGTGGCTCATTTCGATGGTCGATCGCACGATCACGCCATCACCGCTGGTGCTGTCGAGGTTGCGGATGAAGGATTGGTCGATCTTCAACTCCTGCACCGGCAAACGCTGCAATTGCGCCAGCGACGAATAGCCCGTGCCGAAGTCATCCACCGACAGGCTGATGCCGCAGCCGCGCAGTTGCTCCAGTACGCTGAGGGCCTGTTGCGGGTTGTGCATGATCGCGCTTTCAGTGATTTCGAAAATCAAGTGCTCGGCCGATACGTTGTAGTGCATCAACAAGGCGGTGACGCGAATAGCCAGGTCATCATCCGCCAGGTCATCCACCGAAATATTCACCGACAGTTGCAGGTGCAAACCACGTTGCGCCCATTCGGCCATTTGGCGAATAGCCTCCTCGATCGCCCACAGGGTCAAGGCCCCCATGCTGCCGGTGCGCTCGGCCAGGGGAATGAATTCGGTGGGTGACACCTGGCCAAGGGTCGGATGCTGCCAGCGCAGCAGGGCTTCCGCCTGACGCACATGACCATCAACCAGATCGAGTTTGGGCTGATAACAGAGGAACAACTCGCCCTCGACCACTGCGCGGCGCAAGTCGCGAATCAGCGTGATCTGGCGCAGATGGGCCAGGTCGCGGTCCAGTTGGTAGACCTGCAAGTACCCGGGCAAGCTCGCCGCATCATGCCGGGCAATGGCCGCACGGCTGATCAGTTCTTCCACCTGCTGGCCGTCGGCGGGGTAAGCCGCGATGCCGATGCTCACTTCATGGCGCACTTCATCATTGCCGATACGCTGGGGTTCAGTGAGCAGCCCATAGAGGCGGTCGGCACGCGCCACGGCGCAGTCGATCTCAGTGTTTTCCAGCAACAGCAAAAATTCACTGCCGGCGATGCGCGCCGCGGTGTCGCTGGGCAGCAGGCTCATAGACAGGCACCGGCTGGCTTCGCGCAGCATTTCTTCGACGCCCTGTGGGCCGAAGCCTTCGTTGATCACCCGGTAGTTTTCAATCCCCAGGTACACCAACACCACCGGCCGCCGTGCACTGATAGCGCTGCCCAGGCGCTCCATGGCCAGGGCGCGATTGGGCAACCCAGTGAGCGGGTCATGCAGGGCGTTGTGGGCCAATTGGCGCTCGCGCACGGCGATTCCGCTTTGCATGGCGTTGAATGCACGGGCCAACACGCCGAACTCGTCGTGGCTGCGCACCTGCACCGGCGTGTGGTAGTCACCGGCACCAATCCGTTCCGCCGCTTGCACCAGGGCGTTGAGCGGGCGTGACACACGTCGCGCCAGGAACAACGCGCCCGCCAGCGACACGAGCAACACCGCCAGGGCGATCCCCATAAACTGCTGGTCCAGCGGCGCAAAGGATTCCAGCGCATGGTCCAGCGGGCTTTGCAGCAACACGCGCACCTCGTCGCCATCGCCGGTATTGGCCAGCGGCAGTACCTGGCTGAGCACCCGTTGCCCATAAAACAGATTGATCCGGGCTTCAGGGGTCAGGGGCGCCTCGTGCAGTGTATGGATGATCGCAGCCTGGTAGGCCTCAGGCTGGGTACTGAACAACTGGCCGACGCGGCCGTCCTGCACGCCGAGGAACGACAGCTCTAGGTTGCTCATGGAACGCAGTTCGTTGGCGAACAGCTTGTCCATGGGAAAGCCCATGACCACGCGGGCAATCGGCAGCGGGTCGAGCACTTCATCCTGCACCAGCAAATAGGGCTGGCCGTCCATGGCAACGATGAGCATTTGCAAGCCACTGCGTCGCGCATGACGCAATGCCTCGACATAAGGAAACGGTTGGCCGCCCGTCAGTTCAGGCAAGGTGCTGACGATCACCGTGCCATCCAGGCCCAACACAAACACTTCCGTTGAGTGGATGCCGGGGCCATGCCGACGCAGCGCAGCCCGAATCGATTCGGCCTTGCCTTCAATCACCGCTTGCTTGAACGGGCCATCGACGGTGAGCCAGTCCAGCCCGTATTGCAGGCGGCGCCCGCGCAGGTCCAGCAAGCGCTCGAACACCTGGATGCCGGCAGTGAGTTGCACTTGGGCCTGGTTTTCCACCGCACGGGTGGTGGCGACCTTGACCGCGAAGTAAGTAGCGGCCACGACCACCAGTAGCAATAGCGCCAACACCCCGGCAATGCGGGTCTGGAATGTGTGGCGCCACTGCATTGCCGTGCCCTCCGGCAGCATTCGCCTCTCTGTGCCACTGCGTTCATTTGTCATACGCATCCCTGGCGGCGGCTGGTTCGGCGTCAAAAAAATATCCATTTTTATTGAATATTTGGTTTAAGCAGATTAGCTGGGACTTGGGATAAGTACACCTAACAAACACTGGAACTGTTGCGTCACATTATTGACAGCCAGGCATTAGCTGAACTAAGCGCTGCGGGCGCGCATGAAGTCCCCCCACCGGCGCACCAGATAGTTATGCTCATCCATCACCGAGTTCCACACCGCGATGTGCCCCATGCGTTGCTCATACGAGCCGCCATCCCGTACTTCACCGATGTCGATCAACGGCAAGCCATCGCTGCCCGGTAACTCTTCGCGCGCGGGCTTGCCGGCGTACCAGTAATCCCACTCGGCACGGCTCAAATGATCGCGCGTGCGCGCGGGGTTGCCGATGTAGTAACCCTGGCGCGCCATTACCGCCCCTGGCCAGCCGGACAACCACCAATTCAGGTAGGCATACGCCGCATCCAGCACCGGCCCCTGGGCATGGCGCGACAACGACAAGCCACCAAACCAGGCGCGATAGCCTTCGCGAGGCACCGCCAACCGATACTTCACACCGGCCCGGTGCAGGCGCATCAAGGTCGGCGACCACAGGCTCTGGATATCGATACTCGGGCTGAGCATCAACTGCGCCGCCTCCTCATCGTCCGACCAGAATGCCGCAAAGTGCCCTTCCTTCTGCTTGCGCACCAGAATATCGGCCAGCACATCGATCTCCTCGATGCTCATATTGCCGACGTCCTTGAACTGCGCCAGCCCCGCGCCCTGCACCGCCAATGCGGCATCCAGCGCGCCGATGGCCGCGTCACTTTGCAGCGCGGTGCGCGCGCGCCAGGCCGGGTCGAGCAGCCAGCCCCAGCTTTCATTGCCGTGGCTGAAGCCTTCAGGCAAACGCTCGGGACGATAGGCAAAACTGTCAGCATTGTGGGTCAGCGGCAGCATGCTGATGCGCTCGGTCACGGAGCTGTCGAGGCTGCCGTCGTGCTGCACGAACAGGCGTTCACTGGGCACGCTGCCGCTGCCCAGGCGATCATTGGCCGACAGCCGACCGCGCTTGGGCAAGTCATTGATCTCGTGCCACAGCGCGATACGCCGCGTGTCGATCGGCTGGATCGCCCGCGCCGGCCACACAAAGTCAACGTTGTGAAACCATTGGTCGTACAGGTCGTAGCTCTCGGGCTGCATCACCGCGATGCGTTGGGCCTGTGCCACATCGTGCACCTGGTAGACCAGGCGAATGCCCAGTTCCTGTTCGGCGCGCACGCGCAGGCATTCGAGCAAGGTCACGGACGTACCGAGGACACGCAAGGTGATCATGCTGCGAACCGCCGCGAGAACACGTCAAAGGAGCGGCGTAGCAGCGCCGGGTCGAGGCCGCGCAGGATAAATACCAGCCGTGATTGGCGGTCGGTGCCTGGCCACGCAGGCAAGTGGACCGGGGCATGCAGGCAGTGCTGCACGCCATGAATGACGATGGGGGCCGAGCTTGCGTTCACGTTAAGCAGTCCTTTGACGCGAAGGATTCGTTCGCCGTGGCATCTTAGCAGCATCGACAACCAGACCCCGAAGCCGACCCAGTCCAGCGGCTGTTCGAAAGTCAGGCAGCACACTTGCGCGGCGCCGTGGGTCGCTGTGGTGGTTTGATGCAATTGCCAGCGGCTGACTTCAACGGCAGGCTCGGCGCTGCGCAAACCTTCGCCAAGCAGCAGTTGGTCGCCGCTGTGAATATCCTGGGTATTGAGGATCGGTGTGCCGGCATTCAGCGCCTGCAAATGCGTGCGCAGTGAATCACAGTCGCCGGCGAGGTCCGTCTTGCTGAGCAACAGCCGATCGGCCGCAGCAACCTGGGCCAGCCATTCCGGGTGCAGGCGCTCCTGAAGCTCGGCGTGGCTGGCGTCGACCAGGGTAATCACCAGGCCAATGTGAAAGCGTCCGCGCAGTTGCACATCGTTGTTCAAGGTGGCGAGGATCGGCGCCGGGTCGGCAAGGCCGGTGGTTTCCAGGATCACGCGTTTGAACGCCGGGATTTCACCGCGCTCACGACGTTGCAACAAGCCCACCAGCGCATCTTTCAACTCGCCACGAATCGAGCAGCACACGCAGCCGCTGGGCAGCAACACCGTGTCCGGTGCGACCTCCTCCACTAGCAGATGGTCAATGCCGACATCGCCGAACTCGTTGATCAACAGCGCCGTGTCGCCGAGGCTTTCGCCTTGTAACAGTCGCGTGAGCAACGTGGTTTTGCCACTGCCGAGGAAGCCGGTGATGACGTTGAGGGCAATGCTCATGACAACTCCAGGTGATCAAGCAAGCGTGGGTCAAGCGGGTCCAGCGGGCGGCCAAGCATGCTTTCTGCCGCCTGCCAGAGTGGGTCCAGACCACTCGCCAACGCTTGCTTGCCAGTGGCGCCCATCAGCAGGTAAGAAGCGCCCTGAAAGTCTTCGACCTTGAGCCGGAACACCGCCAGCACCTGATTGATCGCCGCGATGCGGCGCAGGCGTTCACGGCGTCTTGGCAGCTCATCGCCCAAAGGGTCGCTCCAGTGCAGGTCTTCACCGAGCAATCCACAAAGTCCGCACATGGCTACACCTCACTCATGGCATGACATCGCCGGAGTTCGGGCCCAGGGTCTGGCCGACGAACAGATTGCCGCCAGGCTCACTGGCCAGCAGCACGGCGGTGGGCGCGACTTCGTCGGCCAGGCCGAAGCGGCCCAAGGGCAACTCGGCGGCCTTGGCGCGTTTCCAGTCGTCGCTGATGCCGCCCACCAGCGGCGTTTCAATCGGGCCGGGCGCGATAGCGTTGACCAGCACATTGTCCTTGGCCACTTCCAGCGCCAGGGACTTGGTAAAGCCGATCACCCCGGCCTTGGCGGCGGCATAGTGGGTCAGTTCGGCACCGCCCTTGATACCCAGTTGCGAGGCGACATTGATGATGCGGCCCCAGCGCTGCGCAAGCATGTGCGGCAATGCGCGCTGGCTGGCGATGAACACGCTGGTGAGGTCGACGCGCAGCATGTCGTTCCACGTTTCGATGGACAGGTCGACGCAGCGCGCCTGGGTCAGCATGCCGGCGTTGTTGACCAGAATATCGATGCCGCCGAAGTGTTCGACGCAGCGGTCGACACTGGCCTGGGCACCTTCGACGGTGCCGACGTCAGCCAGGCATTCGAAGACCTCGGCGCCGAGGTTGCGGCAGGTAATGGCGGTTTCGGCGAGGCTGGCGGCGTTGCGGTCGGCCAACAGCAGCCGCGCGCCTTCGGCGGCGTAGGCACGGGCGATGGCGGCACCGATGCCACTGCCGGCGCCGGTAATCACGGCGCGTCGGTTGGTGAGTTGTGGCATACAAAAATCTCCTTAGGTCAATATAGATCCAATGTGGGAGCGGGCTTGCTCGCGAATGCGTCGTGTCAGTCGATGCATCTGTTACTGACCCACCGTCTTCGCGAGCAAGCCCGCTCCCACATTTTCAGACCCAGTCCAGTCAGTCGGGCCAGCGCACGGTCAAGCCGCCGTCGATAACGATGCTCTGCCCGGTCAAATAACTCGATGCCTCACTGGTCAAAAATTGCACCAATGACGCCACTTCATCTGCCCGCCCTACCCGACCCAACGGAATTGCCCGCGCGGCCTTGGCCAACCCTTCCGGCCCCAACGAATTCTTCGCGTCCAACGACTGCGGCGTCTCGATCAACCCGGGTATCACCGCGTTGCAACGAATCCCCAGCGGCGCCAACTCCACCGCCAGCGAACGGCACAACCCCGGCACGCCCGCCTTCGCCGCCGCGTAATGGCTGTGCTCCTGCCAACCATAAACGCCACCGGCAATCGACGAAATCGCCACCAGCGCACCGCCTTCTGTCATGTGCCGGCTCGCCGCACGGAAGGTGCGCATCACCCCCGTCAGGTCGACATTGAGCATCTCGTTCCACAACGCGTCGGTCATCTCCAGCAAGGGCGCGCGACGCAACAGACCGGCATTGGCCACCGCGTAATCCAGGCGCCCGAAATGCTGCACGGCTTGCTCGGCCAGGGCGTCTACCGAGGCGGTATCGCCCACGTCCAGCGCCAGCATCAGGCATTCGCCGCCAGCCTGTTGCACCAGCGCTACGGTGGTGTGCGGGTCATGCGGGTCGGCCGGGTAATACCCGCCCACCACCGCTACGCCGTTACGTGCATAGGCCACAGCCAGGGCTTGGCCGATGCCGCTGGCGGCACCGGTAATCAGGGCAACTTTACGGCTCATCTGAAACTCCTTACTGAACGGTTTCCGGACGCACATGGCGTGCGGCAAACATCAGGGCGCCGGACAAGAAGCACGGCAGCGCACCGAACCACAGCGCGGCAGTCTGCCAATCACTGCCGGCGGACAACACCTGGGTGGCGCCAAAGCCTGCGACGACCGCGCCAATCGGGCCCATGGCATGGATGATCGCGCCACCGGTGGCGCGGATGCTGGTGGGGAAACTTTCGCTGATGAAAAACAGCGCCGCCGAGTACGGCCCGATCAGAAAGAACAGGCCCAGGCTGTACAGCCCGACCACCGTCGGCATATTGCTTGGGCCAAACAGCATCCCGGCAAAGGCCAGGCCGCCGAGCATCCAACCCAGGCCGATCACGTTGCGACGGCCGATCTTGTCGCCCATCCAGCCGTGAGTCAGGTAGCCGCAGTAACCCACCAGGTTGGAGAGCACGAGGATGATCAGCGAGTTCTCGAACGAGACGTGGTGCACGCTGACGATCACCGATGTGCCGAGCACGCTGAACACCTGGATCGCCGCCCAGTTGAGCAACAGCGCAGCGCCGATTACCAGGGTTGCGCGGCGAGCCGGGCCACGGAACGCAGCTTTGAGGCCGGCTTTGCTGTGCTCGTCATAGTCCACGCCGTAGGTCACGGCGACGTTTTGCGCTTCGGTCACCGCGCCGCTTTTACGCAGCTCGCTGATGCGTTGGTGAATCTGGAACTGTGGGCTCTCCTTGAGCTTGCGCGCCATGATCGCAATCACGATGGCCGGGATCGCGGCAAAGATGAAGCAACCCTGCCAGCCGATGATCGGCAGCAACAGCGCGGTCAAACCAGCAGCGATCAACGCACCGACCGGCCAGCCGCCCTGCACCAGGCTGTAGATAAAGCCACGGCGCTTGGTCAGTCGCGGATCTTCCGAGGCGCCATACAGCTCGCTCAGATACGTGGCGTTGACGGTTTCCTCGGCATACCCCAAGCCACCCAACGAACGGATCAGAATCAGCGGCGACTTGCCCCACGCCCCGCCAATCGCGGTCAGTGCCGAGCACAGCGCAGAACCGGCCACGGTGAAAATAATGCCTTTGCGCCGCCCCAACTTATCGACGACGGGGCCAATGGCAAAGGCGACCACCGCCGTGCCCACCGCCACCCAGGTCGCGATTTCAGCTTGCTCCACTTCACCCCAGCCAAAGTGCCGGCCGATCTCCGGCAGCAAGGTGCCGAACAGGATGAAGTCATACACCGCAAACACCCAGGCGAAAAACGCGATCCAGGTGGCGAAGCGCACTTCCCGGGACGTCAATTGCCGGGGTTTCCAGCCAGTCAGGTCAAGCTTGTTGTAGATGGACATAAATCGCGCCTCGAGGGTGGGTGGCCGCTTCAGTAGGGGTCAGGAACGGGGTTGACGGCGGATAAAGTCGTCGGCGATTTCGTCGAACGTGACGAAGCGCACGCCGGCATGGCTCTGGATGTGTTCGATCAAGCGCTCGAGCATCAACAGCACTTGCGGGCGACCGGACACGTCGGGGTGGATGGTCATGGTGAACACGGCATGTTCGTGTTCGCGGTAGACCCAGTCGAACTGGTCGCGCCACATTTCTTCGAGATGGCGCGGGTTGACGAAGCCGTGGCTGTTGGGGGCTTTTTTGATGAACATCATCGGCGGCAGGTCGTCGAGGTACCAGTTGGCCGGGATCTCCACCAGGTCGGTTTCTTCGCCGCGCACCAAAGGTTTCATCCAGGTGTCGGGGTGCTGGCTGTAGTCGATCTTGGTCCAGCTGTCGCCCTTGCGCACGTAGTAGGGGTGGAAGTCGTTGTGCATCAGGCTGTGGTCGTACTTGATGCCTTTTTTCAGCAGCAGTTCGTTGGTGACCTTGCTGAATTCCCACCACGGGGCGACGTAGCCGGTGGGGCGTTTGCCGGTGACCTGGGTGATCAGTTCGATGGACTTATCGAGGACGATTTCTTCCTGCTCGGCGGTCATCGCAATCGGGTTTTCGTGGCTGTAGCCATGCACGCCGATTTCGTGACCGGCGTCAGCCACCGCCTTCATCTGCTCCGGGAAGGTTTCCATCGAGTGGCCGGGGATAAACCAGGTGGTGCGCAAACCGTAACGTTCGAACAGTTTCAGTAAACGCGGCGCACCGATTTCGCCGGCGAACAGGCCGCGGGAAATGTCGTCCGGCGAGTCTTCACCGCCGTAGGAACCGAGCCAGCCGGCGACGGCATCAACGTCGACGCCAAATGCACAGAGAATGTCTTTAGCCATGGTATGTCTCCTTAAATAGTCAGTACGGATTCGACGGACAACGCAGCGCGCAGCAGGCGTGCGTCTTCCCCCATCGGGGCGCTGAGCAGCAGCCCGGTGGGCAGGCCCAGGGCATCACGGCCGCTGGGCAAGGTAACGCCGGGCATGTCCAGCAAACTGCCGGGCATGGTCAGGCGCAGGGTGGCGAGGTTGGTGCGCACGAACAGCTCGTCGTCGGCCTCAAGCGGTGCCAACGCCGGCGCGACGTGGGCAACGGTCGGGGTTATCAGGAGGGCGCCGTCGAGGTCGTCGATCAGCTGTTGTTGCAGGTGCCGGCGCGCATCGATCAGGTGGATTAATTGGCTGGCCGGCAATGAACGTGCGGCTTCTAAGCGACGGCGCACACGTGGGTCGAGTTGTTCGGCGTCGCGGCTGTCGAGCAGGGTTTGATGCAGGGCGAAGGCTTCGAAGGCGCCGAGCCAGCCGTGGTGCTTGATCAGGTCCAGGGCGGCCTGAAAAGTCGCTGACGGGCGCACCTCGATCAGTGCACCGGCGGCCCTCAATTGGTCCACCGCGCGCAGCAGGTTATTGCGCACAGCAGGTTCAACGTCTTCCAGCGCGCCTTGCTCAAGCACGAAGCGCTGGCCCTTGAGGCTGCGGGCGATATGGGTTTGCCTGCGGCCGTTGAGCAGGTCGTCGATCGCCAGTGCATCGCGCACGCTGCGGGTCAGTGGGCCGAGGCTGTCGAGGGTGTGCGCCAATGGAAATACGCCGTCGCGGCTGTAGCGTCGGCTGCTGCTGCGGTAACCCACCACACCATTGAGTGCCGCGGGAATGCGGATCGAGCCTGCGGTGTCGGTGCCCATGGCGATCGGCACGATCCCGGCGGCCACGGCGACGGCTGAACCCGATGATGAACCGCCTGGGATGCGCGGTTGATCGCTGCCGTTCGGGTTGTAGGGCGTGCCGAAATGCGGGTTCAAGCCCAAGCCCGAATACGCCAGCTCGCTGAGGTTGGTCTTGCCCACGCTGACCATCCCGGCGCGGCACAACAGCCCCACGCTCGGCGCGTCGAGCAAAGCGGCCGGCGCCGCGCGACGATAGGCGGCGCCGGCCGTAGTAATGCTTCCGGCGACGTCGAACAGGTCTTTCCAGGCCAGCGGTACACCGTCGAACACACTCAAAGGCTGGCCGTCACGCCAGCGCGCAGCGGACGCTTCGGCCTCGCGCCGGGCACGCTCGGCAGTCAGTGAGATAAACACCGTGGGGGCCATGCTCGCGTGCAGGAGTACCTGTTCGAGCGCCTGCACCGGGTCGCTGCGACCGCTGGCGAAAGCCTCGGCCATGGAAGTGGCGTCTGACATCAGGATGAACCTCACAAAACGTACATATTAATAAAATGTACGTTTTATAAAGGCACCTTTCGTGCCAGTCTGCTATCACTGCCGTTTGTGCGATTTAGCTTAATCGCCAAGAGGTACGGGATAGATAGAGTTGTAGTCAGCCAAAATAGTCAGCAAAAGCGTCTGAACAGGTCGCGATTGAAATAATGTATCTTTTATTAATAAGTACATTCTGGTGCAGAAAAGTAACATTTCTATCCGCAAGGCCCCAAAAAAGTGCCACCGACGTGGCGCGGAGTGACAGGCGCAACTATGAGAGAATCCCCGGCCACCGTCCTACACGCCAAAGAGAACGCGATGAAAGCAGTGTCCGCCTCGGCCTCCCGTTACGCGATGATTCACCAGGTATTGCGTGATGCGATCGTCAACGGCACCGCCCGCCACGGGCTGGTCTTGCTCGAAGCGCCGCTGGCCGAACTGTTCGGCACCAGCCGCGTCCCGGTACGCAAGGCGCTCGACCTGCTGCATGCCGAAGGTTTGATCTGCCGCTTCAACGGTCGCGGTTACCTGATCAACCCCGAAGGCCTGGAAATGGAGCCGCTGCGCCTGCCCCTGAGCCATGCGCACCTGGGCCTCAATGGCGACGATGAACTGGTGGATACGCGGCCGCTGGGCGAGCGGATCGTCGAGGAAATTGGTGCGGCGCTGTCCACGTGTATCGCTTTCGGCCATTACCGCCTGGATGAACAGGCCGCCGCCGACCACTATGGCGTCAGCCGCGCGGTGGTGCGTGAAGCGCTGATGCGCCTGCGCGATCGCGGCCTGGTGGAAAAAGAACCCTACTCGCAGTGGCTCGCCGGGCCGCTGACCGCACGGGAAGTCACCGAAGACTACGAACTGCGCGCCTGCCTGGAACCCGAAGCCCTGCGCCAGAGCGCACCGAACCTCGACCGCGAGATGCTCGAAGCCATGCTGCAGCGCGTGGTGGACGCCCAGCAAAGCCCGCAATGCAGCCTGCACGCCATCGAGCAGATCGAAGATGACTTGCACCAGCGCTGCCTGGCCGGCCTGCAAAACCGCAAGATCGCCGCACTGATCCGCCAGGGCCAGAGCCCGATGATCATCAGCCGGATTTTCTACCGTTTGCTGGGGATCGGCGCCGATCCAGCCATGCTCGCCGAACATCGCTTGATTCTGGAGCTGTTGCTGCATGGAGCATTTGATGCCGCTGCGCTGAATTTGCGCGAGCATTTGCAGCGGGCACGACAGCGCATGTTGCAGCGCCTGAAGGTTCTGTCGGTATTACCGGAACAGCCCCTGCCCACCTATCTGCACAAAATCAGCTGAGCGCGCGCGGTTAAGCAGGTGGGTCTGCCAGCCCACTCATCAGTGGCTGATGCACCGCCATCGCAGGCAAGCCAGCTCTCACAGGGTCAAGCGGCGTTTCGAAAATATTATGCAATATGTTGCTATCTCACCCCCGCCATTGAAACCACCGCTGCCCCGCCCCATCTAACCTGCATACTTCCTTATGCAGGTGCCCCATGAGCGACCAGCAAGAATTCCCCGATATCGACCTCAACGACTACGCCGATCCCGAAAACGCTGAACACGAAACCTCTTCCAACACCGGCCTGGCCCTGCCGGGGCAAAACCTGCCGGACAAGGTCTACATCATCCCGATCCACAATCGCCCGTTCTTCCCGGCGCAAGTGTTGCCGGTGATCGTCAATGAAGAGCCGTGGGCCGAAACCCTGGAACTGGTGAGCAAATCCGACCACCACTCCCTCGCCCTGTTTTTCATGGAGACGCCGCCGGAAGACCCGCGCCACTTCGACACCTCGGCCCTGCCGCTGTACGGCACGCTGGTGAAGGTGCACCACGCCAGCCGCGAGAACGGCAAGCTGCAATTCGTCGCCCAGGGCCTGACCCGCGTGCGAATCAAAACCTGGCTCAAGCACCACCGCCCACCGTACCTGGTGGAAGTCGAATACCCGCACCAGCCCACCCAGCCGACCGACGAGGTCAAGGCCTACGGCATGGCGCTGATCAATGCGATCAAGGAACTGCTGCCGCTCAACCCGCTGTACAGCGAAGAGTTGAAGAACTACCTCAACCGCTTCAGCCCCAACGACCCGTCGCCGCTCACCGACTTCGCCGCCGCGTTGACTTCGGCCACCGGTAACGAGTTGCAGGAAGTGCTGGACTGCGTGCCGATGCTCAAGCGCATGGAAAAAGTGCTGCCGATGCTGCGCAAGGAAGTCGAAGTGGCGCGCCTGCAGAAGGAAATCTCCGCCGAGGTGAACCGCAAGATCGGTGAGCACCAGCGCGAATTCTTCCTCAAGGAACAACTCAAGGTCATCCAGCAAGAGCTGGGCCTGACCAAGGATGACCGCAGCGCGGACGTCGAGCAGTTCGAGCAACGCCTGGTGGGCAAAGTGCTGCCGACCCAGGCGCAAAAGCGCAGCAGCGAAGAGATGAACAAACTGTCGATCCTGGAAACGGGCTCGCCGGAATACGCCGTCACGCGCAATTACCTGGATTGGGCGACGTCAGTGCCATGGGGCGTGTATGGCGAGGACAAACTCGACCTCAAACACGCGCGCAAGGTGCTGGATAAACACCACGCGGGCCTGGATGACATCAAAAGTCGCATCCTCGAATTCCTCGCGGTCGGTGCTTACAAAGGCGAAGTCGCCGGTTCCATCGTGCTGCTGGTCGGCCCACCGGGTGTGGGCAAGACCAGCGTGGGTAAATCCATCGCTGAATCCCTGGGCAGGCCGTTCTATCGGTTCAGCGTCGGCGGCATGCGCGACGAAGCCGAGATCAAGGGTCATCGCCGCACCTACATCGGCGCCATGCCAGGCAAGCTGGTGCAGGCGCTCAAGGATGTAGAGGTGATGAACCCGGTGATCATGCTCGACGAGATCGACAAGATGGGCCAGAGCTACCAGGGCGACCCGGCTTCGGCGCTCCTGGAAACCCTGGACCCGGAGCAGAACGTTGAATTCCTCGACCACTACCTGGACCTGCGCCTGGACCTGTCCAAAGTGCTGTTCGTGTGTACCGCCAACACCCTGGACTCGATCCCGGGTCCGTTGCTGGACCGTATGGAAGTGATTCGCCTGTCGGGCTACATCACCGAAGAAAAAGTCGCCATCGCCAAGCGCCACCTGTGGCCAAAGCAGCTGGAAAAAGCCGGCGTGTCGAAAAACACCCTGACCATCAGCGACGGCGCCTTGCGCGCGTTGATCGACGGGTATGCACGGGAAGCCGGGGTACGCCAGCTGGAGAAACAGCTGGGCAAACTGGTGCGCAAGGCGGTGGTCAAGCTGCTGGATGAGCCGGACGCGGTGATCAAGATCGGTAACAAGGACCTGGAAAGCTCACTGGGCATGCCGGTGTTCCGCAACGAGCAAGTGCTGTCCGGCACCGGCGTGATTACCGGCCTGGCCTGGACCAGCATGGGCGGCGCGACCTTACCGATCGAGGCGACGCGTATCCACACACTCAATCGTGGCTTCAAGCTCACCGGGCAGTTGGGTGAAGTAATGAAGGAGTCCGCCGAGATTGCCTACAGCTACATCAGCGCCAATCTGAAGTCGTTTGGCGGCGATCCGAAGTTCTTCGACGAAGCCTTCGTGCACTTGCACGTGCCGGAAGGTGCCACGCCCAAAGACGGCCCGAGCGCCGGCGTGACCATGGCCAGTGCGCTGCTGTCGCTGGCGCGTAACCAACCGCCGAAAAAAGGCGTGGCCATGACCGGCGAGCTGACGCTGACCGGGCATGTACTGCCGATTGGCGGGGTGCGTGAGAAGGTGATTGCGGCGCGCCGCCAGAAGATTCACGAGTTGATCTTGCCGGAGCCGAATCGCGGCAGCTTTGAGGAGTTGCCGGAGTATCTAAAGGAAGGCATGACGGTGCACTTTGCCAAGCGCTTTGCGGATGTGGCGAAGGTGTTGTTCTGATAGATCTCTAGCGCCTGAGCCGGCCTCTTCGCGAGCAAGCCCGCTCCCACACTTGACCGAGTACATCCTTTGGAACACGGTCAACATGTGGGAGCGGGCTTGCTCGCGAAAGGGCCAGCCCATTCGCCACAAAATCCCCGCTTGTCACACCTTGTCTCATCTTCGGTTATGCTCGCCCTTCGTCGCCAAACAACGGAGCCTCCATGACCGCTGCCCGCCTGCTTCTCCCCTTGAGCCTTGCCCTGCTGGGCGCCTGCGCCAGTGCCCCCAAGCAAAACGTCACAGTGGACAACCAGAGCGCCTGCCCGCTCCAGCTTAAAACCGGGCAAAACCTGATCCTCACCTTGCCGAGCAACCCTACCACCGGCTACCGCTGGGCCATCCAGGATTCCGCCGGCGGTGTGCTGCGCGCCTTGAGCCCGGAGGTCTACAGCAGCACGGAATCCGGCGTGATCGGCGGCGGCGGCCATTCCACCTGGCGCTTCCAGGCCTTCGCGGCCGGCCAGGGCCGTTTGCGCCTGACCTCCCAGCAACCATGGGAGCCGGAAGCCGAGCCTGCCGAAACCTTCGACTGCGCCATCACGGTGAACTGATATGCCATGGCTGATTCTTGCGTTGATGGGCGCCGGTACCTTTATCTACGGGCTGACCACCCATGCGGCGTTGCTGTGCCTGCTGGTCAAACCCCTGCCGGTACTCGCGCTGCTGGGTTGGCTGCATGATGCGCCGCCCACCGACTATCGTCGCTGGATCAGCCTGGGGCTGATTTTTTCCCTGGTGGGCGATGTCTTGCTGGCCTGGCCGGGTGACCTGTTTATCTTCGGCCTCGGTGCCTTCCTGTTCGCACACCTGGCGTATTTGAAAGCCTATTTCAGCGATTGCCGTCGCCTGGCGGTGTTGCCCTTGGTGTTGGCGCTGGGCGTGGGCGCGATCCTGCTGGGCATCCTGATTTCCCATGGCCTTGGCGACTTGCTGATTCCAGTCGTGGTGTATGCCTTGGTGATCAGCGCCATGCTCTGGCGGGCGCTGGCGCGGCTGGGCAGTGGCGTGCCAAAACGTTCGGCGCTGCTGGCGGCAGCGGGCGCGGTGTCGTTCGTGTTTTCCGACACGCTGATCGGCATCAATCGGTTTGTGCTGGCGTTCGAAGCGGCACCGTATTTGCTGATCATCACGTATTGGCTGGGCCAGTGGGGCATCACCGCTTCTGCTTTCCATCAGACAACCCGCGCACACGAGGGCCAACTTGGCTAAAATGCCGGCCTTTCCCCCCTCGTCGCCGGACCAACCGTGAGCAAAGAACCCGATCGCCTATTCGCCCAGCCCCTGCCCCAGGTGCCGGACTTCGCCTTTAACGAGGACGTGGTACGGGTGTTCCCGGACATGATCAAGCGTTCGGTGCCGGGTTACCCGACCATCGTCGAGAACCTCGGCGTGCTCGCGGCGCAATTTGCCCAACCCAACAGTGTGCTCTACGACCTGGGCTCGTCGCTCGGAGCGGTGACCCAAGCCTTGCGCCGCCATGTGCGCACCGACGGCTGCCGGGTCATCGCAGTGGATAACTCGGCGGCGATGGTCGAGCGCTGCCGCGAATACCTCAATGGCCAGGACTCGATGTTCCAGGAGTTGCTGCCGGTCGAGGTGGTCGAGGGCGATATCCTCGCGCTGCAGTTCCAGCCGGCCTCGGTGGTGGCGCTGAACTTCACCCTGCAATTTATTGCCCCCGATGAACGCCTGGCCTTGCTCGGTCGTATCCGCCAGTCGCTACTGCCAGGCGGAGCGTTGATCCTCTCGGAAAAGCTGCGCTTCAATGACCCTGAAGAACACACGCTGCTCACCGACCTGCACATCGCGTTCAAACGCGCCAACGGCTACAGCGAACTGGAAATTGCCCAGAAGCGCAGCGCCATCGAAAACGTCATGAAGCCCGACAGCCTCGAAGAACACCGTGAACGCCTGCTGGCGGCCGGGTTCTCGAAAGTCGTGCCGTGGTTCCAGTGTCTTAACTTTGCCTCGTTGATTGCCTTGCCATGATTGATCTGTCCCCTCTCGCCCGCCATTTGGTCGGCACTCCCCTGGCCGTGTGGGCCCAGGGCCTGCAAGCGCAACTCGATAGCAAAATGGAAAAGGGTCATGGCGACCTCGAACGCTGGCAGAGTGCGTTGGATGCGCTGCCGCAGATCCAGCCCAGCCAAGTCGATTTGCTCAATGGCCTGACCCTTGATACCGATTGCGACGACGCCACTCGCGCGCAAATGCACACCGCGCTGATGGGCCTGAGCCCGTGGCGCAAAGGCCCGTTCAACCTGTTCGGCGTGCATGTGGACACCGAATGGCGTTCGGACTGGAAGTGGTCGCGGGTTGCACCGCACCTGGATTTGAAGGGCAAGCGCATCCTCGATGTGGGCTGCGGCAACGGCTACTACATGTGGCGCATGCTCGGCGCGGGTGCCGACAGTGTGATAGGCGTCGACCCCAACTGGCTGTTTTTCTGCCAGTTCCAGGCGGTGCAGCGCTACCTGAACGAGCCAAAGGCCTGGCACTTGCCGTTCCCGTTTGAAGACCTGCCGTCGAACCTGGAAGGCTTCGACACGGTGTTTTCCATGGGCGTGTTCTACCATCGTCGTTCGCCCATTGAGCACTTGCTGGCGCTCAAGGACACCTTGGTCAAAGGCGGCGAGTTGGTCCTGGAAACCTTGGTAGTCGAAGGCGATCAGCAGCAGGTGCTGGTGCCGGAAGACCGTTATGCGCAGATGCGCAACGTGTGGTTCCTGCCGTCGGTGCCGGCGCTGATGCTGTGGCTGCGGCGGGCGGGTTTCAGTGATGTGCGCTGTGTGGACGTGAGCGTGACCACGGTCGAGGAGCAGCGTGGGACTGAATGGATGAAGTTTCAGTCGCTGAGTGATTTCCTCGACCCGGATGATCACAGCAAGACCATTGAAGGGCTCCCGGCGCCGATGCGCGCGGTGATTATCGCCAGGAAGTAAGCATTGGTCTGTCTGACTCAATGGAGATCAAAAATGTGGGAGCGGGCTTGCTCGCGAATACGGTGTATCAGTCATATATGTGTCGACTGACCCACCGTATTCGCGAGCAAGCCCGCTCCCACATTGGATTCTTGGTGTTCTTTAGAGTGGGGGTTTTGCTCTGCGGGCCTTAAAGAACTCACTCAACACCGTCCCGCACTCCTCAGCCAACACCCCGCCTTCAAACAACACCCGATGGTTGAGAAACCCCTGGGTAAAAAACTGGCCCTGGCTTTGCACGATGCCGGCCTTGGGCTCCAGCGCGCCGTACACCACTCGCGCGATGCGTGAATGTACGATCAGGCCCGCGCACATGCTGCACGGCTCCAGGGTCACATACAGCGTACTGCCCACCAGCCGATAGTTGCTGATCGCTTGCGCAGCGGCGCGAATGGCGACCATCTCGGCGTGGGCGCTGGGGTCGTTGCCGCTGATCGGGCAGTTGAAGCCTCGGCCGATGATTTCACCGTCCTGCACCAGCACGGCACCCACCGGCACTTCGCCAAGTGCCGCGCCTTGGGCCGCGAGGGCCAGGGCTTCGCGCATAAAGTCCTGGTCGCGGCTGCGGTCGATAATCGCGGCGGGGCGAATCTGGCGCATCACGCCACCTCGATGGCGGCCATCAGGCCGGTTTCCATGTGGTCGATCACGTGGCAATGGAACATCCACACCCCCGGATTATCGGCCACCAACGCCACACGGGCACGTTCGTTCTTGCCCAGCAGGTAGGTGTCGGTGAAGTACGGAATCACCTTGTGGCGGTTCGACGCGATCACTTTGAAGCTCATGCCGTGCAGGTGGATCGGGTGTTGGTATTGGGTCATGTTCTTCAATTCGAAAATGTAGCTCTTGCCCTTCTCCAGTTTGGCAATCGGGCGGTCGGCGCAGGTCTTGTCGGTGATGTCCCAGGCCTTGCCGTTGATCTGCCACAGGCTTGGCGGCTTGCCGTCATCCACCGACACCGTGCCGACCCATTCGAAATTGAAGTTGAGTTTCTCGGCGTTGGCCAGGTCCGGCTCGGCAATCGGGTTGGCGGGCAACGCCGGTGGCCATTCGGTGGGCGCGTCGGTATTGGCCACCGAGCGAAAGGTGCCCAGACGCACGGGGCCGTTACGGATCGACAACTCCTCACCCGCAGGCGGTGCCTTGATCGCCAGGCAGATGCGCATGCCCGGGCCCAGCCAATATTCCTTGCCCAATGGGCGTGGTTCGATAGGGTTGCCGTCCAGCGCGTAGATCTGTGCTTCGACATCAGGAATGTTGAGGCGGTAGGTCAGGGTGTTGTCGAGGTTGAGCAACCGCACGCGGGTGATCTGCCCCGCCGGCAAATCAATCACCGCCTGGGACACGCCATTGATCGTCGACAGCCGCCCGGCCGTGCCGCCACGTGCCGCCTCGCGAGGCACGCTGAAGGCGACGAAAGCGCCCTCTTCGTCCACATGCCAGCTTTTCAGGCTCAGGGTGCGTTCGTGCTTGAAACCGGTGGGTTCGCGCTCTTCGATGATCAGCGGGCCAACCAGGCCACGGCCGAGCTCTTCGCTGCTGTTCACATGGGGGTGGTACCAGTAGCTGCCGGCGTCCGGGACGCGGAATTTGTAGTCGAAGTATTCGCCAGGCAACACCGGCAACTGCGAGACGTAAGGCACGCCGTCCATTTCCAGCGGCAGGCGGATGCCATGCCAGTGGATGGTGGTGGCAACCGGCAGGTGGTTGATAAAGCGCACCCGCAGCCATTCGCCCTGGCGCACGCGCAACTCGGTGCCTGGCGCGGAGGGGCCGAATGCCCAGGCCTGGGTTGTGTGCCCTGGCACCAGTTCCACGTCCAGCGGCGCCGCGATCAGCTCGTAATCGTGCCCCGCTTCAGCCTCGGCAACTTTCCCCAGCCAGTAGCGATAGGCACCACCGGCACCGACGCCCACTACGGCCAGGCCTGCAAGGCCACCCAGGATTTGTCGACGGGAAAAGGATCGGGACACAACAACCTCACGTATCTGCCGCAGGCCAGAGGCCCGCAAAGGGCAGATACGATACACCTGACCCGGCTAAACAGTAAGGCTTCGCATTGCCGCACTGCGAAAACACAGGGGTATAAAGATGAGAATGGGCCAATGTGGGAGCGGGCTTGCTCGCGAATGCGGTGTGCCAGTCAGCACATGTATTGGCTGACCCACCGTATTCGCGAGCAAGCCCGCTCCCACACAAGCCCGCACACACAGGAAATATCCTGTGTCTGATCAGTGCTTGGCAGCCGCCAGAATCAGGGCTTTCATCTCGGCGACCGCGCCTTTGAAACCGACGAACAGTGCATGGGCTACCAGTGCGTGGCCGATGTTCAGTTCGTTGATGCCCTTGATCGCGGCCACCGCTTCCACGTTGTGGTAGTGCAGGCCATGGCCCGCATTGACGATCAGACCTTCATTCAGGCCGCACTTTACGCCCTCGATGATGCGCTGCAGCTCGTCAGCGACTTCGGTCGGCGTGGTGGCATCGGCGTAACGGCCGGTGTGCAGTTCGATGGCCGGCGCGCCGACACGACGCGAGGCTTCGATCTGGCGCTCGTCGGCGTCGATGAACAGCGACACTTCGCTGCCGATCTTCGACAGGCGTTCCACCGCGGCCTTGATCCGCGCTTCCTGGCCGGCCACATCGAGGCCGCCTTCGGTGGTCAGTTCCTGGCGGGTTTCCGGTACCAGGCAGATATGCGCCGGGCGAATGCGCTCGGCGAACGCCATCATTTCTTCGGTCACGCCCATCTCGAAGTTCATGCGGGTTTGCAGCACGTCCTTGAGCAGCAACACGTCGCGCTCCTGGATGTGGCGGCGGTCTTCGCGCAGGTGCACGGTGATGCCGTCGGCGCCCGCTTCTTCGGCGTCCAGCGCAGCCTTGACCGGGTCAGGGTAACGGGTGCCCCGGGCCTGGCGCAGGGTAGCGACGTGGTCGATGTTGACGCCAAGAAGAATGCGATTGCTGGTGGTCACGGAAGCGCTCCTGAAAAGGGAAAGAAACGGTGCACAGCATACACGGGGATGTCAGGGCTTTCGAAACAACTCGCGACTGACCAGCGGCCGTCCACCCAAATGCACGGCCAGCGCCTGGCGCATCAAACGCTTGGCGGCGGACAAGGCACCTGGCGCGGTCCAGTCAGCTTCGCTCATGGCCAACAGCTCGGTGCCCTGGAACAGGCCCGGTTGCAGCAGGTAGACGCGTTCAAGGCCGGCATCGACTTGCAGGCGGTACATGCCGTCGGCGGCGATGGGGTCGCCGTGCAGGTCGTTGCTCAGTTCAAAGCCGTAGCCGAGGTCGTCAAGCAGGCGCCATTCGAAGGCGCGCAGCAGCGGTTCCAGGGGGCGGCCTTCGGCCAGGGCTATCAGGGTGGCGGCGTAGTGATCGAAGACCGCCGGGTGCGGGTCTTCGGCGGGCAGCAGGCGGATCAGCAGCTCGTTGAGGTAGAGGCCACTGAACAGCGCCTCGCCATTGAGCCAGGCGGAGTTGCCGACGCTTTCCAACCGGCCAACGTTTTTCAACTCGCCCTTGCCACGAAACTCCACGTCCAGGGCCACGAACGGCCGAGCCAGCGTACCCGTCTTGCCCCGTGCGCTGCGCAATACCGCGCGCAGGCGACCTTGGGGCGTGATGAAGTCCACCAGGGCGCTGGTCTCGCGGTAGGCGCGGCTATGCAGGACGTAGGCGGGTTGGCTGGGGGGTGGGGATTGGGACATGGGTTCTCACTGCTGGAATGCATTTTTGAAAACTACACAAACCTAATGTGGGAGGGGGCTTGCCCCCGATGGCAGTGTGTCAGTCACTTATTTATTAACTGACCCACCGCTATCGGGGGCAAGCCCCCTCCCACATTTTTTGCCCTGCGGTGTCCTTACAGGTCGCCGTAGCCCAACGAACGCAACGCGCGCTCATCATCAGACCAACCACCTTTAACCTTCACCCACAGGTTAAGCATGATCTTGGAATCGAACAGCAATTCCATGTCCTTGCGCGCTTCGGTGCCGATGCGCTTGATGCGCTCGCCCTTGTCGCCAATGATGATTTTTTTCTGGCCGTCACGTTCGACGAGGATCAGCGCGTGGATATGCAGGGTTTTGCCCTGCTGCTTGAACTCTTCGATTTCAACGGTGATCTGGTACGGCAGCTCTGCGCCCATCTGGCGCATGATTTTCTCGCGTACCAGTTCGGCGGCGAGGAAACGGCTGCTGCGGTCGGTGATCTGGTCTTCCGGGAAGAAGTGCTCGTTCTCCGGCAGGTGCTCGGCGATCACACGTTCCAGGGCGTCGAGGTTGTGGCCGTGCTGGGCCGAGATCGGCATGATCTGGGCGTTCGGCAGTTGTTCCTGCAGCCAACTCAGGTGCGGCATCAGCTCGGCTTTGTCCTCGATACGGTCGGTCTTGTTCAGCGCGACGATCAAGGGACCGGTGACGTACTGCACACGCTCCAGAACCATCTGGTCTTCGTCGGTCCACTTGGTGCGGTCGACCACGAATATCACCACGTCGACGTCTTTCAACGCCGCCGAAGCGGTCTTGTTCATGTAACGGTTGAGGGCCTTTTCGCCGCCTTTGTGCATGCCCGGGGTGTCGACATACACCGCTTGCACGGTGCCTTCGGTCTTGATGCCCAGCATGTTGTGGCGGGTGGTCTGCGGCTTGCGCGAGGTGATCGCCAGCTTTTGGCCCAGGATGTGGTTCAGCAGCGTGGACTTGCCCACGTTCGGGCGGCCGACGATGGCAACATAGCCACAGCGTGTTGCGGTTGAATCAGTCATGGCCATTCTCCACGCCCAGGGCAATCAGTGCTGCAGCGGCCGCTACCTGTTCGGCAATACGACGGCTCACACCCTGACCTCGGCTTTTTTCATTCAATAAGGTGATCTCACATTCCACGAAAAATACGCGGCAATGCGGCTCACCCTGGATATCCACCACTTCGTAGCGTGGCAGTTCGCAACCGCGCGACTGCAGGTATTCCTGCAGGCGGGTCTTGGGATCTTTATTGGTGTCGACCAGCGTCAGGCTTTCGATCTCCGAAGCCAGCCAGGCAACCACGCGCTCCTTGGCCGTCTCCATACCCGCATCGAGGTAGATCGCACCGATCAACGCTTCAAGGGCATCGGCCAGGATCGACTCGCGACGGAAGCCACCGCTTTTCAGCTCACCCGACCCCAGGCGCAGGTACTCGCCCAGGCCGAAACCACGGGCCAGCACGGCCAGGGTCTCGCCTTTCACCAGACGCGCGCGCAGGCGTGACAGCTGACCTTCGCGCGCTTGAGGGAAACGCTCGAATAGCGCCTCACCGGCGGCAAAGTTAAGGATGGCATCACCGAGAAACTCCAGGCGTTCGTTATTACGCCCGGCAAAACTGCGGTGTGTGAGGGCAAGGACCATCAATTCCTGGTCCTTGAAGGTGTAGCCGAGCTGACGCTCGAGACGGCTTAGAGAAACGCTCACGGTTTACCCATATCTGTTTGGTGGCACCGGCGGCCATCGACGATTGACGCAGTGTTCAAATTTAAATCCCGATTGGTGTCGCATGGGGCCGGGCCATGAATTGTCCCAACCCCAGAAAAGCATTCGGCGCTGTGTTCACAGCGCCGCCTGTATTACTTGATCAGCCCGACCCGCGAGAAGTTCGGCAGGTGGCTGAGTTTGGGTTCCGGCCAGCTCATCCATACGGCAAAGGCCTTGCCGACAATGTTCTCGTCGGGAACCATGCCCAGCAGGTCCTTGGGAATGTTGGGGTCATCCCAGTAGCGGCTGTCATTGGAGTTGTCGCGGTTGTCGCCCATCATGAAGTAGTGACCGGCCGGCACTTTCCATTCGGTGTCAGGCGGCGAACGGTAGCGGCTCATTTCCTTGCGGATCTGGTGCTCTACAGCCCCGAGTTTTTCCTGGTACAACTCGGCACTGCCCAGGGTGTTCGGCTCGGCACCAATCAACTTCTCGGCCACCGATTCCCCGTTGACGAACAGACGCTTGTCGCTGGTGTAGCGAATTACGTCGCCCGGCAGGCCTACTACGCGCTTGATGTAATTGACGTTCGGGTCGCTAGGGTAGCGGAACACCATCACATCGCCGCGCTGCGGATCACCGACCGGGATGACTTTCTTGTCGATGACCGGCAGGCGGATCCCGTAGGAAAACTTGTTCACCAGGATAAAGTCACCGACGTCCAGGGTAGGTTTCATCGACCCCGAAGGGATCTGAAACGGCTCCACCAGAAACGACCGCAGCACCAGCACGATGAACAACACGGGAAAGAACGATTTGCCGTATTCAACCAGCAGAGGCTCTTTGTTCAGCTTCTCGATCACCACGACATCGGGCTGGCTCACGCTGCCCTGATAGGACGCGATAGCCGCCCGCCGACGCGGGGCGAAGAACACCAGATCGAGCAACGCCAGGAGACCGCAAACGGCAACGGCGATGACCAGCAACAGCGGGAAATTTAGTGACATAGGACCTAACTATCCAACCTGAGCACCGCAAGGAAGGCTTCTTGTGGAATTTCCACGTTGCCCACTTGCTTCATGCGTTTTTTACCGGCCTTTTGCTTCTCAAGCAGTTTGCGCTTACGGCTTACGTCACCGCCGTAGCATTTGGCCAGTACGTTCTTTCTGAGAGCCTTGACGGAGGTTCGCGCAATGATCTGCCCACCAATGGCGGCCTGGATCGCGACGTCGAACATCTGGCGCGGAATCAGTTCTTTCATCTTCTCGGTCAGCTGGCGACCTTTGTAGTGCGCGTTGTCCTTGTGCACGATCAGCGCAAGAGCATCAACCTTGTCGCCGTTGATCAGCACATCCAGTTTCACCAGATTAGCCGATTGGTAACGATCGAAATGGTAATCCAGCGAAGCATAGCCGCGACTGGTGGATTTGAGACGGTCGAAGAAGTCCAGGACCACTTCGTTCATCGGCAAATCGTAGGTCACTTGCACTTGGGTACCGAGGAACAACATGTCGTGTTGTACGCCACGTTTTTCGATACACAGAGTAATGACGTTGCCCAGGTGTTCCTGCGGGACCAGGATATTGGCCCGCACGATCGGCTCGCGCATGTCTTCAATGGAGGACAGATCTGGAAGCTTGGACGGGTTATCGACGTAAATCGTTTCACCGGTTTTCAGCAACAGTTCAAAAATAACCGTTGGCGCGGTGGTGATCAGGTCCAGGTCGTATTCGCGCTCGAGGCGCTCCTGGATGATCTCCATGTGCAGCATGCCGAGGAACCCGCAACGGAAGCCGAAGCCCAGGGCGTCGGAGCTTTCCGGGGTGTACTGCAACGACGAGTCGTTGAGCGTCAGCTTTTGCAGGGCTTCACGGAAGTCTTCGAAGTCGTCGGAGCTCACCGGGAACAGGCCGGCGTAAACCTGCGGCTGGATGCGTTTGAAGCCCGGCAGCACGTCTACATCAGGGGTAGAGCTCAAGGTCAGGGTGTCACCGACCGGTGCACCGTGAATGTCCTTGATACCGGCGATGATGAAGCCTACTTCACCGGCCTTCAGGTCAGTGGTAGCGGTGTGCTTGGGGTTGAATACGCCGACACTGTCCACCAGGTGGATCTTGCCGGTGGATTTAACCAGGATCTTGTCGCCCTTCTTCACGCGGCCGTGGCGCACACGTACCAGGGAAACAACCCCCAGGTAGTTGTCGAACCAGGAGTCGATGATCAACGCTTGCAGCGGATCTTCGTAGTTGCCGGTTGGCGCAGGAATGGTCTTGACCAGGCGCTCGAGCACTTCGTCGACGCCCAGGCCGGTCTTGGCGCTGCACTCGACAGCGTCGGTGGCGTCAATGCCGATGATTTTTTCGATTTCTTCTTTAACGCGGTCCGGATCGGCCTGGGGCAGGTCGATCTTGTTCAGCACCGGCATGACCTCAAGGCCCTGCTCGATCGCGGTGTAGCAGTTGGCAACGGACTGGGCTTCAACGCCCTGGCCGGCGTCGACCACCAGCAAGGCGCCTTCACACGCCGCCAGCGAGCGGCTGACTTCGTAGGTGAAGTCAACGTGGCCGGGAGTATCAATGAAGTTCAGCTGGTACTTGATACCGTCTTTGGCGGTGTAGTACAGGGTAACGCTATGGGCCTTGATGGTGATCCCGCGTTCACGCTCAAGGTCCATGGAATCCAGGACCTGGGCTTCCATTTCACGCTCGGCAAGGCCGCCGCACATCTGGATGAATCGATCGGCCAGCGTCGACTTGCCATGGTCAATGTGGGCGATGATGGAGAAATTGCGGATATGACTCAAATCACTCACGGATCAACACTCAAAAAGGCTGCAGGCAGATTGCCCGCTGAAAAATAGCCGGGAATTGTACCTGATGCTCAGGCCGGGCGTCATCTTTGCTGACCAGAACAAAAATGCCCCGATCCTGGGAGCGGGGCATTTTTTGTTCATAAGCGCAGTATCAACCGGCCCGACGCAACAGCCAGAACCCGGCCAGGGCGCAGATCGCGGTCGGCACCAGCACCGCAAACAGCGGCGAGAAACCGAACACCAGGCTCGACGGGCCCAGCAGGTCCTGGGCGATACGGAAGGTGAAGCCCACCAGCACGCCGGTAAACACCCGCTGGCCAAGGGTCACGGAACGCAGCGGGCCGAAGATGAACGAAATAGCCATCAATACCAGCGCGGCGGTGACCAACGGCTGCAACACCTTGACCCAAAATGCCAGCCAGTAGCGGCCGTTGTTCAGCCCCTGATCCTTGAGGTAATGGATATAGCCCCACAAACCGGAGATCGGCAGAGCTTCCGGGACCATCACCACGGTATTGAGCAGCTCCGGCTTCAGCGCGATGTCCCACTGCTCGGACGGCACATTGACGACTTCGGTGCTGGCCTTGGTGCCCTGCCCTACATTATGGAAATAAGTCGTGGTGACTTCGTACAGCTCCCACTTCCCTTCATCGTATTGCGCACGCTTGGAGAAACTGGAAGTCAGCATGTGCCGCTCTTTATCGAACGTATAACGCGTCACACCCACCAACAGACCGCCGGGTTGCACGGCGTTGATGTGGATAAACTCGTCACCCTGGCGGTGCCACAGGCCGTGCTTGGCACTCTGCGCATCCCCCGAACCCTGGGCCAGGGCGCGATTGGCCTGGGCCGTGGCTTCGGTCGGTGGCGCCACGTATTCGCCGATCAGCACACTGCAGGCCATCAGCAACAGCATCGGCTTCATCACCGCCCAGACGATACGGCCGATGGAAACACCGGCGGCGCGCATGATGGTCAATTCGCTGCTGCTGGCCAGGCTGCCCAGGCCGATCAGGCACCCGATCAACGCGGCCATCGGCATCATGTCGTAGAGACGGCGCGGCGCGGTCAGTGCCACGTAGCTCAGCACGTCCGTGACCGTATAGGTGTCGGTGACATTGCCCACTTCATCGATGAAGGCGAACAAGGAGGCCAGGCCAAGGATGATGCCCAATACCGCCAGAATGGCGATCAGTACGCTGCTACCAATGTAGCGATCGAGCTTAGCCACGAGCCAACTCCTTCAGGCCACGACGGCTCTTCATGTTCAAACGGATAGGTTCCCAGTAGAGCAGCCCCAGGCCGATCACCAGGAAAATCCCGTGCACCCACCACAGGCCGAGGGCCGGCGACAGATTGCCCTTCTCCAGGGAACCACGGGCGGAAATCAGGAGGGTCAGGTAGGCCATGTACAGCAGGATCGCTGGCAACAGCTTGAGGAAACGGCCCTGACGCGGGTTGACGCGCGACAGCGGCACCGCCATCAAGGTCACGATAAACACCAGCAGCGGCAGGGAAATTCGCCATTGCAGTTCCGCGACTGAACGCAGTTCCGTATTGCCGAAAAGCGACGACGTCGGGAGTGCGTCGCGGTCGGTGACCTCTTCGCTGATCTCCGGTTTGGCCAGCATTACGCCATACGTGTCGTACTTGATCGCCCGATAATCCGCCAGCCCTGGGCTGCCGTCGTAACGAAAGCCATTTTCCAGGATCAGGTAACGGCTGCCGTCAGGGCGTACTTCCTGGCGCCCGCTGTTGGCCACCAGAATCGAAATTCCACGATCTTTCTGATTCTGCCCCAGGTTTTTCTGGGAAATAAACACGCCGCCCAGGTTGGAGCGGTCATCCGTCATGGTTTCGGTATAGGTCACCCGCGTGCCGTCGTTGAGCGCCTGAAAGCGCCCGGGCTCGAGGGTGTCGAACTCGGTCATTGCATCCTGCTTGTTCAGCAGCAGTTGGAACTGCATGGCGCCCTGGGGCGCCAGGCTCATGCTCAACCATGCCACCACCAGCGCAACGCCGGTAGCGGGCACCATGGTCATGGCCAGCAGACGCTGCTGGCTCATGCCGGTGGCCGAGAGCACGGTCATTTCACTTTCCAGGTACAACCGGCCATAGGCCAGCAGAATGCCCAGGAACAGGCCGAGCGGCAGGATCAGTTGCAAAAACCCCGGCAGGCGAAAGCCCATGATCAGGAACAACGAGCCTGGGTCCAGAGCGCCCGAGGCGGCCTGGGCGAGGAATTTGACGAAACGACCACTCATGGTGATGACCAGCAATACCGCACTCACGGCACTCAGGGTCAACAGGACTTCGCGGGACAGATAACGGAAGACGATCAAACCAGACACTCCAGGGTTGTCAGGCTAAGGCGGCCAAACAAGCAAGCATACCGAGTCGACCCGTTTGCACGGGCCGGCTAAAAAGATGGCGCATTATCCTGTGATTGACCGCGCCTGTCACGGTGCTTGCTCATACGCGTGCACAAAGCGTGCGGCAAGGGTTGTCAGGCTCCGCCGGCGAGGTTCAAACTGCGGCCTTTGTCGCGGGCGGTTTACACAGCTGCCTCGCTTTAAGCCTGGGTACACAGACTCCAGGCTCACCGACCTTTATAAGGGACCCGAAAATGGAATTGGTTGTAAAAAGCGTTAGCCCCGAAACGTTGAAAACCGCCACCCTCGTGGTCGCCGTCGGCGAAGGGCGCAAGCTCGGCGTCGCCGCCAAGCAACTCGACGAACTGAGCGGCGGCGCTATCAGCGCGATCCTCAAGCGCGGCGACCTGGCCGGCAAAGTCGGCCAGAGCCTGTTGCTGCAAAGCCTGCCTAACCTTAAAGCCGACCGCGTATTGCTGGTGGGCGTGGGCAAGGACGCCGAACTGGGCGACCGCCCGTTCCGCAAGATCATCAGCACCCTCCTCACCGCCCTTAAAGGCCTGGGCGGCGCCGATGCTGCGCTGGCACTCGATGAAATCGTCGTAAAAGGCCGCGACAGCTACGGCAAGACCCGCCTGCTGGCCGAAAGCCTGGTGGACGGCAGCTACGTCTTCGACCAGTTCAAGAGCCAGAAAGCCGAACCCCGCGCCCTGAAGAAAATCACCCTGCTGACCATCAAGGCTGCCCAAGCTGAGGTCGAGCGCGCTGTGACCCACGCCCAGGCCATCGCCGCCGGCATGTCGTTCACCCGCGACCTGGGCAACCTGCCGCCGAACATCTGCCACCCAACGTACCTGGGCGAACAAGCCAAGGCGCTGGGCAAAGAGTTCAAGGCCTTGAAGGTTGAAGTGCTGGACGAGAATAAGATCAAGGAACTGGGCATGGGCTCGTTCTACGCCGTGGGCCAGGGCAGCGACCAGCCACCACGCTTGATCGTGATGCAATACAACGGTGGCAAGAAATCCGAGAAGCCGTACGCCCTGGTCGGCAAAGGCATCACCTTCGACACCGGCGGCATCAGCCTCAAGCCGGGCGCCGGCATGGATGAAATGAAGTACGACATGGGCGGCGCCGCCAGCGTGTTCGGCACCCTGCGTGCCGTGCTGGAACTCAAGCTGCCGATCAACCTGGTGTGCATCCTGGCGTGTGCCGAGAACATGCCGAGCGGCGGCGCGGCCCGTCCGGGCGACATCGTCACCACCATGAGCGGCCAGACCGTCGAGATCCTCAACACCGACGCCGAAGGCCGCCTGGTGCTGTGCGATGCGCTGACCTACGCCGAACGCTTCAAGCCACAAGCGGTGATCGACATCGCCACCCTGACCGGTGCCTGCGTGGTCGCCCTGGGCGCTCACACGTCCGGCCTGCTGGGTAACAACGACGAGTTGATCGAGCAACTGCTCAGCGCCGGCAAGTCTGCCGACGACCGCGCCTGGCAACTGCCGCTGTTCGATGAGTATCAAGAGCAGCTGGACAGCCCGTTCGCCGACATCGCCAACATCGGCGGCCCGAAAGCCGGCACCATCACAGCGGCCTGCTTCCTGTCGCGCTTTGCCAAGAACTTCAACTGGGCGCACCTGGACATCGCCGGTACGGCCTGGACCAGCGGCGGCAAGGATAAGGGCGCCACTGGCCGTCCGGTTCCACTGCTGACCCAGTACCTGCTGGATCGCGCCAAAGCCTGAAACTGAAGATTCCGGGGCGGCCATCCCGCCGCCCCGGTCTCAGGAACCGCAATGACCCAAGTCGACTTCTATATATTGCCCAGCGCCGATCCTTCTGCGCGCCTGGACTTTGCCTGCAAACTCACCGAAAAAGCCTGGCGCATGGGCCACCGCATCTACCTGCATTGCAGCGATGCAGCCCAACGAGACGACCTTGATGCCCGCCTGTGGCGCTTCAAGGGTGAAAGCTTCGTGCCCCACGGCCCCGCCGAGTCCGAACCCGAAGGCCTGATTGTGTTGGGCCTGGGCGACAACTGCGGCAGTCACCATGACCTGCTGGTCAACCTGGACCTGAAAGTACCGACCTTTGCCAAGGCTTTTGCCCGCGTGGCGGAAGTGGTGGTGGAAGACCCGGCTATTCGTCAGGCCGCGCGGGAGAGTTTCCGTTTCTATCGCGAACAGGGCTATCCTCTGCAGGATCACCGGCTACAACGACTTTGAGCACATGATGGACACTCCCAACCCGATTAAAAAAGACGACCACTTGCTGGACGACCTGGAGTCGATCCGTCAATTGCTGGGTGATGATGCCTTGCAACCGCCGCTGCTGACCGACACGGTCGATGGCGAGGTACAGATTCCGCTGCTGTTCGACCTGGTCGGTGGCAAGCCCGCCGCACCAGCGCCTGCTGCTGCAGCCCCGGTTGTAGAACCCGTGCCTGCCGCGGCTGCTGCCGAAAAGGCGCCTGACGCCTTGCTGCTGCACCTGGACAACGAACTGCGCGCCGCCGCACAACTGATCATGCAAGACGTGATCGACGACTTTGCCCCGCATATCGAAACCGAGATCAAGCGCCGGCTGGATGCGCGCATGGAGCGGTTGTTGAGCCAATATCAGTCCTGAGCCACACCTGGATCTACTGTGGGAGGGGGCTTGCCCCCGATAGCGCCGGGTCAGCCAGCTTATCAGTCACTGACCCACTGCTATCGGGGGCAAGCCCCCTCCCACATTTGCACTGCGTACATCTCAAGCCTGTCTTCGCCTCGCCCTGCGCCCTATCCCCCGTTATACTTGTCGGCTTTCCTGAATTAATGCCAACTAGGGTCCCGCCGCGCATGGATAAGACCTACCAGCCGCACGCTATTGAAACTTCCTGGTACAAGACCTGGGAGTCCGAGAATTATTTCGCTCCGCAAGGCGCGGGCGATTCCTACACCATCATGATTCCGCCACCGAACGTCACTGGCAGCCTGCACATGGGCCATGGCTTCAACAATGCGATCATGGATGCGTTGATCCGTTTCCGCCGCATGCAGGGTCGCAACACCCTGTGGCAACCGGGTACCGACCACGCCGGTATCGCCACCCAGATGCTGGTGGAACGTCAACTCGAAGCCACCGGCCAGAACCGTCACGACCTGGGTCGCGAGAAATTCCTGGAAAAGATCTGGGAATGGAAAGACCAGTCCGGCGGCAATATCAGCCGTCAGATCCGTCGCCTGGGTTCGTCCGTCGACTGGAGCCGCGAGCGCTTCACCATGGACGACGGCCTGTCGGAATCCGTGAAAGAAGCCTTCGTACGCCTGCACGAAGACGGTCTGATCTACCGTGGCAAGCGCCTGGTCAACTGGGACACCAAGTTGCACACGGCGATTTCCGACCTCGAAGTGGAAAACCACGACGAGAAAGGTTTCCTGTGGAACCTCAAGTACCCGCTGGCCGATGGCGCCAAGACCGCTGAAGGCAACGACTACCTGATCGTCGCCACGACCCGTCCGGAAACCATGCTCGGCGACGCCGCCGTCGCGGTTAACCCGAACGACGAACGCTACCAGGCGCTGATCGGCAAGTTCGTCGAGCTGCCGTTGGTTGGCCGCCGCATCCCGATCATCGCGGACGACTACTGCGACCCTGAATTCGGCACCGGCTGCGTGAAAATCACCCCGGCCCACGATTTCAACGACTACGAAGTCGGCAAGCGCCATAACCTGCCGCTGCTGAACATCTTCGACAAAAACGCCGCCGTCCTGCCGGCCTGCCAGGTGTTCAACCTGGACGGCACGCTGAACGAAAGCATCGACGGCAAGATCCCGGCTGAGTACGCCGGTCTCGACCGCTTTGACGCTCGCAAGCAGATCGTTGCTGCCTTTGACGCTGCCGGCCTGCTGGTGAGCGTTGACGACCACGGCCTGAAAGTGCCGAAGGGCGACCGTTCCGGCACCATCATCGAACCGTGGCTGACCGACCAGTGGTATGTGTCCACCAAGCCGTTGGCAGAGCCTGCGATTGCTGCCGTCGAAGATGGCCGCATTCAGTTCGTGCCTAAACAGTACGAGAACATGTATTTCTCGTGGATGCGTGACATCCAGGATTGGTGCATCAGCCGTCAACTGTGGTGGGGCCACCGCATTCCGGCCTGGTACGACGAGTCGGGCAAGGTCTATGTCGGCCGTGACGAAGCTGAAGTGCGTGCCAAGCACAACCTCGGCGCGGACGTGGCGCTGCAACAGGACAACGACGTACTGGACACCTGGTTCAGTTCGGGCCTGTGGACCTTCTCCACCCTCGGCTGGCCGCAACAGACCGAATTCCTGAAGAAATTCCACTCCACCGACGTGCTGGTTACCGGCTTCGACATCATTTTCTTCTGGGTTGCCCGGATGATCATGCTCACCATGCACCTGGTGAAGAACGAGGACGGCACCCCGCAGGTACCGTTCAAAACCGTGTACGTGCATGGCCTGGTGCGTGATGGCCAGGGCCAGAAGATGTCCAAGTCCAAGGGCAACGTCCTGGACCCATTGGACATCATCGACGGCATCGACCTGGAAACCCTGGTGCAAAAACGCACCTCGGGCCTGATGCAGCCGAAACTGGCGAAGAAGATCGAGAAGCAGACCCGTGACGAGTTCGCCGACGGTATTGCCAGCTATGGCACCGACGCCCTGCGCTTCACCTTCTGCTCGCTGGCGTCCACCGGTCGCGACATCAAGTTCGACATGGGCCGCGTCGAAGGCTATCGCAACTTCTGCAACAAGATCTGGAATGCCGCGCGCTACGTGCTGGATAAAGGCGAAGACTGCGGTCAGAACGGCGAAGCCTATGAGCTGAGCCTGGCTGATCGCTGGATCATTTCGCAGCTGCAGCGCACCGAAGCCGAAGTGACCCGCCAGCTCGACCAGTTCCGTTTTGACCTGGCCGCACAGGCCTTGTACGAGTTCATCTGGAACCAGTATTGCGACTGGTACCTGGAACTGTCCAAGCCTGTGCTGTGGGACGAAAACTCGCCGGTCGAACGCCAGCGCGGTACACGTCGCACCCTGGTACGCGTGCTGGAAGTGGCGCTGCGCCTGGCGCACCCGTTCATGCCGTTCATCACCGAAGAAATCTGGCAGCGCATCGCGCCGCTGGCCGGTGTCGAAGGCAAGACCATCATGCTGCAACCTTGGCCGGTAGCCAATGAAGCGCGCATTGATGAGGCCGCCGAAAGCGACATCGAATGGCTCAAGACCTTGATGATGGGCACGCGCAACATTCGCGCCGAGATGAACATCGGTCCGGGCAAGCCATTGGCCGTATTCGTGAAGAACGCCAGTGCCGAAGACCAGCGTCGCCTCACCGAGAACGACGCATTGCTCAAGAAGCTGGCGAAGCTGGAGTCGATCACGGTATTGGCTGACGGCGCAGAAGCGCCCCTGTCGGCGACCGCACTGGTCGGCGACATGGAAGTGCTGGTGCCGATGGCCGGCCTGATCGACAAGGGCGCCGAACTGGCCCGTCTCGACAAGGAAATTGCACGCCTGCAAGGCGAAGTGCAGCGAGTGGGCGGCAAGCTGTCCAACGCCGCGTTCGTCGACAAGGCGCCGGCTGAAGTGATCGACAAAGAGCGCGCCAAGCTGGCTGAGGCTGAACAGGCCTTGGGCAAACTGGCGGAGCAACATGCGCGGATTTCCAGCCTGTAAGGTGGACTGCGTATAAGAAAGAGGCCTTCGGGCCTCTTTTTTTGCCCGAAAAACACTGAAACTCCCCATTGGGAACCCGATCAATGTGGGAGCTGGCTTGCCTGCGATAGCATCGCCTGGGTTTGGCTGCCGGACCGTGTCGCCTGCATCGCAGGCAAGCCAGCTCCCACTTTTGAACGAGGTCACCTCAGGAATGTGTGACAATACCCGCCACTTTTGAAACAACCCCAGAATCGACGCAGCCATGACCGCCCCCAGCACACCCAAACCACCGCGCAAGAAGCCTAAAACCGCCGCCACGGCCAAACCCGTCGCGCCGCGTAAAGAGGCCACCTTGCATCCGCGTAACCGCCACACAGGCCGTTATGACTTCCCGGCGCTGATCAAAACGACGCCGGAACTGGCGAAATTCGTGATCACCAACCCCTATGGCAAGGAAAGTATCGACTTTGCCAGCCCTGACGCGGTGCGGGTCTTCAACCGGGCGCTGCTGAAAGCCTTCTACGGCATCCAGCATTGGGATATCCCAGCCGACTACCTGTGCCCGCCAGTGCCGGGGCGTGCCGACTATGTGCATTTCCTCGCCGACCTGCTGGCCAGCGTCAACGACGGCAAGATTCCGCGCGGTTCAATCGTCAAGGTGCTGGACATCGGCATGGGCGCCAACTGTGTCTATCCGTTGATTGGCTACATGGAGTACCGCTGGAACTTCCTCGGCTCCGAGGTCGACCCTATCGCCGTGGCCGCGGCCAGGGCCATCGTGCAGTCCAATGACCTGAGCAAGGTCATCCAGTTGCGCCAGCAAACCAACCCCAAGCAAATCCTGTTGGGCCTGCTGGAGCCGGGCGAGCGCTTTGACCTGACCATGTGCAACCCGCCGTTCCATGCGTCCATGGACGAAGCCACCAAGGGCAGCGAACGCAAGTGGCGCGCGCTGGGCAAAGCCGATCCCAAGCGCAAGTTGCCGGTACTGAACTTCGGCGGGCAATCGGCGGAGTTGTGGTGTGAAGGCGGTGAAGCGCGCTTCGTCACGCAGCTTATCGCTGAGAGTGCGCATTTTGCCCACAAGGTGTTGTGGTTCAGCACATTGGTGTCAAAAGCGTCAAATTTGCCCGCGATTGAGACGGCACTCAAAAAAGCCAACGTGCTGGAAAGTCATGTGGTGGAGATGTCCCAGGGCCAAAAGCAAAGCCGTTTCGTGGCCTGGACTTTCCAGACCAAGAACGAGCAGCAGATCTGGCGCCAGCGCTGGGTTCGCGACTAGCCCTTCATCACAGTAAACCGCAGGCAACAAAAAACCGTGCCCGGATCGCTCCGAAGCACGGTTTTTTTTGCTGCGTCTTACTTGTTAACAGCGTCGGTCAGGCCTTTGGCCACAACCAGCTTGATAACTTTCTTGGCAGCGATTTCGATGGCGGCGCCAGTCGAAGGGTTACGGCCAGTACGGGCTGGACGCTCGGTCACTTTCAGTTTGCCAACGCCTGGCAGAGTGATTTCGCCGCCGTTTTCCAGCTGATCAGCAACAACTTGGCTCAGTTGGTCCAGCAGAGCGCGCACGGTAGTTTTCGGTGCGTCTACTGCTTCAGCCAGGTCAGCGATCAGTTGGTCTTTAGTAATAGCCATTGTGGTGTTCCTTCCCTATCAAATTCATATGGATTGCAGAGTGCAGTGTCAGCCGTCGAGCCCGACCGTCATGGCCTGGCACCCCCGGCCATAACCACGGAGATCGGGGTTATAGATGCTTGAAACGGGGATTGGTTCGACCTGACAGATGCTGAATGCACGCTTAACGCCGAGACTTGGCGTAAGACGGGGCAAAACTAGCACAGAGACGGGGAAATATCCGCCTCAACATACCCATTTGGTCAGCTTTATCGCTCTAAACCGTGAAAAAAAGGCATATAGGCCGTCGGAGAGCTGCCAAAGCACCCTTGGACACGTGTCTTGGCCAATGGGTGCGGTACACTGGGCAACTTTTCGGGGAGGCCAACCGCTCCCCTCAACCAGCCGAGAAGCCTATGCCGATCCGTCATTGCATCGTCCACCTGATCGACAAAAAACCCGACGGCACCCCCGCAATTCTCCATGCCCGCGACTCCGAGCTTGCCGAGTCGGCCGCCATCGAGAACATGCTTGCCGACCTCAACGAGAGCTACAACGCCAAACAAGGCAAGGCCTGGGGTTTCTTCCATGCCGAGTCCGGCGCGCACCCGTTCAGCGGCTGGTTGAAGGAGTATTTTGACGGCGGCCAAGATTTCACCACCTTCAGCCGCACGGCAGTCGAACATCTGCAAAAGCTGATGGAGGAGTCCAACCTCTCCACCGGCGGCCACGTGCTGTTTGCCCACTACCAACAAGGCATGACCGACTACCTGGCCATCGCCCTGCTCCACCACAGCGAAGGCGTGGCCGTGACCGATCAGTTGGACGTGACCCCCTCACGCCACCTGGACCTGGGCCAATTGCACCTGGCAGCGCGGATAAACGTCTCCGAGTGGCAGAACAACAAGCAGTCCAAGCAATACATCTCCTTTATCAAGGGCAAGAACGGCAAGAAGGTCTCGGAGTACTTCCGCGACTTTATCGGCTGCCAGGAAGGCATCGATGGCCCGGGCGAGACCCGCACCCTGCTCAAGGCATTCAGCGACTTCGTCGAAAGCGAAGACCTGCCGGATGAGTCGGCCCGCGAGAAAACCAAGACCCTGGTGGACTACGCCAGCAGCCAGGCCAAGCTCGGCGAGCCGATGGGCCTGGAAGAACTGTCGGGTTTGATCGATGAAGATCGGCCTAAGGCGTTCTATGACCATATCCGCAACAAGGATTACGGCCTGTCGCCGGAGATCCCGGCCGACAAACGCACCCTCAACCAGTTCCGTCGTTTTACCGGGCGTGCCGAGGGGCTGTCGATCAGCTTTGAAGCGCACCTGCTGGGCGACAAGATCGAGTACGACGAGGCTGCCGGCACCTTGATCATCAAGGGTCTGCCGACCCAATTGACTGACCAGCTCAAGCGCCGTAACTGATGCTTGGCGGGGTTCTCAAGAAGGTCCTGCTGGTATTGCTGGTCGTGGTAGTCATCCAGAACTGGGGCAAGATCGAGCGGCTGTTCAACCCCTCGCAGGTGGTGTCGGAGCAGGTACGCGCCTCAGCGCGCGTGGTGCTCTATTCCACCGAGTGGTGTGGCTACTGCAAGCAGATCCGGCGCTTTCTGGACCAGAAAGGCATTCCCTACCAGGCGCTGGATATCGAGAAGGACGCCCAGGCGCGCAAGGCCTATGAGGCCTTGGGCGGCGGCGGGATTCCGTTTGTGGACGTGAATGGCACGCTGATTCGCGATTACAACCCTGAAGCGATTATGGCCGCGCTGAAGTAACCCAATTTGTAAAACACTGCAGATCAAATGTGGGAGCGGGCTTGCTCGCGAAGGCGGACTGTCAGTCAATGCATCTGGCACTGACCCACCGCTTTCGCGAGCAAGCCCGCTCCCACATTTAGCTCAGCGGCACCTTTAATTAGAAGTTGGCTTCCAGCGACACCATCGCCGTGCGTTCCTCACCCACGTTGTAATACGCCGTGCTCGGCGCCAGGCCGTTTACCGGTGCCGAGTTGAACGACACGGTGCGCGCCGAACTCAAGTATTCCTTGTCGAACACGTTAAGCATCGAGAACCGCAGGGCCGCGGACTTGATGACTTTCTTGTCCACCGGCAAGTAGATACCGGCGTTGAGGTCAAACACGGTACGGCCGGAGATTTTTTCGTCGTTGGTCAAATCGCCGTAGAAACTGCCGACGTATTTGCCCGCAACGTTGCCGTAGAAACGCGAGTCGTCATAGCCGAACACCAGGTTGAACATGTTTTCCGGCACGTTGGCCAGTTGCTTGCCCGCTGTCGGCAGCAACACATTCTTGCTGAGCACATTGTCTTTCTGCTCAGACTGGGTGTAGGTGTAGGAGGCGTAGTAGTTGAAGTTGTGCGGCAACAGGCCACTCCATTCCAGCTCCAGGCCTTTGTTGTCGACCTTGCCGACGTTGATCACCGCGTAGTCACCGTTCAAGTCGGTGGTGGACAACTGGCGATCCTTGAAGCTGATGTAGAACAAGGTCGCGCTCAGCGCCAGGGTGTCTTCGGTGTAGCGCCAGCCCAGTTCCTGGTTCCAGCTCAACTCAGGCTTCAGGCTGACGGAGTCGCCCTTGTTGTACAGCACGTAGTTCGGCGGTGTACGCATGTTGCGGGTGACGTTGTAGAACGCCTGGTTGCTCTCGTCGACCTGGTACTTGGCGCTGAAGTTCGGCAGGAACTGGTGGTAACGGGTGTTACGTTTTTCCGGCGTGTCGTACAGGCTGCCCAGATTGTTGCCGTCGCGCTCGACGTACTGGTACGCAACGCCACCGACAAAACTCAGGTCCGGCGTGGCTTGCCAGCTGTCCTGAACCCAGAGCTTCTGAGCCGGGGTGATGGTGTAGTAATGACGACCCTGTACGGTCGCGCCGTTCTTGTCGACCACTTGGCCGCCGCTGTTGTAGTCACCCCACACATCATCGGGTGCGCCTTCGCCGTTGATCCCGATAAAGGGCTGGGTCTGGCGCTGACGAGCACGTTCATACCAATAGCCGTAGTCCAGGCTGTGTTCTTCGTTGATGTCCCATTTCATTTTGGCGGTGACGCCAGGGCGCCAGGTTTCGGTCCACGAAGGGCGATAGTAGTTGAGCGATTTCAGGTTGCTCAGGTCGTAGTTGCCGGCCTTGTCGGACTTGGGCCCCAGGTTTGAAGCGGTCTGGCCGCTGAAACTGCCACCGTTGGCCCAGTAGTAATAAGGTGTGACCGTCAGCGACAGGTTGTCTTGCAACTGCCAGCGCTGAGTGAGCGTGGCGTTGACGCTTTCGAACGGGTTGCGGTTGAGCTTGTAGGACGACGACAGCAAACCCGACTTATAAACCGGGGTTTCCGAGAAGTCCTTGCGTCGCCCTTCTGTCTCGAACTGCGACTTGCTCAGGGTGTTGTAGTTGTAGTTTTCCTGGTTGTTGTATTTCACCGTGGCCAGGGTCGAGTTGCCATTGCCGTCTTCGAACAGGCTGCTCCACTCGACTTTGTCGCTGCGCAATGTGCCTTTGCCGCGCCACTTGTCACCTTCCAGGTGAGACGCCGAGACCCAGGTCTTGAGGCCGCCAAAATCGCCGGTATTCACCCGCACGAACGTCTTGCGCAGGTCGTTGGCACCGACGATCTGTTTGGCGAACAGCCCGGGCTCCTTGGTCGGCCGCAGAGTGATCATGCCGATGTTGCCGCCGCTGGAGCCGATGTGCGGGCCGTCCGCTTCCGAAGACCCTTGGGTGGCGAATACTTCGGCGAGGTTTTCCGGGTCGCCCAGCTGGTTTGAATAAACGCTGTAGTTGCCCGAGTCGTTGATCGGCACGCCATCGACGGAAACCCCGATCTGGTCGGAGTTCATGCCACGCATGGTGAAGTTGGTGCCGCTGGTGCCGCTGGCGTCATCACTGGAAACGTTGATGCCCGGCGTGTATTTGAGTTTGTCGATGGCGTTGGCGGTCCCCGACATTTCGTCCATGGCTTCCTTGGTCACCGTCGACCGCGCCTTGGCACTTTCTTCGCGAATCATGTGGCCGTTGCCCAGGCTCTGTTTGCCGGCGACGTCCACCGAACCGACATCCTGCGTGGTGTCTGCCAAAACCAGTGGCGCAAAGCTTCCTAGGCCCGAGGCTAACAGCAGGGCAGAGAGTGTGTTGATCTTCACGAGTAGATCCCTTACGTGCATCTATCTGTTGTTATGGAGGGAGGTGCTGGCTGTCAGAACCGGGTGAACGGCGACGCCAATCTTCCTGACCACCTGTTCAGGAATCCGGGGATCATCCTTGGCGCGTGTAACGGTTTGGTGACAGGTTTTGGCAATTGGGATGAAGGTTAAATGAAAGGCCTGCAGGCAGCGCAATACCTGGTCTACAGCGACATGGAGAAAATAAACAGAGGAAAATATTTCATACAATCGCCACGCAGGAGGTGGCGACGGAGGGGATTAATGTCTAGCGCAATACAATCATGCGGCCCAGCACGGTGTGCTGTTCAAAGCCCAGGACCGCCTGCAAGGCACTCATAACTGCCACTGGGTCCTTGCTCGGAAAACTCCCGCTGACACGCTTGGCGGCCATCTCGTCGTTGAGCAGAAGGATTCGCCCAGGGTAGTAACGGCTAAGGTCCTCAACCACCTCGGCCAACGGTGCTTTGTAGTAATTGAGCCAGCCGTCACGCCAGGCCAGGCGCGATTCGCTGTCGACCGCGTGCAGGGCATCGGCCACACCGTCGGCGTAGGCCACTTGCTGGCCTGCCGTCAGCACCTGCTGCTGCCCTTGCCTGGACGGCGTTACGCCAACCCGGCCGGACAGCACCGTCACCTGGGCCCCGGCCGGTTGCAGGCGCACTTCGAACTGCGTGCCCAAGACCCGCGCCTCACCGCTGCCGGCCTCGACTACAAAGGGCTGGCCGGTGTGGATCACGCGGAAAAAACCCGCGCCACGGCGCAACTGGATGTGCCGCTCGCCATGGCTGAAATCCACGGCAATGGCGCTGTCGGCATCCAGGGTCACTTGGGTTTGATCCGCCAGGGTTACGGTCTTCACCTCGCCTGGCGCTGTCACGTAATCGGCGCCGAAGTCATCAACCCAGCGCGACGGCTGCCAACCCGCGCCCAGGGACACCATCACCAGCAAACACGCGGCCATGGCCAAGGCACCGGCCCCGCGCACAACACGCGAGCGTTTTGAGCTGTTCATTGAGTCGAGGTAGCCCTGCAACGCCACTGCATCTTCGTCCGCCAGTGTGCGTGCCGGCACTTCGCTCAACTCCCACAGCACCTGGGCCCGTGAATAGGCTTCGACGTGCGCGGGGTCAGCCCGTAACCAGCGACTGAACGTGGCCTGGTCACCACTGCTGGGCTGATCGTGCAGCAGGCTCAACCAGTCGAGTGCGGCCTGTTCCTGGGCGGGCGTGGGGGTAACGTTCACGGTGCTTTCCCTGGCGTGCGTGGGCAAGAGGGTTCGCGAAGGCTGGCCTTGCAGGCTTCGAGGGCACGCATCATATGTTTTTCCACGGCACTTTGGGACAGCCCCATGGCCTTGGCAATTTCCGTGTATTTGCGGCCGTGGATGCGGTTGAGCAGGAAAATCTGCCGGGTACGCTCCGGCAAGCTGCGCAAGGCGGCTTCGACGTGGCGCAGGTCATTGCCCGCTTCGAGGGCTGCCTGGGGTTCGGAGCCCTGGTTGTCCTGTTGTTCCGGCAACCAACCTTCGCTGCTGCGCACGCGCGCGCCCTCACTGCGCAAATGGTCGATGGCGATGTTGCCGGCGCAGCGCAACAGGTAGGTGCTGAGCTCTTCGACCTGCACCAACGGTCGACGCCAAAAGCGCAGGAACAGGTCTTGCACCAGGTCGGCCGCCGTAGCGCGGCAACCCACGCGCCGGCTGACCAGCGCCTCCATTTGCGAGCGCTGGGATAAAAACACCTGCAGGAAATGCGCACGCCCACCGGCCGCATCGGTATGCGGGCTGTCCTGGGATTCGGGTGGCGTGCTGATCATCATGGCAGGCTCAAAACAGGGCGAAGGCAGCAACCGGGCTGGCCAGCAGGCCGACACCCGCCAGGCTCAAGGCCAGCCTTGGCCGATACGGCAACAGCAACACCAGCAACAGTGCGCTGAGCATCAACACAGCGCACCACTCCACCAAACCTTGAGCCCAACCCGAGGCTGCCACCGCTGGCCACGTCGACAGCACCAGCAGCAACCCACCGGCCGTACGTAACGTCAGGCGTCGAGGTGGCGAAGGCTTGCTGTGCAGCAGTTCGCCATGATGACGATCGGTGGACAGGCACAGCGCGGCAAACCCGGCGTAACACATCAGCAATGCGAGCAGCATTCAGTTCGCCTCCTGCTTGAGCGTCAATGCGCGTGAACGTTCGACCTTGGGCTGCGGCGCCGTGCGGTGCTGCATCTTCCAGGCGGCCCACGCCAGGAACAGACCGCTGGCCAGGCAGGTCAGGTCGAAGCCGGCCATGGCCCAGTCGCCGCTGGCCAGTGACACGCCCAAATGCTGCGAGGTGGTCAGCGCGTTAAGCAGTGGGACCGCCACAAACAGCAGCGCGCCGAGACTCAATTGCTCAACCCAAGCCTGGCGGCCTCGACGCAGCACGGCGTGCAACAGGCTCAGGCCCCAGGCAATAAAAAAGGTATTTATTTCCCAGTCGGAGCGCTCGGCGAAGCTCACCGGCAACAAGCGGTTGGCCCAGAAAAACCCTGCGATGGCGAGCATCAGCCCGGACATGCTGGCGATATTCAGCACTTCCACCAGCCGCAGTTCAAACGGCATCACCGAGGTTTTAGCGTGCTTGAGCTGACGCTTGCCGAGCCATATCACCAAGCCGGTGCCGATCATCGCCGTGCCCGCCAGGCCACAGATAAAGTACAGCCAGCGCAGCACCGGGCCAGCGAAATGGCCCATGTGCAGGCCATAGAAACTGCCGCTGATTGCCGCCGGCAGTGACTGCTCGCCACTCACCCGCAACAGCTCGCCAGTGGTGCCGCTGAATGACAGGGTGCTGCCGAAATCCTGCACCACACTGTCGGAGCCCGCGCGGACCACATTGACCGACGCATTCACATCACCTGGGTTATTCACCACCAAACGACCGACATGGCCGCCCGCCCATTGCGTGCGGGCCTGCTCATACATTGGCAACAACGGCAGTAATTTGCCCGGCTGGCCAAGCGCCGGCGCATTGTTGATCGCGGGGAATACTTCGTTGAAAAACGCGCGGCTGTCGCTGCCGTAGGAGGCAGCGATCGGCGCAGGCATCACCATGTTCATAAATATCACCAGGCTGCTGTAGGTGATCATCAAGTGAAACGGCAACACCAGCACACCTACCGCGTTATGCCCGTCGAGCCAGGAACGCTGGCCTTTGCGCGGGCGGAAGGTGAAGAAGTCCTTGAAGATTTTCTTGTGGGTGATGATGCCGGTGATCAACGCGACGAACATCACCATCGCGGCAATGGTCGACAGCCAACGGCCCCATGGATAAGGCATTTGCAGCTGGAAGTGGAATCGGTAGAAGAATTCGCCGCCCATGCTTTCGCGGGCCTGGACGGGTTGGCCGGTGACAGGGTCGAGGACCTTGTGGATGAAGTTGCCGCGCTTGCCGGGGTCGAGTTTGTCTTGCCACATCACTGACAGGCCTGGGTCGCGGCTGTCCGGCAAGGTGATAAACCAGCGTGCGGCGTTGGGCGCCTGTTGCTGCAAATAGGTTTGCGCGGCCGCGAGACTGCGCGCGTCGTCCAGTGGATAGGCCCGCACTTCGGGCTGCATCCAGTGGGTCATTTCGTCCTTGAAATAGGACAAGGTGCCGGTCAGGAAAATCGCAAACAGCAGCCAGCCAAATATCAATCCCGCCCATGTGTGCAACCAGGCCATGGCCTGGCGAAAGCCCTCTTTCATGTGCGCGCCATCCACAAACCCACGCCCGCCAAGGTGGCAAACAGTGCACTCGGCACCATTACACCTGCCCATGCGCGCCATGCCGTGCGGCAGGCGAAACACCAGAGCACCGCCAGCAGGTAAAACACAAATGAACTCATCATCCCGGTGACCACCGCGTCGGCGCGGGAAGTCGGCATCCACAGCGCCAGGCAGATGCTGGCCAGGGACGCCATCAAATAGCCACCCACCACGGCTGCCAGCACGCGCGAGGTGACGGCTAGACGGTAGGTAATAGGCAGTGAGCGTTTGCTTTTCATGCGGGAGGCGCCAGGTTCATCAGCGCGCAATATTAATGATAAATATTCTCATAAGCAAAAGAGAACGGATGATTCATCTGCTCGGGTGGATTGCCGAACCTTGTCACGCCCCCTACAATGCGAACAATTCTTGTTCTCTAGAGCATGCCAATGCTTGTGGAGTGATTGCGTTGCAGCCGTCCAATACCGTCGAAGTTTTGTACAACGACCATCACCACTGGCTCACCGGCTGGTTGCGACGCAAGCTCGGCTGCCCGGAAAGCGCGGCCGACCTGGCGCAGGACACGTTCATCCGCGTGCTCACCGCACGGGAAACCCCAACGCTGATCGAACCCCGCGCCTTCCTCACCACCGTCGCCAAGCGCGTGTTGTTCAACTTCTACCGCCGCCAGGACCTGGAACGCGCCTACCTCGATGCACTGGCGCAGAGCCCTGAACACGTGGCGCCCTCGGAAGAAGAACGCGCCATCATCCTGCAAACCCTGCTGGAGCTGGACCAATTGCTCGACGGCCTGCCCACCCTGGTCAAACGTGCATTCCTGCTGGCCCAGCTGGACGGTCTGACCTACGCACAAATCGGCGCCGAGCTGGGCATTTCCATCGCCACGGTCAAACGCCACCTGAATAAAGCGGCGCTGCGCTGCTACTTCGCCCTATGAACTTTTCGACCCAGGTTGCCGAGCAGGCGGTGCATTGGCTGATGGAAATGCAGCAAGGCGCGCTCAACCCGCGCCAGCAAGCGGCCTGGCAACAATGGCTGAACGCCCACAGCGAACATCAGCGCGCGTGGGACCATATGCAGCGCGTGAACCAGCGCCTGCGCGGCATGCCCTCGCCGCTGGCGCATGCCGCGTTGAGTGCGCCCAAATCCAGCAGCCGGCGCCAGGCCCTGAAGCTGTTGCTGATCCTCGGTGCGGGCTCGGCCGCCGCCTGGGGCCTGCGCCAGCAGCATATTTTGCCGCCATTGAGCGCCGACTACCGCAGCCCCGTCGGCCAACGGCGCAATGTGCAATTGGCCGACGGCAGCCGGTTGCAGCTCAACACCGGCAGCGCGGTGGATGTGCATTTTGATGGCAGCCAACGCTTGATCCGCCTGCTTGAGGGCGAAATGCTGCTGACTGCCCGCGCCGGCAATACGCCGCTGCATGTACTCACCGGCCAGGGTTTGCTCAGCAGCCAGGCCGCACGGCTGAATGTGCGCCAGTTCAACGACCATACCCAACTGGCCGTTTTTGACGGCACTGTCGACATAATGCCCAACGGCTACCGCGGCCTGCCGCTGAGCGTCGAGGCCACGCGCCAGGTCAATTTCACCCGTAAAGGCTGGGACACCCCACTGCCCACCGACGCCAACAGCGGCGCCTGGTCCGACGGCATGCTGGTGGCCGCGCACATGCGTCTGGAGGATTTTCTCGCCGAGCTGGGCCGCTATCGCCGTGGCCAGCTTAATTGCGACCCGCAAGTGGCCAACCTGCTGCTGTCCGGCAGCTACCCGCTGGACGACAGCGAGCGCATCCTCGACCTGCTGGAAGTCAGCCTGCCGGTCAAAGTGCGGCGGTTTACCCGCTACTGGGTGACGGTCCAGGCTCGCGCCTGAAATTATTTCAGCACTTTTTTACCCGCAAGTGAGCCGATTTCCACACCTCGCGTGACAGAGAAGGAAAGCCACCTTGATCTTTCCTTCTCAGGACCGCTCTTCATGCCCCAGCAACCGACGCTTCTCGCACGCACCTTGCGCCAACTCCTACTGGGCGCCAGCCTCAGTCTTACCGTGCTGCCGCAGGTGATGGCCGCCGATGCCAAGCCGTATCACATCGCCCCGGCGACCCTGGAAGCAGCGCTGAACCAATTTGGGCGTGAGGCTGGCGTGTTGATTTCTTTCGGTTCCGAGGTCACGGCCGGCATGCAGAGCGGTGGGTTGTCGGGCAATTACGGCGCTGCCGAAGGCCTGCAAAAACTGCTGGAGGGCACGGGCCTGCAAGCCCGCGCCGAAGGTGATAACGCCTATAGCCTGCAACCGGCCAACGGCCCCGCTACCGTCGAACTGCAAACCTCAAGCGTGGTCGGGGACTGGCTCGGCGACGCGGCGCAAACCAACGTGTTCGAACACCCTGGTGCGCGTGATGTGATCCGCCGTGAAGCGTTCGAGCGCCAGGGCGCGACCCAGGCCCGTGACGTGCTCAACCGCATTCCCGGCGTCAACGCCCCGGAAAACAACGGCACCGGCAGCCACGACATGGCGCTGAACTTCGGCATTCGCGGCCTCAACCCGCGCCTGGCATCGCGCTCAACCGTGCTGATGGACGGCATCCCGGTGCCCTTCGCACCGTATGGCCAGCCGCAGCTTTCATTTGCGCCGATCAGCATGGGCAACATGGACGCGGTAGACGTGGTACGCGGCGGCGGCGCGGTGCGCTACGGCCCGCAAAACGTCGGCGGCATCGTCAACTTCGTGACCCGCGCGATCCCGGATGCGCCGACGGTCAAAGGCGGCTTGCAGACCGAGACCAGCCCATCCTCCAGCCACGACGGCTTCAAGACCACTGGCAACCTACTGGCCGGCGGCACCGCGGACAATGGCCTGGGCGGCGCGATCCTGTACTCCGGCACGCGTGGCGGCGACTGGCGCGAAAACAGCAACACGCGCATCGACGACCTGATCCTCAAAGGCAAATACCAGTTGGACGACGCCAACAGCTTCAATGCCATGGCGCAGTACTACGAAGGCCAGGCCGATATGCCCGGCGGCTTGAACGTCAAGGACTACAAGGCTGATCCGTACCAGTCCACGCGCCCCTACGACAAATTCTGGGGCCGCCGTACGATGTTCAACGCCGGTTACCGCTACCAGGAAGACCGCCGCGAATTCACCGCCAATACCTTCTTCACCACCACGTTGCGTAATGGCTACCTGGACCAGGGCAGCTTCCTCTCGCTGTCACCGCGCGAGTACTGGGTACGTGGCCTGGAAACCCGTTTCGCCCAAGGCTTCGACATAGGCCCGAGCAGCCATGAAGTGGGCGTCGGCTACCGCTACATCAACGAAGCTGGCCACGAATTGCGCTACCGCACGCCGATCAGCGCCAACCAGCAGTTGCCGACCACCAACAGCCGCAATGACCGCGACACCCGCGGCGCCACCGAGGCCAATGCGTTTTTCGTCGATGACCGCATTGATATCGGCAAGTGGACCATCACCCCGGGCGTGCGCTACGAGATGATCGAATCCCAGCAGACCAACAACCTGACCAACGTGAAGTACAAAGGCGACTACAACACCGCACTGCCGGCGTTGAACGTGCTTTACCACCTCACCGAAGACTGGAACCTCTACGCCAACACCGAAGGCTCATTCGGCAGCGTGCAGTACAGCCAAATGCCGAACCGCGTGACCAGCGGCGAAGTGAAACCGGAAAAAGCCCGCACCTGGGAACTCGGCACACGCTATGACAACGGCACCTTGCGTGCGGAAATCGGCGCATTCCTGATCAACTTCGACAACCAGTACGACAGCAACCAGACCAACGATTCGGTGATCGCGCGCGGTGAAACGCGCCATCAGGGTATCGAGTCGAGCATCAACTACGCGCTCGACGGTTTGAGCCCGGCGCTCGCGGGGTTTGATGTGTACGCCACCTATGCCTATGTGGACGCGACCATCCGTGAAAACGGCCCGAACAAAGGCCACCGCGTACCCTTTTCGTCCAAGCACAAAGGCACTCTCGGCGTGGGTTACACCGAAGGCCGCTGGAAGCTCAACCTCGACAGCAGCTACCAGAGCAGCCAGTTCGCCGACAACGCCAACACCCAGGCTGAAACCGCCGACGGCGCCAACGGACGCATCCCCGGCTACATGCTGTTCAGCAGCCGCGCGGCGTATGACTTCGGCCCACAACTGTCGGACTTGAACGTGGCAGTCGGTGTGAAAAACATCTTCAACAAGCAGTATTTCACCCGCTCGTTCGACGACAACAACAAGGGTAAATACGTGGGCGAGCCGCGCACCGTCTACGTGCAAACCTCCATCGCGTTTTAACTGCCGGAGTCATAGCGCTTCAATTAAGGCGTGGGACCTTACAAACGATGCAAGACCCTGTGGGAGCTGTCGAGCTTTAGCGAGGCTGCGAAAGCGGTGGGTCAGGCAACTAATTTTGCCTGTGCCGCCGCCTTCGCAGCTTCGCTGGGGCTCGACAGCTCCCACAGGAGTTCGGCCTTTTCGATTGGGCGCTAGCTGCCCGCCAAGCAACTCGGCGTGCCGGCGACCAACGCGTCGATGGCGCAGCGCGTCTTGGCCGGCATGTGCGCGGCCGTGGGCCATATCACATGGATCGGCGCAGGCTGGTCGCGGTAGCTCGGCAGTACCGCTTCCAGTTGGCCACGCAGCACATAGTGCGCAATCAACCAGCTCGGCAACCAGGCCAGGCCCACGCCAGCAATGGCGGCATCGGCCACGGCCTGGAGGTCGTCCAGCACCAAAGGTGATATCACCCCCGAGCTATGCGAAGTAGCGCAACGGTAGGCAATGCCTCGATGACCGGCGAGGTCCTCGATACATTCAATCCGCCCGACACGTTGCAAATAGGCCGGTGAAGCGGCCAGGCCCACGGACTGTTCGCCCAGGCGGCGTGCACTCAGGCGGTCTGTATCCGGGAGCGGGCCGATACGCACGGCAACGTCGAAGCCTTCCTGCGCCAGATCCGTCAGCCGGTCAGAGAAGGAAATCTCGATCTCCAATTGCGGGTACCGATCCATCAAGCCCCACAAAGCAGGTGCCGCATAGTGGTGACCGAAGGCCAGCGGCAAGCTTGCCCTTAACCGCCCACGTGGCTGCTGGCGGCCGCTCTCCAATACCGATTCGGCGGCCTCCAACTCTGCCAGTGCACGCAGGCAATGCTCGTAATAAGCCTGCCCGTCCTCGGTCAGACGCTGGCGGCGGGTAGAACGCTGCAACAGGCAGGTGCCCAAACGGGCCTCCAACCGCGCCAACCCCTTGCCCACAGCAGAACGCGTTAGGTTCAGGCGTTCGGCGGCTTCGGTCAGGTTGCCGCTCTCGACGATTTGCAGGAAGAGTTCGACGCCATCAAAACGCGGGGTGGCCATGAGTCTATTGTCGCCTTTAATTCCCTTATTGACGGAAAACTTATCACAAATAAAGAACCCTGCTCCCGCGAGAATACTGCTCTCACCCAATCGAAAGGAACCACCCATGCCGCCCGCCGCCGCTGTATCGGTCGTCAGCGCCCCGCGCACTGCCAGAGATGGCGTTGCCCTTACCGCCGTCTGCCTCGTAGCCCTGATGTTCGGCCTGGAAATCTCCAGCGTGCCGGTCATCCTGCCAACCCTGGAACAGCAGTTGGGCACGGGCTTTCAGGACGCGCAATGGATCATGAATGCCTACACCCTGGCCTGCACCAGCGTCTTGATGGCAGCGGGCACACTGGCCGATCGCTTTGGGCGTCGGCGCATGCTGGTGCTGTGCTTGTGGCTGTTTGGGCTGGCCTCGCTGGCGTGTGGGTTGGCGAACGACGCGTCCACGCTGATCGCTGCACGTTTTGTCCAGGGCGTGGGCGCCGGTGCCATGATGATCTGTCAGTTCGCAATTCTTTCGCACCGGTTTCGTGAACCCGCGGCACGGGCCCGCGCTTTCGCAATATGGGGCGTGATCGCGGGCGTGGGCCTGGGCTTCGGGCCGATGGTGGGCGCGTTGATTTTGGCGGTAGCAGACTGGCGCTGGGTGTTCCTCGTGCATGCGCCGCTAACCCTGTTGACCTTGGTGTTGCTGCGCATCAGCGTCGAGGAATCCCGCGACCCGGCCGGCCATCGCCTCGACATTGCCGGCATGCTGACCCTGACGCTGTCGGTATTTGCGCTGGTGTACTTCATCACCCAGGGCAGCGAGAACGGCTTCGGCGCACCGGCCATGCTCGGTTGGGCAGGCTTGTCGCTGGCCGGGCTGCTGCTATTTATCCTGATTGAAAGGCGCAGCGCCCAGCCGATGTTCGATTTCTCGGTGTTCCGCATCCAGCGCTTCAACGGCGCGCTGATGGGCTCGATCGGCATGAATTTCAGCTTCTGGCCATTCATGATCTACCTGCCACTCTACTTCCAGGCCGGCCTGGGCTACGACACGATGACCACCGGCGGCGCCCTGCTCGCCTACACCTTGCCCACGTTGCTGGTGCCACCGTTGGCCGAACGCCTGGCCCTGCGCTTTGGCGCAGCACGCATCATTCCCTTGGGCCTGGGCTTGATGGGGGCGGGTTTTATCGCCATGGCCGCGGCCAATAGCGTCGAGCATCCGAGCATTGTATTAGTGCTTTTCAGCTGCGCGATGGCCGGCGTGGGCCTGGCGCTGACCAATTCGCCCACCACCAACACCACCACCGGCTCGGTCTCAGCCGACCGCGCGGGCATGGCCTCGGGCATCGACCTCAGTGCACGGCTGATAACCCTGGCCCTCAATATCGCGCTGATGGGGCTGGTGCTGTTGCTGGGAATCAGCCATCACCTCGCGAGCCTGCTCCCCGAAACCACGGCCATGAATTGGCCAGAAATCAGCCAGCATATTGCGGCGGGCAAGCTGGACGTGTTGGCGCTGGCCCCCACCGATGCCCAGGCCGCGCTGCGCCACGGCGTCGGTTGGGCGATGCTCTTTGCGGGCCTGGGCGCTTGCGGGTTGGCGGTGTTGAGCGGGTATTTTTTCCGACGCGCCAAGTAAACGAAAACGGGCCTGCAAATGCAGGCCCGTTTTAGTAGGGATGAAAGAACCGTCAGCTATCAGCTGTTAAAGACCGCACGTTCTTTTTCCAGAAACTCCTGTTCAAGCTCATCTTCATTGACTTTGGTGGTCGGCTGGCTTTTTCCGGCAGCGCGTGGCTTGCCTTGCAGTTTGCCGAACAGATGTTCCAGCGCATGCTCCAGCTTGACGGCTGCGCCGTCGATCGCCTGTTCCAGGGTATCGGCTTTATGCAATACCGACAGCGGTTGATGACCCTTTGGCCGTGCTTCCAGACGGCAACTTAAATCGTGGGGACCAGGCTTGTCGCCATTTTCGTCCTTCAGGTAGACCTCAACGCGGGTCAGGTGCTCTTCATAATGTTCGAGCGTGCTCTCAATGGTAGTACGTACCCACTCCTCCAGTCGGATGCTGCTTTCAATATGGTTATCGCTATTGACTTGGATTTGCATAGTTCTTCCCTTATTTCAGCTAGCTCGCGAGAGGTCACAAACTGCAACACCGGGGTGGTGAAACCATGACCTCTTGATTACACAATTGAGCACTCAGAAGAACATTTCAAGTCCTTTGCAAAGATAAATCCCACATTACAAATTAAGTCTGACTACGAGCAAAAACGCTGTTAGGGTGGGGAGTTAGTTACATCTTCTTACGCCCAGCGAACCTTACAATTGCCCCTCCCCCAACGGGTGCAGTCCGCGAAAAATCCCCGCTTCTTCCACCAGCCAGTCATGCACCGCACGTACGCCCGGATGGCTCAGCGCGCCCGGCGCGTAAAGCAGCACGTAGCGTTTATGGTTGGGCACGGCCAGCCCAAACGGCACGATCAAGGTGCCGCGCTCCAGTTCATCATTGAGCAACGTGCGCCGCGCGATGGCCACGCCCATGCCGGCGATGGCAGCCTCGATGGTCAGGTGATTGCGGTTGAAGGTGTGCCCGCGCCGCACATCGGCTTGGTGATAGCCAATGGCGTTCAGGTAGAACTCCCACTCGGCGTATTCATAACTCCCACGCCAGGCAGTAATGTCATGCAACAGCGGGAAATGCACCAGGTCAGCCGGGCCATGCAAGGGCGGGCGGCCGCGCAGCAGGCTGGGGGCGCACACCGGGAAAATTTGTTCATCGAGCAGGGCTGTGGATAACAGGCCGGGGTAGCTGCCGTCGTTCAAGTCGATGGCCAGGTCGAAGTCACCCTCGTGCAGCGCGATGCTGCTGTCTTCGGCGACCATGCGCAGCTGGATATCCGGAAAACGTTGCTGCAGGCGTGGCAAGCGCGGGGTCAGCCACTTGCCGAGAAACGAGGGGATAGAACGCAACCGCAAGGTGCCGCTGATCATCCCCGCGTCCAACCGCTGCAATTCGGCATCGATGCTGCCGTAGGCCTCCCCCACCGTCGCCGCCAGTCGCTGCCCTTCGGCACTCAGTTCCACCCCGCGCGCACGTCGATGAAACAGGCGAAAGCCCAAACGCTCCTCCAACTGGCGGATTTGCTGGCTCACCGCCCCCGGTGTGATGTGCAGTTCTTCGGCGCAGCGGGTGAACGACAGATGCCGCGCAGCACAGGAAAAAACGTGCAGCCAGACATACGTCTGACCATGAAGGGGGCGGGCCATAGGGTTTAGTCCTGCTAAAGGGTGTCTTAGGATAATTCGTTGGTCAGTGCCGATCCAGAGGCTCAGTATCGCGCCAATTCCGCTCGTCCTACAAAACATGGCAGCGATTTCTACTCCATTGCTTGTAAGGCTTTAGCATGGCTATCAGTGTTTTCGATCTATTCAAGGTGGGCATCGGCCCTTCCAGCTCGCATACCGTCGGCCCGATGCGGGCGGCGGCGACCTTTGCCCAAGCCCTCACCGACCAGCATTTGCTGAACGACATACGCCGTGTCGAAGTGCGTCTGTACGGCTCGTTGTCCGCCACCGGCGTCGGCCATGCCACCGACCGCGCCTGCGTGATGGGCCTGATGGGCGAATGGCCGGATAAGGTCGATCCCACCTCGATCAACGCGCGTATCCAGCAATTGCACGAGTCCGGCCGTTTATTGCTCGCGGGCAAGCAGGACATTGCCTTCAACTGGCACACAGACCTGCTCCTGCTGGACGAAAGCCTGCCCTATCACCCCAACGCCATGTCCCTGCACGCCTACGGCGACAGCGGCCTGCTCAGCGAACAAACCTATTACTCGGTAGGTGGTGGTTTCATCATCGAAGCGGCTGAAGCTGCCTCAGGCATTGCGCCTGCCAGCGATGTGGAATTGCCCTACGACTTTTCCAGCGCCGTCGAACTGCTGGCCCTGTGCAACACGCACGGCCTGCGGGTTTCGGAATTGATGATGGCCAACGAACGCGCATGGCGCAGCGATGAAGACATCCGCAGCGGGCTGCTGCATATCTGGTCAGTGATGCGCGAATGCGTAGAGCAAGGCCTGCGCCATGAAGGCATCTTGCCAGGTGGCCTTGATGTGCCACGCCGTGCGGCGAAATTGCACCGCAGCCTGTTGGAAATCGGCAAACCCAATGTCATCACCTCGACCTTGTCGGCCATGGAATGGGTCAACCTGTTCGCCCTCGCCGTCAACGAAGAAAATGCCGCCGGCGGGCGTATGGTCACTGCGCCAACCAACGGCGCGGCAGGCATCATTCCAGCGGTGCTGCATTACTACATGAAGTTCAACGCGGACGCGTCCGACGATGATGTGGTCAATTTCTTCCTCGCTGCAGCGGCCGTCGGCATCCTGTGCAAAAAGAACGCCTCGATCTCCGGCGCCGAAGTCGGTTGCCAGGGCGAGGTGGGTTCCGCCTGCGCCATGGCCGCCGCCGGCCTGGCCGACATCCTCGGCGCCACCCCGGAACAACTGGAAAACGCCGCCGAAATCGGCCTGGAACACAACCTCGGGCTGACCTGCGACCCGGTCGGTGGCCTGGTGCAAGTGCCGTGCATCGAGCGCAACGCCATCGCCGCCGTCAAAGCCATCAATGCCACACAAATGGCCCTGCGCGGTGACGGCAAACACTTCATTTCCCTCGACCGGGTAATCCGCACCATGCGCGATACCGGCGCAGACATGCATGACAAATACAAAGAAACTTCACGGGGCGGCCTGGCGGTCAGCTGGGTGGAGTGCTGATCGGAGCACTTTTACCCGCCCCATACGTGAGCCCGCGCAAAAATAATAACGAGGCAATACCGATGACCGATGTACGTACACCTGCTGCCGAAAATCCTGCTTCAGAGACCACCGTAACAACTGGCTGGACCAAACACGACACCACCTGGATGCTGGGCCTCTACGGCACCGCCATCGGCGCAGGCACCTTGTTCCTGCCAATCAATGCTGGCGTCGGCGGATTCTGGCCGCTGATCGTGCTGGCGTTGCTGGCCTTTCCGATGACCTTCTTTGCTCATCGTGGGCTGACGCGTTTTGTATTGTCAGGCAAATCCGGCGACATCACCGACGTGGTCGAAGAACACTTCGGCGTCGGTGCCGGCAAGCTGATCACCCTGCTCTACTTCTTCGCCATCTTCCCGATCCTGCTGGTGTACAGCGTGGCGCTGACCAACACGCTGAGCAGCTTCATGGAACACCAACTGCACACGGCCCCGCCGCCCCGGGCGATCCTGTCGCTGGTGTTGATCCTCGGTCTGATGGCCATCGTGCGCTGCGGCCAGGGTGTGATCGTCAAGGCCATGAGTATGCTGGTGTACCCGTTCGTCGCCGCCCTGCTATTGCTGGCCGTGAGCCTGATCCCCAACTGGAACGGCGCATTTTTCGCCTCGGCCAGCGAAGGCATGCCGTTACCGCTGTTCTTCAAGACCCTGTGGCTGGCGATCCCGGTGATGGTGTTTTCCTTCAACCACTCACCGATCATTTCAGCGTTCGCGGTTGACCAGAAGCGCGTGTATGGCGCCCAGGCCGAGCGCAAAAGCAGCGGCATCCTCGCCACTGCCCACGGCATGATGGTGCTGACGGTGATGTTCTTCTGCTTCAGTTGCGTGCTGGCCCTGTCGCCAGCCGACTTGGCCGCCGCCAAGGCGCAGAACATTTCGATCCTGTCGTACCTGGCCAACCACTTCCAGACCCCGGTGATCGCCTACGCCGCGCCGTTGATCGCGCTGGTGGCCATTACCAAATCCTTCCTCGGCCACTACATCGGCGCCAGCGAAGGCTTCCAGGGGCTGATCGTCAAATCCCTGCGCGGGCGTAACCGCTCGATGTCGTCCAAAGGGCTGGAACGCTGTACCGCACTGTTCATGGTGCTGACCTGCTGGGCCGTGGCCACCTTCAACCCAAGCATCCTGGGGATGATCGAAACCCTGGGCGGGCCGATCATCGCGTGCCTGCTGTTCCTGATGCCGATGTACGCGATTCGCCGCGTGCCATCTCTGCGCCAGTACTCGGGCCAACTGTCGAATGTGTTTGTGGTGGTGATCGGGCTGATTGCGCTGTCTGCGATCGTTTTCTCGGTATTGCCCTGAAATAGCCCACCGCCCTCAAGAACAACACAAAACAAATGCGGGAGGGGGCTTACTCCCGATGGCGATCCTTCAGCCGAGCATTTATTGACTGATACACCGCTAACGGGAGCAAGCCCCCTCCCACATTGGACTATCACTGGGTGATGGATTGCTTTACGGCACGGCCCTTGCTGTACAGCTCATGAGGCAAACGGACTTTGTGAAACCTCAGCGACGGAGTGGCCGGTGGTCAGGCAACGCGAACTAATCCTGACACCGGTCGTCAATGACTGCATGTTCCTATCAGGCGGTAACGCACCATGGACAATCCTTTTCAGATCATCACCGACACCTTCACCCCCAACTACCGCGTCAACCTGAGCATCCAACGGCTGGATGGCAGCATCATGCTCACCCTCTCGAATGAGGACGGCGTGGTGGCCAAACGCATGATCAGCGCCGAACAACGCAACGACCCGCAGCGGCTCAAACGGCTGGTGCAAAGTATTCAATTCGGCATCGCCATCGAGCAGGGCCACAGCGCCATGGAAATCCTCACGGTGATGACGGACGGCGACAGCCACAAACTCCTGCAGCGACCGCCCGCCCGCACCCTGCCCTTCAGCGTTGGGCTTTAAAGCTCGCCCTTCTCGGTTTCCAGGCTCGCTTCGCCCTTGCGGCGCGGGCCTTCAACCTTTACCGACGGGAACGCCGACGAGGCGTAGCGCACCACCAGAATCGAGAACGCCAACAGCAGAATGCCGCCACACAGGTAGATGATGCCGATGTCAGGCGGGTTGTGGTGCGACACGTTGGAAATCAGCAGGCGCGTCAGCGCAGTGATCGCCACGTAGATCAGGAAGCGCACCGGCATGTGGTTGGTCTTGAAGTAAATCCCGACCATTGCGCCCAGTTCCAGGTAGATGAACAGCAGCAAGATGTCATCAATCTTGATGTGCCCGGTCTCCAGCATCCCCAGAAACTCCATCACTGCTGCCCAGGCGGTCACCGCACCAATGGCGAACAGCGCCAGGTAATGGAACGTCTCGACGAACAGATTGCCCAGCGACTCGGCCAGCCCATGGACTTGCCGGCGCAGCTTTTCGGCCCAGTTGATTTTCACGATGATGCTTCCTTAGGTCGGCTCGACCGGATAATGCGGGTTGGACGTGACGGTTGTTTTGCATGCAGAAAAAAGGCCAGAGGCACGTATAAGATGAGGGCGGGATGACATGAGACACGCCAAACCTGCATTTACGGGCTACATTAAAAAACTGCTACCCAAACCCCAGGGTTTGGCTTACTCTTTTAGCTGTATATAAATACAGTAGTCGAAAAAGACAACTATCGTGAAGGCATGTGAGGTGGTAAATGGCCGTCGAAGTGGTATACCGCAGCAGCCGAGATCTGGAGCGTTTGTTCATGGATAAAGCCGAAGCTGACCGTCATGACAAAATGCTTGAACTCGCTGAGTTGCTGGCAGAAGTGTTGCAAAAAGCCGTGCCGTCCCTGAGCGAGCAGCAGGTGGAAGAAGCCGGGATCTACATGGCGAAGAACCGCGATGTATTTGCCAAGGCGTTCAAGAGCCAACCGGACGCTTTGTCCGAGTTGCTGAACCCAACGGCGGAATAAAGCCCGAATTGAACAGGCCCTGAATCAATGATTCAGGGCCTTTTTAATGCCTGGACTATTTGTACAGCAGGCGCTCGGCCAGCTCATCCGCCACCCGTGCGGGGGAGCGTTTTTCGGCCTGGGCGTGGGCGAAGATTTCGGTGAGGCGCGTACCGATGTTGGACAGGTGCGCGGTGATGTCCGCCAGCTCGGCGCCGGCGTGTTTGAGGGCGACGTAGATCAGGCCGCCAGAGTTGATCACGTAGTCCGGGGCGTAGAGGATGCCGCGCCCTTCCAACTGGTCGGCGATGTCCAGGGTGGTCAGTTGCGCGCTGGCAGAACCGGCCACGGCGGCGCAACGCAGTTGGCCGACGCTGTGCCGATTGAACACCGCACCGAGGCCACAAGGCGCGAGAATGTCGCAAGGCGTGCTGAGCAAGGCGTCGTTGGCGATAGGGTGTGCGCCGAGTTGCTCCATGGCGAGCTGTACCTTGCCGTGGTCGATGTCGCTTACCAGCAATTCAGCGCCCGCGGCATGCAGTTGTTCGGCGAGGGCGTAACCCACATTGCCCAGGCCCTGCACCGCAACGCGCAAGCCTTCGAGGTTGTCACTGCCCAGGCGGGCCATGGCGGCGGCACGGATGCCGGTGAACACGCCCATGGCAGCATGGGGCGCGGGGTCGCCGGCGGCGGTGGTGCTGGTGACGAAGCGCGTGTGCTGGGCGATGCAGTCCATGTCGGCCACTGAAGTGCCGCTGTCGATCGAGGTAACGAAGCGGCCATCGAGTTTTTCAATGCAACGGCCAAACGCTTCAAACAAGGCGGCGCGACTTTCCACGTGCACGGGACGGATGATCACCGCCGTCCCGCCGCCCACCTGCAGGCCGGCCAGGGCGGCTTTGTAGCTCATGCCTTGGGCCAGGCGCGCGGCATCGGCCACGGCACTTTCATCGTCGGGGTAAGCGAGATAACGGCAACCGCCCAAGGCAGGCCCCAAGCGGCTGTTATGAATGGCGATGACCGCCTTCAGCCCGGTGACCGCGTCGACGCTCAGGTGCAGCGACTCAAGGCGGGTGCTGTGCATAAGCGCAAACATCGTCGAGCTCCCGAATCACTTCTGGTAGAGGCCCAAGTATAGGCTTGCGGTAGAAAACTGCCGAAGTGCGCTGGAATAAGCCGCCGGATTTCGTGGGGTCTGCGACATAAGCACGTCGGTTATTGCTTAAGTCACTGGACGAAAATTCACAGCAAGGCTAAAACGGGGGCATCCGCCGGAGAACGCAATGAATCCCCGCAAAGCCTTTTTCGCCTGCCTGGACCGTTCACCCCCTGCGCTGTTTGAAGCTGCGCTGTGGATTGCTGCCGAACACGACCCCGCCGTGCAGCCCTTGCTGATCCTGCAAGAGCTCATTGTGCTGCAGCAACAGGTCAGCGTGGGCATGCCCATGTTGCCGGCGGATGAACTCGGCCAGCCGCTGCTGCGGCGCATGAATGACTTGGGGTTCGCCCAGGATGACTTCACCCCGCTGCGCCCGGCGGCGGCCTTGCTCGACAAGGTATTACAACGCAAACGCGGGCAACCCCTGGCCATGGGGCTGATCGCGCTTGAGTTGGCGCGGCGCCTGGATATCCCCATGGTGGGCGTGAACTTCCCGGGCCATTTCCTGCTGCGGGTGCCCGGCGCCGATCACCTGCTGGACCCCTGCGGCGGGCGACGCCTGTACCCCAATGACTGCCGAGAATTGCTGCATCGCCAGTACGGGCCGAATCTCAAGTTACACGCCGACCACCTGCTGACCGCCGGCCCGCGCTCGATCCTGCAACGGTTGTCACGCAACCTGCGCCAACTGCACCTCTCCAACGACAACCCGCTGGCCGCGCTGGTCGACGCCGAACGCGTGCTGGAACTGGGCAACGCCAGCGCCGCCGACTACCTGGCGCGGGCCAGTTTGTACCAGCGCCTGGATTGCCCGAGCGCTGAACGTTTTGACCTCGAGCACGCCTTGTTGCTCAGCGAGGACCCGATCCAGCGCCTGCGCCTGACGGAGCGGCTGGGGCACCTGCCGCCCAACTCAGTGGTGCACTGAAATACGTGCTGTGTGGCGAGCCGGCTCGCCACATAAACCGCGTCAACCGGTCAATCAGTGATTGGCCGGCGCCTTGAGAATATCGCTATACAGCGGGCTCTTCGGCGCAGTCGGTACAGGCGAGCGCACCTGGATGATCAACAGCGCCGCAATCACCGCCGGAATCGCACAGAAGAAGAAAATCTGCTCCACCGGAATATGCATCGCCAGCAACATGCTGCCAAAGAGCGGCCCCAGGATTGACCCGAATCGCCCCACGCCCAACGCCCAGCCAGTGCCGGTGGCGCGCACATGCGCCGGGTAGAAGTTACTGGCGAAGGCATTGAGGGTCAGTTGCCCACCGATGATGCAAAACCCGGCGGCGAATACACAGGCCACCAGATAGCGCGGATTATCGTGGTTCAGGCCCAGCAAAATGGTGCATACCGCCGCCGCTGCCAACACGCCGGACAGCAGCCGTACCTTGCTTTTCAGGCGGTCGGCGAACCAGGCCATGCCGATGGCGCCCAAAGTGCCGGCGAACAGGAACATCGAGGTCACCAGGTTGGCTTCGTTCAGCGCCAGGCCACTTTCCAGCAACAACGACGGCAGCCAACTGATCATGAAATACAGCAGGATCAGGCTGACGAAAAAGGTCGCCCAGATCAACACGGTCGGGCGCGCGTAACCATTTCGGAACAGCTCGACCACCGTGAGTTTGCTGCCCCGCTCCTGAAGGTTTTCGGCTTCGCTCGCCAACGGCGGTTGCCAGTCGGGCAGCATGCGACCAGTGACTTTGCGCAAGCACGCATACGGCGGCGCATCCCGCAGCAGGCGCGGCAGGGATTCCGGCAACAGCCAGATCAGAAAAGGAAACAGCAGCAACGGCGTCACGCCGCCGGCGAGGAATACCGCCTGCCAACCGAAGCCATCGATAAACCCAGCGGCCACGAAACCACCCGCCGCGCCGCCGAACGAGAAACCGCACGCGGCCAGGGTCACCATCAAGGTGCGCATCCGGGGCGGCGAATAGTCCGACATCAACGCCATGGCACTCGGCATTGCGCCGCCCATGCCGATGCCGCAGATAAACCGTGCGGCCATCAGCGTGGTCAGCGAATTGGCAAACACCATCAACACCGTGAGGCTGGCGTAGATCAGTACGCAGCCGAGCAGGATGCGCCGCACACCAAAGCGGTCAGCCAGTGGCGTGACCAGCAACGAGCCCAGCGTCAGGCCCAGCAGGTTGGCACTGAATACCGGACCGAATGCCGCTTTTTCCAGGCCCCAGTCCTTCGCCAATGCCGGAACCACATAGCCCAGCACCTGCGCGTCGTAGCCATCGGTTACCAGCAGCAACGCCAGCAACAGGAGAATCAACCACTGATAGCGCGACACCGGACGGGCGTCGAGTGCCGCGCGAAAGCTGGCAATCTGATTGTGCATCGCAAGGTACCTGTTATTTTTATGAGGATGTCGCCGATCAAAATGTGGGAGCGGGCTTGCTCGCGAAAGCGATGTGTCAGCGACAAATGTTTCGACTGATCCGACGCATTCGCGAGCAAGCTCCTACATTGATTCAGGGTGCTTCTGGAGTATCCGGTTGATTAGCCGGATGCGCCTGCACAAACGCCGGATGCTGCGCCGCCAACGCCGCCACGCGCCCAATGCGCGGGTACGCCGCCAACGGCACCTTGAAGCGTTCGGCCGCATACAGCTGAGGAATCAGAAACGCATCCGCCATCCCCGGCTGCTCGCCAAAGCAAAAGCCTTTATCGCCAATCAACTGCTCGACTGCACCCAGGCCCTGGCTGATCCAGTGCCCGATCCACTCCAGCAATTGCGCCTCGTCATGCCCCCACTGGCGCAGCAGGTTCTGGGTGCTGGAGTTGTGCAACGGGTGAATATCGCAGCCGATGATCGACGCCACCGCGCGCTCATGGGCACGGGTTGCGAGGTCTTTGGAAAGCAGCGGCGCCTGTGGATAACGTTCGTCCAGGTACTCGATGATCGCTGGCGACTGAATCAACAACTCGCCCTCGTCGGTACGCAGCGCCGGCACCCGGCCTTGCGGGTTGATCGCCAGGTACGCCGGTTGGCGATTGGCCCCACCGGGCGGCACCAGCAGGTTGACCGGCACGGCGCTGAAGTCCAACCCCTTGAGCGCCAGGGCGATACGCACCCGGTACGACGACGTAGAACGGTAGTAGGTATAGAGTTCCATCGCCCTGCCCTCTTAGCGCGCCGCGACCACAGTGCCACGGCACTCGCCGAAGCCGATGGAGGCAAACCCTTCGCGGCTGCACCGGGCGCGCAGGATGATCTCGTCGCCGTCTTCGAGGAACTTGCGCACCTCGCCGGAGGCCAGTTCAATCGGCTTTTTGCCGCCTTCGGTGATTTCCAGCAGACTGCCGAATTGCCCCGGTTGCGGGCCGGACAAGGTGCCCGAACCGAACAGATCACCGGCCTGCAACTGGCAGCCGTTGACGCTGTGGTGTGCAACCATTTGCGCCACGGTCCAGTACATGTGCTGGGTGTTACTCAACGTCAGGCGATGGGCCGGCAGGTTTTGCTCGCGCATCGAGGCGGTGGTCAGCAGCACTTCCAGTTCGATGTCAAAGCCGCCCGCGGCCTGGTCACGCGTGTCCAGCAGGTACGGCAGCGGTTGCGGATCGCCTTCGGGGCGTGCCGGTTGGGCTTTGCGGAACGGCGCCAGCGCTTCGGCCGTCACCACCCACGGCGAGATGCTGGTGATAAAGCTTTTGGACAGGAACGGGCCCAGTGGCTGGTATTCCCAAGCCTGGATATCCCGCGCCGACCAGTCGTTGAGCAGGCAGAAACCGGCGATATGCTCGGCGGCGTCACCAATCGCAATCGAGTCACCCATGGCATTGCCCTGGCCGATCCAGATGCCCAGCTCCAATTCGTAATCCAGGCGTGCGCAGGGGCCGAAGGTTGGCTCGGTCTGGCCGGCGGGCAGCGTCTGGCCTTTGGGCCGGCGTACATCTGTGCCCGACGGGCGAATGGTCGAGGCGCGGCCGTGATAACCGATCGGCACGTACTTGTAGTTCGGCAGCAATGGGTTGTCGGGACGGAACAGTTTGCCGACGTTTTGCGCGTGTTCAATGCCGACATAGAAGTCGGTGTAATCGCTGATTTTCGCCGGCAGGTGCATCTGGCAATCGGCGGCGCGGTGCAGCACCTGCGCTTCACGGGTTTGCAGCTTGCTGCCTTCGGCGAGCAGCTCCAGCAGCCGCTCGCGCAAGGCCAGGCGCGGGCCACGGCCCAGCTCGAAAAAGGCGTTCAACTGGCCACCTACCGTCGCTTCAACTGCGCGACGGGCTTCACCGTCAAATTCGTCCAGCGCGGCATGCAGGTCGAGGATCGCGTCGCCAATTGCCACGCCGCTGCGCGGTGCCGAGCCGTTGATGCTGAACACGCCCAACGGCAGGTTCTGCAACGGGAAATCACGGTGACCGTTGGCGGAGTCCACCCAGCTGCGGGTTAGCGTTGGTTGAGTCATGGGTTATCTCCGGTTCGGGTTGAAGGTGGCGGGCAGCGAGGCCCAGCACGCGTCGTAAGTGTTTTGCAGTTGCGGGCATTCCAGGGCGAACTGTGTGGGGCGCAGCACTTGGCTGGTCTCGAACATGAAGGCCATGGTGTTATCAATCTTGTGCGGCGCCAGTTCCACATTGATGGCCTTGGTGCACGTCTCGCCGTCCGGACCATGGGCACTCATGCAACTGTGCAGCGACGCACCACCGGGCAGGAAGCCTTCGGCCTTGGCGTCGTAGGCGCCCTGGATCAGGCCCATGTATTCGTTCATCAGGTTGCGGTGGAACCACGGCGGCCGGAAGGTGTTCTCGGCCACCATCCAGCGCGGCGGGAAAATCACGAAGTCGAGGTTGGCCAGGCCATGCACGCTGGTGGGCGAGGTCAACACGGTGAAGATCGACGGGTCCGGGTGATCGAAACTGACGGTGCCAATGGTATTGAAGCGGCGCAGGTCGTATTTGTACGGCACGTTATTGCCGTGCCAGGCGACCACGTTCAGGGGCGAATGGTCCAGCTCACAGGCCCACAACTCGCCGAGGAACTTCTGTACCAGCGTGGTCGGTTTTTTGAGGTCTTCGTAGTGCGCGACCGGCGTCAGGAAATCACGCGGGTTGGCCAGGCCGTTGCTGCCGATAGGCCCCAGGTCCGGCAGGCGCAGCGACGCGCCGTGGTTTTCGGCGACGTAGCCGCGCGCTTGGGCGTCCAGCAGTTCGACACGGAATTTAAGGCCGCGCGGCAGCACGACGATTTCCAGCGGCTCGAGGTCCAGTACGCCCAACTCGGTGGCGATGCGCAGCCGGCCCTGCTCGGGGACGATCAACAGTTCGCCGTCGGCGTTGAAGAACACTCGTTCCATGGAACGGTTGGCGCGGTAGTTGTAGATGCTGATGCCTGAGGGGTTTGCAGACCCTGAGTTGGCCACCATGCCTACGAGCCCGTCGATAAAGTCCGTCGGCTCGGCGGGCATATCCAACGGGTTCCAACGCAGGCGATTCGGCGTCACAGCACCCAACGGCCCACCAGCCAGTTGCCGTTCGAGCTTCACGAAGGCCGGGTGATTGGCCGATGGCTGAATGCGGTACAGCCACGTGCGCCGGGCTTCGCTGCGCACCATGGTGAAGGCGGTACCGGAAAACAGTTCGGTGTACAGGCCATAGGGCGCTTTTTGCGGGGAATTCTGGCCGACGGGCAGCGCGCCGGGCAGGGCTTCGCTGGCGAATTCATTGCCGAAGCCCGACAGGTATTCGAGGTTCATGGATCATCCTCAGTACGGAAGTTGTTTTTATCGTAATCCAGTTACGCATAACGTAATTTGAACACTATCGACCGTCAAGCTATAAAGACGCCCATTCATCTCTCGGATTCTCGCTCCCCCATGGAAAAGCCCCGCGACACCGGTAAACAGAAAGTCCGCTCGGCCGAAGTGGGCACCGATATCCTCAAGGCCCTCGCCGAACTGTCCCCGGCCACCTCGCTGTCGCGCCTGGCCGAGCACGTGCAGATGCCGGCGAGCAAGGTCCATCGCTATTTGCAGGCACTGATCGCCTCGGGGTTTGCCGAACAGAACACCGCCACCAACCACTATGGCCTGGGCCGCGAAGCCTTGCGCGTGGGCCTGGCGGCGCTGGGCAGCATGGATGTGTTGAAAGTCGGCGCCCTGCCCCTGGCGGAGCTGCGCGATGAACTGAATGAGACCTGCTTTTTGGCGGTGTGGGGCAACCAGGGCGCGACCGTGGTGCACATCGAGCCGGCGGTGCGCGCTATCACGGTGGTGACGCAGTTGGGTTCGGTGTTGCCGCTGCTCAGCTCATCCACCGGGTTGGTGTTCAGCGCTTATTTACCGTCGCGGGAGACCGTCGAATTGCGCGAGCGTGAGATCCAGGCCGGTATCGCCCATGCCCTGGCGGATGATCAGGCCTACGCCAGCGCGTGTGAACAGATCCGCAGCCGTGGCCTGCACTTTGTGCATGGCTTGCTGATGCCCGGCGTCGATGCATTGTCGGCGCCGGTGTTCAACGCAATCGGGCACGTGGCGGCGGTGATGACCGTGGTCGGCCCCACCTCGCTGTTCCACGCCGATGAAGATGGCCCGGCGGCGCAGCGCTTGCTGGCCGCGACCCGGGCCGTGAGTTGGCGGATGGGCTATCAGCCCTGAATCAATCGTCCCAACGTGACAGGGCCACCGCCACGCGGTTCTCCAGGCCCTTCACCTGCGCGCCGGCCACCACGTAGTTATTGGTCAGCATCGAGAACACCAACTGGCGCCCGTGAGCATCGGTGATGTAACCGCTCAAGGACGACACGCCGCCCATGGAGCCGGTCTTGGCGTGCAGGTTGTTTTCAGCCGTTGTGCCGCGCAAGCGATAACTCAGGCTGCCACCGGTCATGCGGTCGGTGTTGCCGGCAATCGGCAGCGCGTTGTACCAGGCGCTGAACCACGGCTGTTTGCTCGCAGCCAGCAGCAGGTCGGTGAGGTTTTGCGACGACACCAGGTTACGCCGTGACAGGCCGGAACCGTCGACCTGGCTCAGCGTTGCCGTGTCCAGCCCCTGGCGCTTGAGAAACCCGGCCACCGCCACCACACCCGCCGCCGCCGTGCCGCTATTGGCCGTCTTGCGGCCCATGGCCTTGAGCAGGGCTTCGGACATGTTGTTGTTCGAGAGTTTGAGCAGCGGCGTGATCAGTTCCTGCAACGGCGCCGACTGGTGCTCGGCCAACACCGTCGCCGTGGCCGGGCTGGCGCCGCCCATCACTCGACGCCCCAGCACCGTAATGCCCTGCTGCGCCAACGCCTGTTCAAACAGATTGGCCACCAGTTGCGTCGGCTCCCACACACTGACCAATTGTTCGCTCTGCCGCCCCGGTGCTACGGCGCCACTGAGCTGCAGCAGATTGGTGCCATGGCGGCGGTTGATGCCATAGGTGTTGCCTGGCCCGCTGACGGCGCGGTTGCTCAATTGCAGGTAGTCGGTCGGCGGGAAGATATCGACATTCACCGGCTGGCCCACACGCGCTGGCGCTTTGGCCGTGACCAGTACGCTGCCCGCATCAAAATCTGCGTTAGGTGACACGGTCAGCGCCGAAATCTGCGCGCCGTAGTAGGTGGTTTCGTCATCGTGGGACCAATCGACACCCAGCCGCTCGGCGTCAAACCAGGTGTCGTCGAACACCAGGTCGCCCTGCACCTGGCGCACGCCCTGGCTGGCCAATTGCGCCGCAAGAGCCCGGTAGTCGGCGAACTGAATGGTCGGGTCGCCCAGGCCACGCAGGTACAAGTTGCCGGTCAGGCGATCGCCCTGGCGTATGCCATTGCTCAGCAGTTGCGTCGCGAAGCGGTATTGCGGCCCCAGCACGTCCATGGCCGCAGCGGTGGTCAGCAGCTTGAGGTTGGAGGCTGGCACCAGCCGTGTGCGTGGGTTGTGCTCGTAGAGCGTGGTGCCGCTGCGGGCGTCACGCACCATCAGCGAAACCGTGGCGCCGTGCAGCGCCGGGTCGGCCAGCAACTGGTCCAGGCTGGGCCCGGACGCCGTCTTCGATGATGTTGCGCAGCCACCAAGCAACAGGCCAAAGGCCAGCGTCATTGCACTGGCGTGTATCCATCGTCCCAACCGCATAAACCTGGCGTTCCTGAATCTACGAAAGTGCGCAGCTTGGTTAATTCACCGCGCTCAATCAAGTGCCAGGGTGGTGATGGAGAACGTATCGGCCTGAAATTGCGGGTCTGGCTTGGGTTCGGCCGGGCTCGGCGCGGGCTGTACAAAGTCCATGGCGGGCAGGTAAACGCGCTGGCGTTGCGCATCGAAGGCCATGTTGTAGGCCATCGGCAAGGTGCTGAGGGTCGCAGCCACGGCGTAATGATCGGCATCCTGTTGGTCGATCACCATCAGGTTGGCATCCACACCGCTGGGGATCAGCAGCCGACGATGTTGCGCATCATAGGCTACGGCATTGACGTCACGCCCAATCGGCAACGTCGCCTTGACTTCACCCGTCTGCCGATCGGCAACGATCAATACCGGCGCATCGCCGCGACACGCCACAAACAAACGCTGGCGCTCGACATCCTGGGCCAACGCGCTGGGCTTGGGGCAACCAGCAAACTGCCAGGTATCCAGCACGGCAAAGGTGCTGGCCGCATACCGCGCGACCTTGCCTTCATCGCGCATCGGCAGGAAGAAACTGCCATCGCCCTTAAGCAACAGCGGGTCGATTTTCTTCACCGCCAGCTCATGGGCGCCGGTGATGCGCTCTTGTTTGGGATCAAACTCAAACAGCGTCGAGCGGTCTGCCCGCCGCCCACTCACAATGATCACCTTGCCGGTAGATGGCTCATACACCGCGCTGTTGAGGTTGCTGTGTGCCACGGCGATACGCTTGAGCGGCTTGAGTGTGGATAACTGCACCACGCCCAAACTGCCGTCGGTATTGAGCACGAACACTCGGTCCAGCTTGGGCACAAACACCACGCCGTTGGCGCCTGCAGACTGGGCCACGGTCTTGACCGCACGCTGATGCAGCACATCAAACACGCTCAGGCCGTTTTCACGCCGCGCCACAAACAGATACGGACGGGTCGGGTCGAGGCCAATAAAACCCCAGCTGTGGCCGGCACCGGGCAGGGTCACCCGGTGTTCACGGTGGTAGGCGCTGGAATCCGCCAGCGCCGTGCTGCTGAGCAGCAAGCCCAATAACCAGATGGATTTTTTCATCAGAAGGTCAACGTACTGGACACCGACACCTGCCGCGCATCGCCCAGCGAGACAAACACCCGGCTCGCGGCCGATGCGTAGTACGTGCGGTCGAACAGGTTCTTCACATTGAGCTGGAACTTGACCTTCTGCCCTTCGATTTTGGTGTCGTAGGTGGCAAACGCATCCGCGACGGTGTAGCCAGGCAGGTTGAAATCGTTGGCGGCATCGCCAGCGCGCTCACCGACATAACGCGCACCTGCGCCCACCCGCAGTTGATCGCCACCGAAAATATTGCCGAAGTCGTAGACCGCCGAGAGTGAGCCTGTGTGCTTGGCCACGTTTTGCAGGCGGTTGCCCTCAAGGGTCGGGTCTTTGTCCTTGGTGTCCAAGGCATCGGTGTAGGCATAGCTGCCGATCACGCTCCACTGGTCGGTCAACTGGCCGGTAGCGTCCAACTCCAGGCCACGCGAACGCACTTGCCCAGCAATGCTGTAGACCGTGTTCGCACCGGAACCCACCGACACCAGCACGTTGCGTTTGTCGATATTGAACAACGCTGCGCTGGCGGTAATACGCCCAGGGATGTCGAGCTTGGCCCCCAGTTCCCAGGACTTGGATTCCTCAGGCGTGAGGTCGCCGGTCAAGGTGCTGCCATCGGCCAAGGCGGCGATGGTGGAGTTGGGCTTGAACGACTCGGTGTAGCTGCCGTAGAACGACAGCTCATCCGTGTAGCGGTACACCAGGCCGGCACGCGGCACCCAGGCCTGGCCATTGCCGTTGGTATTGGCCGTAAACGGCACGCCCTTGCCAGCGTACTGGTCGTACATCTGATAGCGCACACCGCCCACCAGAATCCATTGGTCGGTCAGGTGAATGGCGTCCTGGAAGAACAGCGAGTCGCTGCGCAGCAGGTCAGTCTGGGCGCTGTCCTTGGCGCTGACGGTGGTGCCTTCCACATCTTTGCCGTAGACCGGATTGAGGTAGCTGAATGCGCTGCGTTGCGCCTGGCGAATCAGGTCGGCGCGATAGATCTTGCGGTACTCATCGTCCAGGCCGAACACCAGGTCATGCTGCATGCCACCGACGTTCACCTTGCCTTCCAGGCTCATCGTGGCGAAACGATCGGTGGTCAACGCGCCCCGCGTGCCGTCCATGCTGCGGGTCAGCGTGCCGTTAGGGTTGACCGACACAATGCGCACTTGGCTGGCGTCGTAGGTTTCGCGGTTCCAGCTGTAGCCGAAGTGCGCTTTCCAGTCGTCGTTCAAATCGTGGTCGACTTCCAGGCGGTACAGGTCGGAGCGGCCTTCCATATTGTTGAACGGCTCGTCCAGGCGACGCGTCGTGGGGATGTTCAGCGGATGGTTGGTCTTGGGGTCGATGGCGGTGCCACGGTCGAACGGCGAGAGGAATTCGCGGTGTTCATAGGCGAAGACCACTTTAGTGGTGTCGCCGTACCAGGCCAGGGACGGCGCCACCAACGTCTCGCGGTGGGTACCGAAATTGCGCCAGTAATCTTCGTCTTCATGGTCGACGATCAGGCGATAGGCCAGGCCGCCGTCACCGATGGGCCCGGTGGTGTCGAGGCTGCCGCCGCTGCCGTTTTTGCCGTTGCCGAACGTCGAGCCACGTGCGGTCAGGGAGGTGGATTGCACCAACTCGGGCTTTTTGCTGACGATATTCACCACGCCGCCCGGGTCCTGGATGCCGTACAGCAGTGATGACGGGCCCTTGAGCACTTCAACGCGCTCGGCGGTGGCGTTCAACGCGCGGCCCTGCACCACCGGCATGCCGTCCTGCATGATTGAGCCGTTACGGTTGTCGCCAAAACCGCGCAGCATCACCGCGTCCTGGGTGCTGGCCAAGGTGTTGGCCTGGGTGATGCCGCTGATATTGGCGAGGGCGTCATCGAGGTTGCGCGGGGTCTGGTCGCGCAGCACTTGGGCAGGCACCACGTTGACGGTTTGCGGGGTTTCCAACAGCAGGCCATGGGAACGCATCACTGAGCTGGTGGGCGGCGGCTGGTAGCTGGTGCTGTCCTGGGCCGGGCTGGCGCCGCTGATGGTGGTGGCGCCGAGGTTGACCGCGCCGTCAGTGGGCGCGGGCTCGAGGGCCAGGGTGCGGGCGTCGATCTGGCGGAAGGTAAAGCCTGAATGACCGAGCAGGCGTTGCAGGGCCTGGGTCGCGCTCATCTGCCCGCTGACCGCCGGGGCACTGAGGCCGTAGGGCGCTTCGTCGGTGTAGATCACGCTGATGCCGGTCACCCGGCTGAATTCGCTCAGGGCCTGGGGCAGCGGTTTGGCTGCCAGCGCAAAGTTGAACTGGGCGCTTTGCTGTTCCTGCGCCTGCGCCACGGCCAGGGGCAGTAACGCCAGCCCCGACACCGTCAATACCGAGGCTCCCAGCCACTGTTTTACCCAACCGCCCGCCGTCGACTTCATGCTGTGAGAACCCGTGTAGAAAACGCTGTTAATGCGAATTAATCGCAGTTTCAAGCACTACACGGTTGAGCGGTGGATTTACCTCACCTTTGTTTGCAAATATTTTTACTTATTGCGCTTGAATGCGAAAACCCAGGCGCGGGAAATGCACGTGCACGGTGCCCGCGCGCTCGTCGGTACGACGCAGGATCAGCTCTTCACGCCCGGCAAACAGCAGCTCTCCGGCCACCGGATCGGTGCCGTAGTCGGTGGCCGAAATAGTCACCTGTTGCCCGGGCTTGAAGCCGTTCAAGTCCTCGAACCGTTCGTCAGGCAAGCCGGCAGGCGTGGCGTTACGCGCCACTTCCAGCGCGTGTTCGGCAGTCATCTCACTGGCGGTGCCATGGCCAAAACCCAGCACCCGGTCCAGCCAGGCGGCAACGGCCGGATACGCATCCACCAACGGCGCCGTCACCGAAGAGCCTTTGAGGAACCACAGCGGATGAGCCAGGGCAACGTCGGCAATCGACGGTTCACCAAACAGGAAATCCCCAGCCTGGTGCTGCAATTGCTGATCGATGCGGCTGATGATCGCCGGCCATTGATGCCTGGCCTGGTCCAACTGCAAGCGGGCTGCCGTGCCGCCGCTGAACAACTTGCTGCGGTCGGCCACCAGCACCTGAAGCATTTGCGCGGGTACGTTGGCAAATTTCACGGCCAGGGATTCCGGCTGGAACACCAGCGCCACGGCATGGGAAAACACCACGGAGTCCGCCCAGGCGGCAAACCCTTGGGTGACCAGTTCCAGGCCTTGGGGAAACAGCGCCGGGGCGGCTTTTTCCTGTTCCAGGCGGCGGGCGATCAAGGCAGTGTCACAGTAGATATCGGCGCCGACTTGCAGCACGGGCGTCTTGCGATAGCCGCCGGTCAGGGCCGTCAAGTCGGGTTTTGGCATCACTGGCGAGATGCGTACGGAGTGCCAGGACAAGCCCTTTAACCCAAGCATCAGCCGGGCTTTTTCAGCGAAGGGTGATTGCGGGTAGTGGTGAAGGATCAACTCAGACATGCCAGGCTCCGCCCAATAAGTGAGCCACTAGCTTAGCCTGCAAAAACACGCGCGGGGGCGATGGGAACCCATCAGTCAAATCAATGAGCCGCTCGCCGCCAGGCACTCCTTGGCGCTTTTCTTCAATTTTTTGATCAGCCGTTCCTGGCGCAGCGCCTCGCCCTTGCTCGCACATTGCTCGGTGTACACCAGCGCAACCGCCGGGCTGGACAAAAAGAACCGCGCGCCCTTGCCGCTCTGATGAGAAGCAAAACGGCGCACCGGGTCGTTGCTGATGCCGCAATACAGCGAGCCGTTGGCGGCGCGCACCAGGTAGACGAACCAGGGTTTGGGTTCAGGAAGATCAGTCACGGGTCTATTCGGCAAACCAGAAGAGCGCCAATCTTATCAACGACCGGCCTGGAATGCCTTCAAGCCTTTAAGCGCCTGGGCACGCACGGCGTTTTTCAGCGCAGGCGACCAGCCCAGCAGCAGCCCCTTGAGGCCCAACGCCTGGCGCGACCAACGCCACAGGTCGAAGTGGTCATGGTGCTCGCAGATCTTGCCGTCGCGGAATACAAAGCGCGCGCCGATATCGTTGACCACCGTGTTGCCGGTGGCGCTGAACAGGTACGTCGCCACCCAATGCGCGCTGCCGGTGGTTTCGTCACTGCGTACATGGTCGAACGTCAGGGAAAAGTCCTTGGCCCGCGTAGTGAGCATGCGCCACATGTCCCCGGCATCACGGCCACGCAGTTCGCCGAAGGCCGGGTCGCTGAACACCACGTCGTCGGTGTAGCAAGCGGCCATGGCGTCGGCGTCCAGGCGTTGGAAGGCACTGTAAAACTCGGTGATCAGGGCGTTGTGGGCATCACTCATGGGCAGGTTTCGCACGGTGGTCAGAGGTGCTGAACGATAGTCCGCGCGGCGGGGGAAAGCCATGGCTATTCGCCTTGGGAATGAGTGATGCCCGGTGGGGTTAGAGGTAGACGACGTCGATAGTGGCGCTGCCGTCTATCTGGATTTCTTCGGTAATCGGCAGAGTGTTCTTGTCCATGAGGGTTGTGTAAACCTCCAGGTCCGCCTTGAAGGTCGTCAACGGCATGGGGGCCCCACCCGCACCTTGGGCAGTGCGCATCCGGCCCACTCCCCAGTACGTATTATCCGCGAACCTCCAAGACTCACCATCATCGGATTCGATAACGGAACGCGTTATATCGTCAGCGATACCATTGCGCGTTACCAGCATGTACCAACCGATCTTTTCACCGCCACTCGCCAGGCCCAAACCAAAATATTCCGGATAATCATAAAAGGTAGAACCCGCCCGGTTATCCGTCGGTTTGACGGCCATCAACATCGCCGCATTACAGCTGACCACCAACTGCAGCGTCACCTTTGGCAAGGCCATGTTGCCTGAGTCCGGGAAGTCCTTGACCGAGATTTTCCCGTGGTCCACCACCCCGTTATTGGACAAGGTTGGCGTACACGCTGACGGCGTGACTACACCGACGACACTGAGGTCCACGCTGGACGCGGCCATCACATTGGAAACACCCGTCAGCAAAAACGCGGCGGTTATAAGTGCACGAGAGGGTTGCATATCAATGCTCACTTTCGGTCGATTATTAACAGGTTGAACAGGCGCACAGGAGCGCACTGCCAACCTGTCAGCTCGACTCAACTAATTAGAAAACCCGGCGGGGTTAAAGGTATACGACGTCCAGGGTGGCGCTGCCGTCTATTTGGATTTCTTCGGAGATCGGCAGATTGGTCTTGTCGGTGAGGGTTGTGTACACATCCAGATCTGCCTTGAAGGTCGTTAACGGCAAGGGAGCAAAGCTCGTGCCGACAGTACGCATCAAGCCTGCCCCCCAGACCGTGTTCTCTGAATCAGACCAGCGCTGCCCATCAACGGATTCGATCACGATACCCGGTACGTCGTCAGCGGTAGCATTGCGCATTACCAGTTCGTACCAACCGATCTTTTCTCCGCCGCTTGCCAGGCCCAAACCAAAATATTCCGGCCAAGGATAAAGTGCTGTACCGGCACGGTTATCTGTGGGCTTGACGGCCATCAACATCGGCGCATTACAGTTAACCACCAACTGCAGCGAAGCCGTTGGCAGCACCTTGTTGCCCGACTCCGGAAAGTCCTGAACCGAGACTTTCCCATGATCCACCACCCCATTATTGGACAAAGTTGGCGTACACGCTGACGGCGTGACTACACCAACAACGCTGAGGTCCACGCTGGACGCGGCCATCACATTGGAAACACCCGCCAGCAAAAGCGCGGCGGTTATAAGTGCACGAGAGGGTTGCATATCAATGCTCACTTTCGGTCGATTATCAGCAGGTTAAACACACGCGCAGAGGCACGCCGCCTACCTGCAAGTTCGACTCAACTAATAAACCAGGAATGTTATGCCCCCCCACCAGAACTCATGGCAGGGCGACCCTGGCAAGTTAGAGCGTTATTAGTTCAAACCAAATACAAGTAATACGAATCCTGGCCACTGCGTTTTTACATGATGAGTCGTCATAAAACTGCAACTTTCTACGGCACCATCCCCGCCGCACGCGCATACGCGAACAAGTCCACATCCGTCGAGATGCACAGCCGTTGCATGGCTGTGCTTTTCTGTTTGCTGATCGTGGAAATACTGCGATTGACCCGTGCCGCGATCTGGCTGACGGTCATGCCGCTGGCCAGCATGCGCACCACCTCGCGCTCCTTGCCGGACAACTGCGGCTGTTGCGACTGATCGCCAGCCCCCGCTTCCACCAGTTGCTCGCGCAGGCACTCACTGGCAAAGGTTTGGCCCGCACACACGGCCTTGATCGCGAGGGGTAACTCCTTGGCCGAGGCTTTTTTAGCGACGATGGCCCGGGCGCCATGGGCAAAAGAAGCACGCAAGGTGGCGATATTGGCAAACATCGTCACCAGAATCACCGGCAACTCCGGGTACTGGCGATGTAACAGGCTCAGCAACGAGTAACCGTCGGGCTGCTGACCGCCGGGCATGGCGAAGTCAGTCACGAGTACGTCGCAAGGGATCTCAGCCAATAAGCTAAGCAGCTCATCGGGACCGCCGGCCTCACCGACCACTTTGCATTTACCGCCCGCCTCAATCACCACCCTCTGCCCAATACGCACGAGGGGATGATCGTCAGCAATAATTACACGAAGCATAGCTACCCACGGATGATGGCAAATTGATTCGCGCAAAATACCCCCACCGGCGCTCATCAACAACCGCCCGGCGGAGGCACTTTTCAGCCGCGCCCAATGCCAGATAGCGGACGACTTTAAACTTACAAAATAAAAGGAAACTACCCACATCCAAAAACTACAGCTCAGAGGTATTAATTCCTACAGCGAAGCTCGCCGAGTGAAGCGTCATAGCGTGCTCACATAAGCGAAGTAAAGTTTGAGATCATGTTCAAACGCCTCCAGCCTGGCCCGGCTCGCCCCCACGCCCCGCGTGCGGACCTGCTCAATCAGCACACCACCCCGCGCCTCCAGGTCGTCGCAGCCTAAAAACGCCAGGCTTCCCAACAGACGGTGCAGCCGCTCCACTGCTACCTGAGTGTCAGATGCAATGCGCGCTTGAGCCAGGGCCGCACAGTCCTTGCGGGCTTCGCGCAGCAGGCTGCCGAGCATCAGGTTCACCACGTGTTCGCTGCCGAAGGTCTGGATCATGTCCGCTCGAGTTGGCCAGCCTCTTGAGCTGCCGGGCTCGGTCGACGACATGTTGCAAGGCGGACCAGGCAGCCAACCCCCAAGCACCTCGTACAGCTGTGCAAATGTCAGAGGCTTGAGCAGCCAGGCGTCCATTCCGGCATCGCGGCAACGCTGGGGGTCATCGAGCCGCAGGCTGGCGGTAAGCGCGATGATCGGAACCCGTCGGAGGCCGTTCGCCTGCTCACGAAGGCGTATCGCGCGGGCCAGGGCATAGCCGTCCATGAGCGGCATATGGCAGTCGGTAATCACCAGGTCGAAACGTGTGCGCGTGATGGCTGCCAAACCTTCACCTCCATCCCCGACCACCTCGTGGCCCAGCCCGAGCTTTTTCAGAAACCAGCCCAACAGCGCCCGATAGGCGGGATGATCTTCCGCCACCAGTACCGCCATGTGTTTCCAGTGATCCGGGGGGCACAAATGCAAAGGAACGTGCTGCGAAGAGACATCGCTCGAAAGCACTCTCGCTCACCTCGTTGTGGTTGTCGGTGGTGCAGCGCCCGTGGTCCAAGGACATCGCAGGGGACGGGGTGAGGAGCGCTGACGCGACAATCAAAGGCAGAGCACTTTTGCAGCGCCCTTCTGACGCACAAATGACCGCCATCGCAAAGAGAACCTATCTCTTCAAATGTGTGCTTGGCGATACAACAACTACGAAACTGACTGTTTACCTACATTTATTTGTCATTTATCTGACATAAATCGGTCCGTTTTCCCTCCCCGACACCATTGTCGTAATTGTTGCATGTCACCGGCGCGAGCCCGTCGCTAGATTACTGCCCACTCTTGCCAGGGACGGTTCGCCGCCCGCGAGCAGTCCTGAAACACATGAAAGCCGCCTTGCCTGCGTCGACACCTTAAGCGGGTGCCACCACGGCGTGACTCAACAGGCTGGCGCGTACTTGAACGACGGGTAAACCCCCTCTAACCCACAGGATGTGAAGCTATGGTTCGACCCCTCTCTACTCTCGCCGCGACACTGCTGATTATCGGCGCCGGCCCGGTATTCGCCGCCAGTAATACGGACTTGAGCGTCAGCGGGATCATCACCCCCGCGTCCTGCACGCCGACCTTGTCCGACGGCGGTGTCGTCGACCACGGCAAGCTGACGGCCAGGGACCTGAACGCGGACACGCCCACCAGCCTGCCAGTCGCGGAAATGAGCCTGCAGGTGCAGTGCGAAGGGCCGACATTTTTTACCCTGACCACCGTGGACAGCCGCGCCGGCAGCGCAGCGCTCAACCCCGCGCACCAAGGACTGGGCATGGTCAACGATGACCAGAAACTCGGCAATGTGGCGTTCGGGCTGTTCGACCCGGTGGCCGACAGCGTACCGGTGCAGGCCATTTTGTCTCGCGACGGCGGCGCCAGCTGGTACCCCTCTTCGTACCTGGGCCACACCGCGTTGAGCTCGTTCGCCCCCACGAGCGGCCCCTACACACCGATGGCCCTGCAAACCCTGAGCGCACGGCTGCGGGCGTTCACCACGATCGCGCCCGCCTCGGGCCTGACCTTGCTCGACGAGGTGCCCATCGACGGCCTGGCCGTGATGCAACTCAAGTATTGGTAAGCCCTTTTTCTCGTCTCACAACTCAGGAACCCACACCATGAACACCGCATTCAAATCCGCAATCACCGCCCTGTTGCTGCTCGGCAGTGCCAACGCATTGGCCGCATCCAGTGTCGACCTGACAGTCAAGGGCCTGATTACCCCAAGTGCCTGCACCCCGGCGCTGTCCAACGGCGGGTCCGTGGACTACGGCAAGATTTCGGCCCAGGACCTCAACGTTGATAGGACGACCGATCTGGCCGCCCAAACACTGCAATTCACCGTCACCTGCGACGCCGCGACCCTTGTGGCCCTGGAGGCCAAGGACAACCGCGAGGGGTCCGATTTGAACAACGACTACCTGGAGTTCGGTCTGGGCCTGATCAACGACACGGAAAAACTCGGCTATATGAGTTTAAAACTGTTGAGTCCGGTCGCCGATGGTGCACCGGCCATTACCGTCGTTTCTTACGACGATGGCGTCACCTGGAGCAACGGCGGCATCACCCTGACGAGCAGTTACATCCATGCGCCAGGCGCAGCCGGCGTCAATGCGCCGATCCCGGTCCAGCTATGGACCGCAGACTTATACATCGCGCCCACCATCGCCAAAACCAGCGAACTGACCCTCACCAACGAAGTCGCCATCGACGGCTCGGTGACCCTCACCGTGCGCTACTTGTAACGGCCTCCAAATCGAACAACGGCAGGCCTTCACGCCTGCCCTTGTCGTGTACTCAACACTGAACCAGGCAACCGGTGAACCTCCCCCATGAAGCACTTCTCTTCACGCCTTCTTGCCCTGCTTTACCTGCTCGGCGCCAGCCCGATGGTATTGGCATCGTCCAGCACCGAGCTGAACGTCAGCGGCCTGATTACCCCCAGTGCCTGCACCACGACGTTGTCGGCCGACGGTGTCGTCGACCACGGCAGGGTGCCGGCGCGCAGCCTCAACCAGTACGAGTTCAGCGTCCTGCCCACTCAAGAACTGGATCTGTCGGTGAGCTGCAACGAGGCCGTGCTGTTCGTGTTGGTCGGCGTGGACAATCGCGCCGACTCTTCCCTGGGGCCGGGGTTTTATTACGGCCTGGGCACTAATATTCATGTACCCACCGAGCGGCTGGGCACTGTTTCCCTGGCCTTTCGCGAGGTCATGGGTGACGGCGAGCGTGTACTGGTGCTGGCTTCCAGTAATCAGGGCGCGAGCTGGTTCCCCGAATCCAATGCCTACCCGAACACCTACATCGGGTTCGCACGCCCAGGCACGTTGGTGCCGGAACCCCACCGCCTGGTGAACGCCACCCTGCAAATCAATACGTCCATCAATGCCGCCGCCTATTTGACCCTCGATCAGGAAGTGCCGCTGGACGGTTCCATCGTGATTGACCTGAGGTATATGTAGCCATGACTGCCCCGCCCTTGTTTACCCAAATATTCATCTTTGCGCGAATCTCAGGTCTCTACCTCGGCGCACTGGCGCTGGCGATCGGCAGCCCCGCCGTGGTACTCGCCGACGGCATGGTGCCCGACACCTCGGTGGTCATCGTCAACGAGGCCGATGGCGAAGCCTCGGTTACCGTGACCAACACCGACGACAAGCTGGCCCTGCTGCACGTAACGCTGGAAGACATTCCCGAAGACACGGCGACGCTGCTGTTTGTCACCCCGCCCCTGGCCAGGGTCGAACCGGGCAAGAGCCAGCTCATCCGCTTCATCCTGCAATCGCCCGAGCCGTTGACCACCCAACGCTTGAAACGGGCGATATTCGAAGGCATGCCCCAAGGCCGCTCGACGGCCCAGGCCGGGCACGCACAGGTGGGCGTGACGGTGCGCCAGAACCTGCCGGTGATCCTGCACCCCAAGGGCCTGGCGCCCAACCGCACACCCTGGACCGGATTGGAGTGGCGCCTGAACAGCCACCAATTGAGCGTGCACAACCCAACCCCTTATGTGGTTCGCATGGCCCAGGAACTGCGGCTGCTGCCCGGCAGCGGTTCGGCCTTGTTGCCGCGCACCTATGTGCTGCCGGGTGAAACCCTGAACGTGACGGTTACCGGCACGGGCACCGACGCCAACCGCGTGCAGCTGCAACCGGCCACGGTGTACGGCTTTGCCGTGGCGCCTTACGAAGCACCGATCACCCTATAAAAAAGAGTGGCTTGCCAAAGCCACCAACACTTGAGTACGACCTTGTGAGCACAGCAATGACTGATCGCGACGGCAGCGCCGCGCCTGGCGTTTCACCCCACCGCGCACGCAAACTACTGACGGGGCTGGCGCTGACCCTGGGTGGCGCACTGCCGTGCGAGGCGGTGCTGGCGGATGAGATGCTGATCGCCGGTTCCTTCGACCCCCAGACGCTGTCCCGGCGCGGCATCGACCCGGAGCTGGCCAACCTGTTGCTGCAAGCCCCGCGTTTTGCAGCAGGACGGCATGCCGTCAACCTGAGTATCAACGGCCAGCGCCGTGGGCGAGTGGATGTGGAGTTCGACCGCCAGGGCGGCCTTTGCTTCAACCGTGCCCTGCTGGATGCGGGCAACCTCACCGTGCCCGATGACGATGGCGCCCCCACCTGCCAGCGTTTTATCGAACGCTACCCGCAAACCGTAATAGAGCAAGACCCGGCAGGCCTGGGCCTGGCCCTGGTGGTGCCGACCGATGCACTGCGCCCCGCCCAGCAGGACATCTCCGACTACCAGACCGGCGGCAACGCCTTCCTGCTCAATTACGACCTGACCGGCCTCTACAACGAGTTTGGCGATAACCGCAGTCGCTTCGGTTCGGCCAACACCGAGGTCGGCTTCAACGCCGGCGACTGGATCGTGCGCAGTCGGCAGGTGAAGACCTGGCTGGACAGCAGTTCGCGCACCACCCACCTGGACGCCTACGCCCAGCGCACGTTTGCCGAGCAACAGGCGGTGTTGCAGGCGGGGCAAATCAGCCTCTACAACCCGGTACTGGCCGGTACGCAGATCACCGGCGCCCAAGTGCTGACCGAAACCGCGCTGCAAGACCAGAACCAGGGCGCGACCATCACCGGTATCGCCAACAGCCCGGCCCAGGTGGAGATCCGTCAGAACGGCGCGTTGATCCACTCCACCGTGGTGCCGGCCGGGCCATTTGCCCTCACCGATGTACGACGTTTGAACAGCCGCTCCGACGTGGAAGTCACGGTCAAGGAAACCACCGGCGAAGAGCGCCGCTTTACCGTGCCCGCCGCCATGCTCGGCATGGGCCTGCCGGCGCCAGGCTATTCGGTGGCCGCCGGGCGCGTGCGCCAGATCGGTGACAGCGACGGCCGCGAACCCTGGGTAATCAGTGCGGGTTGGAGCGGCCCGCTGCACCCGCAACTCAGCGTCAGCGCCGGCGGGCTGGTGGCGGATGCCTATCGCTCGGCGGGTGCGAGCCTGGGGTGGTTGCCCTGGCAAGACAGCCAATTGCAGTTCTCGGCGCAGGCGGCACAAGCCAGCCCCAAGCGCGAGGGCACAGAGCGCGGGGTGCAGACCGACCTGTCCTGGTCCCAGCGTTTGAATGACAGCTGGTCGGTTGGCACCGCAGGCTCGTGGCGCTCCCAGGGTTACCGCGACCTTGAGGACTCAACCTACGTCGGTAATAGCGAGGATCAACAACGTACGCGCTACCGCGACCAGCAAAGCCTGACCGCATCCTGGACGCATCCGGCGTTGGGTGCTTTCAGCGCCGGAGTCTCGCGCACGGCCTCGTATAACGGTGAAAGCAGCAGCCGCGCGCTGGCGTCCTGGGGCACCAGCTTTGGCCGTGTCTCGGTGTCAGCCAGTGCCGAATGGCAAGTGGGCGGTCGCCAGCAAAATGACGACAGCCTTTACTTGAACGTCAGTGTGCCACTGGGTGAAAGCCGACGCGGTCGTGCCTGGGCACGTAACACCGGAGGCGAGCATCGCCTCGGGGCAGGCGTGAGTGAGCAAATCAACGACCAACTGAGCTACCGGGTAGGCGTGGAACGCGACAGCCGTGACCGTGAAGTGGAGTCGTCGTTCGGCGTGTCGGCGCTGCCGTGGTACAGCCAGCTGGATTTCAACTACACCCGCAGCGAAGACGAACGTGCCAGCTATCAAGGAGGCGCGCGGGGCGGGGTGGTGGTGCATGGCGACGGCGTGACCTTTTCGCCGTATCCGGTGCGCGACACGTTTGCCGTGATGTCGGTGGGCGAGATGGCCGGGATCAAAGTCACCACCCCAAGCGGCCCGGTATGGACCGACTGGCAAGGCCAGGCAGTGGTGCCGCAAGTCAGCCCTTACGGTCGCAGCCCGGTGGAGGTGCAGACGCGTTCATTGCCGCGTAACGCCGATATCCACAACGGCCTGGCGGTGATCGCCGCCGGGCGCGGGGCGGTCGACAAGGTGCACTTCGGCGTGGCCCTTACCCGTCGTGCGTTGTTGAACGTGACCACCGATAACGGCCAACCGTTGCCACGCGGCGCGACCGTGAGCAGCGCCGACGGCGAGTTCATTACGCTGGTGCAGGAAGGCAGCCAAGTGTTCCTGCCCGACGTGCTTGACCCACGGCCGCTGTGGGTCAAGGCACCGGGGCAGCCACGTTGCCGCCTGGACTTTGAACTGCCGAAAAACGCTGACCCCGAGGTGTATTTCGAAACCGCACCGGCCCGGTGCCGCCAGCCATGAGGACTTTCACCATGGGCCTGAAACACACGTTGTATCCCTTGGGTTTTGTGCTGCTGAGCAGCGGCGCGTGGGGCGCCGAAGAATGCCAGCTCAACCTGAGCCAGGCGCAGTTGGACTTTGGCCTGATGAACCGCGCCGTGGCGTTGGTCCCCGCGCCCGAACGCTTGCTGGGGGAGCGGCGTATCAGCCTGACGCTGAACTGCCCGCAACCCACTGACATGAGCGTGTTTTATCGCGGGCTGGGCGCAGGGCCCGAGCGTTTTCGTTTTACCGAACGCGGCAGCTACGGCCTGCGCATCAGCGATGCGGTGCTGGACGGCCAGGCGGTAGAACTTGGCTTGATTGCGGGCCAGGGGCAGTCGCCCTCCGCCATCAGCGCCCAACTGCCCTGGCAACCGGACCACGGCATCGTGCCGATGCGCGGAGGCGTCGCGGTGCTCGGACGCAACTTGTCGGTGCAGATCGACGCCAGCGCCTGGGCCCGCGAGGACGCCGCGCGCGTGCGCGATGCCGTGACGTGGGACACCGCCGGGCTGTTCGACGCCCTCGCTGCCGGGCGCTCGCGGGAACTGCGTCTGGAAGCGCGATTTGCGCCGGCGGCGTGTACACCCACCCTGTCTAACGGTGGCCATGTGGCGCTGGGCAAACTGTCGGTCAGCGACCTGAATCTCGACAAGGAAACCGCCCTGGCCTCACGTGCCTTGTCGCTCAGTGTGACCTGCGATGCGCCGACCGCCTTTGCGGTGCGCATGCAGGACAACCGCGAGGGTTCGGCCACCGGCATCGCCGATGAAAGCACTTACGGGCTGGGCCTGGACGCTCGCCAGCAGAAGATCGGCCGCTATCGGTTGTTGTTCGACCCGGCGCGCACCACTGCCGACAGTTTCACCCAGGTTTTTCAAACCGACTCCGCCACCGGCGCATTGCCGTGGAGTGGCGCCAGTACGGGCGTCGCTGCCGTCGGCGCCAATCGCTACCTGGGTTTTGGTGCTACGTCCGGCAGCACCAGCGGCCCCAGTGCCATTCAAACGCTCAACACCACGCTGAGCCTGGAAGCGGTCATTGCGCCTCTTGGCTCGCTGGATTTGAGCAATCAGGTGCTGCTGGATGGCTCGGGCACTCTCGAAATTCACTATTTATAGGAGCACACCATGAAACCCTTTCTGATCTCTCTGGCCACCTTTGCCTGCCTGGTCACAGGCTTGCCGGCTCAGGCAGCTTCCAGCGTTGACCTGAACGTTTCGGGCCTGATCACCCCCAATGCCTGTGCACCCAGCCTGTCCAATGGTGGCGTGTATGACCTGGGCAAAATTGCCGCCAGGGACCTGAGCGTCGATGCCCCCACCCAGTTGCCCGCTCACGGCCTGCCACTGGCAATCAACTGCGACGCGCCGACCTTGTTGGCCCTGGAGCCAAGGGATAACCGCCTCGGCTCAAATTACGACGACGTCAATCTGGGAGCTACATTCGGCCTGGGTCTGATCAACGGCAACCAAAAGCTTGGCTCCACAAAATTGGGCATCCATTCGATCGTGGGCGACGGCGTCGAAATGTACCCTCTGGGCTCTACAGACTCCTCCAGTTGGTCGCCGACGAGCATTCTGTCGCCACACTTCCTTACCGCCTTCACGCCCATCAGGGCAGGCAACGCCCCGGCGCCGGTACAACAGCTGACTGCCGTTGTGTCTATCGAGCCAAGCATCGCCCCGGCCAACACACTGCTGCTGACCGAAGAAGTGCCCATCGACGGGTCCGTGACCCTGACCGTGAAGTACCTTTAGGAACTGAACCATGAAAACGCTATTGAGCGCTCTTACGGCCTGTGCGTGGCTGGCCTGCGTATCTGCAGCACACTCCGCCGCCACCGTTGAACTGACCGTTAGCGGAGAAATAACCCCGATGGCCTGCACCCCCGTGCTGTCCAGTGGCGGGATGATCGACTTCGGCAAGATCTCTCAAAAAGACCTCAACCAGGCCACGGGCACGCGCCTGCCACTCAAGTCGCTGACACTGACCGTCAGTTGCAACGCCCCCGGCCGTTACGCCCTGCGCATGCGCGATAACCGCGACGGCACCGCTCACGTCAACAGCGAGATCTATTACGGGCTGGGGCTGGACAGCGCGGGCAACAAGCTCGGGGTGTATTCGGTGAAGTTCGATCCCAAGCAGACCATGGCCGATGCCCTGGCGGTGACCTACGGCACCGAATCCACCACCGGTGGCCTGGCATGGCGCACGTCCAACAGCAACCCCATCGATATCGGCTCCAACAGTTTGCTGGGCTTTACCGATGTGGTCGGCAGCACCGCCGGGCCTTCGGCAATCCAGAACCTGACCAGCACCCTGACCCTGGAGGCGGTGATCAACGCCAAGCAGAACCTGGACCTGAGTGTGGAGACACTCATGGACGGCTCCGCCACGCTGGAAGTGGTGTATCTCTAGCCTTGGAGCTTTTCGCTGGTGACCTGCACATAGCGCGCACGCCCGGCGCCGAGCCCGGCGATGATCGCGCCAAGGCCGATCACCGCGAAGATCCAGCCCACAGCGCTCCAGCCGCCGGTCCAGTCATGCACCAGGCCGACCGCGAACGGGCCCATGGAGGCCAGGGTGTAACCAATGCCCTGGGCCATGCTCGACAGGTTGGCCGCCACGTGGGCATCACGCGAGCGCAGCACGATCAAGGTCAGCGCCAGGCTGAAGGTGCCGCCCTGCCCCAGGCCCAGCAGGATCGCCCAGCCCCACAGGCCATCGAGTGGCGCATACAGGCAGCCGAATAACCCGCCGAGGGTCAGCAGCATCACCACCACGATCGCCAGGCGCTGATCCTTGCCCCGCGTGGCCAGCCAAGGCGCCGCGAGGGAGCTGGCCAGTTGCACGATGACCGAGCCCGACAGCACCAGCCCCGCCTGTGTCGGTGTGAGGCCGCGCCCGATGAGGATCGATGGCAACCAACCAAACACGATGTACGCCAGGGACGATTGCAGGCCCATATACAAGGTCACCTGCCAGGCCAGCGGGTCGCGCAGCAAACCTTTCACGCGATAGGCGACTTGATGGGCGCCGTGTTTGTGCCCCACCTGTGGCAACCAGAACAGCGCCGCCACCAATGCCGGCAGAATCCAGAAACCCAGGCCGATGTTCCAGCTGTCACCAAAGTAGCGACTCAACGGCACCGTGGAGCCCGCGGCCAGCGCCGCCCCCAGGCACAGCGCCATGGTATAGACGCCGGTCATGGTACCCGCCTGTTTGGCGAAGTCGCGCTTGACGATACCCGGCAGCAAGACGCCGATGATGCCGATGCTCGCACCGGCAATCAGGCTGCCGGCGAACAGGCCGACTTCACCGAACGAACTGCGCAGAATGATCCCGCCCGCCAACGTCAGCAGAATCCCCAGTACAACTCGCTCGGCACCGAAGCGCCGCGCCAGGATCGGCGCCATCGGTGCGAACAGGCCCAGGCACAGCACCGGCAAGGTGGTCAGCAGACCGGCCTTGGCGGCCGACAAACCGAGGCTTTGGGAAACCTCGGCCAGCAGCGGCGACAGGCTCGACAGCGCCGGGCGCAGGTTCAGCGCCACCAGGATCAGGCCCAGCAGCAACAGCCACGGCCGCGTGACAATCGGGTGATTGTGCTGCACCACCTCGTCGTCTGCTTCGGCGTCGATCAACAGTTCTTCGAGTTCGGTCGGGCGTTTGGCTTCAAGGTTCATTGATCAACTGCCGGCAGAGGGATTTGGCGCGTTCCGGGTCTTGTTGCTCCACGGCGTCGAGCAAGGCGATATGCAAGTCGAACACGGCCTGGCGACGCGGTGAGAGGTTCAGGGTCTGGCGCAACTGGGCACCGACGACGGCGGAAAAATACTGGTACAGCTCGCTCAAGGACGGGTTGTGGGCGGCATCGACCAAGTGTTTGTGGAACACCAAATCGGCGCTGATATAGGCCTCCAGGTCACCGTGGTACAGCTCGGCGCTGGCCTTGAGTGCTGCGCGCAACGCGCGAAGGTCTGCCTCGGTACGCCGCAGTGCCGCCAGCCCAATGGCCTCCACTTCCAGAATCTGCCGGGTCTCTTGCGCTTGTTCCAGGGTGCAGTGGGACAGCGCGCGCATCGCCCCCAGCGGGTCGGTCATCGAGCGCAAGTAACTGCCGTCGCCCTGGCGGATTTCGATCAAGCCGGAAAACGCCAACACGCGCATGGCTTCGCGCACCGTGTTGCGGCTGATGCCCAGCTCGGCGGACAACTCGGGCTCGGTGGGCAGGCGCTCGCCGATGGCCCATCTGCCTTCGGTGATGCGCCGGCGCAACTGCTCCATGGCCTGGTCAACCAGCGAGCGTTTGATCAAAGGAGCGATGTCTGTCATGGGTTTTGCGCTTTCGTCCAATCATAGGATGAATTTTCCTACAGCCTATTCGGAGTTGCCTACAAAGGCAACGCACTAGGGTTCTTGGGCAGGCAAAGGAGCAGTATTTTCGACTGGTAAAATCACCCTTATAGGGTAATTATTGGACTCAGGTGTCTTATGGAAAAGTACACACCTCATTACGATCTGGCGGTGATAATCGCGCAGGTCAAGCGGTTGGGAGACCAGGCATTTACCTCTGCGGCCAGGATAACAGGAAGGAAACTCGGCCTCGAAACCCATGAGATGGTAGAGGTCGTTTGTCATTTGCAAACCAGGATGTTGTACAAATCAATGACTACCTATGCAGACCCCAGGGTCTGGCAGGACGTCTACCACATCAGTTCACATGGCATGGAGATTTACATAAAGGTCACTTACTGCCCAGGCGGTAAGCCTCCGGTTATCTCCTTCAAGGAGCGCAACGCATGAAAACCCAACAATGCTGTATATGCGGTATGCCCGACGGAATGACACGGTTCGAAGGCCGAAGCGAAACCCTGAGTGTCAAAGGTATGGAACGTCGTGTCGATGACCTTTCTGGTTGGGAATGCCATGCATGCAGCGACGGCATGTATGACCCTGATAGTTCAGAGCGCCATGCGAAAGCCGGTGATGAACTCATCCACGCCGCGCGGCAAATGATCGGCATCGAGATGAAACGCATACGCCGCAAGCTGAACCTTACGCAAAAAGAAACGGTGGAGTTGCTGTCCGGCGGCGGGCATAACGCTTTTTCACGCTACGAGCGCGGTGAGCTTCTGCCACCCAAACCCTTGGTGCTGTTGATGCGGTTATTGGATCGCTACCCGCATTTGCTCAGCGATGCCAAGGTATTGGCTGAGGGCGCTGACCTACGGGGGTTCACTCATACAGTGAACATCAAGCATGAAACGCTCAAGGCTTCCTGAACCACAAAAAATAAACCCGGCACCAGGCCGGGTTTATCGTTTCAAACATCGATCAATGCAAAATCTGGCTCAAGAACAACTTGGTCCGATCATTCTGCGGGTTGTCGAAGAAGTCATTCGGCGCCGCCTGTTCGACGATTTCGCCTTTGTCCATGAAGATCACGCGGTTGGCCACGGTGCGGGCGAAGCCCATTTCGTGGGTCACGCACAACATGGTCATGCCGTCTTCGGCCAGGCCGATCATGGTGTCGAGTACTTCCTTCACCATTTCCGGGTCGAGGGCCGAAGTCGGCTCGTCGAACAGCATGATTTTCGGCTTCATGCACAGCGCACGGGCAATCGCCACACGCTGTTGCTGGCCGCCGGACAGTTGCCCCGGAAACTTGTGTGCCTGCTCCGGAATGCGCACGCGCTCCAGGTAGTGCATGGCAATTTCTTCGGCCTTGCGCTTGGGCATCTTGCGTACCCACATCGGCGCCAGCGTGCAGTTCTGCAGGATGGTCAGGTGCGGGAACAGGTTGAAGTGCTGGAACACCATGCCGACTTCACGGCGGATCGCTTCGATCTGCTTGAGGTCGTTGGTCAGTTCCACGCCGTCGACCACGATGCGGCCCTGCTGGTGCTCTTCCAGACGGTTGAGGCAGCGGATGGTGGTGGACTTGCCCGAACCCGACGGGCCGCACAGCACGATACGCTCGCCTTGCTTGACGTTGAGGTTGATGTCTTTCAACACATGGAACTGGCCGTACCACTTGTTGACGCCCTGCATCTGGATAATGCCTTCAGGGCTCACAGGCTGTTTGATCGCTTCGCTCATAACAACAACTCCTAACGCTTGTGGCCTGTGTCGAGCTTGTGTTCCAAATGAATGGAATAGCGCGACATACCAAAACAGAAAATCCAGAACACCAGGGCGGCGAACACGTAGCCTTCAGTGGCCATGCCCAACCATTTAGGGTCGGCGGCGGCTTGCTTGACGCTGTTGAGCAGGTCGAACAGGCCAATGATGATCACAAGGCTGGTGTCTTTGAACAACGCAATAAACGTGTTGACGATGCCCGGGATCACCAGCTTCAGGGCTTGCGGCAGAATCACCAGGCCCATGCTGCGCCAGTAACCCAGGCCCATCGCCGCGGCCGCTTCGTACTGCCCCTTGGGAATCGCCTGCAAGCCACCGCGCACCACTTCAGCCACGTAGGCCGACTGGAACAGGATCACGCCGATCAGTGCCCGCAACAGCTTGTCGATGCCCATGCCTTCAGGCAGGAACAACGGCAGCATCACCGAGGACATGAACAGCACCGTGATCAACGGCACGCCGCGCCAGAATTCGATGAAGGTCACGCAGACCACACGAATCGCCGGCATGTTCGAACGTCGCCCCAGCGCCAGCACAATGCCCAGCGGCAAGGCGCCGGCGATGCCGACCGTGGCAATCACCAGGGTCAGCATCAAGCCGCCCCATTGGCTGGTCGCCACGTTGGTCAGGCCGAAGATCCCGCCGTGCAACAGGAAGTAGGCAATGATCGGGTACAACACCAGGAAGCTCAGGCCGTAGATCGCCTTGCGTTGAAAACGCGAGATGAACAACGGCGCCACGCCAACGATGGCCAGCCACACGGTCAGGTCTACGCGCCAGCGCAGGTCGCCGGGGTAGTAGCCGTACATGAACTGCCCGAAGCGCTGTTGGATAAACACCCAGCAGGCGCCCTCCTTGGTGCAGTCAGCGCGCGTAGTACCCACCCAGTTTGCGTCCAGGATGGCCCAGTGCAGGATGGGCGGCACAATCAGGTAAATCAGGTAGAACGCCAACAGCGTCAGCAGGGTGTTGAGCCAGCTGGAAAACAGGTTGGCGCGCATCCAGGCCATCGGTCCGAAGACTTTGCTCGGCGGCGGCATATCAGGTTTGAACGTATGCGAACTCATGTGCGTTTCCTCACCGCTCGATCAGCGCAATGCGCTTGTTGTACCAGTTCATCAGCAGGGAAATGCTGATGCTGATCGCCAGGTACACGCTCATGGTGATGGCAATGACTTCGATGGCCTGCCCGGTCTGGTTGAGCACCGTGCCGGCAAACAGCGAAACCATTTCCGGGTAACCGATACCGGCGGCCAGTGACGAGTTTTTCGCCAGGTTCAGGTATTGGCTGGTCAGCGGCGGAATGATCACCCGCAGGGCTTGCGGGATGATGACCTTGCGCAGCGTCGGCCCAGGGCGCAGGCCCAGGGAACGCGCGGCTTCGGTCTGGCCGTGGCTGACGGACTTGATGCCCGAACGCACGATCTCGGCAATAAACGCTGCCGTGTAGACGGTAAGTGCCAGGGTCAACGCCAGCAGTTCGGGGATCAATACCCAGCCGCCAACGAAGTTGAAGCCCTGCAACTTGGGCATTTCCCAGTGCAACGGCGCGCCGAAGATCAGGGCGCACAACGCCGGGATCACAATCAACAGCGCCAGGCCCGCCCAGAATTTATGGAAGGGGACGCCGGTCGCTTCAAAGCGCTTGTTGGCCCAGCGGGCCATCAGCACGATTGCCACGATCGCGACGACAACGCTGATCACAAACGGCCAGAACCCATCGGCGGCAATCGCTGCCGGCATGTTCAGACCACGGCTGCTGACAAAGAAGGTGTCCGCGAAGTTATGGCTGTTGCGCGGCCCCGGCATGGTCAGGAACACCGCGAAGTACCAGAACAGGATCTGCAGCAGTGGCGGGATGTTGCGGAACACTTCCACGTACACCGTCGCCAGTTTGTTGATCATCCAGTTGGGCGACAAGCGCGCCACGCCGATGATGAAGCCGAGCAGGGTCGCCAGGACCACACCGATCACGGTCACCAGCAAGGTGTTGAGCAAGCCGATCACAAAGACTCGGGCATAGCTGTCCGATTCGGTGTAGTCGATCAAATGCTGCGCGATGCCGAAGCCGGCACTGCGCTCAAGAAAGTCGAAACCCGAGGTAATGCCACGGTGTTGAAGGTTGGTTTGCGTATTGTTGAAGAGGTACCAGCCCAGCGAGACCACCGCCACAATCGTGATGATCTGGAAGAGCCACGCACGCACTTTTGGATCGCTGAAGCTGAGCTTCTGCTTTGGTGCGCCGATTTGATTTTGCATGAAGTGCCCCGGAAAGAATGGAACAGAACATCACCCGGTGGTTGGCCCACCGGGTGACAGAACCATCAGCTATCAGCGCACAGGGGGTGCGTATTGAATGCCACCGTTGTTCCACAGTGCGTTCATGCCGCGGTCGATTTCCAGTGGTGTGCTCTTGCCGAGGTTTTTCTCGAACACTTCACCGTAGTTACCGACCTGCTTGACGATCTGCACGACCCAATCTTTTTTCACTTTCAAGTCTTTGCCGTATTCGCCGTCAGCACCCAGCAGGCGTGCAACGTCCGGGTTCTTGGTGGACTTGGCTTCAGCTTCAACGTTCTTCGACGTGATACCGGCTTCTTCAGCGTTGAGCATGGCGTAGCCAACCCAGCGCACGATGGCCAGCCACTCGTCGTCGCCATTACGTACGACCGGGCCCAGCGGCTCTTTGGAAATGGTTTCCGGCAGCACCACGTAGTCTTTCGGCGAGGCCAACTTGCTGCGCTGTGCGTAGAGTTGCGACTTGTCGGAAGTCAGCACGTCGCAACGACCGGATTCCAGCGACTTGGCGCTTTCATCGGAGGTGTCGAAGGTGATCGGGGTGTACTTGAGGTTGTTGGCGCGGAAGTAGTCGGAAACGTTCAGCTCGGTGGTGGTACCGGCCTGGATGCAGATGGTTGCACCGTCCAGTTCCTTGGCACTTTTCACGCCCAGCTTGTTGTTAACCAGGAAGCCAACACCGTCGTAGTAGGTGATGAAGCCCGGAAACTTGAGGCCCATGCCTGCATCGCGGGAGCTGGTCATGGTGGTGTTGCGCGACAGGATGTCGACTTCGCCGGACTGAAGCGCGGTGAAACGCTCCTTGGCGTTCAACTGGCTGAATTTGACCTTGGTTGCGTCACCGAAAACGGCGGCAGCCACAGCGCGGCAAACGTCAGCATCGATCCCGAGGATCTTGCCGCTGGCATCCGGTACCGAGAAACCCGGCAGGCCGTCACTCACGCCACATTGCACAAAGCCTTTCTTCTGCACGGCGTCCAGGGTGGCGCCGGCTTGGGCGAAACCACTGACACCCAGTACAGCGGCCGCGGTTACGATGGCCAGGGTGGATTTCAATACCTTCATTCAAACCTCCAGTTGCTCTTGTTGTGTCGGAGCTCCAACCTCAGCGCACCCTTATGAGGCGATATCGACCCGTGTTGGCTTTTTTTGGGGTCAAGCGGCATGAAGTTGTCGCGGTAATTCCAGTTGCTATCCCACAAGCGGCAGTCACTGATAGTGTTACCGTCCTAAGATAGTTCTGACATCGACCTACACATAGCAAGGCGCGTACCAGAGTGGAGGCTGAGTCGTTTCAGCCCATGGTCAATAGAAAAAGATTCAACCTTGCGACATTCTCTTAACAGATCAACCCGTCGCGCACCGTTCCGACGCACCCAATCGGAGCGCACGCACATATATGGAGCAGACATGACCGAACCCTTGATTCTTCAGCCCGCCAAGCCCGCAGACGCCTGCGTAATCTGGTTGCATGGCCTGGGTGCCGATCGCTACGACTTCCTGCCGGTGGCCGAGGCGCTGCAGGAAAACTTGCTGTCCACGCGCTTTGTATTGCCCCAGGCGCCGACCCGCCCGGTGACCATCAATGGCGGCTATGAGATGCCCAGTTGGTACGACATCAAGGCCATGAGCCCAGCCCGTTCCATCAGTCTGGAAGAGCTGGAAGCGTCGACCAAAATGGTCACGGACTTGATCGAAGATCAAAAAAGAACCGGGATAGACGCCTCGCGGATTTTCCTCGCCGGATTTTCCCAAGGTGGCGCCGTGGTCTTCCACACCGCCTTTCTTAAATGGCAGGGGCCCTTGGGCGGCGTGATTGCCCTCTCTACTTATGCACCAACCTTTGGTGACGAGCTGGAATTGTCTGCGAGCCAACAGCGCACGCCTGCCCTCTGCCTGCACGGTCAGTACGACGACGTGGTGCAAAACGCCATGGGCCGAAGCGCCTACGAGCACTTGAAGAGCCGTGGTGTCACCGTGACATGGCAGGAATACCCAATGGGTCACGAAGTGTTACCTGAAGAGATACGCGATATCGGTGCCTGGTTGACCGCACGCCTGGGCTGAAACCCAGCGTTTATGTAGCCGTATGACAGACGCACTACGCCGCGCCCGTTTCTTGCATTACACTGGCCGGCGTACATTCCTTAACCAATTAATGAGATCACCGTGCTCAAAGCACTTAAGAAGATGTTCGGCAAAAGCGAGGCTGAGCCGTTCGCGCCTGTTCCCAGTGCTCCTGTCCCCTCCTCCGACAGCCGCAATGACGGTCAACAGCCAGGCCGGACCGCACCTGTCGCCTCGCCGAAGAAACCGCCGGTGACGCCACCTGAACAGGTACTGCCTGCTGAGGCCGCCCCAGCGCCGGCGCCGGCGCCGAAAGCACCACGCCGCGAACGCGCACCAAAACCGCCCGTGACCCCGTGGAAACTCGAAGACTTCGCCGTCGAGCCCCAGGAAGGCAAAACCCGCTTCCACGATTTCAAACTGGCCCCGGAACTGATGCACGCCATCCAGGACCTGGGGTTCCCGTACTGCACGCCGATCCAGGCGCAGGTGCTGGGTTTCACCCTCGCCGGCAAAGATGCCATTGGTCGCGCGCAAACCGGCACCGGCAAGACCGCCGCGTTCCTGATTTCGATCATCACCCAGCTGCTGCAAACGCCGCCGCCCAAAGAACGCTACATGGGTGAGCCACGCGCACTGATCATCGCCCCGACCCGGGAGCTGGTGGTGCAGATCGCCAAGGACGCCGCCGACCTGACCAAGTACACCGGCCTCAACGTCATGACGTTCGTCGGCGGCATGGACTTCGACAAGCAACTCAAGCACCTCGAAGCCCGTCACTGCGACATCCTGGTCGCCACCCCGGGCCGCCTGCTCGACTTCAACCAGCGCGGCGACGTGCATTTGGACATGGTCGAAGTAATGGTGCTGGACGAAGCCGACCGCATGCTCGACATGGGTTTTATCCCGCAAGTACGTCAGATCATTCGCCAGACCCCGCCGAAAAACGAGCGCCAGACCCTGCTGTTCTCCGCGACCTTCACCGAAGACGTGATGAACCTCGCCAAGCAGTGGACCACCGACCCGTCCATCGTCGAGATCGAAGCGCTGAACGTCGCCAGCGAAAACGTCGAACAGCACATCTACGCCGTCGCCGGCGCCGACAAGTACAAGCTGCTCTACAACCTGATCAACGACAATGGTTGGGAACGCGTGATGGTGTTCGCCAACCGCAAGGACGAAGTGCGCCGCATCGAAGAACGCCTGGTACGCGATGGCGTCAACGCTGCGCAACTGTCTGGCGATGTGCCGCAACACAAGCGCATCAAGACCCTGGAAGGCTTCCGCGAAGGCAAGATTCGCGTGCTGGTGGCCACTGACGTTGCCGGGCGCGGAATTCACATTGATGGCATCAGCCATGTGATCAACTTCACCCTGCCGGAAGTGCCGGACGACTACGTGCACCGCATTGGCCGTACCGGCCGTGCAGGCGCTGCGGGTGTATCGATCAGCTTTGCCGGGGAAGATGACTCGTACCAGCTGCCGTCGATCGAGACGTTGCTGGGTCGCAAGATCAGTTGCGAGACGCCGCCGACGCATTTGCTGCGGGCTGTGGAACGCAAACGCCCGTAAGCCGGAATGCGATTAAAAATGTGGAAGCGGGCTTGCTCGCGAATGCGGTCTGTCAGTTAAAGATGTACTGACTGAGACACCGCTTTCGCGAGCAAGCCCGCTCCCACATTTGGATCTCCACACACAGTTAGTCAGCTGTTTACTTCCAGCGATCCGCCGCCGCGTGATCGCTGCCCCGCCCTTCCACCCAGCGTGGCCCTTCAGGCGTGTGTTCTTTCTTCCAGAACGGCGCGCGGGTCTTCAGGTAGTCCATCACAAACGCACAGGCATCAAACGCGGCCTGGCGATGCGCACTGGCTGCCGCAACAAAAACGATGGGCTCGCCCGGCTCCAGCGCGCCGATGCGGTGCAGCACTTCCAGCTTGAGCAACGGCCAACGTTGTTCGGCTTCCACCGTGATCTTGGCCAGGGCTTTTTCGGTCATCCCGGGATAGTGCTCAAGGAACATGCCCGACACGTCGCGGCCGTCATTGAAATCGCGCACATAGCCGACAAAACTCACCACCGCGCCCACGCCGACATTGGCCGCATGCATCGCGTTGACTTCGAAACCCGGATCAAACGCTTCAGCCTGCACCCGAATGGCCATGGTCAGCCTCCGGTCACCGGCGGGAAAAACGCGACTTCATCACCATCGTTCAGTGGCTCGTCCAACGAACAAAGCTCTTCGTTACGCGCGCACATCAGGCTGGGTTCGTTGAGCACGGCAAACTCCGGGTCACCGGCCAGCGCAAGACGCACAGCATCGACAGTGGCGAAATCGCCCTCCATCTCCAGTGAATCGAAACCCACCGCCTCGGCGTAGCGCGCAAAAAACAGTACGTTGATGCTCATGCCTGGTCCGCCTTGAAATGCCCGCTTTTACCGCCGAGCTTTTCCAGCAGGCGAATACTTTCGATGGTCATGCCACGGTCCACGGCCTTGCACATGTCGTAGATCGTCAGCGCTGCGACACTGGCGGCCGTCAGCGCTTCCATCTCCACGCCGGTCTGGCCGCTGAGTTTGCAACGCGCGAGGATATGCACGGCGTCGACGCCATCGGCGCTCAACTCGACCTTGACGCCCGTGAGCATCAGCGGGTGGCACAGCGGGATCAGATCACTGGTTTTTTTAGCGGCCTGGATCCCGGCAATACGGGCCACGGCAAACACGTCGCCCTTGGGGTGGGCGCCGTCGACAATCATTTTCAGGGTGTCGGGCAGCATGCGCACCCGCGCTTCGGCCACGGCCTCGCGGAACGTCACGGCTTTGTCGGTGACGTCGACCATATGGGCGCGACCTTGGGAATCGAGATGAGTCAGCACAGGGATACTCCTGATCAGGAGCGGCAATTGTAAACCTGTGAGTCAATTTTGCGCAGGGCTGTTTATCCCATCAAAAAAGGGGCGCACTGATTGCTCAGTGCGCCCCTCATAACCAACAACGCGGGATTAGAAGCGGAACGTAAATCCGGCATTGATCCCGTTGTTGTTACCCCGGTTGGACAGCAAACCGCTGTAGTTCAAGGACACCAGCGTGTCTTTGGTCAACGCCATTTCCGCACTGGCCTTGATCACCGCGCCATCACGGGCCACGGGCACACTGTTGACGGCAAAGGCGGTGTCACTGCCGGTAAACTTCAGCGAGGCATCGCGATCGGTATCACCGAACTGATGCTCCCAACCCAGCTCCCCGCGCAACGTCACTGCCGACGTCGAGCTGACCGCCAATTGGGTATGCGCGCGCAGGCCCAGGGTCGACAGCGTGGCGTCCTGGCTTTGCTTGCTGGCGTGCAAGGCTGCGGCGCCGCCCTTCTCCTTGAACGAATCGCTCTGGTAATTCAGGTACGTCAGGTTGGCGAAGGGTTCGAACAGGTTCCACTGGGTGTAACCGATCTCGGCAAACACTTGATCCGTGCGAGCGTTGTAGTCGGCTTTGTCATAGTCCGACTGGTTGGCGTAAGCCACACGCCGCGAGGTGTCCAGGCGATGCCAGGTGGTGGCGCCACCCAAGCGCAGGGCGATGGCGTCGAAGCGCTTACCGCCGTAGATCGACAGGTGATAGTTGTCACTGTCCGCCGAAGCCGACTCGCCATTGAGATGACTCTGGGTGTAGCCGGTCGCCGCGCCTACACGCCAGCCGTCGCCGACGTCCGTGTCCAGCCCCAGCAGCACACCGCTGGTGGACGAGGAGTAGCCGCTGGCGTTGTTGTCGCCGCTGACGTTATTGCGACCCCCCAGCAGTTGCACCCAGCCACCGTTATCGCTGGTCTGGATTTGCGCACTGGAATCCAGCGCCTGGGCCTGTTGCAGACGACCGTTGACCGCTTCGCGAAGGTAACGGCTGTCGGCCATTTGCGCCGCCGCCACATCCGAGTGCAGTTGCCCCGACAGCTGCTTGAACGCGGCCTGCGCCTGGGCGGCGGAGTCCGAGGCCAGGAGGCTTTCATACACAGGGCTGCCGCTGCCCAATGTATCGGCCACGGTTGCCACGGCACGTTCGTTGCGGGTTTGCGCGACGCTGGCAAAACTCGTCTGGTTGCGTTCCACCGCCAGGCTCAGTTGGTTCGGCTGGTAGTTCAGTTGAGTGCCGATAAACAGGTAGTTGGGCGTAATCGCCGCAAACTGGCCGTTGATGCCCTGGCTGGCGCTGAGGATGTTGAACTGCTGGCCCAGCAGGCTACGGGCTTCGGTGGCGGACAGCAGGTTGGGGCTGTTTTCCAGGGACACGGTGACAACACCGCCATTGAGCGTGGCGACGCCGCTGCTCTGGATCTGGTCGCTCTGCCCGTTCGGGCCGACCTCCACGGCATACACCGAACCCGGGTTGAAGGTGACGTTACCGGTGTGCAGCGTGCCGATCGAATGACCCGGCGCCACGCGGCCGCCATTGTTCACGGTCAAGGCTCCCACGCTGCCGTTACCGGCCAGTGTGCCGCCCAGGGTGGTCGGCACACCGTTATCCGCGTTCACCGTACCCACGGCGCTGCCATCCACCGTCACGGTCGAGGTCAACGAGCCGTCGACCGACAGCTTGCCGCCGCGTACCCACGTGCTGCCCGAATAGGTGTTCTGGCCTTCCAGCACCAATTCGCCGTCCCCGGACTTGGCCAGGCTGCCGACATAGGTCGTGCCAGTGAGCAAATCCTTACCGCGTGCCAGCGTCGCCTGTTCCCGGGCGTGGCCGATTTCGTATTCAAACTGGTCATCCGCCGAGGCAATGGCAGGCAGCCCGTTCAGCCAGCCTTTTTGCTGTTTGGTCGCCGCCCACGTTGCCTGTTCGGTGGCGTCTTCTACACGACGGGCGCGAATCGCCTCATCGGAAATCGGGTTAGCCCAGATATCACGCGTACCGGTGGGCAATGCTACCGCCACCGAACCGAGGAACTGCCCCGGCCCCTGCATGGCTTTTTGCAGGTTGGGCAAGCCCCAGCCACTGACCACACCCGGTACTTGCGGCGTGCCTGGCGCGGCATCGTGCACCGGTTGCAGGTTGTCGTAGGTGCGCCCACCCGTCAGGTTACCGACAGGCGTGTCCGGTCCATCCGGCGCTTGCAGGCTGGAGGTGGTCAGCAACACATCCCGCGCCTGGCTGGCGGTCATGTAAGGGAAGCGCTGAATCACCAGGGCCAACGCCCCGGAAACACTCGGTGCGGCGGCGGACGTACCGTTGGCATTCGGGATGATTTCGCCTTCCGGCCCGGTGGACGGAATGCCCGAAACCCCCATCACACACCACCACTTCGAAGTGCCGCAGCGGTTATACACCTGGGCGCTGGTTTCGTCGTAACCGGTGATCGAGAGGAATTTTGCTTCGATGTCCGGCTTGAAAAACGGCAGGTTGGCGTTGGTGTCCGGGTTGGCACCGTGGCTGTCGTTGCCCGCCGAGATGATCTGGATAAAAGTGTTTTGCCGTGCGGCGTCCGCCATGGCATCCAGCCAGGTTTTCTGCCCGGCGTGGGCCTTGTCCCAGAACGGGCGATAGGCGGCGGTCATGTCGCGCAAGTTGTCGGCCGCACTGTCGCCGACATTACCGAAGTGGTTCTCCACGTCGTTGCGCGAATTTTGCCCCCAGCTCTGGTTGACGATCGACACGTTCTTCGCCGCCAGGGCGTTGTAGCTGGCCATGAACGCGTTGTAGTCGAGGTCGTTGGAGCCCTGGAAACGGTTGTCGTCGGTGCCGCCGGTATTGGCGACAAAAATATTCGCATCAAAGGCAATGCCATGCATGCCGGTGCCGTTGCGACTGGCACCCAGTACGCCGGACATTTCCGTGCCGTGACCGTCATTGATGATCGGGTCGTACTCACCGGAAATACTGAAGTGCTCGCCCTTTTGAAACTCACCGTCCGGGGTGTCGTGGAGGTAGCGCGGGTGGGTGGCGTAATACTCGCCGGTGGACGTCACCGCTTGCACCCGGTCCTGGCCCTGGGCATTTTTGCCCTGGAACTCGAAGTGTTTGGTGAGGATGCCCGAGTCGAGCACACCCACATTCACGCCCTTGCCGGTCATGCCCAGGGCATAGGCGTAATACGCGTTGGTGCGGTCCAGGCCGGAGTTGACCTGGGCTTCCGGGGTCTTCCAGGTTTGGGCGTTGGCGCTCCAGTCACGCGTGGCGCCCGCCCAGGATTGGCCTGCATTCAGTTGCCCATTCAGGTTGCTGCTGACGCCCGGTTCAACATAGGTATAGGGCTTGGCAGCCGGCAGGTTCGCGAGGATGGCCTTGGAAAAATCCAGAATATTGGTGGTATAGCGGCCACTGTTGCTGAACAGTCGGCTACGGTAGTAATCCAGGCGCGAGGCATAGTCCAGCGGACGCTTGGTATCGCCGAGCATGGCGCCGATGGTCAGGTTTTCAGGCTGCAGTTCGTAGTATTGCTTGAGGGGCGAATCGAACTTGCCCGACTGGGCGGCAAAGTCCTTGGCCGCGAGGTCGACAATGTCTGCGTAAGCAAACCGCAGGTTCTTGTAGACATCCGTGTTGGGGCCAAACGATGCAACGGCTTTCCTGAAGGCCGACTCCAGCACCTGAGCCGTATAGGGGTTGCTGTCATCCGCCCAGGCCATTGAGCCCTGACCCAGCCATAAGGCCAGCCCGAGTGCGATGGGCGTGAGGGGGATTGATTTGGAACCGGTGCTGCGCTTGCGATGAAACAAAGTGAAGCCATTACCTGCTACGTCCATTATTCCTTTCCCTTTGGATATGTGCGTCGTCAATGAGCGATGTATCGGGCTTTTTGTAATAGGCAGGGTCACGCGGAAAACCCGAAGGGGTTCTCAAAACGTCGTCGAATCAATGAGGTGGTGTTTCGACGGGAGTCACACAGCGTTGTTTTTGTTTTTGCGGCGGCAAAAAATGTAACAAAATAATTACAAAGACTACAAGCACCCTGGACGCATTAACGAAGACAAATGTCGCCCACAACAAAAACCCCGGATTTCGTGAGAAATCCGGGGTGGTTCGTGGCATTTAGCCACCAACTACGACATCGGCGTGTTTTACAGATGGGACTCGGCGTATTCAGCCAGAATCGAGCGAGGCACCCCTTGCAGCGCAATGTGCACGCCGTTCGGGAAGTCTTTGAAGCGTTCCGTCAGGTAAGTCAGCCCGGAGCTGGTCGCGGACAGGTAAGGGGTGTCGATCTGTGCCAGGTTGCCCAGGCACACCACTTTGGAACCGGCGCCGGCACGGGTGATGATGGTTTTCATCTGGTGCGGCGTCAGGTTCTGGCATTCATCGATCAAAATCAGGCTTTGCTGGAAGCTGCGACCTCGGATGTAGTTGAGGGATTTGAACTGCAACGGCACTTTGCTGAGGATGTAATCGACGCTGCCATGGGTGTTTTCGTCATCCATGTGCAAGGCTTCGAGGTTGTCGGTGATCGCCCCCAGCCACGGCTCCATTTTTTCCGCCTCGGTGCCGGGCAGGAAACCGATTTCCTGGTCCAGGCCCTGCACGCTGCGGGTGGCAATGATGCGGCGATAGCGCTTGGTCACCATGGTCTGCTCGATGGCGGCCGCCAGGGCGAGGATGGTTTTACCCGAGCCTGCAGCCCCGGTCAGGTTGACCAGGTGGATATCCGGGTCGAGCAGCGCATACAGCGCCAGGCTCTGGTAGATGTCACGCGGTTTCAGGCCCCAGGCTTCCTGGTGCAACAGGGGTTCCTGATGCAGGTCGAGGATCAGCAGCTTGTCGACCTGGATCTCTTTGATCCAGCCCACAAAACCCTGTTCGTCGATGATGAACTCATTGATATGCACGGCCGGCAGGTTGTCGGTCAGCTGTACCTGGTGCCAGGTGCGGCCATGGTCCTGACGGGTTTCGACTTTGCTGACGCGGTCCCAGAACGAGCCGGTCATCGTGTGATAACCACGGGACAGCATCGACACGTCGTCGACCAGTTGGTCGGTACTGTAGTCCTCGGCAGCGATCCCACATGCTCGTGCCTTGAGGCGCATATTGATGTCTTTGGTCACCAGCACCAGGCGCAAGTCCTTGTCACGCGCGTGCAGGTCGATCAATTGGTTGATGATTTTGTTGTCGTTCAGATTCTCCGGCAGCAGGCTGTTGGGCTCGCTGCGCTTGTTCATCAGAATCGACAGCAAGCCCTTGGGCCCGCTTTTTCCGCGCTGGATAGGCACGCCGACTTCAACGTCCTCGGGTGAGGCTTCACCCAGGGTCTTGTCGATCAGGCGAATGGCCTGGCGGCACTCGGCGGCAACGCTGTGGTGCCCGCTTTTGAGTTTGTCGAGCTCCTCAAGCACGATCATCGGGATAGCGACGTGGTGTTCTTCGAAGTTAAGCAGTGCGTTTGGATCGTGAATCAGTACGTTGGTATCAAGCACATAAAGGATTGGCTGGTCGGAAGAAGGGTTACGTCCATGATCATCCATACTCGGTCACCTTTGTGGGAGCCAGTCGACGCAATACCACAACAGTGCTGCGCCTCGATTCGACCACCGACTGCACCGCAGTGACGTCAAGTGCAGTGCCCACATGAGGAGTCTTGGAAGACGCCACCTGTGTTGCAGGTTTCGGCGATCTGACTTCGTAATACCGCAAAAACGATGACAGGAAAAAGCACTTTGACACTTTTCTGAAGTTTATTTTTCAGGATGACGAATAGCACTAGCCGAGTGCCATGGACCCCGTTAAAGTCGGAAGTCCGCCTGCATCGAAATGTCGCACAAAATTACCCCGAAAAAGCCTTATCCCCAACAGGGCCGGGCACTTCATCTTTTTCAGCGAAACGCCTCCCGGCAGTCCTGCCAACCCAATCCGCTTTGCGCCGTGGCCTGTAGCAACATCGGTAATGCGACCCGCGCCTTGTCCTGAGTGTCGTGAAACACAATTACCCCTTTGCGCCACAGCAACATCAACGTCAATACCCGTTGCGCCGCCTCATCGGCCTTGAGTTTGCCCGGCTCGTCCTGGGAATCGATATCCCACAGTGCCACCTGCAAACCCTGGGACTGGAAGAAGCCCTGGCTGTCGGCGCGACGCTGGCCGTACGGCGGGCGAAACAGCGGCACGTAGTTTTCCGGCATCAGGTTCTGTGCCAGCGATGCACTGCGCGTGATCGAGCCTTGCCACTCGACCCAATGACTGTGGGAGCGATACTGCCAGCCCTGGGTGCCCACGCACTGCCCCTGGTACAGCGCTTGTACGTCAGCGGCCGAACTGCGCTCCACGCGGGTTTGCAAACTGCTGCCGAGGACGAAGAAGGTGGCGTTGAGCTTCTGCTTGCGCAGGTAGTCAGTGAGCCAGTCAGTATTGCCGCTGACGGGTGCCGGGCCGCCGTCGAAGGTCAGCAGGAACATGCGGTCGTTGAATTCGTCGCCATTGCGTTCGTGGTCGCCAAAACGCGCGACTTCACTGCTGATCTGCGGGAACAACGCGGCTTTGCGCAGCAGTTCGTCGAGGTAGCGCTCGTGGAAATTGTGGCTGGGGTTGGCCCAGCCTATATAGAAAGAGTTGTCACTGACCTGGAACTTGCCGGCCTGTTCGCGCAGGTCGTCCATGCTTTCCACCAGGTAGCAGAACGAGGCATCTTCTTCGCAGCTTTGCTCGGCAAAGGTGTAGTTCTCCAGCAGGCGCTGCCAGAGTTGCCGGCGCAGGTCGTCAATGGCGGCCAGGTTGATGATCTTCAGGCCCAGGCGCTGTTTGAGCACGACTTCGTCCTGGGCTTCGCTGGCGATCAAACTATGGGCGAACATCAGGATTTCGGCGCGTGAGGCGACGTCGAACAGCGCGGGGCTGCTTAGCTTCTCCGGCCAGACACCACGGTCCAGGCTTGCCACATCCACCGGCGCCGCCTGGGCGCCCAAGCACAGCAAACAAGCCGACAGTAAAAACGCAATTCGCACACAGGGTCTCCCTTTCCAGAGTTGTCGGGCACTATAGCCGATCACCTGGGGGAGCTACTGGGTTGGTGTGTATATCCGTTGTTTGGGTAACGGCCACTCAGGGTTCCGGGCTTACAGCGGGTCACGTTTGATAGAGCCTGTACGGATCGAGCCGCCTAAGATCAAAAGCAGTGCACGGCGCCCTGGTTGCCGACCTGAGTGGTGTAGATCAAAAGCAACGCCGAGGATGCCTGACAGCCGACCTGATCCTGGAAGCTGAACTCGGTTAAATGTGGGAAGGGGCTCGCTCCCGATAGCAGCGTGTCAGTTGATGCATCTGGTGACTGACCCAGCGTATTCGCGAGCAAGTCGAATCGTCGCACCGCCGCTCCCACATTTGGAACTCGCTACATCAGGCAGAGGGTGTGCGGCTCTTCAGGCTGTACTCGGTCAATGTGGGAGCTGGCTTGTCGGACCGCCGAACCGCTGCGATGGCATCAATTGGGTATGCCTGATGTACCGAGGTGTCTGCATCGCAGCGGTTCGGCGGTCCGACAAGCCAGCTCCCACAGAAAAGCAGCCCTGTTTTTGATCTGCTTTCGCCCTGCTTTCGCCTCTACCACTCAGATCGGCTACCAGGCCGCCGTGCTCTGCTTTTGATCTTGATCTGACAGGCCCCGTTAACCACGATGGCTGAACGCAGGCTTGAATCCGTGGGTAACCCGTGTACACCAACGACAAAGCAGCGCCCTATCACCATCATAGGTGGAGTCTAACCCCCCAACCCCCTAGAATCCCGCCCACGCGACACGCCACGAATAAAGGAGACGATTTCATGCTGATGGTGATTTCCCCCGCCAAAACCCTCGATTTCGAGTCAAAGCCGGCCACCCCGCGCTTCACCCAGCCGCAGTACCTCGACCACTCCCAGGAGCTGATCGAACAACTGCGCGAACTCAGCCCGGCGCAAATCAGCGAGTTGATGCACGTCTCCGATAAAATCGGTGGCCTCAACGCCGCCCGCTTCGGCAGCTGGACGCCCGCTTTCACCCCGGCCAATGCCAAGCAGGCCCTGCTGGCATTCAAGGGCGACGTCTACACCGGCCTCAACGCCGAAACCTTCAGCGACGCCGACTTCAGCTACGCCCAGGACCACCTGCGCATGCTCTCGGGCCTGTATGGCCTGCTGCGCCCGCTGGACCTGATGATGCCGTACCGCCTGGAGATGGGCACCAAACTGGCCAACGCCCGTGGCAAGGACCTCTACGCGTTCTGGGGCACGCGCATCAGCGAGTGGTTGAATGAAGCACTGGCCGAACAAGGCGATGATTTGCTGCTCAACCTGGCCTCCAACGAATACTTCTCGGCCGTCAAGCGCACAGCCCTGAACGCGCGGATCATCAACACCGAATTCAAGGACCTGAAGAACGGTCAGTACAAGATCATCAGCTTCTACGCCAAGAAAGCGCGGGGCATGATGAGCCGCTTTGTGATCGAAGAGCGCATCAACGACCCGGCCAAGCTCAAGCAGTTTGATGTGCAGGGTTATCGCTTCAACGCAGAGCAGTCCAAGCCGGACAATTTGGTGTTTTTGCGCGATCATGCACCGGAATAAGGCCTTGCTCAGCCCTCACAAACGCTAACACTCTAATGTGGGAGCTGGCTTGCCTGCGATAGCGGAGTATCAGTCGACTGTTCGCTGACTGAAATTGCGCCATCGCAGGCAAGCCAGCTCCCACATTTTTGTTTGCATTCCAAGCCCAGAATCGTCATTTATTTGACGTCAAAAAACACAAAGACACATCCCTAACAAATCTTTCACTCGACATTTCAAATTTTTTTTCGTAGTGGCACCGTTTTTTTCAAACGGTAGTGGCACAAAACTATCCTGCCTCACCAACTCCCTATTACGACTCGCCCAAGTAGCAAGTGCTATCACTGTAATGCCAGTGCCATCTTTTCTAATATTTCAAGAAATTTCTGGAAACAGGATGAGCGGCCAGGAACTTCATCCTGATGCACCGCTCATACCACCGGTAACGAAATTCTCTGTTGCTGTAAGAGATGACTTACATGGCGACCAACGGAAGTAGCAAAGTTGTCATATTTAACTTTGACTCAGGGGTCATATTACCAACCGATTAGTTAATAGCGGCGACAAGGAAGAATTGCCACGAACTATAAGGCCAAGGCTCAACCTCCCCTAATGGGTCAGTGAGACAACCCAAGGCATTGATAATTAAAGGCTTAAAGCCTCTATCAAGGCTCTGCGGCACTGGCGCCAGGCCCTTCTCCGAAGAAGGCTGGCTGCATTTCAGGGCAGGCTCCAATAACAAGGCCACGTTTCGCACAACTTGAGTGCAATGATGAGTCACTCGTTATTTAACATGCCTATACACGGCAAGTCGGCGTCTATTCGCCCAACTTTCGTGGCATCAGTGACGCTTGCAAACATGAACTCCGGCCATCTAATTGGCATGATTAATATCGTCTTCAATGACAAAGAGGTAAATGCGATGCGCATCAGCATATTTGGTCTAGGTTACGTCGGCGCAGTCTGTGCCGGTTGCCTGTCTGCCCGTGGCCATGAAGTGGTCGGTGTAGACATCTCCAAGGATAAGATCGACCTGATCAATGCCGGCAAATCGCCCATCGTTGAACCGGGTTTGGGCGAACTGTTGAGCCAAGGCATTGCAAACGGTCGACTGCGCGGCACGACCAACTTCGCCGACGCCATCCGCGATACCGACCTCTCGATGATTTGCGTCGGCACGCCGAGCAAGAAAAACGGCGATCTGGAACTCAACTACATCGAATCGGTATGCCGCGAGATCGGTTTTGTCCTGCGTGACAAGACCACCCGCCACACCATCGTGGTGCGCAGTACCGTATTGCCGGGCACTGTGGCCAACGTTGTCATCCCGATCCTCGAAGACTGCTCCGGCAAAAAAGCCGGCGTCGACTTCGGTGTCGCGGTCAACCCGGAATTCCTGCGCGAATCCACTGCCATCGCCGACTACGACCTGCCGCCGATGACGGTCATCGGCGAGTTCGACAAAGCCTCCGGCGATGTCCTGCAGTCGCTGTACGAAGAACTCGACGCGCCGATCATCCGCAAGGACATCGCCGTCGCCGAAATGATCAAGTACACCTGCAACGTGTGGCACGCCACCAAAGTCACCTTCGCCAACGAGATCGGCAACATCGCCAAGGCCGTTGGCGTCGATGGCCGTGAAGTGATGGAAGTGGTGTGCCAGGACAAGACCCTCAACCTGTCCCAGTACTACATGCGCCCAGGCTTCGCGTTCGGCGGCTCGTGCCTGCCAAAAGACGTGCGTGCCCTGACCTACCGCGCCGGTGCCCTGGACGTGGAAGCGCCGCTGCTGAACTCGCTGATGCGCAGCAACGAGTCCCAGGTACAGAACGCCTTCGACATCGTCGCCGGCCATGACAAACGCAAAGTCGCCCTGCTGGGCCTGAGCTTCAAGGCCGGCACTGACGACCTGCGCGAAAGCCCACTGGTAGAGCTCGCGGAAATGCTGATCGGCAAGGGCTTCGACCTGAGCATCTACGACAGCAACGTCGAATACGCCCGTGTGCACGGTGCGAACAAGGACTACATCGAAGGCAAGATCCCGCACGTGTCGTCCCTGCTCAACTCGGACTTCGATGAGGTGATCAACAACTCCGACGTGATCATCCTCGGCAACCGTGACGAGAAATTCCGTGCCCTGGCGCATAACGCACCGCACGGCAAGCAAGTGGTCGACCTGGTGGGCTTCATGTCCAAGGCCACCAGCGTAAGTGGCCGTACCGAAGGTATTTGCTGGTAACAGCGACGGCAAGTTTCGGGCTGCACGTGTCTTTATCCCCAGCGCTTGCAGCCTGAAGCCTCCTTCCCTTCCGGATGACGCTTATGTCCAAGTTAAAACATGTATTACTGCAATCGGCCGGCTGGCTGTTCTTTCTCAGCCTGCTGATGGGACTCGCACTGCTGTTGCCGGCGAGTACGTTCGACTCCGAGTCGAAGAATTTTATTTTCCTGATTGGCGCCGTCGGTATCTGGCGCTACTCGATGGGTGCTACGCATTTCTTTCGCGGCATGCTGTTCCTGTATGTGGTCTACCCACACCTGCGGCGTAAGGTGCGCAAGCTGGGCAAGGCGGCAGACCCGTCCCATGTGTTCCTGATGGTCACCAGCTTCCGTATCGATGCACTGACCACCGCCCAGGTCTACAGCTCGGTGATTCGCGAGGCCATCGAATGCGGCTTCCCCACCACCGTGGTCTGCTCGCTGGTGGAAATGTCCGATGAGCTGCTGGTGAAAAGCCTGTGGGAGCGCATGAACCCGCCGGACCACGTGAAGCTCGACTTCGTCCGCATCGCCGGCACCGGCAAACGTGACGGCCTGGCCTACGGCTTCCGCGCCATCTCCCGCCACCTGCCGGATGACCGTGCAGTGGTCGCAGTGATCGATGGCGACACCGTGCTCGCCGAAGGCGTAGTGCGCAAGACCGTGCCGTGGTTCCAGCTGTTCGGCAATGTCGGCGGCCTGACCACCAACGAGTTCTGCGAAGTGCGCGGCGGCTACATCATGAGCGAATGGCACAAACTGCGCTTCGCCCAGCGCCACATCAACATGTGTTCCATGGCCCTGTCCAAGCGCGTGCTGACCATGACCGGGCGCATGTCGGTGTTCCGTGCCAGCGTGGTCACCGACCCGGGCTTTATCGCCGACGTGGAAAGCGACTCGCTGCAACACTGGCGCCTGGGCCGCTTCAAGTTTTTGACCGGGGATGACAAGTCCAGCTGGTTCAGCCTGATGCGCCTCGGTTACGACACCTTCTACGTGCCGGACGCCGCGATCAACACCGTGGAACACCCGCCGGAAAAGAGCTTCATCAAGGCCAGCCGCAAGCTGATGTTCCGCTGGTACGGCAACAACCTGCGCCAGAACTCCCGCGCGCTCGGCCTGGGCGTACGGCGCCTGGGCCTGTTCACCAGCGTGGTGCTGTTCGACCAGCGCGTGTCGATGTGGACGTCCCTGCTCGGCCTGACCGTGGCCGTCATCGCCACCTTCAAGTACGGCGGCGCGTTCATCCTCGCGTACCTGCTGTGGATCGGCATCACCCGCTTGATCCTGACCCTGCTGCTGTCGTGCTCCGGCCACACCATCGGCCCGGCGTACCCGGTGATTCTCTATTACAACCAGATCATGGGCGCGCTGGTGAAGATCTACGTGTTCTTCCGCCTTGATCAACAGTCCTGGACCCGCCAGGACACCAAACTGACCCGCGATTTGGCCAGCTTTCAACGTTGGTTCAACACCTGGTCGTCTCGGACCATGACCTTCTCCGCCGGCAGCATATTCGTCGCCGTGTTGCTGATGATGGTCTGACAGCCAAGCCTGAATTAACTCTAGGAAATTGCCCTGATGAACAGCCAAGTAAACGCCAACGTTGTCCACGAATCCGAAGCCCAGCGCCAACATGCCCGGGTCAAAATCCCGGCCAAGCTGCGCTTCTTCAACACCGACCGTACCCAGACCGAAGCACGGGTAATCGACCTGTCCGCCGGCGGCCTGGCGTTCACCGCCACGCAGCCGCTGACCGTGGGTGAAGTGCACAAGGGCCGCCTGCAATTCGTCATCGACAACCTCGGCCTGGCCATGGATGTAGAGCTGCAGATTCGCTCCTACGATCGCCAGAGCGGCCGCACCGGTTGCCAGTTCCAGAACCTCGATGCCCAGGATATTTCCACGCTGCGCCACTTGATCACCTCGCACTTGTCGGGCGACATCGTGACCATGGGCGACGTGTTGGCGACCCTGCAACGGGACAACTTCACCAAGGCGCGCAAGGTCAAGGATGGCGGCAGCGGCATGACCGCGTTCGGTCGCCTGCGCGCCGTGGTGTTCAGCGCCGGGATCTTCATTGTCGGCCTCGCCGCGTTCGGTTTTGTCTTCAAGTCGGTCTACGGCATGTACTTCGTCAGCCACGCCCAGGCCGGCCTCGTCAGCGTGCCCGGCATGAACGTAACCATGCCGCGCGACGGTACCGTACAAAGCCTGCTCAAAGGTGACTCGGTAGCGGCCAAAGGCGCGCCATTGGCGACGTTCAGCACCAGCATGCTCGATGTGCTCAAGGGCCATCTGGACGAAGAGCAGTTGCAACCGGCCAAGGTCGAAGAACTGTTCGGCAAGCAAATGACCGGCACCCTGACCTCCCCGTGTGATTGCGTCGTCGCCCAGCAACTGGTCGCCGACGGTCAGTACGCCAGCAAGGGCGACGTGATCTTCCGACTGGTGCCACGCGGCAGCCTGGCCAATGTAGAAGCGCGCTTCACCTATCGCCAGTTCGCCGACGTGCGCCCAGGTACCGCCGTGAGCTTCCAGGTGGCCGACGAAGAACAGGTCCGCACCGGCACCATCGTCAGCAGCGCCAGCCTGAACAGCGACGACCTGTCCTCGGACATCCGCGTACAGATCAAGCCGGATGCGCCGCTGGACAGCACCTACGCCGGCCGCCCGGTTGAAGTGACCAGCGACCGTGGCCCTTCGCTGAACTGGCTGATCGATAAAGCCATGGCTCACGGTCTGTAAGCGAGGACATGCCTGTGAACCCTATTTCAAGCACAACACAGAGCACTGTGGGAGCCGGGCTTGCCCGCGATGGGATCGACTCGGTGCACCTGAAAGATCGAGTTGCCCGCATCGCAGGCAAGCCAGCTCCCACACAGAGCGGGTCGCACTTCGCCTCTGCATTCTGCACATTGGCACTGGCGGTCAGCCTCGCCGGTTGCGCCGGCCTGCCCGACCAGCGCCTGGCCAACGAAGCCCTCAAACGTGGCGACACGGTCACCGCCCAACAGAATTACCAGCAGTTGGCGGACCTGGGTTACAGCGAGGCCCAAGTCGGCCTGGCGGATATCCAGGTGACCACCCGCGACCCCGAGCAAATCCGCCAGGCCGAGGCCACCTACCGCGCCGCCGCCGATACCTCGCCGCGAGCCCAGGCCCGCCTGGGTCGGCTGCTGGTGGCCAAGCCGGGCGCCACCGAGGCCGAGCAGCACGAAGCCGAAGGGCTGCTGAAAAAAGCCTTTGCCAATGGTGAAGGCAACACCCTGATCCCGCTGGCGATGCTCTACCTGCAATACCCGCACAGCTTTCCCAACGTGAATGCCCAGCAACAGATCAGCAAGTGGCAGGCGGCGGGTTACCCGGAAGCAGGTTTGGCCCAGGTGCTGCTGTATCGCACCCAGGACACCTACGACCAGCATCTGGATGATGTGGAGCGCATCTGCAAGGCCGCGCTGAACACCACCGACATCTGCTACGTCGAGTTGGCCACGGTCTACCAGAAAAAAGCCGAACCGGAAAAACAGGCCGAACTCCTCAAGCAGATGGAAGCCGCTTACAGCCGTGGCACCGTCACTGCCCAGCGCGTCGACAGCGTTGCGCGTGTATTGGGCGACGCGACCCTCGGCAAGCCTGACGAAAAAACCGCCCAGGCCCTGTTGGAAAAAATCGCCCCCGGCTACCCCGCCTCCTGGGTCAGCCTGGCGCAACTGCTCTACGACTTCCCCGAACTGGGCGATGTCGACCAGATGATGAAGTACCTGGACAACGGCCGCGCCGCCGACCAGCCGCGCGCCGAACTGTTGCTGGGCAAGCTCTACTACGAAGGCAAGTGGGTGCCGGCGGACGCCAAGGCCGCCGAAGCGCACTTCGAAAAAGCCGTCGGCAAGGAAGTCGCCGCCGATTACTACCTCGGCCAGATCTACCGCCGTGGCTACCTGGGCAAGGTTTACTCGCAAAAAGCCCTCGACCACTTGCTGACCGCTGCGCGCAATGGCCAGAACAGCGCCGACTTCGCCATCGCCCAATTGTTTTCCCAAGGCAAGGGCACCCAGCCCAACCCATTGAACGCCTATGTCTTCAGCCAGTTGGCTAAAGCCCAGGACACGCCAGAGGCCAACGACTTGGCCACGCAGCTCGAAGCCCCACTGACGCCAGAGCAACGCGCCGAAGGCCAACGCCTGGTGCAACAGGAGCTGGCCACGCGCGGCACCCTGGCCCAGAGCACGCTGCAACTGCACGCCCTGCAAGAAGAAGACGGCGAGGAATCCCTATGAAGCTCAACCCATTCGTCAAGGCCGGCATCGGCCTGACCTGCGCCCTGCTGTGGTCATGCCCGACCCTGGCCGCGCTGACCGAAGCCAAGAACTTCGGCCTGGAAGTGAAAATCACCGGCCAGTCCGAAGACGACCGCGACCTGGGCACCAAGCCCGGCGGCGACGTCAACGGCATCGGCCTCGACCTGCGCCCATGGGTCTATGGCGAAAGCGGCGCGTGGAGCGCCTATGCCATGGGTCAGGCCGTGACGTCGAGCGACATCATCGAGACCGACACCCTGCAACAGTCCTCCGATGACAGCGCCTCACAATCGAGCAACAACGACCGCAAGACCAAGAAAAACTACCTGGCCATGCGCGAGTTCTGGGTCGGCTACAGCGGCTTCACGCCCTACCCTGGCGAGCTCCTCAAGTTCGGTCGCCAGCGCCTGAACAATGACGACGGCCAATGGCGCGATACCAATATCGAAGCGCTGAACTGGACCTTCGACACCACCTTGCTCAAGGCCAATGTCGGCGCCGCCGAACGCTTCAGCGAATACCGCACCGACCTGAAAGAACTGTCGCCTAAAGACAAGGACCGCAAGCACTTCTACGCCGACGCCGCCTACCAGTGGACGCCAGGGCAGTGGATCGGCCTGCGTGGCCACCACACCCATGACGACGGCAAGCTCGACTATGCCGAACCGGGTGTGGCCAGCGACCCGTTGGACAAGCGCGAAAACGGCGACATGACCTGGCTCGGTATCGAAGCCAACAGCGACGCCTATAACTGGCGCAACACCAACACCGTCAACTACTGGGCCAGCGTCACCGGCATGAAAGGCAACCGCGACACGGTCAACGCCTTGAACGCCGACGGCTCCCGCCCGACAGAAGCCAAGCGCAGCGAGGACGTGAGCGGCTGGGCCACCGACCTGGGTATCCGTCTGCGCCTCGACCCGCAGTGGCAAGTCGGCGCGGCTTACTCGCGCGCCAGTGCCAATTACGAGCAGAACGGTCTGCAAAGCAACCGTTCGAACTGGACCGGCACCCAATCGCGCGTGCACCGCTTCGGCGAGGCGTTTCGCGGCGAGATGAACAACATGCAGTCCATGAGCCTGTTCGGTTCCTGGCAGCTGCGCGAGGACTATGACGCCAGCCTGGTCTACCACAAGTTCTGGCGCGTCGACGGTAACAAGCCGGTGGGCAGCAACGGCATCGATGCCGTGCAGAACAACACCGATGACGTGACCGGCGCAATCCTCTCCAGCACCTCGTTGCCGCTTGAAGACGGCAAGAAGGACCTGGGCCAGGAGATGGACGTCGTGGTCACCAAATACTTCAAGAAAGGCTTGCTGCCGGCCGCGCTGAGCCAGTCGATCAACGAACCGTCGGCCCTGGTGCGCTTGCGGGCGGGCGTGTTCAAGCCGGGCGACGCCTATGGCAGCGGCGTCGACTCGTACATGCACCGCGCCTTTGTCGACGTGATCTGGAAATTCTGATGGGAGCCTGCGCGATGAACCCTCAAGCCCTCAAAGGCTCGGTCAGCCTGCTGGTCGCAGCCATGCTGCTGGCCAGCACTTCGGCCTTTGCCGACGGTGCGGCGGTGAAAGCGCCGACCATCGCCAAAGAACTGCAACAGGCCAAAACCTACACCATCTCCAGCCCGCCAACCGCGCCGCTGGAAATGGCCAAACCGGCCCTGCCGGACCTGTCGGGCTACACCGCTGCGGCGATGGAAAAGAAGATCGTGCGCAGCAAACCCGGCAAAGTCAGCATCCGCCGCATGATGCAAGAAGACGCCCTCAAGGACTTTATCGGCGGCGACAACAAGATGGCCGAATGGGTGGTGCGCCAACACGGTATTCCCCAGGCGATCTTTGTCGACGACGGCTACATGAACCTCAAGGACCTGCTCGGCAAAGTGCCCAAGCAGTACCTCAGCGAAACGTCGCCGGGTGTGTTCCTGGCCAAGCTGCCGATCGTGGTCGGGCGCAAGGGCATCCTCGAAATCGACAAGAAGACTCAGGAACTGCGCCTGTCCCAGCAGGCCGGTTCGTTCCTGATCAACGACGGCCAGCTGTTTGTGCGCGACACCCGGATTACCGGCTGGAACGAAAAGGCCAACGGCCCGGCGGCCTTCCAGTCGCCCAAGGAATTCCGCCCGTTCCTGCTGGCCTGGGGCGGCACCGAGACCTACATCGCCAACAGCAAGATGGCCAGTTTCGGTTACGCCAACAGTAAGTCGTACGGGGTGAGTATTTCCCAGTACACGCCGAACATGGCCAAGGTGCTCAAGCGCTCCGAGCCGACCGGCTGGATCATCGATTCCGAATTCTCGGACATGTGGTACGGCTTCTACTGCTACGAGACCACCGGCTTCGTGATCAAGGGCAACACCTACAAAGACAACATCGTCTACGGCATTGACCCGCACGACCGTTCCCACGGCCTGATCATCGCGGACAACACCGTCTACGGCACCAAGAAGAAGCACGGCATCATCATTTCGCGGGAAGTGAACGACAGCTTCATCTTCAATAACCGCAGCTATGACAACAAGCTTTCAGGCCTGGTGATCGACCGTAACAGCGTGAACAACCTGATCGCCGACAACGAGATCTACCGCAACCACACCGACGGCATCACCCTCTATGAGAGCGGCGACAACCTGCTGTGGGGCAACAAGGTGATTGCCAATCGTCGCCACGGTATCCGCATCCGTAACAGCGTGAACATTCGCCTGTACGAGAACAGCGCCATGGCCAACGGCCTGACCGGCGTGTACGGCCACATCAAGGATTTGACCGACACCGACCGCGACATCGCCCTCGACCCGTTCGACACCAAGGTCTCGCTGATCGTGGTCGGCGGTGAACTCGCGGGTAACGGCAGCGGGCCGCTGTCCATCGACTCGCCGTTGAGCGTCGAGCTGTACCGCGTAGCGATGCTGGCGCCGACCAAATCCAGCGGCATCAGCTTCAACGGCGTGCTGGGTGACCGTCAGGAAGAAATTCTCGACCTGCTGGTGCGCCAGCAGAAAGCCGTGCTGATCGATCCTGTCGAACGCCAGACCCAAATGCAGGACTGAGGATGACCCTTATGCACCCACACATGATCAAACTGCTGAGCCTCTCGGGTCTGACCCTCGGCCTGCTGGCGGCCAGCCAGGGCGTGCGCGCCGATGAAGTGAAAGCGCCTACGTTCAGCGCCGAGCCGTGCTGCAGCCTGTGCCCGGCCGCCCATGACGCGAAGAACTACACCACGCGCTACCAGCAGAACTTCACCACCCTGGTGCAAGCCCAGGGCGACTGGCTGTTCCGTACCCAGGAAGATTTGCGCACTGAATTCGACACCAGCCCCGCCGGCTACAAGCGCATGCAACAACTGCACGATGCGTTCAAGGCCAAAGGCGTGGAACTGGTGGTGGTCTACCAGCCAACCCGTGGCCTGGTGAACCGCAACAAGCTCAACCCCGCAGAGAAAGCCAGTTTCGATTTCGACAAAGCGCTGGGCAATTACAAAACCATGCTCGGGCGTTTTGCCAAGATGGGTTACGTGGTGCCGGACTTGTCGCCGCTTACCAACGAGCAACTGCCGGATGAGTTGCCCGCCCACGATTTCTACTTCCGTGGCGACCAACACTGGACCCCGTACGGTGCCCAGCGCACGGCGAAAATCGTCGGTGCCAAAGTGCGTGCAATGCCGGAGTTTGCCGGCATCCCCCAGCGTGAATTCGAAACCAAGCGCTCCGGGCGCATGGGCAAGACCGGCACCCTGCACAACATGGCCGGGCAGCTGTGCGGCACCAGCTATGCGATCCAGTACATGGACCAATTCACCACCGAGCCCAAAGGCGAAGCGGGCGACGGCGACCTGTTCAGCGATGCCGGCAACCCGCAGATCACCCTGGTGGGCACCAGCCACAGCGGCAAGAACTACAATTTCGCCGGCTTCCTTGAACAGGAAATCGGTGCCGACATCCTCAACGTCGCCTTCCCCGGCGGTGGCCTGGAAGGGTCGATGATCCAGTACCTGGGCAGCGATGAATTCCAGAAAACCCCGCCGAAAATCCTGATCTGGGAATTCTCGCCGCTGTATCGCCTCGACCAGGAGACCATCTACCGCCAGATGATGTCGCTGCTCGACAACGGCTGCGAAGGCAAGACCGCGCAGATGAGCGCCAGCACCACGTTGAAACCCGGCAAGAACGAATTAATGGTCAACAGTTCGAACAAAGACCTGCGCAACAGCAGCCATCAGGTCGACATCCGCTTCGCCGACCCGTCGGTGAAAACCCTGCAAGCCACCCTCTGGTACATGAACGGGCGCCACGAGGACATCAAGATCGACAAACCCGAAACATCCGATACAGACGGGCGTTTCGCCTTTGAACTGCGCACCGACGAAGACTGGGCCTCGCAAAACTTGCTGGCCGTGGAAGTGCAGGGCCCAGAAAAGGGCGCTGCCGCGCAGAAAGTCGAAGCGAAAATTTGCACACGCAACGTATTCCCCGCCGGTGGTCAACAGACCGCCTCAACCGGGCAATGAGGTTACCTATGCAGAAGTTATTGATCCCAACATTACTGGGCCTGGCGATGTTCGCCGGCTCCGTGAATGCCGCCGCGCCACTGCGTCCACCCCAGGGTTATTTCGCCCCGGTGGAAGCGTTCAAGACCGGCGATTTCAAGAATGACTGCGACGCCATGCCGGCGCCGTACACCGGCTCGCTGCAATTTCGCAGCAAGTACGAAGGTTCGGACAAAGCCCGTTCCACCCTGAATGTGCAATCCGAAAAAGCCTTTCGCGACAGCACCGCCGACATCACCAAGCTGGAAAAAGACACCAGCAAGCGCGTGATGCAATTCATGCGCGACGGTCGTCCGCAGCAGCTGGAATGCACCTTGAACTGGCTCACGAGCTGGGCCAAGGCGGATGCGTTGATGTCCAAGGACTTCAACCACACCGGCAAGTCCATGCGCAAATGGGCGCTGGGCAGCATGGCTTCGGCCTATGTACGCCTGAAGTTCTCCGACTCGCACCCGCTGGCCAACCACCAGCAGGAGTCGCAGTTGATCGAAGCCTGGTTCAGCAAAATGGCCGATCAGGTCGTCAGCGACTGGGACAACCTGCCGCTGGAAAAAACCAACAACCACTCCTACTGGGCGGCCTGGTCGGTGATGGCCACATCCGTCGCTGTGAACCGCCGCGACCTGTTTGATTGGGCGGTGAAGGAATACAAGGTCGGCGCCAATCAGGTCGATGACCAGGGCTTCCTGCCGAATGAATTGAAGCGCCAGCAACGTGCCCTGTCGTACCACAACTACGCGCTGCCGCCGCTGTCGATGATCGCCAGTTTCGCCCTGGTCAACGGCGTGGATCTGCGCCAGGAAAACAACGGTGCATTGAAACGCCTGGGTGACAAGGTGCTCGCCGGGGTCAAAGACCCGGAAATCTTCGAGAAGCAGAACGGCAAAGAGCAGGACATGAAGGACCTCAAGGAGGACATGAAATTTGCCTGGCTTGAACCCTTTTGCACCCTCTACACCTGCGCCCCGGATGTGCTCGAGCGCAAGCATGGCATGCAGCCGTTCAAGACTTTCCGATTGGGCGGTGACCTGACCAAGGTCTACGACCCGACGCATGAAAAAGGCAACAAAGGCAACTGACGGAACACGGTTAGAAATGTGGGAGGGGGCTTGCCCCCGATAGCAGTGTGTCATTCAACACAGATGGCGGCTGTTACACCTCCATCGGGGGCAAGCCCTCCCACAGTTTGAGCCGGCTTCGTCAGTAGGAATGTAGTACCGCTCTCTGCGCGTATTTGCGTGGGGGGTTTGGGGGGGCTCTGGCCCTTGACTGTTGGTTAAACATGGAGAGATCGGGATGGTTTTCTCGTCCAATGTGTTCCTGTTTCTGTTCTTGCCGATTTTCCTCGGCTTGTACTATTTGAGCGGGCAACGCTATCGCAACCTGCTGCTGCTGATTGCCAGCTACGTGTTCTACGCCTGGTGGCGAGTGGACTTCCTGGCGCTGTTCGCCGCCGTCACGCTGTGGAATTACTGGATCGGCCTCAAGGTCGGTGCGGCAGGCGAGCGCACCAAGCCGGCTCAACGCTGGCTACTGTTGGGCGTGGCGGTCGACCTGTGCATTCTCGGCTACTTCAAATACGCCAACTTCGGTGTCGACAGCATCAACGTGATGATGAAGTCGGCGGGCCTGGAGCCGTTCATTCTCACCCACGTGCTGTTGCCGATCGGGATCTCGTTCTACATCTTCGAGTCCATCAGCTACATCATCGACGTGTACCGCGGCGACACCCCGGCCACCCGCAACCTCATCGACTTTGCGGCGTTCGTGGCGATCTTCCCGCACTTGATTGCCGGCCCGGTGCTGCGCTTTCGCGACCTGGCCGACCAGTTCAACAACCGCACACACACCCTCGACAAGTTCTCCGAGGGCTGCACGCGGTTCATGCAGGGTTTCATCAAGAAAGTCTTCATCGCCGACACCCTGGCGGTGGTGGCCGACCATTGCTTCGCCCTGCAAAACCCCACCACTGGCGATGCCTGGCTCGGCGCGCTGGCCTACACCGCGCAGCTGTACTTCGACTTCTCCGGCTACAGCGACATGGCCATCGGCCTGGGCTTGATGATGGGTTTCCGCTTCATGGAAAACTTCAAACAGCCGTACATCAGCCAGTCGATCACCGAGTTCTGGCGCCGCTGGCACATCAGCCTGTCCACCTGGCTGCGCGATTACCTGTACATCACCCTGGGTGGCAACCGTAAAGGCACGCTGACCACCTACCGCAACCTGTTCCTGACCATGCTGCTCGGTGGCCTGTGGCACGGTGCGAACATCACCTACATCGTGTGGGGCGCCTGGCACGGCATGTGGCTGGCGATTGAAAAAGCCATCGGCCTCAACACCGCGCCGCGCAGTTTCAACGTGGTGCGCTGGGCCTTCACTTTCCTGCTGGTGGTGATGGGCTGGGTGATCTTCCGCTCGGAGAACCTGCACGTCGCCGGCCGTATGTACGGTGCGATGTTCAGCTTTGGCGAGTGGTCGCTGTCGGAACTCAACCGCGCCAACCTCACCGGCCTGCAAGTGGCAACCCTGGTGGTGGCCTACGCAACACTGGCGTTCTTTGGCCTGCGCGATTTCTACAGCAACCGCCCTGCCGAGAAAGCCAAGCCAGCCGACCCGAGCCTGATCAAGGCCGTGCCGGGCGACAACCCGGGCAGCATCCATCAGCCAGGTTTCACCGTCGGCCAGGACGCCGCCGTGCAACCGGCCTACTGGACCGCCGACTGGCCACGCTACGCCATGCGCGCCGCAGTGCTGCTGCTGTTCGTGGCGTCGATCCTGAAATTGTCGGCGCAGAGTTTCTCGCCGTTCCTTTACTTCCAATTCTGAGGGAGCCGACCATGACCCGTTCATTCCGCGTCCTCTATATCGCGCTGTTCCTGCTGGTGCTGCTGGCCCTGGGCGCCTGGTCGATGCGCAGTTTCTTCGGCTTCAGCACCAATCCCGACGCGACGGTGCTCAATGGTCGCTGGACCAAAGCCGTCGAAACGCATTACGACGACCAGTTCCCGATCAAGCGTATTGGCACCAACCTGTGGGCTGCGCTGGACTACAAGCTGTTCAACGAAGGCCGCCCTGGCGTGGTGCTGGGCCGCGATCACTGGTTGTACAGCGACGAGGAGTTCAACCCCGCCGTCAATGAAGACCAGAACCTGGAGGGCAACTACGCGCTGGTCGAAGGCGTACGCCAGAAGCTCAAGGCCCAAGGCATTCAATTGGTCATGGCGATTGTGCCGGCCAAGGTGCGCCTGTACCCGGAACACCTGGGTGACGTGAAACCGGCGAGCATCCACGCCAACCTGTACCAGGACTTCCACGCCCGCGTGGCTGCCGACAAGATTATCGCCCCGGACCTGCTAGGCCCGCTGCAACAGGCCAAGCTTGGCGGCAAGCAAGTGTTCCTGCGCACCGACACCCACTGGACGCCGGACGGCGCCGAAATCGCCGCCAAACAGCTGGCCAAGGTGATTAGCGAAAAGGCGCCGCTCAGCGGTGAACCACAACGCTTTGTGACCGAGGCCGAGAAGACGGAGCCGCACAAAGGCGACCTGCGTCTGTTCCTGCCACTGGACCCGTTGTTTGAAAACCTGATGCCGCCCAAGGAGCCGCTGCAAAAACGCGTGACGCACCTGGCTGAAAACCAAGGCGACGACGCGCTGTTCAGCAACAGCGAAACCCCAGTGGCACTGGTCGGCACCAGCTACAGCGCCAACCCCAACTGGAACTTCGTCGGCGCGCTCAAGCAAGCCTTGCACAGCGACGTCATCAACTACTCCGAAGACGGCCACGGCCCGATTCTGCCGATGCTCAGCTACTTGAAAAGCGACGACTTCAAGAACAGCCCGCCACAGGTGCTGATCTGGGAATTTCCTGAACGTTATCTGCCCGTCAACAACGAAATCGGTGACGCCGACCCGCAGTGGGTTGCGCAGCTTAAACAAGCCGGTTCGCGCCAACAAAACATGGCACTGAACACCCCAGTTAAACACCAAAAATCCGAGACGCCCGACCGGGCGCAAAACTGAAAGAGAGGTAACTCACATGACTTTCACTACTACTCCGCGTCGTCTCGCCAAGACCCTGGCCATTGCTGCCGGCTTGAGCTTCGTATCGATGTCCGCCTTCGCCGGGGGTGACGCTGCCCTCTACGGCCCAACCGCGCCGAAAGGCTCAAGCTTCGTGCGGGTCTACAACGCCAGTAACCAGGAAGTCAGCGCTACCGTCGGCGCCACCAACCTGAACGACGTTGCACCGCTGGCCAGCAGCGACTTCAGCTTCATGCCGGGCGGCGACTACAGCGCCAAGGTCGGCAGCCAGACCGTGCCGGTCAAACTCGCCGCCGACCACTACTACACCCTGGTTAACAGCGGCAGCGGCCAGCCACAACTGATCGAAGAACCGCCGTTCAAGAACAAGCAGAAATCCCTGGTACGCGTGCAGAACCTCAGCGACAAGGCCCTGACCCTGAAAACCGCCGACGGCAAGACCGACGTGGTCAAGTCGGTGGCCGCCAAAAGCCGTGGCGAGCGCGAAATCAACCCGGTGAAGGTGAGCCTGGCGTTGTATGACGGTGACAAGAAAGTCGGCGATGTGAAGCCGGTGGCGTTGGAACGTGGTGAAGCGGCGGTGCTGTATGTGACCGGTTCCGGTTCGAGCATCTCGCCAGTCTGGGTAAAACGCCCGGTGTCGACCCGCTGATTAGATTTTCAATTTGACGCTCCCCCTGTGGGAGCGGGCTTGCTCGCGAATGCGCTGGTTCAGCAACAGATGTGCTGACTGAAACACCGCTTTCGGGAGCAAGCCCCCTCCCACAGGCTCTGACCCAAATCGATTCAAGGAGAAACATCCATGATCCCAGTAATCCTTTCCGGTGGTAGCGGCTCACGTCTTTGGCCGCTTTCCCGCAAACAGTTCCCTAAGCAATTCCTGGCCCTGACCGGCGAGCACACGCTGTTCCAGCAAACCCTGGAGCGCCTGGTGTTTGAAGGCATGGACTCGCCAATCGTGGTCTGCAACAAGGACCACCGCTTTATCGTCAACGAGCAACTGAGCACGCGTAAGCTCGAATGCCAGCGCATCCTGATGGAACCGTTCGGGCGCAACACCGCGCCGGCCGTGGCCCTGACCGCGATGATGCTGGTCAACGAAGGCCGCGACGAACTGATGCTGGTGCTGCCGGCCGACCACGTGATCGACGACCAGAAAGCCCTGCAACGTGCGCTGGCCCTGGCTACCGTGGCCGCCGAGCGTGGCGAGATGGTGCTGTTCGGCGTGCCGGCGACCCGTCCGGAAACCGGTTATGGCTACATCAAGTCCACCAACGACTCGCTGCTGCCCGAAGGCGTGAGCCGCGTGCAACAGTTCGTGGAGAAACCCGACGAAAAACGCGCGATCGAGTTCGTCAAAAGCGGCGGTTATTTCTGGAACAGCGGCATGTTCCTGTTCCGCGCCAGCCGCTTCCTTGAAGAGCTGAAAAAACATGATCCGGACATCTACGACACCTGCGTACTCACCCTGGAACGCAGCGAGCAGGATGCCGACACCGTGACGCTCGACGAAGCCACCTTCGCCTGCTGCCCGGACAATTCCATCGACTACGCCGTGATGGAAAAAACCCAGCGCGCCTGCGTGGTGCCGCTGAGTGCCGGCTGGAGCGACGTAGGTTGCTGGGCCTCGTTGTGGGCGGTCAATGACAAAGACGTCAACGGCAACGTCAGCAAAGGCGACGTGGTCATCCAGGACAGCCGCAATTGCATGATCCACGGCAACGGCAAGCTGGTGTCGGTGATCGGCCTGGACAATATCGTGGTGGTGGAAACCAAGGACGCGATGATGATTGCCCACAAGGACAAGGTCCAGGGCGTCAAGCAGATGGTCTCGACCCTCAACGAACAGGGCCGTAGCGAAACCCAGAACCACTGCGAAGTCTATCGCCCATGGGGCTCCTACGACTCGGTGGACATGGGCGGGCGTTTCCAGGTCAAGCACATTTCGGTCAAGCCGGGGGCGTGCCTGTCGCTGCAAATGCACCACCACCGCGCCGAACACTGGATCGTGGTCAGCGGCACGGCCGAAGTCACCTGTGACGAGAACGTGTTCCTGCTCTGCGAAAACCAGTCCACCTACATCCCCATCGCTTCGGTGCACCGCCTGCGCAACCCGGGCAAGATCCCGTTGGAGATCATCGAGGTGCAATCGGGCAGCTATTTGGGCGAAGACGATATCGAGCGGTTTGAAGATATCTACGGGCGCTCCACGCCGATTGAACGTGGTGTGTCGGTGAAAACTATCGCGCAGTAAAACGGTCGTAGAAAAAGCCCTCGCCCAGCCCATTGCGTCCCCTATCCGCAGTGGGCTGGGTGGGGGCTTTTTGTTTGGGCGTTGTGGTGCCTGTGAAGGCGCCATCGCAGGCAAGCCAGCTCCCACAGGGGAATGCATTCCAACGGATGTACCCGGTCAACTGTGGGAGCTGGCTTGCCTGCGATGGCGCCCGAAAGCACAACCGCCATCATTGACCCTTGCCCCCATCCTGCCTATCCTCGCGCCTGTCACGACGCATTCGTGATGAGGTTTGACGGCCTTGGAAACTCATAGGACCAAGCACAGCGTTATGGCGACTGTGCGTGGGGCGCTTTCGAGCGCGCCGGGTTCCTATGACCGGTCCGTCAACCTGCGCACAGTTGCCACCCATTCGTTTGACGGCGAAGCGTGGCAACTCCGATTTTCATAGGAGTTTTACCATGTCCAAACAAACCACCCGCCCCACCCCGTTCGGCCCTAGCGAGCGCAGTGAAGAACCGTTGTTTTGCGTACAACCCGGCATTCCCATCGAACATGCACTGGAACATGCCAGTTATGTTTTGGGCACCGCGCGCGTGCTCACCCTGGCGGCTCAAGACTTATGCACAGAACACCAGAGCTACCTGAATTGGGCCAGCCTGCAATTGGCCGAAACCGGCTTGGCATTGGTTGAGGCTTCCATCGAAGGCTTGCAGGCGGATTCTTCTGCGCAGTAAGCAAGTCATCGTGAGCAAGCCCCCTCCCGCGGTTGGCCGTATCTCAAAGGCGGTACGCGGTTAAAGGCGGGAGGGGCCGTAGAGGCTACGCGGTGAATGGCGTTTGACCGTGGGTAATGATTCGACTCACCTGCTCACCCTCGACTCTGTACTTCAAGGGCAGGGCAAATTTCGTCTCCACATAAAAAATATGCGGGTTATCGGTTTTCATGACCGTCAGCCCCGAGGTATTGACCTCGTAGTAATGCGTCATCTTGTCCAATTGGTTGCCATGTCGACGGCGCCCAAAAATAGTCGTGGAGATCTCTTTGGTTGCCGCATCATCAGGCGCCAGATCCGTGAAGTAATGCCTGGCTCGCCCACCCGGTAACGGCTTGCCATCCACGTTAAGCACCGAGGACTGCAGATGCCAATCGCTGTTGATTGCGGCATGAGACTTTGCCCCGGTGTAATGGTAGAAACGGTTCTCGCCTGTGACGGGCGGATCCATCAGCGCCTTTTCACCCGGGAAAGCTTCAGGCACCTTGGGTCGTTTAAAGGCCGGCTGACTGCCGGATACCCCCACGCCTGCAGATGAACCAGAGCTGCCTTGCCCGGCAGGACGTTTTTGCGGCTGAGGCCTGATCCCACTCATGCGTTGCAGTGTTTCGGGCTTGACGCCTCCCGGCATGCTGTTCAGTCGCCATTCGCCGGTGCCCGTTGGCTGCAGGAACATCACCGTTTTCTGGGTGACAGGATCAACGACCCGAACATGCCCCCCCGCGACTTTGTAGACGTCGCTGATTTCAAATACTCGGTTGACGCCGGTGCCATCGGTGTAGCGGACATAAAACTTTTTCCCGACTTGAAACGTGCCGTCGCCCCTTTTCGTAACGCCCTCAAGCAGGCTATCAGGCAGTGCGTGGGCGCTGTAATCGCGCAACCCGCGGCTGGCACCGGCGATGTCGGATGCTGTGCTCGTTACTTTGGCAGGGGCGCCAACATTGGAAGACTGCTTCTGAAATTGTTCGAGCAACTCCCTATAACTGCTTTTCAACACCGACTTCCCTCCCCTTGCCACCCCCATTGCCAGGTCGCCCAGACCATCGGCGGGGTTCAGGCCGCTGACAACGGAGCGCAGGACCGTATCGGACGCCCTGAACGCTCGCGTTCCGAGCTTTTCGCCCAGCTTGCCCAAGACTTTTCCCGCCGCCCGCACCCCTTTGGCGAATGGAAGGATGAAACCGAAAATATCCAGCGCTACGTCCTTGATCGCCGCGCCGGTATTGCCCTGAAGTACATTCTCGATGGCACTCTGGAACGGAATCAGTCGCCTAATAAAATCCAACGAGGCCTGGATGCCGGCTTCTTCCTCTTCCACCCTTGTCACCCCCCTGGCGCCAGCCTTCATGGCATCGTGGTCATGTAACAGATGGCCGGCCGCCACGCCGGCAATCTTGTCGAACCGAGCATTCATGGCTTGCATGGGATCGGCGTGCTGTCCCTGACGGGGTTCAGGCAAGTAAGGTGCGCGAATCGGTTCATTCAGAAGGCCATCCGAATATTTCCCAGGCTGCGGCGCGGTACCGTTATCAAACGCATCGAAATCGACCCCAAGACCCTTGCCTTGCGCACGCGTCGTTGCGTAGGTTTCCGCGTTGGCGACTCGTTCAGGAGGATTCGGCAGATACCTGGGCAGGTCGTCGCGACGGCGCAAGAATCCTTGCAGGGGGTGCCACTCGAACCAGACATGACGCAGATTCCTATCGTCCTTATCATCGCCGTTCTTGTCGATCTTGGTCAGGACCCGCATCAAGAATCCATAACGCGCTTTGGCCGCTTTTGCATCATCCGGGAACTCCGTGCCCTCAGCTTCTGCGACACTGGCTTTACGCAGCGAAAAAAAATCGATCTTGCCCGACGCGATGGTTTGTTTGTCTTGCGCGGAAAGTTGCGACAGCTGGTCCCTGGCTACGGTCGTCACACCCTCCTTCAAGTTGTTGAAGTAGCTATCGAACTGGCTGTCGAATGTCTGGTTAATATCAGGAAGCGGCTTGACCCGGGGGAAACGGTTACCTAATTGAAAATCGTACCGCTCCCCTCTTGGAATACGGTCCATTTTGCCGGCCGCGTAGATATCCTCGATGGAGTGCGGATCGCTCTCGCTGGCATCAATATTGGTAATGCGGGTATTGCGCTGGTCAAATGGATCCGTGGAACCATAGGCCTTTTTCAGTGCCTCACGCGCCAACTCCATCCGCTTAGGCATAGGGGCGCTGATCTGTTCGTGGGCTTTTTTCAACGCAGCGAGTTGTGCATTGAACGCATCATGTAGCTTGGCCACATCTTCCGGTGTATAGGCGTCATCGGCCTTTGGCACGATCTTGTCCTGGGCGCGCCCCCACTGAATCAACGCATTGGCCTGGGCCTTGGCCTCGATAACGGCCTCGGCTTGCGTGGTAGGACTGAGCTCGGCCAGGCGCATGAATGTTTTAAAATCGGTATGCGTCGCGATGCCCGGCGCCCAAAACTCTTGCGCCTGCACAACCGCCGAGAGCCGGGCAAAAGCCGCCGACTTGACCACCAGGTTGCTGGGCATATCTTCGGCAATGAAGGCAGGGTCAGCGCCTGCAAGCAACAAGCGCGCGGCGGCCGATGCCAGCTCGGCAGGTACCTTGCCCCGGTCCACCAGATGTTTCTCCAGGCGCGAGACCACCACCGAAGGATGGACGTCCCGATTGGCTGGCTGGTAAAGGTCATACCCGGCCACGACGCCACGCTTGCTGCCGGCCTGCGGATCCAGCGCCAGCACCATTGCCGCCAACGCCCAATTTGCATCTCTGCTGGTCAGTGACGCGTCACTGTTGAAGGCCGTTTCCAGCGCTTGGCCCAAGTGTCTGATCTGAGCACTGCCCAGCATGCTTTCAAGCATCTGCGCGGCGCTCATGCCTTGAAGCGAACCCCATGCGTCTCATAAAAAGCAGCGAAGATACCTTTGCCAGGCGACAGCTTGGCCATTTCGGCGGCCGCCATTTCGCTTAACCGGGTGCGCTGGCCACTGTCCAATGTGGCGGGCTGGGATAACAGCCCCCAGTAATTGCCGTGCTCAACCGGCTCAGGCAACGGCTCCTTGCACACGGCGATGAGGTTGGCCAGTTGCCCGAGGTCCTTGGGGACCAGCAATTGATTTTCCCGCAGGAACCACGCCAGCGGCACATCCTCGCCCGGCGCGATTTTATAGGCGCGCCCAAAGGTTGAAACGTAATGAGCGGAAAACGTCTTCGCTTCGAGCAACGCTGCAACATCCAGACTCGGATCCTCGGCGATGGCCGCCTGGACCTCTTGCAACGCAACCGTCAGGCAATAATTGTTATGAATGTTCCCTGCCAATTCTTGGCGCTGACTGAGCGTCAGCGCCGAAGGCTTAGAGGTGTCGCGGGCCGGAGGGTTTTCCAATGGGGCTCTGCGCAACCGAGGCAACGTGGGCGTTTGGGGAGCCGAAGGCGCTTGTGACGTTTCATAGCCCACCGCCGCTGCAGGTGGTTCAACCGGCAATGAAGAGGGTGGTGTTATAGCCAAAAGCGGTTGCAGATTGCCTGGACTGAGGGGGCGGGTAATCATCGACTCTTACTCACATAGAGGACTGGAAATAGGACCTGTTGAAGCGCTCTGTTCCGACAGGCTTCGGTACTTCCTGAGTGTCGATTCGTACAAAAACCGCTAAAAAAACTTGTTTGATCATGTGTTCAATGCAGCGCACATACCCTGTCTGTGTCCGCAGATAGTCAACCCAGCCCAGCCACAGGTACGATGGTCTATCCCTTCGCGAGGTCATCATCATGTTCTTCGGCGTTCTACTGATCATCACCTGGCTGATCCTGCTGCTGCGCTACCCGGCCAAGGCATTGCCTGTGTCGCTGGCCGCTGCCGTCGGCCTGGGCTTTGTGGCCATTTGGGTGGTGTGGCTGGACAACCGCGAAGCTTCGCAACTGTCGCGCCTGGAATTGCGCATCAGCTATGCACCACAGGAATGCCCGGCCGACCGCCCCTTGAAACTGGTGCTGAACAACGGCAACGACGTGCCCCTCACCGAGCTGCGCTGGCGGCTCGCCGCTTATGCACCGGGCGACACCGTCAACCTGGCCGACAACGTCTATGCGGCGCCACGTTATCGCGGCCCCGGCGAACTGCAAGCTGGCGCTACCTGGGACGATTGCCTGCCCACACCTCCATTGCGCCCAGGCTACCGCCCGCAAACCCTGGAATTTCGCGCCGAGCACCTGCAAGGCAGCTTCTCGGACTGACAAAGGACTGATCCATGCCCAACGTACTCATCACCGGTTGCTCCAGCGGCATCGGCCGCGCCCTGGCCGACGCGTTCAAATCTGCAGGCTTTGAGGTCTGGGCCAGTGCCCGCCGCGAGGCAGACGTCGCCGCCCTCGCTGCAGCCGGCTTCAACACGGTGCAACTGGACGTCAACGACAACGCAGCCTTGCAGCACCTCGCCGAACAGTGGGGCGAGTTGGATGTGTTGATTAACAACGCCGGCTACGGCGCCATGGGCCCGCTGCTCGACGGCGGCACCGCAGCGATGCAGCGTCAATTCGAGACCAACGTGTTTTCCATCGTCGGCGTGACCCAGGCGCTGTTCCCCGCGCTGCGTCGCGGTAAAGGCCTGGTGGTCAATATCGGCAGCGTTTCCGGGGTGCTGGTTACGCCGTTTGCCGGGGCTTACTGCGCGTCGAAAGCCGCGGTGCATGCCCTGAGCGATGCATTGCGCATGGAACTGGCACCATTTGGTGTAAGGGTCATGGAAGTACAGCCGGGGGCTATCGACACGAGCTTTGCGAAAAATGCAGGCGCCCAGGCCGAACTGTTGATCAACGAGAAGTCGCCGTGGTGGCCGTTGCGCGACGGAATTCGTGCGCGCACCCAGGCCTCGCAAGACAACCCGACCTCAGCCGAGCACTTTGCTGCTCAAGTGCTGAAAGCGGTGCAACAGTCAAAACCGCCACGGTTGTTGCGCGCGGGCAATGGCAGCCGGGCGTTGCCGTTGATGGCGGCGTTGTTGCCCAAGGCGTTGCTGGAGGCGGTGTTGAAAAAGCGCTTCGGCCTGACGGGTTCACTCTAACCTTTCATAAAATCAATAAACGCCCGCACCTTCAACGGCAAATGCCGGGTATCCGGGTACATCGCATAAACCCCTTGCGGGGCGAAGCGATGGTCGGCCAATAACCGCACCAGCCGCCCCGCCTCCAGATCCTCCTGCACCAGCCATTGCGGCAGTACTGCCACGCCGTGTCCACGCACGGCGAACGCCTGGAGGACGGCAGCACTGTCGGCCACCAGCGCCGTTTGACCGGCGCGGTATTGATGCGCGGCACCTGCCGGGTCGGTCACGCTCAGTTCCGTCAAACGGCCATGGCCCAACCTGGGCACACGCTCCAACTCATCCAACGTTTGAACACCGGCAAACTCGGGGGCGGCCACCGCAAATACCTCGAACGTCGACAGCTGCACCGCGCGATGGGTGGAGTCCAGCAGGCGGCCCAACCGAATCGCCACGTCAAAGCGTTCCGAGATCAAATCGGCATGGGTGGAGGATGTGGATAAGTGAATGTTCAGGTCCGGGTGCGCGCGGCGAAAGGCTTCCACCGCCGGGGCGACTACCGCCAGCGCATATTCCACGGTGGTGGTGATGCGCAACGTGCCTTTGAGCTGGGCATGTTCGGAGCGCGCCTCTTCCACCGCCAGGCGCGCTTCTTCAAGCATGCGTGTGCAACGCAGGTAGAAGCGTTCGCCGGCATCGGTCAGTGCCAGTTGGCGGGTGTTGCGGGTCAGCAGGGTCACGCCCAATTCTGCTTCCAGGCGCTTGAGGTTGAAGCTGACCACGGCACGGGTCTGGCCCAACAGGTCCGCCGCCGCGGTCAGCGAGCCGGCCTCGACCACGGCCTTGAAGGTGTCGAAACGGTCCAGGCTGACCATCGGCCACGCCCTCCTTTGTCAAAATATTTTTGACAAACTAACAGGCAAACCGGCGTATCCCAAACCCTGCATCGCGCCTACCCTGCCCGCTTCACTCGCAGGATCGCGTTCATGACCTACCGCTCGAAAGTCGCCTGGATCTTTTTACTGGGCTTCGCCCTGGACCTGGTGAACATGTTTGTCGCCACAGTCGCCTACCCGGATATCGCCCGCGAACTGCACGCCTCGGTCACGCAATTGGCGTGGATCAGCAACGCGTACATGCTCGGGCTGACCGTGATTATTCCCTTGAGCGTCTGGCTGGCGGCGATCCTGGGCGAGCGAACACTGATCGCCGTGAGCCTGCTGGTGTTTGCCGGCGCGTCGGTAATGGTCGGCCAGGCCGGCTCCATCGAAACACTGATTGGCTGGCGTGCGTTGCAAGGGCTGGGCGGCGGCTTGCTGATTCCCGTGGGCCAGGCCATGGCTTATCGGCACTTTCCACCGGCAGAACGCAGCCAACTGACGGCACGCGTGATGTCGGTCGCCCTGCTGGTTCCGGCGCTGTCACCGGCGTTGGGTGGGTTGATTGTCGACACCATGGCCTGGCGCTGGATCTTTTACGCCAACCTGCCACTGGCACTGATGACCCTGCTGCTGGCGTTGCTGTGGATAAAACCTGATAGCCCGACAACCGTTCGACCGGGCCTGGAGCTGGGCAGCATTTTCAAACAAATCCGCAGCCCGCTGTTGCGGGTGGCAATGCTTATCTATCTGTTCATCCCGGGCGTATTCATCGGCACCAGCCTGATCGCCATCCTCTACCTGCGCGGCCTGGGCTATGACGCGACACACACCGGCGCACTGATGTTGCCGTGGGCGCTGGCCTCGGCGCTGGCGATTTTCCTCAGCAAAAAGCTGTTCAACCGCTGCGGCCCGAAACCGTTGCTGCTGGCGGGCATGGTATTGCAATGCATCGGAATCCTCCTGCTGACCAAACCCGAGCCCGCCGTGATTATTGCGGCCTACGCCTTGATGGGCCTGGGTGGCAGCCTGTGCAGCAGCACCGCGCAGACGCTGGCGTTTCTCGACATTCCCGATACACACATGGGCCACGCCAGCGCCCTGTGGAATATCAATCGGCAAGTGAGTTTCTGCCTCGGCGCCGCCGCACTCAGTGCGTTGTTGTCGGCCTTGGATTCCTTCGCCATAACCTTCACGATAGCGGCAGCCCTGACACTGCTGCCCCTCTTGGCAGTGTTGCGCCTGGATGCGTCCAGAGTCCGCACACTGCTTCACCCTGCCAGCGAGCCACAGCCATGATTGATTACCGCGATTTTTTTGAGGAAGTGACCCAGACCCACGTCGAGATCGAACAGTGGTTTGCCGGGGTTGCGCCAGAAGGCACGTTGCAGAGTTTGCTGGCGCGCTTCTCGCCTGAATTCAGCATGGTTGCCCCCGCCACCGGCGCGAGGGTAAATGCAGCCGGATTGAATGCCTTGTTCACGCGCCTGGGCGGCATGCGCCCGGGGCTGAAAATCACCTTGAGTGAAATGGTCGGGATTGACCGGCATGCGCGCGGTGCCATCGTGACCTATCGCGAACATCAGGTTGACGACAGCGGCACCCAGACCGATCGCCGCGCCACCGTGGTGTTCGAAAAGCAGGCCAGCGGCGCGCTGCTGTGGCGCCACCTGCATGAAACCTTCATCAAGGCTTAACACGATTAAGTGTGGGAGCGGGCTTGCTCGCGAATGCGGTGGATCAGTCAATACTTGCGTTAACTGACACACCGCATTCGCGAGCAAGCCCGCTCCCACACAAGCCAGCGCCACCTTTCAGTGTTGTGTTGGGTCAACGATAACGGTGCAGGTGATACCCGCCGCCAGCAACACGCCGTCCGGCACTTCATCAATGTGAATCCGCACCGGCACCCGCTGGGCCAGGCGCACCCAGTTGAAAGTCGGGTTCACATCCGCCACCAACTCGCGGCTCTCGGGGTTGTCGCGGTCGTAGATACCGCGCGAGATGCTTTCCACATGGCCCTTGAGCGTCTCGCCGCTCATCAGCTGCATATCGGCCTTGTCGCCGACTTTGACGTGGGGCAGCTTGGTTTCTTCGAAGAAGCCATACACCCAGAACGAGTTCATATCGACCACAGCCATCTTCGCTTCACCGATGCGCGCGTAGTCGCCACGGTGCACGTTGAGGTTAGTGACGTAGCCGTCCACCGCCGCCACGACTTGCGTTCGCTTCAAGTTAAGTTCAGCGGCTTCCAGCTGCGCCAGCGCGTGTTGATAGTCGGCCAGGGCGGAGTCAGCAATGTTGCTGGCGTCGTCGCGGTTTTCCCTGGAGATCACCAACGCGTCGAGGTCGGCGCGGCGGTGGGCGTTGACCTTGCGCATTTCCCAGGTAGCTTTACGGGACGCTACCAGGGACTGGGCTTGCTTGACCGCAATGCGGTAGTGCTCGGGGTCGATCTGCATCAGCAGGTCGCCCTTTTTCACCAACTGGTTGTCCCGCACCGGCACGTCGACCACTTCCCCGGTAACGTCGGCGGCGACGTTGATGATGTCGGCGCGCACGCGGCCATCGCGGGTCCACGGCGTTTCCATGTAGTGCACCCACAATGTGCGGCCAATCCAGATCGCCAAAGCCAGTACCAGCAAGGTCGCAAGCAGGCTGAAAAACTTTTTCATCGGGGCATTCTCAACGGTAGACGGTCAGCGCCAGCGCGCCGAACAGGCAAACGAACAGGCTCAGGCGCAGCAACGCCGGGTGCCAGAAAAAACGGTACAGGTCGAACCCGGCCAGGAAGCGATCCAGGGCCCAGGCAAGCGCGGCGGCAATCAAGAACATCAGGGTCATGGTCGGCATGTAGAGGCCGTGAAAGGCTATTTCACGCGGCATGTGGAGATCCTTTGAGGGCAGCCAGCGGCGATTGCGGGTCAAGCAACGAAGTGCGAATAAAGTGCAGGTAGCTTTTCACCCGGCGCAGGGCCGAGGTGTCGAAGTGCGGGGCGAAAGGTTCGTCGGTGGCCTGCACGCGGCTGATCGCATGGTCGACGGCAATTAGCCCGCGCTCCAGGTTGCTCGCGCTGGGCTGCAGGAACAGCCGCACCAGCGAGCGGCCCATCACGCGGATTGCCTGGCGCCATGGCTGGGATTCGGCATAGGCCGGGTGCACCGGCAAAATCGCCTGCTCCTTGCGCAGTTCGATTATCGCGTGGCCGACTTCCAGCACCACGAACATCCAGCGCAGCAGGTCGCGCTGCACTTGCGGCTGGCCGACGGCGAGGCCGTAAGCCTGGTGCAGCAGGTCGCGGGTGCGGCTTTCGAAACTCGACGCCAGGCCCTTGAGCTTGCCACTGATCGCATACACCACTTGCTCACGCAGGTCCTGCTCAAGGCGGCGCCACAGCCAGCGGCTGTTGGGCGGCAGGATGATCGCCCCCGCCGCCGCGCACACCAGCATGCCGATGACCATGGCGATGTAGTCGTTGATAAAGGTGTAGGGGTTGTAGACCGTGAGGTTGTCCGGCACCGAGCCGGTGCTGAAGAAAATCAGCAGGCCCACACCGACGCCCGCATACTTTGGCCGTGAGGCGAGGAAGGCGCCGAAGATGATCACCGGCGCAAGCATCACGCACAGCAGCGGGAAGCCGTCGATCCAGGGGAACACGAAGAACATTTCGACGAAGCCCACCAATGCGCCGATCAAGGTGCCGCAGGCCATCTGGAACGCCATGCGTTTGGGGTTGGGCGTGGCGGCGGACAGGCCAACGGTGGCGGCGGCGATCAGGGTCATGGTCGCGCCACTCGGCCAGGCGGTGGCCACCCAGTAGCTGCCGAGCACGATCAGGATGAACGACGCGCGAATCCCCGAAGCGGCGCAGGCCAGCCAGTTGGTTTTGGGGATAAAGGTTTCATCCCACTGCTCGCGTGCATGGCTATGATCAGCCAGGGAGGCGTGGGTCTGCGCGTAGTTGTGCAGGTCGTCGACGAAGCGGTACAGCAGCTCGTAGGCCGTATGAAAATCCAGTTGCTCGGCTTCGCTCGGGTTGCCTTCCTGGAAGGTGGCACGCAGGCTGCGCACTTTGGCGGGCAGGCCGTCCTTGTAGGTGCTCAGTTGGTTGACCAGGCGCGCGGCGTCCGGGCTGGTGAGGGCACGGCCGGAGAAGCCGTCGAGCACTTCGGCAAGGTCCTGCAGGCCGGGCTTGATCGCCGCGACCACATGATCGGCTTCAACCGTGCGCAGCCGTTCCAACAGCTGGTGCAGCGCATTGAAACGCGTGGTGATGCTCATAAACTCGCTGTTGAGGCGGCTGAGCCGACCGTTGCGCCGACGCATATGCGGGTCTTCAAACACGGTGACGCTGCGCAAGCCTTCCAGGCCCACGGCTTCGGCGATAAAGCGCACGTTGCTGGCCTCAAAACCTTCGCGCTGGCTGCGCCCACGCAGGCCGTCGGTGACGAACAGCGCGAACACGCCAAAGCGCTGATACAGGGCGTTGCGCATGGCCGCGCTGCTGGTCTGCGGCAGGATCGCGGCGCTGACCAGCGTGGAACAGAGAATCCCCAGGGAAATTTCCAGCACCCGCCACACCGCCGCCATGAACGCGCCGTCCGGGTGCGCCAGGGCCGGCAAACCCACCATCGCCGCCGTGTAGCCAGCCAGCACAAAACCATAGGCGCGGAAGTTGCGGTTACGCGTTGCACCAGCGGTGCAAATGCCGACCCAGATCGCCAGTGCGCCGAGGAACAATTCGGTGTTCTGCGCAAACAAGGCAATCAGAAAGACCATCACCGCCGAACCCGCCAGGGTGCCGAGGAAGCGGTAAAAGCTCTTGGCGAACACCTGGCCGCTCTGCGGTTGCATCACGATAAACACGGTGATCATCGCGGTACGCGGTTGCGGCAGCTCCAGGCGCATGGCCAACCACAGCGTGAGGAACGCAGCGATCAGCACCTTGAAGATATAGACCCAGGTCACGCCATCACTGCGTGCCCAGTCGAAAAAACCACGGCGCCACTCAAGGGAGTGCAACCAGCGCAGCGGTGCAGGCAAGAAAGTCATGAACGCCTACTCAGTGATCAAACACGGCAAGCGCCGCCGGGGTTTTGCCGGGGAGGCTTTTGGCATCTTGCGGCACATCGTTACCGGCGCCGAGCCCGCCACCCAGGGCGGTCACCAGTTCGGCATGGGCACTCAGGCGCGCGGCCTGCACCTGTTGCTCCACCTGTTGCTGGCGGAACAGCAGGGTCTGGGCGTTCAGCACATTGAGGTAGTCGGTAAGGCCGCGCTGATATGCGATCATCGCGATGTCGTAGGTTTTCTGTGCCGAGGCCACCGACTGCGCGGCAAAGGCCGACTGCTTGTCCATGGATTCGCGGCGGATCAACTGGTCGCTGATGCCCTTGAGCGCATTCACCAGAGTCTGGTTGTACTTGGCCACAGCGATGTCATAACCAGCGCTGGCCTCGCCCAACTGCGCCCGCAAACGGCCGCCGTCGAAGATCGGCAAGGTGATCGCCGGGCCGACGTTGTAGTTGAATTTCTGACCGCTGAGAAAGCCCAGCATGGTGCCGCCGGTAGCGACGAAACCCAGGCTGCCGACCAGGTCGACATTGGGGTAGAAACCGGCATGGGCCACATCAATGCCTCGGGCCTGGGCGGCGACTTGCCAACGGCTGGCGACCACGTCCGGGCGCTGACCAAGCAATTGCGCCGGCAAGCTCGATGGCAATTTCAGCGGCGCGGCGAGGGCCAGGCTCGGCCGTTGCAGTTGCGCGCCTTCACCCGGACCTTTGCCCGCCAACGCCGCCAGCTGGTTACGGCTCAGGGCGATTTCTTCGTCCACGGCGTCGAGTTGGCGATGGGTTTCCGGCAACGGCGTTTCAGCCTGGCTGACATCAAAATGGGTGCCGATCCCGGCATTCAGGCGTTTGTTGGCCAGGTCGAGAATTTGCTGTTGCTGGGCCAACGTGGCGGCAACGATGTCGCGGTTGGCATAGTGCAACGACAGCTGGATATAGGCGCGCACCACGTTGTTTTGCAATTCGAGCTGGGCCTGGCGCGCTTCGGCAGCGCTCATATGGGCCAGGTCGACGGCGCGTTCGGTGCTGTTACTTTCGCGGCCCCACAGGTCGAGGGCGTAACTCAGGCCCAGGGACGAATTGTTGTCCCAGGTGTTGGCGCCGCTCAGTTCGCCCGGACCGTAAAACTGATCCTTCGGCCAATTGTGGCGCTTGAGGGTAGTGTCACTGTTGATCTGCAACGACTCGGCCGACTCGGCAATCCCGGCCATGGCCCGCGCTTCACGCACCCGCGCGGCGGCCATGGCCATGCTCGGGCTGTTTTGCGTGGCAAGTTCCACCCAGCGGTTCAATTGCGGATCGCCGTAGGCTTGCCACCAGTGGGTGGTGGGCCAGTGGGCGTCTCGGGCGGCGCTCCGGATCGCTTCGTCGGTGACCAGGTTATTGGCGTTGAGGGCCTGGCCTTGGGGGGCGATTCCTCCGGTTCCGATGCAGCCGCTGATTGCTAACGATAAGGCCCAGACACTGAGAGCCTTCAGCTCTCTGTTGATGCGACGCGGCACGGCAAGCGTATTCCTGAGGTGGTGTTGCGGGGAAGGTGGCGCAATTCTAGGGGGCGCGATGGAGGACGATAAGCTGGCATTCCTGTGAATCTTTGTTACCGTTCAGGCGATAATCCGTTGGTAGGGATCACTGGACGGCGTAACTTTCTGTCACAATTTGTTATCTCCCCTGAGAACACTCCATGGACACTTTGCAAAACATGCGCGCTTTCAGTTGCGTGGCCGAAGCCGGCAGCTTCACCGCCGCCGCCGTGCAACTGGACACCACCACCGCCAACGTCTCGCGCGCGGTCTCCAACCTTGAGGCCCATCTGCAAACCCGCTTGCTCAACCGCACCACCCGTCGCATTGCACTGACCGAAGCCGGTAAACGTTACTTGCTGCGCTGCGAACAGATCCTCGCCTATGTCGAGGAGGCCGAGGCCGAAGCCAGCGACGCCCACGCGCGCCCTGCCGGGCAGTTGAAAGTGCACACCATGACCGGCATCGGCCAGCATTTCGTGATTGACGCAATTGCCCGCTACCGCCGCACCCACCCCGACGTGACCTTCGACCTGACCCTGGCCAACCGCGTGCCGGACCTGCTCGACGAGGGCTACGACGTGTCCATCGTGCTGGCCAGCGAGCTGCCGGATTCGGGCTTCGTGTCCCAGCGCCTGGGCATCACCTACAGCATCGCGTGCGCCTCGCCGGACTACGTCAAGGCCAAAGGCTGCGCGCAACGGCCGCAGGATTTGCTCAACCACGCCTGCCTGCGCCTGGTGAGCCCGGTTATCCAGCTGGATAAATGGACCTTCAATGGCCCCGAAGGCCAGGAAAGCGTGGCGATCAACACCTCGCCGTTTCTGGTCAACTCGGCCGATGCGATGAAAACCGCGATCACCAGCGGCATGGGCGTTGGCCTGTTGCCGGTGTATGCGGCCATCGAAGGCCTGCGCAACGGCACACTGGTGCGCGTGATGCCAACCTATCGCTCGCAAGAGCTGAACCTGTACGCCATCTACCCGTCACGCCAGTACCTGGATGCGAAGATCAAGACCTGGGTCGAATACCTGCGCGGTTCGTTGCCGGAGATTCTGGCGGCGCATCAGGCGGAGTTGGTGGCGTATGAATTGAGTGGCAGCCTCAGCGGCGCTCGGCTGGCGAACTGATTTCTGCTCGTCGATATAACTCAAATGTGGGAGCGGTCCGACAAGCCAGCTCCCACAGAAAGCAGAGCACAGCGGTGCTGGCAGTTGAACTCGGTCAAATTGTGGGAGCGGGCTTGCTCGCGAAGGCGATGTATCAGTTACAGATAAGCTGGCTGACCCATCGCATTCGCGAGCAAGCCCGCTCCCACATTTGGATCTCGATACATCAGACAGAGAGTGTGCCGCGGTGCTTCTGCACTGCTTTTGCTTCAACCACTCAGCTCTTGCTTTTGATCTGACAGGCCCCGTTAACCACGGATTCAAGCCGGAGAGAGGGCATACCGAGCCTAAGCGAGGCACCGAGTGGTGGGGTAAAGCCAGCTCCCACTGTTAAAGGGTCGTCCTGACAATCGTCGACAGGAATGTTAGCGTGCTTGGTATTCTTCCGTAGTCGATGAGCCCGCCTGCAATGAAAAAGACTGTCCTCGCCTTCAGCCGCGTCACCCCGCACATGATCGAACGCCTGCATCAGGACTTCGAGGTGATCGCGCCCGACCCCAAGCGCGGGGACATCAATGCTCAATTCAACGAAGCCCTGCCCCACGCCCACGGTTTGATCGGCGTGGGCCGCAAACTCGGGCGCGCGCAGCTTGAGGGCGCCAGCAAACTGGAAGTGGTCTCCAGCGTCTCGGTGGGCTACGACAACTACGACGTGCCGTACTTCAACGAGCGCGGGATCATGCTCACCAATACCCCCGACGTGCTCACCGAAAGCACCGCCGACCTGGCCTTCGCCTTGCTGATGAGCAGCGCACGCCGTGTGGCCGAGCTGGACGCCTGGACCAAGGCCGGCCAGTGGAAAGCCAGCGTCGGCGCGCCGCTGTTCGGCTGCGACGTGCATGGCAAGACCCTCGGTATCGTCGGCATGGGCAATATCGGCGCGGCTGTCGCCCGACGTGGACGCCTGGGTTTCAATATGCCGATTCTGTACAGCGGCAACAGCCGCAAGACCGAGCTGGAACAGGCGCTGGGGGCGCAATTTCGCAGCCTGGACCAGTTGCTGGCCGAGTCGGACTTCGTTTGCCTGGTGGTGCCGTTGAGCGAAAAGACCCGCCACCTGATCAGCACCCGCGAGTTGGGGCTGATGAAGCCCAGCGCGATCCTGATCAATATTTCCCGTGGCCCGGTGGTGGATGAGCCGGCGCTGATCGAAGCGCTGCAAACCCAGAAAATCCGTGGCGCCGGGCTGGATGTGTATGAACAGGAGCCGCTGGCTGAATCGCCGCTGTTCCAGCTGAGCAATGCCGTGACCCTGCCGCACATCGGCTCGGCCACGAATGAAACCCGTGAGGCCATGGCCAACCGCGCCCTGGACAACCTGCGCAGCGCCCTGCTCGGCCAGCGTCCGCAGGATCTGGTGAACCCGCAGGTGTGGAAGGGCTGACAGCTGACCAATGCAGGAGCGGCCCCATGTGAGAGCCGGGCTTGCCCGCGATGCAGGCGCCTCGGTGTATCAGTGATACCGAGGTGACGCTATCGCAGGCGAACCAGTTCCCACACACGCCTGTTCATCTCAACCAGCTGCATTCCAAAAATCCGGTTAAAGCCTGGCGTGCCCAAGTCGATAACCCTCTATAGATCGTCATTCCTGATCCTCAGAAGGTTTTTATGTCCACCACCAAAGCCCGCGCAGATTCACTCTCGCTTCTGCTCTTTACCTTGCGCAGCGGCAAGTTGATGGCCATTAACCTGCTTAAAGTCAGTGAAATCATCCCGTGCCCGCCGCTGACCAAGCTGCCGGAGTCACACCCCCACGTCAAAGGCATCGCCACGCTGCGCGGTGCCTCGCTCTCAGTGATCGACCTGAGCCGCGCCCTCGGCGAAATGCCCCTGCAAGACCCGAACGGCGGCTGCCTGATTGTGACCGACGTCAGCCGCTCCAAGCAGGGCCTGCACGTACAGGCGGTGAGCAAGATCGTGCACTGCCTGACCACCGACATCCGCCCGCCGCCCTATGGTTCCGGCGGTAATCGCTCGTTTATCACTGGGGTGACCCAGGTCGAAGGCGGGCTGGTGCAGGTGTTGGATATCGAAAAGGTCATCCACGCCATCGCTCCGGCGCCGATTGAAGTAGCGCCGACCGACTTGACCATGGAAGAGGCCGAAGTGCTCGGTAACGCGCGGATTCTGGTGGTGGACGACAGCCAGGTCGCCCTGCAGCAATCGGTGCACACCCTGCGCAACCTCGGCCTGACGTGCCATACCGCACGCAGCGCCAAGGAAGCCATCGATGTACTGCTGGAGCTGCAAGGCACGGTCGAGCAGATCAACGTGGTGGTGTCGGACATCGAAATGTCCGAAATGGACGGGTACGCCCTCACCCGCACCCTGCGCGAAACCCCGGATTTCCAGGATTTGTACGTGTTGCTGCACACCTCCCTGGACAGCGCGATGAACAGCGAAAAAGCCCGCCTGGCCGGCGCCGACGCGGTGCTGACCAAGTTTTCGTCGCCCGAGCTGACCAAGTGCCTGGTTATCGCTGCCAAGGCTGTGGCGCAAAAGGGCCTGTAACCGGTGGCGGAATACTTCCAACTGCTGCGCCGCGACCTTACCGCCAGCCTGCCTGCGCCGCAGTGGCCAGCGGAGATCCGGCTGGAGCATTACCGCGACGAGCTGGCCCCGGCGATTCATGCGGTGTTGCGCATGACCCAGGATCAAGGCGGTGGTCGTGTCGCCAGCCTGGAACACTGGCGGCAGCAGTTCGTCACCGATGCCGAGTTCGACCCGACGCTGTGCCTGGTGGCCAGTCACCGTGACGGTATTCTCGGCGTGGCTCAATGCTGGACCAGCGCGTTTATCAAGAACCTCTCCATACACCCCTGCGCCCAAGGCCAGGGGCTGGGTCGCGCGTTGCTGCTGCACACCTTTCAGGTGTTCAAGCAGCGCGGCGAACCCTACGTAGACCTCAAAGTACGCGAGAGCAACCTGCGCGCCCGGCAACTGTATGAAAGTGCAGGCATGGTCTTTGTGCTGCGCGACCTGGTCCCCGCAGACTGACAGGCACTGGCGCATAACTTGCTTCCACAGAGCCTGAACAGTGAATAGAGGCAAAATCCCGCCACTGTTCAAGAGTGCCCTCTGACCTTGCCTGGTGACAGATCCTCCATGAACACTCATTTTTCCTGCGTGAGTTGCGGCAAATGCTGCACCGACCATCATGTGCCCCTGACCCTCGAAGAGGCCCGGAGTTGGGCGGCTGACGGCGGTAACGTTATTGTTCTGGTAGAGGGTTTTCTCGGCAATGGCCTGGGCTTGCCCGTGCTACAACGCGAACACGCCGAGCGCCGTTCGGTGGTGGTGCCCAGTGGCAATACCGAGGCGTTTGTGGCCATCACGTTTGCCGCCTACAACGCCGGGCGCTGCCGGAATCTTGACGAAGACAACCGCTGCGGCATTTATGAGCGCCGCCCGTTGGTGTGCCGTATCTACCCGATGGAAATCAACCCGCACATCCCGCTGAACCCTGCCGCCAAGGACTGCCCGCCGGAATCCTGGGAACAGGGCCCGGCGCTGATCGTGGGAGGCGAGTTGGTGGACCAGCAGCTGGCAGAACTGATCCGCCGCTCCCGGCAGGCAGACCGTGACGACGTACACACCAAAGAGGCTGTGTGTGCGCTGCTGGGCATTCGCACCACCGCGCTAAAGGGCGATGGGTTTACCGCGTACCTTCCCGACATGCACGCCTTTGCCCAGGCCATCGAGCTGGCGGTTGACCAGCCATCCGTGGCCAGTGAGTGGGTGTTTCATGTGTCCGGCCTGGACATCGCCGAGCAGTTGCTGGATGCCGGCGCACAGATTGCTACCGAGGTGCCGGCCAACTACGCGTTTATTTCCCTGCGCACGGCTTGAGCACACAGGTTGCAAGGCGTCAGAAGCTGGCTATGAACCTGTCCTGCGCCAGCGCGCGCAATTAATGAACCGTCACGGCGCTTCCAAGTGGTAGGGCGCGAGGATCCGTTGGTATTGGCCGTTTTGCATCAGCTCTTCAAGGGCACGGTTGAGTTGATTGCGTAACGCCGTATCGGGCTTGCGCACCGCGATCGCCACGCCGTCGCCCAACAGTTCGGCCGAAATGGCAGGGCCCAGGAAGTTGAAATCCTGGCCGGCGTCGGTGTCGAGCAGCGCGCCCCGAATTTCCACGGTGCCCTGCAGGGTCGCATCGATATCGCCGGCCACCAGGCTGCGGACCAGTTCGTCATTGAGCCAGAAACTCTCGATGATCACGCCCTCGGGCGCCCACTTCGAGCGGGTAAAAGCTTCGCGGTTGCTGCCCAGCAATACACCCACTCGCTTGCCCTTGAGCGAACTGATGGTCGGCATCAGGCCTGAGGATCTGCGGGCGACCAAACGCGTCGTGAAGGGATAAAGGTTATCGGTGAAGCCCACCCATCGCCGCCGTTCAGACGTGGGTGCCATCCCCATGATCGCATCGAATTGCCGGGCATCAAGCGCGGGGATGTTTTCGACAAGCACCTGGTCGACCCAGGTGCAGCGCACCTTCAGTTGCTGGCACAGGGCGTTACCCAGGTCGATATTCAGGCCGACCAGTTGGCCTTGCAGGTTGCGGCTTTGGAAAGGCGGGAATTGCGCGGCAACAGCGAAGCGGATTTCGCGCCGAGGCGGTTCAATAACCGCAACGGCATCAATCGAGAACAACAGGGCAAGCAGTGCAAAGCGCTGTATCAGTGCCACGGGAAACGTCCTTTTCCTGAAAGACCAGCCTCACTGCACCCAGCTCCGTTCAATTAATGGGGCGGTGCAGCGGCTGTGCAAACTTTCAAGAAACGGTCGCGGACCTACAATCAGAAATATAAGCAGAACCTGTAGGCAAACGCCGCTATAGCGCTCGCTGACTTATTCTTAGCGTTTACCCATGGAGCGACGAGTGCCCGGCGGGGCCATGCCTGGCGACTTGGTGTGGCCGTTTTTGGCGCCATTTTTATACCAAGGCTGGGCGGCATTCTTGGCCCCGGCCAGTTCACCCGGCTTGAACGGAAACTTGAACGCCGGGATCTCGGCTTTCTCAACGCTTTCAGCGCTGGCCGGATCGACGAGGTCGGCCGCTTCAACAGGGGGTTGTGTCGGGGAAGTCATGAAAGCTCCGGGGCGTGCAAAAAAATGAGGCAGGGCCAACTTGCGGGCCACGCTGGCGCGCAGTATACCTGCGCGCCTGGGATCTTTAACCACCGCTGGTACGAATGGTCGGAGTTTACTGACAGCCCTGTCAGTTAGCAGTCACCGTGCTGACCGGGTCGGCAGGCTATAAATGACCTTCACTCTCCCACCCCTTTGCCCCGGCGCCCCACCCCATGCACATTCAACGAAAAACCGCCTTGATCGTGGGTGCCCTCGTGGTCGTGGCAATTACAGCTTGGGCATTCAACCGACCGGCCAAGAGCAAACTGGCGGCGTCGACCGCTATTCCGGTACGGGTGGTGAGTGTCACGCAACAGGACATCCCCCGGTTTGTCAGCGGGATCGGCTCGGTGCTGTCGTTACACAGCGTGGTGATCCGCCCGCAAATCGACGGCATCCTCACCAAGCTGCTGGTCAAAGAGGGCCAGTTGGTCAAGGCCGGTGACTTGCTGGCGACGATCGATGACCGCTCGATCCGCGCCAGCCTCGACCAGGCCAAGGCTCAACTGGGGGAAAGCCAGGCGCAGCTGCAAGTGGCGTTGGTCAACCTCAAACGCTACAAAGAACTGAGCATCGACGACGGCGTCTCGAAGCAGACCTATGACCAGCAACAAGCCTTGGTCAACCAGCTCAAGGCCACGGCGCAAGGTAATCAGGCCGCGATTGATTCGGCCCAAGTACAACTCTCCTACACCCAGATTCGCTCGCCGGTCACTGGCCGCGTCGGTATTCGCACGGTAGATGAGGGCAACTTCCTGCGCATGAGTGACACCCAGGGCCTGTTCTCCGTGACGCAAATCGACCCGATTGCCGTCGAATTTTCCTTACCGCAACAAATGCTACCAACCCTGCAAGGCTTGATCGCGGCGCCGACCCAAGCCAGCGTCGATGCCTACATGGGGGCCGACACCGACGGCCAGACCGGCGACCTGCTCGGCGAAGGCCACTTGAGCCTGATCGACAACCAGATCAGTTCCACCACCGGCACCTTGCGCGCCAAGGCTGAATTCCAGAACGCCTCGCAGCGCCTGTGGCCGGGGCAACTGGTGACCATCAAGATCCAGACCGCCCTCGACAAAAATGCCCTGGTGGTACCGCCGACCGTGGTGCAACGCGGCCTGGATTCGCATTTCGTGTACCGCATCAACGGTGACAAGGTGGAGGTTGTGCCGGTGCAGATCACCTATCAGAACAGCGATGTGAACATCATCAAGGGCGTGCAGGCCGGCGATGTACTGGTCAGCGACGGCCAATCGCGACTCAAGGCCGGCGCCCAGGTGGAAGTGCTCAAAGAACCGCCTCAAGTCATCCGTACCGTCGACGCCAAGGTGCAGCCATGAGTGGCAGCCGTTCGCCGTCCGCCTGGTGCGTCGACCACCCGGTTGCCACCCTGCTGCTGACCTTTGCTTTGGTGCTGTTGGGGCTGATTGCCTTCCCGCGACTGGCCATCGCCCCACTGCCGGAAGCGGAATTTCCGACCATCCAGGTGACCGCAACCCTGCCCGGCGCCAGCCCGGACACCATGGCGTCGTCGGTTGCTACGCCGCTGGAGGTGCAATTCAGCGCCATCCCCGGCATGACCCAAATGACCTCCAGCAGTGCCTTGGGCTCAAGCCTCCTGACCCTGCAATTCACCCTGAACAAGAGCATCGACACCGCTGCCCAGGAAGTGCAGGCGGCGATCAACACCGCGTCCGGCAAACTGCCCAGTGATATGCCGAGCCTGCCGACCTGGAAGAAGGTCAACCCGGCGGACAGCCCGGTGCTGATCCTCAGCGTCAGCTCCGACAACATGCCCAGCACCGAACTGAGCGACTATGTGGAAACCCTGTTGGCCCGTCAGATCAGCCAGATCGACGGCGTCGGCCAGATCAACATCACCGGCCAGCAGCGCCCGGCGATTCGTGTACAAGCCTCGCCGGATAAACTTGCGGCGATCGGCCTGACCCTCGCCGACGTGCGCCTGGCTATTCAACAGTCCAGTTTGAACCTGGCCAAAGGCGCGATTTACGGCGAGAACAGTGTGTCGACCCTGTCGACCAACGACCAATTGTTTCAGCCGGAGGAATACGGCCAGTTAATCGTTTCCTACAAAAATGGCGCGCCGGTTCAACTGCGTGATGTCGCCAAAGTCATCAATGGTTCGGAAAACGCCTACGTCCAGGCCTGGTCCGGCGATACACCGGGGGTCAACCTGGTCATTTCGCGCCAGCCCGGCGCCAACATTGTCGAGACCGTCGACCGCATTCAAGCCGAGTTGCCGCGCCTGGAGGGCATGTTGCCGGCGTCGGTGCAGGTCAGCGTGTTGACCGACCGCACCAAGACCATCCGCGCCTCCCTGCATGAAGTGGAAGTCACCTTGCTGATCGCCATCTTGCTGGTGGTGGCCGTGATGGCACTGTTCCTGCGCCAGTTATCCGCGACGATGATTGTGTCCAGCGTGCTGGGTGTGTCGCTGATCGCCAGTTTCGCCTTGATGTACCTGATGGGCTTCAGCCTGAACAACCTGACGCTGGTGGCGATCGTGATCGCCGTGGGCTTTGTGGTGGACGATGCCATCGTGGTGGTGGAGAACATTCACCGCCACCTGGAAGCAGGGCTCGACAAGCGCGAAGCCGCGATCAAGGGTTCCGGCGAGATTGGCTTTACCGTGGTGTCCATCAGCTTCTCGCTGGTGGCGGCGTTTATTCCGCTGCTGTTCATGGGCGGCGTGGTCGGGCGGCTGTTCAAGGAGTTTGCGCTGACGGCCACGTCGACCATCCTGATTTCGGTGGTGGTCTCGCTGACACTGGCGCCTACCCTGGCCGCGTTGTTCATGCGCGCGCCGACGCATCACGCCCACGACAAACCCGGCTTCAGCGAACGCCTGCTCGCCGGCTACGCGCGTAACCTGCGCCGTGCATTGGCCCATCAACGTACGATGGCGGCCATTTTCATGGTGACCCTGGCCTTGGCCGTGGTCGGCTACGTGTTTATCCCCAAGGGTTTCTTCCCGGTACAGGACACCGGCTTTGTACTCGGCACCAGCGAAGCGGCGGCCGACGTGTCGTACCCGGACATGGTCGCCAAGCACAAGGCCCTGGCCGAAATCATCAAGGCTGACCCGGCGGTGGAAGCCTTTTCCCACTCGGTGGGCGTCACCGGCAGCAACCAGACCATCGCCAACGGCCGCTTCTGGATCGCCTTGAAAGACCGCGGTGATCGCGATGTATCCGCCAGCCAGTTCATCGACCGCATCCGCCCAAAACTGGCGAAGGTGCCGGGTATCGTGCTGTACCTGCGCGCCGGCCAGGACATCAACCTCAGCTCCGGCCCCAGCCGCGCCCAGTATCAGTATGTGCTCAAGAGCAACGACGGCCCGACGCTGAACACCTGGACCCAACGCCTGACCGAAAAACTGCGCGCCAACCCGGCCTTCCGCGACCTGTCCAACGACCTGCAACTGGGCGGCAGCATTACCCACATCAGCATCGACCGTCAGGCCGCTGCGCGCTTTGGCCTGACCGCTACCGATGTCGACCAGGCGCTCTATGACGCGTTCGGCCAGCGTCAGATCAACGAGTTCCAGACCGAGATCAACCAGTATCAAGTGGTGCTCGAACTGGACAGCCAGCAACGCGGCAAGGCCGAAAGCCTGAACTACTTCTACCTGCGTTCACCCCTGACCAACGAGATGGTGCCGCTGTCGGCGCTGGCCAAGGTCGACCCGCCGACCGTGGGGCCGTTGTCCATCAGCCATGACGGCATGTTCCCCGCCGCCAACCTGTCCTTCAACCTCGCCCCCGGCGTGGCGTTGGGTGATGCGGTGATCATGCTCAACCAGGCCAAGAATGAAATCGGCATGCCGGCCACCATGATCGGCACGTTCCAGGGTGCGGCCCAGGCGTTCCAGAGTTCGTTGGCCAGCCAGCCGTGGCTGATCCTCGCCGCGTTGGTGGCGGTCTACATTATTCTGGGTGTGCTGTATGAGAGCTTCGTGCACCCGTTGACGATCATCTCCACCTTGCCCTCGGCGGGCCTGGGTGCACTGATCATGCTGTGGCTGCTGGGCCAGGATTTTTCGATCATGGCCTTGATCGGCCTGGTGTTGCTGATCGGGATTGTGAAGAAAAACGGCATCCTGATGATCGACTTTGCCCTGGAAGCCCAGCGCGTACGCGGGCTGGCGCCTGAGGAGGCGATTTACGAAGCGTGCGTCACCCGGTTCCGACCGATCATCATGACCACCCTCGCCGCCTTGCTCGGCGCGGTGCCGTTGATGCTCGGTTCCGGGCCTGGTGCGGAACTGCGTCAGCCGCTGGGTATCGCAGTGGTTGGCGGCTTGCTGGTGAGCCAGGCGCTGACCCTGTTCACCACACCGGTCATATACTTGTACCTTGAACGGTTTTTCCACCGGCCCAAACCAGCCCCTGAGCTGGCGACCACACACTGAGGCTCAGGCCCCGTCCTGGAGCAAAAGGCTCATGCGCGTCCTGATTATTGAAGATGAAGAAAAAACCGCGGACTACCTGCACCGCGGCCTGACGGAGCAAGGCTACACCGTCGATGTGGCGCGCGAAGGCGTCGAGGGTTTGCACCTGGCGCTGGAGAACGATTACGCGGTGATCGTGCTCGACGTGATGCTGCCCGGCCTCGATGGCTTCGGCGTATTGCGAGCACTGCGTGCGCGCAAGCAAACGCCGGTGATCATGCTCACCGCCCGCGAGCGCGTGGAAGACCGCATTCGTGGCCTGCGTGAAGGTGCCGACGACTATTTGGGCAAACCGTTTTCGTTCCTGGAACTGGTGGCGCGCCTGCAAGCCCTGACCCGTCGCAGCGGCGGCCATGAGCCGGTGCAGGTCACCGTCGCCGACCTGTGGATCGATTTGATCAGCCGCAAGGCCAGTCGCAACGGCTTGCGCCTGGACCTGACCGCCAAGGAGTTCTCACTGCTCAGCGTCTTGGCGCGGCGCCAGGGTGAGATCCTGTCCAAGACCGCCATTGCGGAGATGGTCTGGGACATCAATTTCGACAGCGACGCCAATGTGGTCGAAGTGGCAATCAAGCGCCTGCGCGCCAAGCTCGACGGGCCGTTCGAGCACAAGCTGCTGCACACCATTCGCGGCATGGGCTACGTGCTGGAGAACCGCAGTGTCGGCTAACTCCATCGCCCTGCGCCTGAGCGGCATGTTCACCCTGGTGGCGCTGCTGATCTTCGTGTTGATCGGCGGCGCGCTGTACCAGCAAGTGGATCGGGGCCTGGGGTTGTTGCCGGAGGCCGAGCTGGAGGCGCGCTACAGCGTGCTGGAATCGTCGGTGAACCGCTTCGGCACGCCGGACCACTGGGCGAAAATCACCGCCAAACTGAAATTGCTCGGCGAGGAAGACAAGCGCATCCGCTTCTGGGTGGTGAGCAGCGACCCGAACTACGAGTACGGCAACCCCGACGCGCAGATCCGCGCCTTCGCCCAAGGGCCGACCGGCAAACGCGACTTGCGCCTGCCTGGGCATAAATACCCGTTCAAGGTGTTGCTGAGCCAATTCCCGGCCAAAGAACAACGCCCGCCGCTGCGCTTTATGATCGCCATCGACACCGAAAACTTCCGCGCCACCCAGCACCACCTGTTGATGGCCTTGATCGGCCTGGCGTTCGTCGGCGTGGTCCTGGCGGCGCTGCTGGGGTTCTGGGTCTCGCGTATCGGCCTCAAGCCGCTGGGCAAACTCTCGGATGAAGCGCAAAAACTCGCACCGCCCAAACTCTCCGGGCGCCTGCACTTGTCGCCGTTGCCGCCGGAGCTGAGCCAGTTCGTCAACTCGTTTAACTCAACGCTGGATCGGGTTGAACAGGCCTACTCGCGCCTGGAGTCATTCAACGCCGACGTCGCCCACGAACTGCGCTCGCCGCTGACCAACCTGATCGGCCAGACCCAAGTAGCGCTGACGCGCGGCCGTTCCGCCGAGCATTACTTCGAGGTGTTGCAATCGAACCTCGAAGAGCTGGAACGCCTGCGCTCGATCATCAATGACATGCTGTTCCTCGCCAGCGCCGACCAGGGCAGCAAGGCCACCAAGCTGATTGAAAGCTCCCTGGCCGATGAAGTCGCCACCACCCTCGACTACCTGGACTTCATCCTCGAAGACGCCCAAGTCAAGGTTCGGGTGCGCGGCGATGCCGTGGTGCAGATCGAAAAAGCCCACCTGCGCCGCGCACTGATCAACCTGCTGAGTAATGCGGTACAGCACACCGCGCCAGGGCAGATCATCGAAGTGAACATCGAAGTGCAGGCGCATCAGGTGGCCATCGGGGTGACCAACCCTGGCGATGAAATTGCCAGCGAGCATTTGCCACGGCTGTTCGAACGCTTCTATCGGGTGGACGCGTCGCGCAGCAACAGCGGGGCCAATCACGGGTTGGGGCTGGCCATCGTCAAGGCGATTGCGTTGATGCATGGCGGGGATGTGTTTGTGCGCAGTGACGGTGGCGGCAATACGTTTGGCATTACGTTGCCCGTCTAAATCTTTAGAACACCTCAGTCATTGTGGGAGCGGGCTTGCTCGCGAATGCGCAGTGTCAGTCGCCACATGTGCTGGCTGACCCACTGCTTTCGCGAGCAAGCCCGCTCCCACATTTAGATCTCGGCGCATCGACCCAGACATTGACTGTTGCGGTTTGGGCAACAGTCATTATCTTGTTACACTCTGTATCGCACCGCTCGCCTGCGTTACTTTGACGCACCGATGAGCGCGACGGCAAAGACAGCTTCCCCGCTCACCCGAATTTCCCTCGACTTATTTCCAGGGCTCTACACTGGGAATCTGTTTAAAGCCGCTGACTTCAGCGGCTTTTTTTTGCCGTTAAAAAAGGCCAGGCATACCCCCACGACATTGGCCGTTTTCGATTGACCAAAGGAGCTCCACCGGTGAAGAACTCGCTGACGTTCACCCCGTTATTCCTCGCGATTGCAGCAACGATCATCCCCCTTGCCCACGCGGCAGACACGCCTAAAGCTGACGGCTTTGTCGAAGGTTCAAGCTTCAAAATCAACACCCGCAACTACTACATGAACCGCGACCGTCGCGACATTCACACCGATGACAGCAAGGAATGGGGCCAGGGCTTTATCGGCACCTTCGAGTCCGGCTTCACCGAGGGCACCGTCGGCTTTGGCCTCGACCTCAACGCCATGCTCGGCCTCAAGCTTGACGGCGGTGGCGGCACCGATGGCTCCAGCATCCTGCCCGTAGGCTCCGGCAACGGCAAAGCCCCAGGCTCGTTCTCCACCGCTGGCGGCACCTTGAAAATGCGTGCCTTCGACACCGAACTGAAGGCCGGTGACCTGTTCCTCAACAACCCGGTCATCGCCGGCGGCATGACCCGCATGTTGCCGCAGGACTTCCGTGGCGTAAGCCTGACCAACCACAGCTTCGACGGCTGGATGCTCGAAGGCGGCCAGGCCAGTTTCACCAAGCTCTACAACCAGAGCGGCCACCGTCGCATCGGCACCAGCTACGGCACGCTGCCGGACCACGCCGACAGCCAGCACCTGAACTGGGCCGGCGTGTCGTTCAGCGGTGTTCCCGGCCTGACCAGCAACCTGTATGCCTCCGAACTCAAGGATGTATGGCATCAGTATTACTACGACCTGGACTACACCTACGCGCTGAATGATCTGGTCAGCCTCAACCCCGGCCTGCACTACTACCACACCGAGGACACCGGCCAGTCGCTGCTGGGCACTATCGACAACAACACCTACAGCCTGCATTTCACCGTCGGCGTGGGTAACCACAGCGTCACCGCTGCCTACCAGCGGGTCAACGGCAACACGCCGTTCGACTACATCAGCCAGGGCGACAGCATTTACCTGGATAACTCCCAGCAATACTCGGACTTCAACGGCCCCAACGAGCGCTCGTGGAAACTCAAGTATGCCTACGACTTCGCCGGCCTCGGCATGCCCGGGCTGACGTCCGCCGTGTCCTATATCAGCGGCAAGACCGACCTGACCAAAGTCGACCCGAACAGCCGTGGCTACAGCGCCTGGTACAGCGCCGATGGCAAGGACGCGAAACACTGGGAGCGGGATATCGACCTGAAGTACGTGGTGCAAGGCGGCAAAGCCAAGGATTTGGCCGTGCGGCTGCAGTGGGCGACCAACCGCGGCGGCAACGGCTACTCGGCAGTGGACCGGGATGTGGATGAGTACCGGGTGATCGTGGACTACCCGATCAACGTGTTCTAAGGCACTGATCTTTCTTTTTAACCCATGATTTAATTTTCATCGCGTAGAACTAAACTGCCAGTATCTTCCCTGCTGAAGCCTGCGCGATGAGTCCACCCCGCACTCCTACCCTGCCTGCACGCCCGGAGCTTTTGCTGATTCTGGGCAGTAGTCTCACCGTCACCCTGATTGTGGTTATCGTCGCCGCGTTGCTGACCCGCGAACACGCCAGCACCGTGCAGGCGGCCAAGCGCGCGAGCACCAACATTACCCAACTGATCAACGCCGATGTGCTGCGTAATGTCGAACTCTATGACTTGGCGCTGCAGGGCCTGATCTCGGCCACCGAGCGCAAGGACCTGTCGCAGGCGTCCCCGGACATCCGCCACATGGTGCAGTTTGATCAATCCACCGCGGCGCCCTTCAAAGGTGAAGTGCTGTTGCTGGATGCCGATGGAAACGTGATCGCCGACTCCTCGACCCTCTGGCCGACGCCGCGCAATTTCGCCAACCGTGATTATTTCCAGACCCATAAACAAAACGCGCAGGCGGGGCTGTTTATCAGCCGCCCGTTCAAGATCCGCTGCGCCTGCGATCAGGTGTGGCGCATCGCGTTCAGTCGCAGGGTAGCGGGCCCGGACGGCGAATTCGCTGGCGTGGCCGTGGCGACGATGCGCCTGGCGTATTTCGATCAATTGTTCAACCGCCTGACCATCGGCAATGGCAGCTCCGTCAACCTGCTGAACAATCAGGGCATTCTCCTGGCCCAGCAGCCGTTGCTGGAGCGCGACATGATTGATAAGGACCTGAGCGATCGGCCCAATTTCAAACGTATATTGCGCGAAGGCGAAGGCAGCTTCCGGGCGATCTCGACCCTCAGCGGTACTGAGCGTTTGTACACGTTCACCAATGTCGGCGAGTTGCCGCTGATTGTGGTGGTGGCGCTGGCCAGCGAGGACGTGTTCGCGCCCTGGAAGCGCGCCGCACTGCTGACCAGTGGCGCCACCGGCGTGCTGTGTATTGGCCTGCTATGGCTGACCTGGATGCTGCGCCACGAACTACGCCGCCGCTATCGTGCCGAGCAGGAACTGTCTGAGCTGGCAGCCACCGATGCCCTGACCGGGCTTGCCAACCGCCGCACTCTGGACCAGCGCCTGCGTCAGGAATGGGACCGTGCGCAACGTTCGACCGAACCGCTGACGCTGCTGATGATCGACGTTGACCACTTCAAGGCCTTCAACGACCGCCATGGCCACCGCGGTGGCGACGAGGCATTGCGCACGGTCGCCCAAGTCATCGGCAGTAACATCCGTCGCCCGGCCGACTTGGCCGCACGTTATGGAGGGGAAGAATTTGCAGTGGTGCTGCCCGACACGGATGCCAAGGGCGCCTGGGTGATCGCCGAACATATCCGCAGCAGTGTCGAACACTTGCCACGGGTAGCCGGCGCCGAGCATCCGATTACCGTGAGTATCGGCATGAGTACCTGGGACAAACACAGCCGCTTGCCTCTGGAAGCTTTGCTGCTGCGGGCGGATCAGGCGTTGTATGAGGCCAAGCACAGTGGGCGCAACCGGGTTGTGGAGGCTGCCGCGCGCTGAACTGACCCTGCACAGCCATACAAGGACTACGCTATTGGCATCCTCGAAGCAGAAGTAAGCCCGATGAGCCCACGCCTTTCCCGCCCCACACGTCGCCCGGAACGCTTGTTGATCCTGGGCAGCGTCCTCACGGCCCTGTTGATCGTGGGGATGGTGGCGGCGCTGTTGATTCGCGAACACGCCAATACCCTGCAGACCGCCCAACGCACCGCGAACAACATCACCCAACTGATCGACACCGATGTGCTGCGCAACATCGAGCTCTACGACATGGCACTCAAGGGGCTGATCGCCGCCACCGAACGCAGTGACCTGCAAGACGTCTCAGCCAGTATTCGCCACCTCATACTGTTCGACCGCTCCGCTGCCGCGCCATACAAGGGCGATACCCTGCTGCTGGATGCCAATGGCGAGGTCATCGCAGACGCTTCCTTACTCACGCCAAAGAAAGAAAATTTTGCTGATCGTGACTACTTCCAGGCTCAACGGAACAATCCGGACCTCGGGCTGTATATCAGCCGCCCGTTCATGGCGCGCTGCGTGTGCGACGATAAGTGGCGTATTGCATTCAGCCGCCGCCTATCCGGGCCGGACGGGCGCTTCCAGGGCGTCGCGGTGGCCACCATGCGCCTGTCGTACTTCCATCAGTTGTTCAGCAGCCTGAATATCGGCAGCAACAGCACCATCAACCTGATCAACCACGAAGGCATTGTGCTGGCACAGCACCCCCTGCTGGCTCAGGACCTGATCAATAAGGACTTCAGCCAGCGTCCCAACGTGACGCGGATGCTCAAGGAACGTGAGGGCAACTTTCGAGGCATTTCCAGCGTTGACCGGCAGGAACGGCTTTATACCTTCTCCAGCGTCGGCAACTTGCCGCTGATCGTGGCGGTGGCCCTGTCCAGCGACGAAGTTTTCGCCCAATGGAAGCGAGCCGCCCTGCTGATCAGCTTCGCGACGGGCGTGCTGTGCATTGGCCTATTGTGGTTGACCTGGATGCTGAGCAAAGAACTGCGCCGCCGCCATCGCGCCGAACAGGTGCTGTCAGAACTGGCAGCCACCGACGCACTGACCGGCCTGGCCAACCGCCGCACCCTGGACCAGCGTCTGCACCTGGAATGGGACCGTGCGCAACGCTCGACCGAGCCGCTGACACTGCTGATGATCGATGTTGACCACTTCAAGGCCTTCAACGATCGCCATGGCCATCACGGTGGTGACGAGGCCTTGCGCGCGGTGGCTCACGTCATCGAAGATAACATCCGCCGGCCAGCCGATCTGGCGGCACGATTTGGCGGGGAGGAGTTTGCGGTGGTGCTGCCGCACACCGACGTCAAGGGCGCGTGGGTGATTGCCGAGCATATCCGCAGCAGTGTCGAGCACTTGCCACGGGTGGCCGGTGCCGAGCGGCCGATTACCGTGAGTATCGGCATGAGTACCTGGGATAAACGCAGCCGCACTACCTTGGAGGCATTGTTGCTGAGTGCCGATCAGGCGCTGTATGAGGCCAAGCACACAGGACGCAATCGGATTGTGGATGCTGCAACGCTTTGAGATTCGTGAGTGCGCAGCCAATCGATGTGGGCGTTGTCGAGCTTCAGCGCGGCTGCGAGGCAGGCGCCTCGGTATAACTGACACACCTCAGTGATGCTATCGCAGGCAAGCCAGCTCCCACATGGAATGGCTGCGCTCTCAGAAAAGGCGGGCATAAAAAAAGGCCACCCGAAGGCAGCCTTTCAAAACTAAAGAAGAGAGTTGTTACTTACACCGCCGCAACGGGACGCATGTAAGAGATCGGTGCGGTGCTGGCATCTTCGAAGGTCACAACTTCCCAAGCATCTGTTTGTGCAATCAACTTGCGCAGCAGCTGGTTGTTCAGGGCGTGGCCCGACTTGAAGCCTTTGAACTCGCCTATCAGGCTATTGCCCAGCAGGTAGAGGTCACCGATTGCATCGAGGATCTTGTGCTTCACGAATTCGTCTTCATAGCGAAGGCCGTCTTCGTTCAGTACACCATCCGCGTCGACCACAATGGCGTTTTCAACGCTGCCGCCGAGTGCGAGGTTGTGCTTGCGCAGGTACTCGATGTCACTCATGAAACCAAAGGTACGGGCGCGGCTGACTTCTTTTACGAACGAAGTGCTGGAAAAATCCACGCTTGCACTTTGGGTGCGGTCACGGAATACCGGGTGATCGAAATCGATCTCAAAGCTCACTTTAAAGCCTTCGAACGGGACGAAGGTGGCGCGCTTGTCGCCGTCTTCTACTGTCACTTCCCGCAGAATGCGTATGAACTTCTTGGCTGCGTCCTGTTCTTCCAGGCCGGCAGATTGAATCAAGAATACGAAGGGACCAGCGCTGCCATCCATGATGGGGACTTCGGACGCGGAGAGCTCGACGTAGGCGTTATCGATGCCCAGGCCAGCCATGGCCGAGAGCAAGTGCTCCACCGTGTCCACTTTGACGTCACCGTTGACCAATGTGGTCGACATAGTGGTTTCGCCAACGTTTTCCGCGCGAGCAGGAATCTGCACCACAGGGTCCAGGTCGGCACGCACAAACACGATGCCGGTGTCGACAGGTGCAGGCTTGAGGGTCAGGTATACCTTCTCCCCGGAGTGCAGACCTACACCTGTGGCACGAATAATATTCTTCAGGGTGCGTTGTTTAATCATGGCTTGGACCGCTTCAGCGCAAATTGCGAACTGGTATCAACAAAGGCTGGCGATAATAGCAGACCAGACCTTTGCTGAACACCAATCACCTTCATAGCCCTGATACATTCCATTAATCGGCCTGACGACGCAAGAATGCCGGGATGTCCAGGTAATCCAGATCATCCTGCGGATTCAGGCTACGGGACGCCGCAGCACCGGCCTGAGCCTGGTTGCGCATCACGGTCGGACGGTCCAGATCACGGTAGTTCACCGACGGCAGTTCCTGGCGCGCAGGCGCTGGAGCGGCAGCCGCTTGGCTGGCGTGACTGTTGTGGCCGGTGTGAACGGTATTGTCGATGACCTTTACAGGCTTCTCGATTTTTGCGCCCAGGCCGGTAGCAACCACGGTTACATGCAGTTCATCACGCATGTCCGGATCGATAACGGTACCGACTTTAACCATCGCGTGCTCGGAAGCGAAGGCTTCGATGATGCTACCCACGTCGGAGTACTCACCCAGGGACAGGTCAGGACCGGCGGTGATATTCACCAGGATGCCGCGTGCGCCTTGCAGGTTCACGTCTTCCAGCAACGGGTTGCGGATGGCCGCTTCAGTGGCTTCACGTGCACGGTTCGGACCGCTGGCGCAGCCAGTGCCCATCATCGCCATGCCCATTTCGCTCATGACGGTACGTACGTCGGCGAAGTCGACGTTGATCATGCCCGGGCGCTTGATGATGTCGGAGATACCGCGAACGGCACCGGCCAGCACATCGTCAGCCTTGGCGAACGCGGACAGCAGGCTTGCGTCCTTGCCCAGGATGGTCAGCAGCTTCTCGTTGGGAATGGTGATCAACGAGTCGACGCTTTCAGACAGCAGACGGATGCCTTCGTCGGCAATCTGCATGCGCTTGCGACCTTCGAACGGGAACGGACGGGTCACGACAGCAACCGTCAGAATGCCCATTTCCTTGGCCACTTCGGCAATGATCGGCGCTGCACCGGTACCGGTACCGCCGCCCATGCCGGTGGTGATGAACACCATGTTGGTGCCTTGCAGCACTTCAGCAATACGCTCGCGGTCTTCCAGCGCGGCTTGACGGCCGACTTCCGGGTTGGCGCCAGCGCCAAGGCCTTTGGTCACGGCTGTGCCCAATTGCAGGATGGTCCGCGCGCCGATGCTTTTCAGCGCCTGGGCATCAGTGTTGGCGCAGATAAATTCAACGCCTTCAATGTTGCTCTTGACCATATGGTTGACAGCGTTGCCGCCGCCACCGCCGACACCGATTACTTTGATAACCGGGCTTGCGGGGATGTTGTCTACGAGTTCGAACATGTTCCCTCTCCTTTCGTTTTCTCTAGTTTTTTCGCCTACTGCTTATTGCTGTGTTGCCGTGTCGCGGTAAATCTTTAGAAATTGCCTTTTACCCAAGCCTGCAGCCGCTCGAACAACGGCGCTTTGGCCTCGTCGTCGCTGCGGTAGCTGTCACGGATGCTCGGGCCCGACAGGGAAATGCCGTCGGTCTGCTTTTGCAGCCCGTACAACAGCAAGCCCACACCGGTGGAATAAATCGGGTTGCGCACCACGTCGCCCAGGCCTTTGACGCCATGGGGCACGCCCAGACGGACCGGCATGTGGAAGATTTCCTCGGCCAATTCGACCGCTCCTTCCATCTTCGAGGTGCCACCGGTCAGCACGATGCCGGCCGGGATCAAATCTTCGTAGCCGCTGCGGCGCAGTTCAGCCTGGATCAGGGTGAACAGCTCGTCGTAACGCGGCTCGACCACTTCGGCCAGGGCCTGGCGCGACAGCTCGCGCGGAGGACGGTCGCCCACGCTTGGCACCTTGATGGTTTCACCGGCACCGGCCAGTTTGGCCAGGGCGCAGGCGTAACGGATCTTGATTTCTTCGGCGTACTGGGTCGGCGTGCGCAACGCCATCGCGATGTCGTTGGTGACTTGGTCGCCGGCAATCGGGATCACGGCGGTGTGACGGATCGCACCCTCGGTGAAAATCGCGATGTCGGTGGTGCCGCCGCCGATGTCCACCAGGCACACGCCCAGTTCTTTTTCGTCGTCGGTCAGTACCGAATAGGCCGAAGCCAGCTGCTCGAGAATGATGTCGTCGATTTCCAGGCCGCAGCGGCGCACGCATTTTTCAATGTTCTGTGCGGCGTTGACGGCGCAGGTCACCACGTGAACCTTGGCTTCCAGACGTACGCCCGACATGCCCAGAGGCTCGCGAACGCCTTCCTGGTTGTCGATCACGTAGTCCTGCGGCAGTGTGTGCAGCACACGCTGGTCAGCTGGAATCGCCACGGCCTGGGCAGCGTCGAGTACGCGCTCAAGGTCGGCCGCGCTGACTTCGCGGTCGCGAATCGCCACGATGCCGTGGGAGTTCAGGCTGCGGATGTGGTTGCCGGCCACGCCGACGAACGCCGAGTGAATCCGGCAACCGGCCATCAGCTGCGCTTCTTCGATGGCGCGCTGGATCGATTGCACGGTGGACTCGATGTTCACCACCACGCCCTTCTTCAGGCCCCGGGACGGATGCGTGCCAATACCGACGATTTCGATAACGCCGTCTTCCCCGACCTCGCCCACCAGCGCCACCACTTTGGAGGTGCCGATATCGAGACCGACGATCATTTTGCCGCTTTGCACGTTTGCCATGGGTCCTGCCTCTTCTTAATTCTTCGCGACAGCGGGTTTGGCTGTCGTCGGCGCAGCCGGTTCACGCCAGCCGACGGCCAGGCCGTTGGCGTAACGCAGGTCGACGCTCGCAATGTTCGTAATCTGTTCTTTCAAGGTCTTGTCATAGATGGCAATAAAGCGGCGCATCTTTTCTACCAAGCGGTCGCGTCCCAGCAACAACTCGATACCGGGGCCGGAACTGCCTGCACCGGTGGTCAAAAACCAGCTGCCCCGTTCACGCAATTCCAGGCGTGCAATGGAGAAGCCCAGTGGCCGCAGCATCTGGCTCAAGGCCTGGTACTGCTGCATCACTTGCTGTTGCGCCCGCTGTGGCCCGAACAACTGCGGCAGGTGCTCGTAGTTGGCCAGTTCACGCGGGGTAAACGCCTGACCCTGGTTGTTCAACAGCGCGCCATCGCCCCAACGGGCAACAGGCAATTGCTCTTCCAGGCGGATCGTCACCTGGTCCGGCCATACGCGGCGGACTTCGGCATGCGCGATCCATGGCATCTGTTCCAACTCCGAACGCATACCGGCCAGGTCGATGGTGAAGAAGCTCGCCGCCAGGTACGGGCCGATGCGCTGCTGTACCGCTTGCTGGCTGATGTAGCTCAAGTCGCCCTGCACGCTGATCTTGGTGATCGGCCGGTCGGCATACGGCAACAGACGCTGTGCGCCTTCGTAAGTGCCGAAGCCCAACGCCACCAGCAGCACCGGCCAGAACAGCGCTTTGATAAAACCAAAGTTGGCTTTCGGCAGGCGCGCCGACATCGGTTCTTTAGCCACCATCCGGCTGGCACCCCGCGGCACCGGCTTGCGGCCGGGAGCTTGTGGGGGCTGATGACGAAGCGATGCGCCGTTCATGTGCTTAGCCTCTTGGCTCAATGCTTGCGGCCAGGATCGCCAGCACCAACTGCTGGAAATCCAAACCGGCGGCACGGGCTGCCATAGGTACCAGGCTGTGATCGGTCATGCCGGGAGCAGTGTTGACTTCAAGGAACCAGAAATTCCCTTGGTCATCCTGCATCACGTCTGCCCTCGCCCAACCGGCGATACCCAGCGCCTCACAGGCTTTCGCCGTGAGGTCCATCAATTCCTGTTCCTTGATTGCGTCGAGGCCACATGGGATCCGGTACTGAGTATCGGAGGCCAGGTATTTGGCGTCGTAGTCATAAAAGGTGTGGGGCGTGCCCAATGCGATAGGCGGCAATACCTGGCCACGCAGGGTGGCGATGGTGTACTCGGGACCCTGGATCCACTGTTCCACCAACACTTGCGAATCGTAGGTACTTGCCGCTTTCCATGCGTCGATCAATTCGGCGGCCGAGTTCACTTTGGCCATGCCGATACTGGAGCCTTCATGGGCAGGTTTGACGATCAAAGGCAGGCCCAGTTCCTTGGCTGCAGAAATACAATCGTCTTCGCTGCACAGCACGCTGTGACGCGGGGTTGGAATACCCAGGCTGTGCCACACCTGCTTGGTGCGCAACTTGTCCATCGCCAGTGCCGAAGCAAGTATGCCGCTGCCGGTATAAGGGATGCCGGCGCACTCGAGCAGGCCTTGCATGCTGCCGTCTTCACCGCCACGGCCGTGCAGGATGATGAAGGCGCGATCAATCTTCTCGGCTTGCAGGCGGGCGAGGAAATCATCGCCCACGTCGATACCGAACGCGTTCACGCCGGCGCTTTGCAGCGCCTCAAGCACGGCATTGCCGGACTTGAGCGACACTTCGCGCTCAGCGCTCTTGCCGCCAAACAGCACGGCCACGCGGCCAAAGTCGGCGGGCGTGATGGTGGAAAACAGGGCGTCGTAGTTCGTGGTCATTTCGACTTCCCCTGCACGGCTGCAAACAGCGGGCTCGCGAGCAATTTAGGCGCAAGACCACCGATATCGCCGGCGCCCTGGCACAGCAGGATGTCGCCGGCACGCAGCAGCGGCTTGACGATCGGCGCCAGGTCCACACCGCGCTCGATGTAGATCGGGTCCAACTGGCCACGCTGACGGATGCTGTTGCACAGCTTGCGGCTGTCCGCGCCCGGGATCGGCTCTTCACCGGCCGGGTAGACTTCCATCAGCAGCAGCACGTTGGCATCGGCCAATACATTGACGAAGTCGTCATACAGATCGCGGGTGCGGCTGTAGCGGTGCGGCTGGTAAACCATCACCAGGCGGCGCTCCGGCCAGCCACCGCGTACGGCTTTGATGACGGCTGCGACTTCGGTCGGGTGATGACCGTAGTCGTCCACCAGCATCACGTCGCCGCCGTCTACCGGCAGTTGGCCGTAGACCTGGAAGCGACGGCCGACACCGGCAAAGCGCGACAGGCCTTCGACGATGGCTTCATCGCTGACGCCCTCATCGGACGCGATGCAGATGGTCGCCAGGGAGTTGAGCACGTTGTGGTTGCCCGGCATGTTCACCGACACGTCCAGCGGCTCGCGATCGGGGCGTAATACGGTAAAGAAGGTTTGCATGCCTTCCTGGCGCACATTGATCGCGCGCACGTCAGCGTCTTCGCTGAAGCCATAGGTCACGGTCGGACGCTTGACCTGCGGCAGGATTTCGCGAACCACCGGATCGTCCAGGCACACCACGGCCAAACCGTAGAACGGCAGGTTGTGCAGGAACTCGACGAAGGTTTTCTTCAACTTGTTGAAGTCACCGTCGTAGGTCGCCATGTGGTCTTCGTCGATGTTGGTGACGACAGCGACCAGCGGTTGCAGGTGCAGGAAGCTTGCGTCGCTTTCATCGGCTTCGGCGATCAGGTAACGGCTGGTGCCGAGCTGGGCATTGGTACCCGCTGCATTCAGACGGCCACCGATCACGAACGTCGGGTCCAGGCCACCGGCCGCGAACACCGAAGCGATCAGGCTGGTGGTGGTGGTTTTGCCGTGGGTACCGGCGACGGCGATGCCGTGACGATAGCGCATCAGCTCGGCGAGCATCTCGGCACGCGGCACGACCGGAATACGACGTTCAAGGGCAGTGGCCACTTCCGGGTTGGAGGTGTTCACGGCGCTGGATACCACCAGCACGTCAGCCTCGGCGGCGTTCTCGGCACGGTGGCCGATAAAGATCTGTGCACCAAAACTCTTCAGGCGATCAGTCACCGGCGACTCTTTCAAGTCGGAGCCGGACACCTGATAACCCAGGTTCAGCAGCACTTCGGCAATCCCGCACATGCCCACGCCGCCGATGCCGACGAAGTGAATGCGACGAATGCGGCGCATCTCGGGTTGTGGCATGGCTTTCTGATTCTCAACCATGGGCCACCTCCAGGCAGATATCGACCACGGTGCGGGTTGCGTCAGGTTTAGCCAGGCGGCTTGCGGTGCTCGCCATGCTGTTGAGTCGTTCCGGTTGCATCAAAACCTCGGTCAGGCGTGCGGCCAAATCGGCGGCGCCAGTCGTTCTTTGCGGCAGCAGGAAGGCAGCGCCCTCCCCGGCCAAATATTCGGCGTTGCGGGTCTGGTGATCGTCGATGGCGTGGGGCAAAGGCACCAGCAAGGACGGCAGACCGGCCGCAGCCAGTTCACTGACGGTCAACGCGCCTGCGCGACAGACCACCAGGTCGGCCCAGCCATAGGCGTGGGCCATGTCTTTGATGAAGGGCTGTACATCAGCCTCCACACCCGCCTCGCGATAGCGTTGGGCAGTGACTTCATCATGATTTTTGCCAGCCTGGTGAAACACCTCTGGCCGCAATTCCACAGGCAGCTGCGAGAGTGCCTCAGGCAGCAACTTGTTCAGCGGCTCAGCACCCAGGCTCCCGCCAAGGATCAGCAAGTGTGGCTTTCGGCCTGTCAGCGCTTGGCGGGCAATATCCATGAACAGCTCGGTACGCACCGGGTTGCCTGTGGTGCGAAGCTTGTCCGAGCCAGCAAAGGTTTTCGGGAAGGCCTCACACACTCGCGCGGCCAACGGCACCAGCAAACGGTTCGCGGTGCCGGCGACGGCGTTCTGTTCGTGCACAATCACCGGCACACCGGCGAGCTTGGCGGCGACACCGCCAGGACCGGTCACATAACCGCCAAAACCCAGCACACACACCGGCTTCAATTCACGGATGATTTTGCGCGCCTGCCAGACGGCCTTGAGCAACACGAACGGCGCCTTGAGCAGGGACAGTTTGCCCTTGCCGCGCAGGCCGGTGACGTTGATCAAATGCAGTGGCAAGCCGGCGTTCGGCACCAATTCATTTTCAATGCCGCGCGGCGTACCGAGCCAATGCACGGTGTAGCCACGGTTCTGGAATTCACGCGCGCAAGCCAGGGCCGGGAACACATGGCCCCCGGTGCCGCCCGCCATGATCAGCACGTTAGCGCCCATGGTTCGGCTCCTCGGCAAAATCGCTCTCGCTGAATTCCATCTCTTCGCTGCCCAAGTGGGTTCGACTCTCCCACTCGATGCGCAGCAATAACCCGAGACACGCGCAGCAAATCACCAACGAACTGCCGCCATAACTGAGGAACGGCAAGGTCAGGCCCTTGGTCGGCAGCAGGCCGACGTTCACACCGATGTTGATCAGGAACTGGCCGATCCACAGGAACGACAAGCCGTAGGCCACATACGCGGCGAAATACTGTTTGGCCTTCTCGGCCCACAAGCCGATGTACATGCCGCGTACACACACGAACACGAACAGCGCGACAGTGCACAGCGAACCGACCACGCCGAGTTCTTCGGCGAGTACCGAGAACACGAAGTCGGTGTGCGCTTCCGGCAGGTAGAACTGCTTCTGCACGCTGTTGCCCAGGCCCACGCCCAGCCACTCGCCGCGACCAAAGGCGATCAACGCCTGGGTCAACTGGTAACCGGAGCCGAACTGGTCGGACCAGGGGTCGGTGAAGGTAATCAGACGGGCCATCCGGTAGGGTTGCGCCTGCACCAGAACGGTTACTGCGGCCACGGCCAGCACCACCATCAAGGTGAAACGGAACAGGCCCACGCCCCCAAGGAACAGCATGGCTGCAGCCGCGCCCATCATAACGACGGTGGCGCCGAAGTCGGGCTCCATCAGCAATAGGCCGGCCATGGGCAGCAGCACGATGAACGGCTTGAAGAAGCCCATCCAGCTTTCGCGCACTTCTTTCTGACGGCGGACCAAATAACCGGCGAGGTAGATCACCACGAAAACCTTGGCGATTTCAGACGGCTGCACGTTGAACGCACCGAAGCCGATCCAGCGCATCGAACCGTTCACCTCGCGGCCGATGCCGGGGAGGATCACCATGACCAGCAAACCAAACGCACCGATCAGCATCAGCCAACCCAGGCGCTGCCAGGTAGCAATCGGAATCATCATGGTGACGATGCACGCGCCCAGACCAATCACCAGGTACACCAGGTGGCGGATCATCATGTACAGGGTGTTGCCTGACTGCACGGCGGCCACTTCGGAGGACGCCGACGTAATCATCACCAGGCCCAGGCCCAGCAACGCGAGGCAACCGGCAAGCATCGGGAAGTCGAGGTCGATACCACGCCCGGTGATGATCGGCGACGGATACGGCTTGATGATATTTCTGAAATTCATGCCAAGGCCTCCACGCCGCGGGCGAACAGCTGGCCGCGCTCTTCGTAGTTCTTGAACATGTCGAAGCTGGCGCACGCCGGCGACAGCAGCACGGCATCACCCGGCTGGGCCATGGCTTTGCACTGGGCAATGGCGTCGTCCAGGGACGTGGCGCGCACTTGCGGCACAGCGTCACCCAGGGCGGCGGCGATCAGGTCGGCATCACGCCCCATCAGCACCACGGCGCGACAATGCGCAGCCACCGGCCCTTTAAGGTCCTTGAAGTCGGCACCCTTGCCATCGCCACCGGCGATCAGCACCAGCTTGCCTTCGATGTCAGCACCGAGGCCTTCGATGGCCGCCAGGGCAGCACCGACGTTGGTGGCCTTGGAATCGTTGTAATAGCTGACGCCATTGAGGTCGCGCACCCACTGGCAGCGGTGCTCAAGGCCGGCGAATGTGCGCAGGCTGGACAACATGGCATCAAACGGCAGGCCCACAGCATGGCCCAGCGCCAAGGCCGCCAGGGCATTGGACTGGTTATGTGCGCCACGGATTTTCAGTTCGCGGACCGGCATCAGGTTCTGGAATTCGAAGGCCAGGTATTTCTCGCCGTTCTCTTCGCGAATGCCGAACGCCTTGAAGTCGGGTTTGCCGAGGCCGAAGGTCCAGCATGGCAGGCCCTCGCCCATCAGCGGACGGCTCAGGGCATCCTGGCGGTTGACCACCACTTGCCGGGCACCGCGGAAGATCCGGTGCTTGGCCAGGTGATACGCCGGCAGGCCGCTGTAACGATCCATGTGGTCTTCGCTGACGTTCAGCACGGTGGCCACTTCGGCACCCAGGTCGTGCGTGGTTTCCAGCTGGAAGCTCGACAGCTCCATCACGTACAGCTCGACGTCGTCGCTGAGCAGGTCCAGCGCCGGCGTGCCGAGGTTGCCGCCCACAGCCACGCGCTTGCCGGCCGCAACCGCCATCTCGCCGACCAGGGTCGTCACGGTGCTTTTTGCGTTGGAGCCGCTGATGGCCACGATCGGCGCCTTGGCGTTACGTGTGAACAGGTCGATGTCGCCGGACAGCTTCACACCACGCGCCGCTGCCGCTTGCAGGGCCGGTGTCGAAAGAGCCAGGCCGGGGCTCACGTAGAGCTCATCGGCGCGGCACAGAAACTCGACATCCAACTCGCCACAACGCACTTCCACGTGCGGGTAGTCACGGCGCAGCGTGACCAGCTCCGGTGGATTTTCCCGCGTGTCGGCCACGGCAAACGACGTGCCCCGGTTCGCGAGGAAGCGAACCAGGGACATGCCGCTCTTGCCGAGGCCGACAACGATGCGGAAGTGGTCTGAAGCGATCAGGGACACTCGTTTCTACCTCAGTTTCAGGGTGGCAAGGCCGACCAGTACCAGAATCACGGTGATGATCCAGAAACGGACAATCACACGCGGCTCGGGCCAGCCCTTGAGTTCAAAGTGGTGGTGAATCGGCGCCATACGGAACACGCGGCGCCCGGTCAATTTGAAGGAGGCCACCTGGATGACCACCGACAGGGTTTCCATCACGAACACACCGCCCATGATGAACAGCACGATTTCCTGGCGAACGATCACGGCGATGGTGCCCAAGGCTGCGCCCAGCGCCAGTGCGCCGACGTCGCCCATGAAGACTTGTGCGGGATAGGTGTTGAACCACAGGAAGCCCAGGCCGGCACCGATCAGCGCGCCGCAGAACACGATCAACTCACCCGCGCCCGGCACATAAGGGATCAGCAGGTATTCAGCGAACTTCACGTTACCCGACAGGTAGCAGAAGATGCCGAGCGCGCCGCCCACCATCACCGTCGGCATGATCGCCAGGCCATCGAGGCCGTCAGTCAGGTTCACGGCGTTGCTGGAGCCGACGATGACGAAGTAGGTCAGCACCACGAAGCCAATGCCCAGTGGAATGCTCGCATCCTTGAGCATCGGGATGATCAAGGTGGTTTCCACGGCGCTCGGCGCGGTGGTGTAAAGGAAGATCGCCGCCGCAAGGCCGAACACCGACTGCCAGAAATACTTCCAGCGGCTCGGCAGCCCCTTGGAGTTCTTTTCGATCACTTTGCGGTAGTCATCAACCCAGCCAATGGCGCCGAACAACAAGGTCACCAGCAGCACCGTCCACACGTAGCGGTTATGCAGGTCGGCCCACAGCAAGGTGCTGATGCCGATGGACGAGAGGATCAACGCGCCGCCCATGGTCGGGGTGCCGGACTTGGACAGGTGCGACTGCGGGCCGTCATTGCGAACCGATTGACCAATTTGCAGGTTCTGCAGGGTGCGGATCATCCACGGCCCCAGGAACAGCGACAGAGACAGCGCGGTCAGCACACCCAGAATCCCGCGCAGGGTCAGGTACTGAAAGACCGCGAAGCCTTTGTGGAACTGTTGCAGATACTCAGCCAGCAGCAGCAGCATTAATGTTTCTCCGTACTTGAGCCACACAAGGCCGCGACGACGTTTTCCATCACCGCGCTGCGCGATCCCTTGATCAAAATGGTTGTGTGTTTGTCTTGTTCAGCCACGCCCAGCGCCTGGATCAGCTCGGCCTGGGTTGCAAAATGCCGCGCGCCGAGACCGAAAGCGTTTACCGCGTGAGCCATGTTCGGGCCGACGGCGTAGAGCGCATCGACTTTGCCTGTGGCGTAGGCGCCGACTTCGCGATGGGACTGTTCGGCCCAGTCGCCCAGCTCGGCGATATCGCCCAGCACCAATACCTTGCGCCCCTCGAAGCCTTTGAGCAGGTCAATGGCGGCACAGACCGAGGATTGGTTGGCGTTGTAAGTGTCATCAATCACACGCATGCCGTTGGTAGCCAACTGCGCGACCGTGCGGCCTTTAACCGGCTGCACCGCGCCCAGGCCAGTGGCAATTCCGAACAGCGACACACCCATGGCATGGGCGGCAGCGGCAGCGGCCAAGGCATTGGCGACGTTATGGTTGCCCAGCAGATTCAATTGCACATGCTCACTGCCTTGCGGGGTATGCAAGGTGAAGGACGGGCAGCCACGGGCGTCGACGGTGATCGTGGAGGCATGGAAATCAGCCGCCGCGTTCAGCACGGCAAACGTCAGCACCTTGCGACCGGCGGCGCGTACACGCCAGGTCTCGAATGCCTTGTCGTCGAGGTTCAATACAGCGGTGCCCGAAGCATCGAGGCCCTCAAGGATTTCGCCCTTGGCTTCGACGATTTTTTCCGGGCCGCCGAACTCGCCAACGTGGGCGGTACCGGCGTTATTGAGAATCGCAACGTGGGGCTTGGTCAGCGCCACGGTGTAGGCAATTTCGCCAATACGCGAAGCGCCCAGCTCGATCACCGCCGCCGTGTGTTCCGGGGCCAGTTCGAGCAGGGTCAGCGGAGCGCCGAAATCATTGTTCAGGTTGCCACGGGTGGCGAGGACCGGCCCGCGCGTGCGCAGGACGCCAGCGAGCAGTTCCTTGACCGTGGTTTTGCCGCTGGAGCCGGTGATGGCTGCAACCGGCTTGTTAAAGGCAGCGCGGTTCAGAGCCCCCAGTTGGCCCAAAGCCAGGCGGGTATCAGCGACCAACAACTGCGGCAAAGTGGAATCCGCCACTTCGCGCTGTACCAAGGCGCCTACGGCACCTTTGGCGGCGACCTCGTTCAGGTAGTCGTGTCCATCGAAACGCGGGCCGGCCAATGCGACAAACAGTTGCCCCGGTTTGATGTTGCGACTGTCGATACTGACACCGTCGAAGCTGCAATCGCTCGACAGTACGCGGGCCGACAAGGCCTGGGTCAGTTCGCTGAACTTCATCGCCTTAAGCATGGGCGATCTCCCAGGCCGTCAGCGCGTGATCGGCCTCGACCAGGTCAGAGAAGGCATGGCGTTGGCCGTTGATTTCCTGATAGTCCTCGTGACCTTTACCGGCCAGCACCACAACATCGTCAGCGCTGGCGCTGGCGATCAATTGCGCAATGGCTGCGCCGCGACCGGCAACGAAGCTCGCCTTGGAGGCGTCTTTAAAGCCGACACGGATGTCATCGAAAATCTGGCTCGGGGCTTCGCTACGCGGGTTGTCGTCAGTCACGAGCACGCCATCAGCCAGGCGCTCGACGATCTCGGCCATCAACGGACGTTTGCCGCGATCGCGATCACCGCCGCAGCCGAACAGGCACAGCAGCTTGCCCTTGGCGTGTGGGCGCAAGGCTTCGAGCACCTTTTCCAGGGCGTCCGGGGTATGGGCGTAATCGACCACGACCAGCGGTTGTGTACCGCCACCCAGGCGCTGCATGCGACCGGCAGGGCCTTCCAGCTTCGGCAGCACACGCAGGATTTCATCCAGCGCGTAATCCAGGCCGAGCAGTGCGCCGATGGCGGCAAGCACGTTGCTCAGGTTGAAACGGCCGAGAAGTGCGCTGCGCAAGTGGTGCTCGCCCTGCGGCGTGACCAAGGTGGCGAGCACGCCTTCATCATTAAATTGGGCTTCACGGCAATACAGGTACGCGCTGGAATCTTCCAGGCTGTAGGTGATCAAGCGCGCTTCACTGTCTTCGGCAGCCAACTGACGACCGAATGCATCATCCAGGTTGACCACCCGGCACTTCAGGTCATTCCAGACAAACAGCTTGGCCTTGGCGGCGGCGTACGCTTCCATGGTGCCGTGGTAATCGAGGTGATCGCGGGACAGGTTGGTCATTACCGCCACGTCAAACGCCAGGGCAGCCACGCGCCCCTGGTCCAGACCGTGTGAGGAGACTTCCATGGCAACGGCCTTGGCACCAGCCTTTTTCAGGTCGGCCAGGGTGGCTTGCACAGCAATCGGGTTCGGTGTGGTGTGCATGCCGCTTTGCAGCGCGCCATAAAAACCGGTGCCCAGGGTGCCGACAATGCCGCAGTGCTGACCCAGCAGGTCAAGGGCTTGCGCGACCAATTGGGTCACGCTGGTCTTGCCGTTGGTGCCCGTCACGCCCACCAGGTTCAATTGACGGCTCGGGTCGCCATAGAAACGCCCGGCAATGTCCGACAGCTGCGCAGCCAGACCCTTGACCGGAATCAACGGCACATCGGTGATCGGCAGCACGGTGGCGCCTTCCACTTCATAAGCGACGGCGGCCGCACCGCGTTGCAAGGCATCCGCAATGTGCGCACGGCCATCGAACTTGCCGCCAGGCACCGCCAGGAACAAGTCACCGGCGCGTACATTACGACTGTCCAGGCTCAACTCGCGAATCAGCAGATCGCGACCGGCGTGGGCAAAAATCTTGTTCAGACTAAGAGACATCAGCCGCGCCCTCCATTGGCTTTGGCAGCAGCGGCCGGTGGCCCGGCGTTCGCTTGTTGAGTCGGCGGCAAGTTGTCCGGCGTGATGTTCATCAGGCGCAGGGTGCCGGACATCACTTTGCTGAACACGGGCGCCGATACCAGGCCACCGAAGTAGCCGGCCTTACTCGGTTCATCAATCACGACAACAATGGCGTAGCGCGGGTCGCTCATCGGGCCAAAGCCGGCGAACAGCGAGCGGTATGAGTTTTCGGCGTAACCCTTGGTGCCCACCGACGTTTTACGGGCGGTACCCGACTTGCCTGCCACGTGATACGCCGGCACCTGGGCACGGAATACGCCGCGCGGTGCTTCGATCACTTGTTGCAGCATGCCTTGCATGGTCTTGGCGACGTTTTCCGGGATCACCTGGGTGGCTTTCGGCGCTTCGTCGACATGGATCAGGCTCAAGGGAACCATTCGGCCATTATTGGCCAATACAGAGAAGGCATGGGCCAACTGGATCGCGGTCACCGACAGGCCGTAGCCGTAGGACAGCGTGGCGGTCTCGGCCTTTTTCCAGTCGCGGTAGTTCGGCAGGTTGCCCACGCGCTCACCCGGGAAATCCAGGCCTGTGGGTTGACCCAAGCCGATTTTTTGCGCCAGGTGATAGATGGTTTCGCCGCCGATATCGAAGGCGACCTTACTCATGCCCACGTTACTGGAGTTGATCAGAATGCCGGTCAAATCCAGCACTGGGCCTTCGGTACGGGATACGTCACGAATGGTGTATTTGCCCAGTTGCAGGGTGCCCGGGTAAACCTCGACTTTGTCGCTCGGCTTCCAGCGCCCGGTTTCCAGGGCGGCACTCATGGAGATGGCTTTCATGGTCGAACCAGGTTCGAACACATCGATCATCGCGCGGTTACGCATCATCGCCGGTTGCAGGTTGCGACGGTTGTTCGGGTTGTAGGTCGGCTGGTTGACCATGGCGAGGATCTCGCCGGTCTTCACGTCCATGATCACCAGGCTGCCGGCCTTGGCGCCGTTTTCGATGATCGCGTTACGCAGTTCGCGGTTGGCCAGGTATTGCAGGCGCAGGTCAATCGACAACGCCAAGGGCTTACCAGCCTTGGCGTTTTTGGTGACCTGGACATCCTTGATCAGTCTGCCGCGCCGATCCTTGATGACCTGCCGCTTACCGGGAACGCCGGCCAGCCATTCATCGTAGGCCAGCTCTACGCCTTCACGGCCATGGTCATCGATGTCGGTAAAGCCAACCATGTGCGCGGTGGTTTCACCGGCCGGGTAGAAACGCCGAAACTCCTCGATGCCGTAGACACCGGGGACTTTAAGGTCGAGCACTTGCTGGCCTTGCTCGGGGGTGAGCCCGCGAACAAGGTAGATGAATTCTTTATTAGCCTGGGCCTCCAGGCGTTCGGCCAGGGCTTTCGGGTCTTGACCCAGGGCGGCAGCAAGCTCTGGCCATTTTTCCTTGGCGGTTTGCAGTTCCTTGGCGTTGGCCCACAGAGTGGTCACCGGCGTACTGACGGCCAGAGGCTCGCCGTTACGGTCGGTGATCAGGCCGCGGTGCGCAGGAATCGGGATATGCCGCAGGCTACGGGCATTGCCCTCGCCGATCAGGAAGTCACGGTCGACCACTTGCAGGTCGATGATCCGCCAGGCAATCGCGCCCACCATGAGTGCCAGCAAGCCCAGCATCAGACGGAAGCGCCATGGGTAGAGTGCGCCTTCAAGTTTCATCATGGCGCCACCATGCGAACTTCAGCCGCGCCCGGAATATGCATTTTAAGCTGTTCGGTGGCCAATACTTCGATGCGGCTATGGGCCGTCCAGGTACTTTGCTCAAGGATCAACCGGCCCCATTCCGCCTGCGCTTTGTCACGCACACTCAATTCCCCATAAAGGGTATTGAGCAATTGGCGGTTGTAGTGGGCGCTGTAGGACACCGCAATCGCGGACACCAGCACGCCGACAAACAGCAGCAACATAAAGAAGCTGCCGCCCGGGAGGGGCTTGGCGAAAAGCTTGCTCACCGCAGCTTCTCCGCGACGCGCATGACGGCGCTACGGGAACGTGGGTTGGCCTTGAGTTCGGCTTCGGAAGCGAACTGCGCTTTGCCATGGATTTTGATTTTCGGCACAAAGGCTTCAAAACGTACCGGCAGGTTGCGCGGCAGGTTATCGGACTCGCCCTTGACCAGACGACGCATGAACAGCTTGACGATGCGGTCTTCCAGGGAGTGGAAGCTGATCACCACCAGGCGACCGCCCACTTCCAGGGCTTCCAGTGCGGCTTCGAGGCCGGCCTCCAGATCGCCCAGTTCGTTATTGACGTGAATGCGCAGGCCCTGGAATGCGCGGGTCGCAGGGTTCTTGCCCTTTTCCCACGCAGGGTTGGCGACTTTCAGCACTTCAGCCAGGTCGGCGGTGCGTTCAAACGGCTGGATTTCGCGGCGCTCGACAACCGCGCGAGCCATACGGCCAGCGAAGCGCTCTTCGCCGTATTCCTTGAATACACGGGTAATTTCTTCGTGGGGCGCGGTGGCGATGAACTGCGCAGCGCTGATGCCGCGAGTAGGGTCCATGCGCATATCGAGCGGGCCGTCGTTCATGAAACTGAAGCCGCGCTCCGGGTCGTCAAGCTGTGGCGAAGACACGCCCAGGTCGAGCAGAACCCCGGCCACTTTGCCTGCCATGCCGCGCTCGGCCACTTCGGCACCCAGCTCGGCAAAGCTACGCTGCACAACGACAAAGCGGCCGTCTTCGGCCGCTAGCGCTTGCCCGGTGGCAATCGCTTGAGGGTCTTTGTCAAACCCGAGGAGTTTGCCGTCAGGCCCGAGCTGGCTGAGTATCAACCGGCTGTGCCCACCCCTGCCGAAGGTGCCATCCAAATAGCAGCCATCCGCGCGTACGGCGAGAGCCTCAACGGCTTCGTCAAGCAGTACGGTGATGTGGTTAAAGCCGCTATCAATAGTCACAGGATCAAATCACGCAGTTCATCAGGCATAGCGCCCGGTTGTTGAATAGCAGCCAGGTCAGCTGCAGAAACAGCATCCCAGGCATCTTCGTCCCACAATTGGAACTTGTTCAGTTGGCCTACCAGCATTGCGCGCTTATCCAGCTTGGCGTACTCGCGCAAACGCGGAGGCACCAGGAAACGACCGCTGCCATCGAGCTCTAGGTCGACGGCATTACCGATCAGCAGACGCTGCAGGCGGCGGTTTTCTTCACGCAATGAAGGCAGAGCGCGCAACTTGGTTTCGATCAACTCCCACTCATCGAGCGGGTAAACACACAAACAAGGGTCAACGGCGTCAATCGTGATGATTAACTGGCCTGAACTTCGCGAAACGAGCTCGTCACGATACCGGCTCGGCATAGCGAGACGGCCTTTTGCATCGAGACTGATAGCGTTAGCTCCGCGAAACACAGATGCGTTTCTCCAAATTTTAGCGTTTTACGTTCAAAAAACCCACTTTGTGCCACTTTCCGCCACTTGCGCACACTATAGGAATGCGCCTACCACACCGTCAAGGCGCGGATTCAAGGAAAAGCCTTACAGAACGGAGATTTAGGAACGTAAAAGGAGGAGAAACGAGAGTTTGGCGATGTTTTTGACTCAACAACCGCAGATAGCTCATAGAGCTATGGCTTAAAGTTAAAGTAATTTATTAAGAGTAAGATTTTTTTGGTATTACGAAGATGCATCTGCCAATGATTTGGCAGGGAGGGATTCTTGCGTTACTACCGGGTTTCTGCACGAGATTCGAACAGAAGGAAAAAAGGTGGAGAGTCGATCTGTAAGCCGGGTTCTGTCTTGAACAGTCATTCGTCTACGATGGCCATCACTGGACATCTTTAGCAACCTACCCGGTCCCAGCGCGGGCCACGCCTTGGGACCCTATTTGGTCTTGCTCCAAGTGGGGTTTACCTAGCCACGAACTGTTGCCAGTCGTGCGGTGCGCTCTTACCGCACCTTTTCACCCTTACCGGCACCGAAGTGCTTAGGCGGTTATTTTCTGTGGCACTTTCCGTAGGCTCACGCCTCCCAGGCATTACCTGGCACTTCGCCCTATGGAGCCCGGACTTTCCTCCCCCCCCTAATTTTCATAGAAGGCAGCGACTGTCCAATCGACTCTCCGCCGCGCAGGTTAACGGCACGGCGGGCTCAGGACAAGTATTAAAGTGCAGCAATGCCATCACGTTCAGACGGAATACAGGTTTAACCCCGGAACTATTCGGCTTTCTGTTTATCCAGTGCGACCTGATAAAGCACATTCTTACGCACACCGGTTATTTCAGCCGCCAGGGCTGCTGCACGCTTGAGCGGCATCTCCTTGAGCAACAAATCCAGCACACGCATGGCTTCGCTGCTCACGGCATCTTCACTTTCCGGCGCAGTCCAACCGGCTACCAGCACCACACATTCGCCGCGCTGCTGATTGCTGTCACCCTCGACAAAGGCTCGCAGCTCTTCGAGGGGCAAGCCCTTTAGGGTTTCGAAGGTCTTGGTCAGCTCCCGGGCCAGCAGCGCCAGGCGCTCACCGCCAAACACCAGTTCCATATCCTGCAGGCATTCAAGAATGCGGTGCGGGGCTTCATAGAAGATCAAGGTGCGCGGTTCTTCCTTTAAGGCTTGCAGACGCGCCCGACGCCCAACCGCCTTGGCCGGCAGGAAACCTTCGAAGATAAAACGGTCTGAGGGCAACCCGGCTGCCGATAATGCAGCAATCAGCGCGCAAGCCCCCGGAACAGGCACTACATTGATACCTGCGGCACGGGCCTGGCGGACCAGGTGGTAGCCGGGATCGGAAATCAACGGGGTTCCGGCATCCGAGATTAACGCCACATCATCACCGGCCAACAAGCGGGTGATAAAACGGCTGCCTTCTTCGCGCTCGTTATGTTCATGGCACGCGGCTAATGGCGTGCTGATACCAAAATGCTGCATCAAACGCTGGGAGTGCCGTGTGTCTTCCGCCGCGATCAGTTTTACGTCGCGCAACACTTTCAGTGCCCGGGCACTGATGTCGTCCAGGTTGCCAATGGGCGTCGCCACGACAAAAAGCGAGCCTGCAGTGGAATTCAAAGGACCTGGAGCAGTCAAAACGCACACCTCGATGGTTGGCAAAAGCCGCATTGTAACGCGTAGGCGCTTCGAAAATATGCCATCAACGCTGATGCCTTTTCAGCCGCCGATGACGAATAGCAACATTTACATGACCTAAATCGACGGTTTCACACCAGTAACATCGCGCCTGGGCCAGTGCTTGGGTACAATTCCACGCTAATTTGATCGGTATCAGGAACACTTACATGATCGCTTGCCTGCGGCTGCTCTCCGCCCTCTGCCTCGCTGCCTTATTGGCCGCTTGCGCCAGCTCGCCCTCGTCCAGCCTTGGCGACCTCCCCCGGACCCCGGACGCCAGTATCGAGCAACTGCTCGAACAGGCCACTTCCGCCAAGACGCCAGAAAAGGCCGCGTTGTTGCGCCTGAGTGCGGCAGACCTGGCCTACCACCAGAACAACCCTGGCCGTTCGTCGCAGATTCTTGCGCAGGTGCCCCTGGATGTCCTGAAGCCGGCCGCGCAAGTATTTGCCAGCACACTGGCTGCCGAATTGGCCATGGCGCGCAACCAGCCCAAGGCTGCGCTGGCCGCCCTGAACCACCCCAGCCTGCAAAGCCTGAAGGAGCTGCCGACAGACCAGCAGGTCCGCACCGGCACCGTGCATGCGCGCGCCTATGAAGCGGATGGCCAGACCCTGGCAGCCGCTCGCGAGCGTGTCGCCATGGCCCCGCTGCTGACAGGTGACGCCGCCAAGAGCAACCACGAAGCCATCTGGGCGTTGATTGCCGCGCTGCCGGCCGAACAACTGCAAGCCAGCGGCAACCCGACACTCGACGGCTGGATCAGCCTGGCCAAGGCCGTCAAAGGCGCCGGGACCCTGGAGCAGCAGCAAGCCGCTATCGATACCTGGCGCGCTCAGAACCCAGGCCACCCAGCGGCGGTGGATCTGCCAACCCCGCTGACCAAGCTCAAGGAACTGGCCAGCCAGCCCCTGAGCAAAATCGCCCTGCTGCTGCCGCAGGAAGGTCCGCTGGCCTCGGTCGGCAAGGCACTGCGCGAAGGCTTCATGGCCGCGCACTACCAGGCTGAACAAGCCGGACAGAAGCCGCCAGTCATCGAGTTCTATGACAGTTCGCGCTTGAGCTCCATCGACGACTTCTACGCCAAGGCCCAGGCCGCCGGCGTACAACTGGTGGTCGGCCCGTTGGAAAAACCGCTGGTCAAACAACTGGCCGCGCGCCCGCAACTGCCGATTACCACCCTGGCGTTGAACTACAGCGAAGTCGATCAGAACCCGCCGCAACTGTTTCAGTTCGGCCTGGCAGCTGAAGACGAAGCCCGCGAAGTCTCGCGCCGCGCCCGCGCCGACGGCTTGCATCGCGCAGCCGCCATGGTACCCCGTGGCGAATGGGGCGAGCGCGTTTACAAAGCCTTCCGTCAGGACTGGGAAGCCAATGGCGGCACTGTCGTCGGCGTCGAGTATGTCGATCAGCCGGTCGCCCTCGCCCAACAGATTGCCGACCTGTTCCAACTGCGTAAAAGTGAAGGTCGCGCCAAGAGCCTGCAAAGCACCGTCGGCACCGACGTAGCGGCGCAGCCTTCGCGCCGTCAGGACATCGAGTTCATCTTCCTGGCCGTGACACCGCAACTGGCCCAGCAGATCAAGCCGACCCTGAACTTCCAGTACGCCGGTGATGTGCCGGTGTATGCGACGTCCCACGTGTTCAGCGCCAGTGGCGATAAAAACCAGTACCTGGACATGACTAACGTGATGTTCTGCGAAACCCCTTGGTTGCTCAACACCACTGACCCACTGCGCAATCAGGTTGCCGCGCAATGGCCACAGGCCAATGGCAGCCTCGGCCGCCTGTATGCGATGGGCGTGGACGCCTACCGCCTGGCACCGCGCCTGGGCCAACTCAAGGCACTGCCGGACACGCGCGTTGACGGTCTCTCGGGCAACCTGGGCATCAGCGCCAACCAGCGCGTTGACCGCCAGATGCCGTGGGCGAAGTTCGTCGGCGGCGATATCCAGCGCCTGCCGGACACCCCGCGCTGATGCCCGAGCGGTCCAGCGCACAAAGCGGCAAGGACGCCGAACTGCAAGCTCTCGAGTATCTTCAACAACGGGGTCTGCGCCTTCTGGCGCAGAACTGGTTGTGTAAACGCGGTGAGCTTGATCTGGTCATGCTTGACGGCGATACAGTAGTATTCGTCGAAGTCCGCTACAGAAAACACGCACAATGGGGTGGCGCGCTCGCCAGTATCGACGGGCGCAAGCGTCAGAAGCTGATACTCGCTGCGCAGTTTTTCCTGCAAAAAGAGCATCGCTGGGCTGACTATCCCTGCCGTTTCGATGTGGTTGCCATAGAAAGCACACCGTCTGGTCCTGCTGATCCGAACTGGCTCAAAGATGCCTTCGACAGCTGATTCACCGGACATCTTCACCACACACTTTTGCTCTTTGCTTTGCGGGCTGCACATTCCTGTGCCACACAGCCGCGCTACTTAAGGTCACACAGATGGACATGCAATCCCGAATTCGCCAGCTTTTCCAGGCCAGCATCGATACCAAGCAACAGGCGATGGACGTACTTGCACCGCACATCGAGCAAGCCAGTCAGGTCATGGTCAATGCCTTGCTCAACGAGGGCAAAATGCTTTCGTGCGGCAACGGCGGTTCGGCCGGTGATGCCCAGCATTTTTCCTCCGAGCTGCTCAACCGCTTCGAGCGCGAGCGCCCGAGCCTGCCGGCCATTGCCTTGACGACCGACACCTCGACGATTACCTCGATCGCCAATGACTACAGCTACAACGAAATCTTCTCCAAGCAGATCCGTGCCCTTGGCCAGCCGGGTGATGTGTTGCTGGCGATTTCCACCAGCGGCAACTCGGCAAACATTATTCAAGCGATCCAGGCCGCACATGATCGAGAAATGATTGTCGTAGCATTGACCGGACGCGATGGCGGCGGCATGGCCTCGCTGCTATTGCCTGAAGACGTGGAGATCCGCGTCCCGGCCAATGTCACTGCACGCATTCAAGAAGTCCACCTGCTGGCGATCCACTGCCTGTGCGATTTGATCGACAGCCAACTGTTCGGGAGTGAAGAATGACCGTTAACCGCATCAGCCTTTTGGCCATTACGCTGTGCCTCGCCATCAGCGGCTGCAGCACGGCAATCACTGCGACACGTGACACCCCCATCCAGGACGACAAGGGCACACGCACCTTCGGCAGCAAGATTGACGACTCGTTGATCGAAACCAAAGTTGAAGTGAACGTCGCCAAGGCCGCCACCGACTTGGGCAATGGTGCGTCGCGCATTGTCGTGACCAGCTTCAACGGCGTGGTGTTGCTCGCCGGCCAAACCCCGCGTGCCGACCTCAAGGCGCAGGCTGAACAAGCGGCCTCCAGCGTGCAACGGGTGAAAAAGGTTCACAACGAACTGCAAGTCATGGACCCGATCACGCTGCTGGCCATCAGCAACGATGCCCTGCTGACCACCAAGATCAAGGCGCAGATGCTGACCGACAACGCGATCCCTGGCTCGCGCATCAAGATCGTCACCGACAACGGCATCGTCTACATGATGGGCCTGCTGACGCAGGCGGAAGCCACCCGTGCGGCCAACCTGGTACAGGGTGTGTCCGGCGTGCAGAAAATCGTGAAAGTGTTCGAATACATCGACTGATGTAACCGACAGCCACAAAAAAAGGGCGCCGTGCATTGATTGCACGGCGCCCTTTTTTGTGGCCGGTGTTTACTGGTACTGCTGGTATGGGTTGCCCTGGAACTGGTTGTTCTGCTGTGGCGCCTGTTGCTGTTGCTGCTGTTGCCCAGGCTGACCGTATTGCTGACCCGGAATCGGGCCGAGGTTAACCTCTACGCGACGGTTCTGGGCACGGCCATTCACATCGGCGTTGCTGGCAATCGGGTTATCCGGGCCGGCACCGCGTGCACTCAGGTTGGTCGGGCTGACACCTTGGGAGGTCAGGTAGTTGGCCACGCTTTGCGCACGACGCTGGGACAGGTCCATGTTCAACTGGCGGCTGCCGGTGCTATCGGTGTAGCCGACGATCTGGATAGTGTTCTGGTTGAACTGCTTGAGCGAGTTGGCCAGGTTGTTCAGCGGCGTGTAGAAACTGCCGGCAATATCCGCCGAGTTGGTAGCAAAGGTGATGTTACCCGGCATGATCAGCTTGATCTGGTCGCCCTGGCGCTGAACTTCAACCCCGGTATTGGCCATGCTTGCCCGCAGTTTCTTTTCCTGCTGGTCGGCATAGTAGCCATAGCCCGCACCACCCAGGCCCGCAACGGCAGCACCAATCAGGGCGCCCTTGCCACGGTTATTGTGGTCGATCGCAGCACCGGCCAGACCACCGGCCAATGCAGCCAGGCCACCGTATTTGGCCGTGTTGCTGATGCCCGATGAGCCGTTTGCCTGTCCTTGGCTTCCATCATAAGGGTTAGGAGACGCACAGCCGGACAACAAGGCAACAGCCGTGGCAACGACAAGCAGACGACGCGAAGTGAACATGAAGAAAGCTCCTACTTTTGCATTCTGTGATGCAGAGGACATTGGCAATAGACCTGTGCCGAGTTTGGAACACGACAAACGGTAAAAATTCCATGCCCGGCAGGCCCGCGCTCTACAACCGACGAGCACTCTAAAACCCTAGCAGAGACTTCCTGAACGGGAATTGTCATTTTCTTTATAGGGATCGTCGAACGGTTGCCACTTGGTATCCGCGAAGATACCTAAGCCCTTACGAACGGGTTCTCACGCATTTCATCCCCAAGACGCGTGTCCGGCCCATGCCCCGTCACGACGGTTGCGCCCTCATCCAGGGTATACAAACGCTGCTTGATCGAACGCACGATGGTCGCCTGGTCCCCGCCCCACAGATCCGTACGCCCCACACCGCGCTTGAACAAGGTGTCTCCGGCGATCAATAACCTGGCATCGGCAAACCAAAAGCTCATCGAGCCCGGTGTGTGCCCCGGCGTATGCAGCGCCACCCCGCAACCGCAGGCCAACTCCTCGTCATCTTCCAGCCAGCGATCCGGCGGCGGCACCGGCGTGTAGGGCACGCGGAACATCTGGCACTGCATTTCCAGGTTGTCCCAGAGGAATTGGTCCTCCTTGTGCAAATGCAGGGTGGCACCGGTTTTCTCTTTCAACTGGCCGGACGCCAGGAAGTGATCGAGGTGCGCATGGGTATGGATGATGCTCACCACCTTCAAGCCCAGCGCGTCGAGGCGTGCCAGGATCAGCTCGTGATTACCGCCCGGGTCGACCACGATGGCTTTTTTGGTGATCGGGTCGCCGATAATGGTGCAGTTGCACTGCAACGGGCCGACGGGGAAGGTTTCTCGGATCAGCGCGGCTTTTTCGATATTCATGGGCGTTCCTGCAAACTCTATGGCACATTCCAGTCGCAGTATGGTTGACCTTGCCCTTGATCAGGAAGGGATCAAGCTTGGGATGCTTCAACTGCTAATCTACTCAGGCGCCATCAAACCCGTAGCACGTCCAACACCGCAGCGTCGCGTCTGGAGCGAGACTTATGGCGAATCACCGGGTCATCTGCGAACACTGCGATTGTGTGTACGAAAAGGTCACGCTCGCCAAACATCAAAAAGCCCTGTGCACACGCTGCGCCGGCGTATTGCAGCGCTACAACGGGTTGTCAGTGCAACAGCGACTCGCGCTGACCGTCACGGCGGCAGTATTGTGGACCTTCGCCAACTTTTACCCGGTGATGAGCATCAGCCTGCAAGGCTTGAAAAACAGCGCGACCCTGTGGGATTCGGTGGTTGCGTTGAGCCTGGGGCCGATCACCTTTATTGCGTTGGTGGCGGCGATTTCCATGATCATCGCGCCGGTTTTTCAACTGCTGTTGCTGATCTGGGTCTTGAGTTTCGCCTTGACCGGCAAGCGCTCGCCGGCGTTCAAATTGTGCATGCGCTGGCTGGAAGCGCTCAGGCCGTGGAGCATGCTGGAAGTCTGCTTGCTGGGCTCGATGGTGGCCGTGTTCAAACTGGCCGGCATGCTCGACGTGATACCCGGCACCGGCCTGTTTGCCCTTGCCGCCCTGGCCCTGTTGCTGATCCGCATCGCCGGGCGTGATGTGCGCGACTTGTGGGACACCGTATGAATTCGCCACCGACCGCCCGCGAGCTGAACCTATGCCTATGCCACACCTGCGGCCAGTCGTGCGACATGCGCGACGAGCCCAGCGAGTGCGAACGCTGCGGCGCGCCCCTGCACCGGCGCAAGATTCACTCACTGACGCGCACCTGGGCCTATATGCTCACGGCACTCGCGTTTTATATCCCGGCAAATTTGTTACCGGTGATGAATACGACGATGCTCGGCTCGGGGGCGGACAGCACCATCATGAGTGGCGTACTGGAGTTCTGGCAGCACGGCGCCTGGGACATTGCCCTGATCATTTTCATCGCCAGCATTGCAGTGCCGGGAATCAAGTTCGTGTCGTTGACGCTGCTGCTGGTCACCGTGCAACGCAAGAGCCTGTGGGCGCGCAAGGAACGCTCCAAGCTGTTTCGGTTTGTCGAGCTGATCGGCTACTGGTCGATGCTCGATGTGATTGTGGTTGCACTGGTGGCCGCACTGGTGAAGTTCCAGGCGCTGGGCACCATCGAACCGCGCCTGGGCATCCTGTTTTTTGGCCTGGTGGTGGTCTTCACGATGCTGGCAGCCATGAGTTTTGATCCACGGCTGATCTGGGAAAACCCACACAATGAGGAGACCTCGGATGAGCTCACCCAACACTGACACGCCGGCCGGCTCACCCGCGATCAAGACACGACGTTTCAGCGTTTCGCTGGTGTGGATCGTGCCGATAGTGGCGGTGCTGGTGGGGATTTCGCTGGTGGTTCACAGCGTGCTGCAACAGGGACCGACCATCGTCCTCAATTTCAAGACCGGCAGCGGCTTGGTCGCCAACAAAACTGACGTCAAATATCGCAATGTGGTGATCGGCCAGGTCTCTGACGTGGCCTTGAGTGACGACCAGAAAAGCGTCAACGCCACGATCAAGTTGGCCAAGCAGGCGGAAAGCTTCACCCGAGAAGACTCAAAATTCTGGGTTGTCCGCCCGCGCATCGGCGCCGGTGGCGTGTCCGGCATCGACACCTTGCTGTCAGGCGACTACATCGGTGCCGATATCGGCCAGTCCGACACCCGCGCAAAACAGTTCAAAGGCCTGGAAAACCCGCCGCCCATCACCTATGGCGAACCGGGCAAACGTTTTACCCTGCATACCCAGGGCCTGGGTTCGCTGGATATCGGCTCGCCAGTGTATTACCGCAAAATTCCGGTCGGCCAGGTGGTGGCCTATGAGCTGGATGACGACGGCAAAGGCGTGAATATCGAAGTCTTCGTGCATGCGCCCAATGATGTGTATGTCACCGAAAACACGCGATTCTGGAACGCCAGTGGTATTGACCTGAGCGTCGGCGCCAATGGCTTCGCGCTTAAAACCGAGTCGCTGTCGTCAATGCTGGCTGGAGGCATCGCTTTCCAGGCGCCGCCCTACAGCCCCAACGACAAGCCGGCCGCTGAAGATCACGCCTATGAGCTGTTCGACGACCAGCAAAGCGCCCTCGCCCCGCCCAATGGCAAAGGGCAATATATGGCCTTGCGGTTTGATCAGGCCCTGCGCGGCCTGAAAGTCGGTGCACCGGTGGAGTTCCTCGGCGTCGAGTTCGGCAAAGTGGTGTCGATCAACCTGGATTACGATGCGAAGAAGCGCAGCTTTCCGATCAACGTCGGCATCGTGATTTATCCGCAATTGCTCGGGGAAGCCAATACCAAGCTGCTCAAGGCCACCAATCATGACCCCAACGACGAAGCGGGGGGCGTTCGCTTGATCGGCACGTTTATCGAAAACGGCCTGCGTGCCCAGGCTCGCAGCGGCAACCTGCTGACTGGCCAGCTGTACATCGCCCTGGATTTCTTCCCCAAAGCCGAAAAAGTTGCGTTTGACCCGAACCTGCGCCCGATCAACATTCCGACCATTCCCGGCAACCTGGAACAACTGCAGGAAAAACTCGAAGGCATCGTCAACAAGCTCAACCAACTGCCCGTCGAGCGCATTGCGGGTAACCTCGACAGCAGCCTGGTCGAACTGCGCAAAGGGCTCGCCCAGTTCAACGCCAAAACCCTGCCCGGTGTACAGGCCACGCTGGGCGACGTGAGCAAGACGCTGCAATCGGCCAACTCGACCCTGGCCGACGACTCGCCGCAACGCGAACAACTGACCCAGACCCTGGATGAACTGGCGCGCATGTCGCGCTCCTTGCGCGAACTGTCGGACTACCTCGGCCGACATCCGGAGTCGCTGATTCGCGGTCGCCCCGACAACGCCGCGCCCCTGGACCTGCAAGGGCCACCGCGCAAATGAGCAATGGAGCCGCCATGACCCGTCCCTTGAAAATCACTCTGGTTACCGCGCTGGTGCTACTCGCGGCGTGTCGCAGTGAGCCGATTGCATTCCACACCCTGACGCCGGCGCACTGGAATAACGCCACTCAAGCGCAGGCGAGCGATATCCGCATTGAAAGCATCAGCGTGCCGCCACAGGTTGACCGGCCGCAGATCGTGATTCGTCAGGGTGACAGTGGTGTGGCGATTCTGGAAACCCAGTGGTGGGCCGCCAGCCTGGCCGATGAGCTGAAAAGTGCGCTGGTGGATCAACTGGCGAACAGTCATTCCCGGCAAGCCGTGTCGTTGCGCCTTGAGGTTCAACGTTTTGACTCGGTGCCCGGGCAGTACGCGTTGCTCGACGTGCGCTGGCGCCTGAGGCCAACCAGCGGCGGTGACCGCCCGCCGTTGAACTGCCGCACCACCTTGCAAACGCCAGCAGGCCCGAGCATCGACGACCTCGTGGCGGCGCACCAGAACAACGTCAAGCGCTTCGCCGCCCTGGTCAGCCAAGCGGTAGACACATCGCTGAAAGAGTGCCCGACCGCGCGGTAGTTTCAGGCCAGCAAGCCCATCGACTTGGCCCGCGCTACCGCTTGGGTGCGGCGCTCCACGCCCAACTTGCTGTTGATATGGCTGGCGTGGGTCTTCACCGTGTGCAGGGAGATGAACAACTGATTGCTGATCTCCTGGTTCGAGCAGCCCTGGGCAATCAGTTGCAGCACCGCGAGTTCGCGGGTGCTCAGCGTTTCGTGATTGGGCGCCGCCGGCGCGTCAGCGACTGCCGGCAGCAGCGCCAACAGACTCTGGTTCAGCAAACCATGGGGGTCTTTGCCCAGTTGCTCACGCATCCAGTCCGGGTAACGTTCCAGCAGGCGCTGGAACGGCTGCAACGCACCACCGGCGGCGGCTTCAAGGGCCTGAACCACTATTGGCCGCGCCTTGGCTTCCTGGCCGCATTCCAGCAGTAAATACGCCTGCTGGGTCAGGGCCATCAGCGCAATCATCTGGCGCCCACTGTTATGCGCCTGTTGCGCCAGGTCTTCGAGGCGTTCCAATGCGGCGGCGGGCTGATGCCGAGTAGCGTCCAGCGCGGCCTGTTGCAGCCCGATGTGTTGCGGCAGGTGTGGGTGAAACTCCGGGGCGGCGGCGGCGTGCTCGCCATTGTAGGTTTGCCCCAGCCGAACCAGCCAGGCGTCGGCCAGGTCAGTGCGCCCTTGGGCCAGCCACAACTCGCATTTGATCAGGGTGATCATCGCCAGGTAGTAGATCGGCGGCACGTCCCAGATATGCATCAAGCGCTCGGCTTCGGCGAGTTCGGCGAAGGCCTTCGGGAAATCGCCACGCCGCCCTTCAAAGCTGGCGATGACGCAATGCCCGATCAACACACTGATATCCCGGCAGGCGCGGGCCTCGCTCAAGCCGGCACGTAAGCGTGCAAGGCCGGCCTCGGGCTGGTAACGCACCAGCAGCAAATAACCTTCGTAGAGCGATAACCGCGCACGCACGGCGTACAGGCGCTGGGGCGCCAGGCCCTGCAGGCGCTGCAAGCCTTGGCGCACTTCATCCAGCGAACGCAGGATTTCGCCGCGCGCTTGTAAGACACGCGCCCGGTCGTAGTGGGCCAAGGCTTCAAACAGCGGGTTGCCGACGCGCTGGGCCAACTCCAGGGATTCGCGATTCAGGCCACGGGCGCGCCACAGATCGGCGTCGACGATGGCCAGGTTGGACAGGGTCGACAAACACATCAGGCGCTGGCCGTAACGCTTGTGCGGCAGGCTTTCCAACGCCTCGCTGCAATAGCGCTGGGTCAACTCGCGATCGCCTCGGCCGCGAGCGATGATCCCGCTCAGCGCCAGCCATTGCGCCAGCATCGATTTTTGCGCAGTGGCCGACGGCGCCGGCAGGAACCGACTGAGATAGCCGGACAATTCTTCCGCCGCATCCAACTGACAGGCCAGCCCCAACGCCCAGCTGTAGAGCACGATCAACCGCGGCGTGCTGATCAGCAGGCTGTCGGGCAAGTCCATCTTCCAGCGCAGCAGCATGCCGACATTCTGTTCAGCCAGCAGTTGCTCCTCCGACAGGTTTTGCACCAGGTTCGCCGCCACATCCAGATGGCCGGCGCGCAACGCCTGCTCCACCGCCTCATCAATCAAACCCTGGGCGTTGAACCAGCGGCAGGCCCGCAGGTGCAGGCTGGCAATCGGCAACGTGGCATTGCTGGCACGGCGGGTGCGCAGCAAGTCGGAAAACAGATGGTGATAACGATACCAGTGGCCCTGCTCGTCCAGCGGCACCAGAAACACTTGGTGGGCCTGCAAATACCCGAGGATTTCTGCGCTGTCATGGGCCTCACGCACGGCGTCGCACAACTCACTGCAGAAACGATCCTGAGGGGCGGTGTCGTACAAAAACGCTTGCACTTCAACCGGCAGACAGTCGATGACCTCTTCCAGCAAGTAATCGCGAATCAGCCCTTCGCCGCCGTGCAAGTGTTGCGGCAACACGGCCTCATTGCCGGCTTCGGAAATGGCCAGCAACCAGAAGCGCAGGCCGGCCACCCAGCCCTCACTGCGACGAATCAAGTTATCCAGGGCCTCGCCGCGCAACGAGCTGCTGTGCCGATCCAACACAGCCAGCGACTCGTCATGGGTCAGGCGCAGGTCTTGTTCGTGCAGTTCCAGCAGGTGCCGCGACAACCGCAGTCGTGCCAGATGCCAGTCCGGACGTTGGCGGCTGGTGACCATGACCAACAGCCCATCGGGCAAATGGTTGAGGAAAAATTGCAGGCAGCGATCCAGCACCGGGCCCTGGGCCAGGTGGTAGTCATCCAGCACCAGCAATATCGGCGCGCGCGTGGACAGGTGCAGCGTCAGCTCATCGAGCAAGCCATCGAGCCATTCTTCAAAGGCAAAGGGTTGGTGACGCTGGCGCATTTTCAGCAGGCCCAGGGACTGGGCGCCGAGCTGTGGGAAGTATTGTTGTAAACCGTCGAGCAGGCGCTCGAGGAAGCGGCCGGGGTCGTTATCCCGAGGGCTCAGGCCCAGCCACAGGCTTTGCCAATGGGCGGGCAGGCTCTGGCAGAACTCCACCGCCAACGAACTCTTGCCGAACCCGGCCGGGGCGCTGACCAGTAACAGTCGCCCTTCCAGCCCCGCGCTCAGCCGCTCGCACAGGCGCGGGCGCAGCACATAGCCGTCAGGCAACGGTGGCCTGTAGAAGCGCGCTTCCAGCGTCGGAATCACAGCGCTTGCAGGCCCTTGGATTCGGGACAGATCAGTCATCGCCGGGCTCTTGTAGAAGGCTGTTGTCGGCATTGCAGATGTCCGCAGACTAGCGGTAAAAGCGGCAGGTTTGTAGATCTTTGCAACATTTGCCTGAAAAAGAACTGCGACAAAAAATATCCCAGTCAGAACACCACAAACAAAAGTGGGAGGGGGCTTGCTCCCGATAAGGGTGTGTCAGTCACTCAATACATCGACTGATCCACCGCTATCGGGAGCAAGCCCCCTCCCACATTGTCGAGCGAGTGCGGCTTAGCGAACACCGTCCTGGCGCAAGGCCGCGGGGGTGAAGTCGCTGGTGGTGGCGGTGAAGCCGAAGTCATACGCCTGCTTCTCTTCGTTCTTCATGCCCAGCGCCAGGTAGCGGCCGGACTGCAGGTCGTAGAGGGTTTCCAGGGCGTACCACGGCACTTGCTTGTCGTAGTAGTTCTCGGCATGGGCTTCGGCGACGCGCCACAGTTGGCCACGGCCGTCGTAGTGGTCGATGACCGCTGCTTGCCAGGTGTCTTCGTCGATGAAGAAGTCACGTTTGGCGTAAATGTGGCGCTGGCCTTCCTTCAAAGTCGCGACCACGTGCCAGACGCGACGCAGCTCGTAGCGAGCCAGGTCCTGGTTGATGTGGCCGGCCTTGATGATGTCGACATACTTGAGTTTCGGATCGTCGATCTTGTAGCTGTTGGAGGCGATGTAGATTTCTTTTTTGCCTTCCAGCTTCCAGTCGTAGCGGTCGGGTGCGCCGTTGTACATGTCGAGGTTGTCCGAGGTACGCAGGCCGTCGGCAGCGGTACCCGGCCCGTCATAGGACACTTGCGGTGCCCGGCGCACACGGCGCTGGCCGGCGTTGTAGACCCATGCCGAACGCGGTTCTTTCACCTGGTCGAGGGTTTCGTGCACCAGCAGCACACCACCGGCCAGACGCGCCGGCGCGGTCACTTGCTGCTTGAAGTAGAACAGCACGTTGCCCGGGTTTTTCGGGTCGTAGTCCTTCATCTTGTCGCGGAACACGAACTGATCGCGGAAGTACACCAGGCTGAACGAGCCGTTGGTTTGCGGGGTGGCCTGGGTGACCAGGCGGGTCACGCTGCCGCCGCGATAACGGGTGATGTGGTTCCAGATAACCTCGACGCCGCTCTTGGGAATCGGGAACGGTACAGCGGTTTCGAAGTTTTCCAGGCCGTTGCCGCCCGACACCAGGTTGGTGTGGGTGGCGTTCTTCTTGATGGCCGCGAACACATCAGCCGGCACGGTGGCGCCGCGATGCGTCGGGTAGACCGGCATCTTGAAGGTGTCCGGGTAACGCTTGAACATCGCGTACTGCCCAGGCGCCAGCTTGTCTTTGTACTGCTCGACGTTCTGCGCGGTGATGGTGAACTGCGGTTGTTCGCTGGCATACGGGTTGGCCAGGAAACCACGGGCGTCCACAGCGCCGGCATTGGTCGGCAGTGGCGACCATTTCGGAATGGTGCCGGCCGCGTTACCGGCCATTTCGGCGCCCATCGGCGTCAGGGTCGTGCCCAGTTTGGCCGCCTCATCCGCCGAGACTGCCGCCATGACGCTACCCGCCATGATCGACAGCCCAAGCACACCCACATGCAACAGACTTTTAGTTATTTTCATGTTCTGGTTCTTCCTGAATTACATGCATCTGAAAAGAGTGTGCTTAGAAGTTCACGCCGGCGCTCAGAGCGATGAAATCGCGATCATCCACCGTGGTGAATTTGCCACCAAAGAAGTTGGTGTAGTTCAGGCTGACGGTGTAGGTGTTCTGGTACTCGGCATCGACACCCAGGCTGACGGCCTTGCGACCTTCTTCAAAGTTGCCGCCAGGGCCTGGTGAGTAACCTTTGACGTCATGGGACCAGGCCACGTTGGGCTTGAGGTTCACACCGGCAAACACATCCGGGTATTCCCAGATTGCCCGGGCGCGGTAACCCCAGGACGTCGCAGTGGTGTAGCCGTCATTGTTGCAGTTGGTGTTCAGGCCGGACGCATTGGGCAGACCTGCGCCGTTGGCTGTCGAGTTGTTGAGTGCGTTGCAAAAACCGCCAGGCAGGGAGCCGGGACCAAAGACCGGATCACGGCCATAACGTGCAACGTTTTTGCTCTCCAGGCCGCCCACATGGGTCACGCCGATTTCGCCCACGGTTGTCAGGCGGGTGGCGCCCATCACCTGGTCGAAGAAGTGCGTAAAGGTGGTCTGGAACTGGGTCACTTCCTTGCGGTTGTAACCGTGCAGGTCCTGGCCCGGCGTGCCCTTGAGCACCGAAGCATTGCCAAAGCCCGGAATCGGCGTGACGCCCGCATACAGAATATCGGTGGTGCTCAGCTGGACCGGCGCGTTTGGCCGATAGCTCAATTCACCACTCCAGGCAGTGCCGGTAGGCAGCGTGGTGGAGAAGCTCAAGCCATAGAGGCGGATATCTTCCGGGTACTCAACGAAGTAATTCGAACTGCCCGCCACGATCAACGGACGCAATGCCGCCAATGGCCCCAGCGGACGGGTGTAAGCCGAGTTTGGCGCACCTGTCGCGCTGAAGATCGGCGCACGGCTGTGGTAGTTCATGAAATACGCGCCGAACTCAGTGTCCAGCGGCTCGAAGTTGTAGTGCATGGCCACGCCGAACTGGCCGCTGTCGCGTGCATCACGGTCACCGCCGCGACGCACCAGCACGCCTTCGTTGTTCACATCGACGCCAAGCGCGTTAAGGGTTGGCAAGGCCGCGCCAGGGATGGTGGAACGCTTGTTCAAGACGCGCAGGTTATTGCTGCAACCATCGGCGATCACGTCCGGCTGGGAGAAGAACGTACCGCAGTTATCCACCACGGTCTGGTCCCACTCCAACTGGTAGAACGCCTCTGCAGAGAGGTTATCGGTCAGGGTCTGGGACACGTAGAACATGTTGACCGGAATCAGGCCTTCCTTGATCTCGGCGCCCGGACGGCGGAATGCAGAGACGTCGATCGGGTTGATCGAGTTGATACCGCCACCAATGAACGTACTTTCGCCCCAGCTTACGACCTGCTTGCCAAGACGCACGTTACCCGGCTGATCGGCGATGGTGTAGTTGTGGTAGACGAAGGCATCGAGAATCTGCCCGCCAGAGGACTTGGCGCCCTCTTTGCGGCCATCGTTACTGACGTTCTTGAAGTCGAGGTCTTCGTTTTGCAGCGCGAAGTCGTACCAGTATTTGCCACGCACAAAGATGCCGGTATCGCCGTATTTCAACTCAAGGTCATGGATGCCCTTGAAGATCTTCGAGAAGGCATCACCCTTGTTGAAGTTCAGGTGGCCGTCATCAGAGGTTTGCGACAACCCCCTGCCACCGTTGTTGGCACCGATCAGGTCTTTATTGCGACCGGCAGTCGACCAGCTCGCCCCTACGGACAGGGATGAGTCAAAGCTACCTTCGATTTCACCGATGTTGAAACTGACGCCGAATGCGGGCCCGGCGAGCGTAGAAGCGAGACTGACGGCCAGGGGCAGTCTTGCCCGGCGCCAGAACTGGTTTACTGAGGTCATCGACGCTACTCCATGTGCATTATTGTTATGGCAGTGAGTTCTTTCTTCTGGATGCTTGTAACGGCCGGAATACAACGATTCCAATGCTGAACGGCAACCGAGCCCCCATGGCCCGAAGCACAACATCCTTGAAAAACTCTGGAAGGGACTATAGCCAGCGGGGGGTATCGCTTGATCCCTCTAAAGTGTGATTTGCATCACCGACCCGTCTGCCACAACCCTTTCGCCACGCCGACGAAGGCCGGCGAGGCAAGGATGGCTGAAAATCGATAAATCACAAGTGAAGGCGCGAGATAGAGCATTGCCGCGCCCGAACGGGCGCGGCGAGAGGCGTCAGAGAGTGGACAGGAACGTGCTGTTGTTGGCCTGCCATTCAATGATGTCGATGCGGATACGTTTTTTGTCGAGTTTCCCTACGCTGGTCTTGGGAATTTCAGTAACAACGGCGATCTGGCTAGGAATGGCCCACTTGCTCAAATGGCCCAGCTCGACGAAAGGCTTGAGGTGTTCCTTGAGCTCGCGGGCACCTATCACATGGCCATCACGCACCACCAGCAAGGCAAACGGACGCTCGCCCCATTGCGGGTCGGCGATGCCCACCACCGCTACTTCGCGTACCGCCGGGTGACGGCTGACCAGGTCTTCGAGGGCCAGGGACGAGATCCACTCGCCACCGGTCTTGATCACGTCCTTGATGCGGTCGCGAATATCGATCACGCCAAACGCATCCAGAGTGGCCACATCGCCAGTGTGCATCCAGCCGCCTTCCCACAGCTCGGCGCCCTTTTGCGGCTCGTTGTAATAGCCTTCGGTCAGCCAGGGCGCCCGCAGCACCAACTCGCCCTGCGACTCGCCATCGGCGGGCAGGAAGTTGCCGTCGCCGTCGATGATCGCCGCTTCCACCAACGGCCCGGGCACGCCGGCCTTGATGCGGTAGGTGGTGCGTTCGTCTTCGCTGCCGGCCATCAGCTCTTCGTTGAGATGGGCGCAAGACACCAGCGGCCCGGTTTCGGACATGCCGTAAGCGGCGGTCAGTTGAATGCCTCGCGCTTTGGACGCTTCATACAGCGTGCGATTAAGCGCGCTGCCGCCGATGACGATTTTCCATCCGCCAAAGTCCACGTCCTGGGCAGCCTTGGCGTTAAGCACCATTTGCAGGATGGTCGGCACGCAGTGGGAGAAGGTGACCTTTTCCTTGCGCCACAACTCCACCAGGTATTCCGGGTCGTAGCGGCCGGGGTACACCTGCTTCAAGCCGAGCATGGTTGCCACATACGGCAAGCCCCAGGCGTGGACGTGGAACATCGGTGTTATCGGCATGTACACATCGTTGGTGCCCAGCAGGCGCACGCTGTCGACACTGCCCATGATGGTCGCCACCCCCATGGTGTGCAGCACCAACTGGCGGTGGGTGAAGTACACGCCCTTGGGGTTGCCGGTGGTGCCGGTGGTGTAGAAGGTGGTGGCAACCGAGTTTTCGTCGAAGTCCTGGAAGTCGTACTTGGGGCTCGCGGCCGCCAGCAGGGTTTCGTACTCACCGACCAGATGGGGCAACTCGGCGGTTTTGGAATCGCCGTCGGTGAGCAGCAGGGTCTTGTCGACCGTGGTCAACTGGCCGGCAATGGCCTGGTAGAGCCCGACAAACTCACTGTTGACCAGCACAAAGCGGTCTTCGGCGTGGTTCATGGTGTAGAGGATTTGTTCCGGCGACAGCCGCACATTGATCGTGTGGATCACCGCGCCAATCATCGGGATGGCGAACATGCATTCCAGGTAACGGTGGCTGTCCCAGTCCATCACGGCGACGGTGTCACCGGCCTTGACCCCGGCTTCGGTCAACACATTGGCCAGGCGGGCAACGCGTTCGATCAGGGTTGGGTAGGTGTAGCGCAGTTTGTCGCGGTAGATGATTTCCCGGGTCTTCTCGTAGCGCGCCCCGGACATCAACAGGCGTTTGATCAACAGCGGGTATTGGTAAGCGCCTTCGGCGGGCGGGATAACACGGGTCTGCAACATACGAATCCCTTATCTGACTGCACGGTCTTGGCTTGAAGACCTGCACTTTAGAGCGCTTATGTTTCAGCTAAATCAGCCAAAGGAATGATTTGCAGCGCTCAATGAATGCTAGCTTTACGCCATTACCAGGGCGTTTGTGAGTCAAATGCAGGAGACCTGAAAGCCGACCTGAGTGGTTAGATCAAAAGCAAACGCGGAGCGGTGTGCCAGTTGATGCGGCTGGTGACTGACCTACCGCATTCGCGAGCAAGTCGAATCGTCGCTCCTAAATTATGAACTGGGTACATCAAGCGGAGGGTGTGCGGCTCTTAGGGTCGTACTCGGTCAATGTGGGAGCTGGCTTGCCTGCGATGGCATCAACTGGCTATTCCTGATGTACCGAGGTGTCTGCATCGCAGGCAAGCCAGCTCCCACAGAAAAGCAGATTTGCTTTTGCCCTGCTTTTGCCCTGCTTTCGCTTCTACCACTCAGGTCGGCTACCAGGCCGCCGTGCTCTGCTTTTGATCTGCTGTTGATCTTGATCTGACAGGCCCCGTTAACCACGCTGGCCG
>NZ_JBKEZW010000011.1:0-239872 GCF_053345295.1 Pseudomonas sp. M5A4_2d | reverse complement strand
CTTTGGGGCTTTTCCAAAGTGACCCGCCGTAAGGGCGGAACCCATGTCAGCCGTGACCCAAACAACGGATATGTACTCAGCGCCCCCCCGACAACCACAGCACTCAACCCGTAAAAAAAGAGGTGTAGATACCTATGCCGCGATAGCGGTCTATCAGTCACATCACATGGATGGTAAATGCGAAGCCGTCATCGCAGGCAAGCCAGCTCCCACATGGAGAGAGGCCCGCCTGCCTGGCCGTTAGTTAATGCGCGGACCACCGCCGCCGGGTGCATGGGGTTGTGGTCTCTCCGGCGGCGCATCACTCGGCAAGCTTTTCGGCGGTGTGTTCGGGTCTTCGTAGTGCTTGTGCAAGTCCCCGTCCAGTCGGTTACTCGAGGAGCCACCTTTTTGCGGGGTCTCGTCAAAGTGTTCCCACTCCGATTGCTGGAAGCGAAAGATACTGTCGTCGGTCGGCGTGTCGCGGCCTTTGTAGTGGTGGATTTCGTAGTGGGCGTATTCGACCTTGTCGGCCCAGTTGTCCTGCAATAAACCGTCGCCGGCCAGGTCGCGGTACCAGTCGTTTTCTTTCTCGGTGGCTTTCTGTTTTTTGTTGTGGTCGACAAAGTAGCCGATGATCCCGCCGACTACCGCCAGCACCACACCCACCAGGAACAGCGGCCCGGTCAATGCCGCCGCCGTGCCCGCGCCAAACAGTGCGGCGGCGCCGAGCACCCCGGCCGATGCGCCGAACGCACCGCCCGCCACTTGCAGGCCACCCGCCGCCTGGGCCAGCGGGTCTTTGCTGTCGACCCCACTCTTGATCGCCAGGGCGCCCAACACGATATCGGCAAAACCCCCGACGATATCCGTGGCCGGGCCCAAGACCTTGATCACCGAACCGGCAATCTTCGCCGACTTGGACGCACCCAACTTGGCTGCGCCTGCTGCCGCCAGGCCGTCATCCAGGTGAGTGGCCAGGCCTTCGGTGGCCTCGGTGACGGCTTTGTCGCCCTCGCCAAACATTTTCGAGATGCCGTCGTACTGGCTGTCGGGCACGGCATCGAGGGCACTGGTAATCTTGGCTTTGACGTCGCTTGGCAGCTCGTTGACGCGAAACTCGAAGTTAGGCTCCTGCAGCCCGTTCTTGCCCCAAATCTCCGGCAAGGTCTTGTCCAGGCCGAGGAAGTCCACCAGGCCGCCTTTGCCCAAGGTCTCGCCGATCTTGTCGCCCAGGCGCACAAAGTGGCTGGAACCGCCGGCAAAGCTGAGGAAATCCTTGGCGATGGACATCCGCTGCGCCGGGGTTTCACCGAGCTTGCCGCCTTTGCCCACCAGTTGGTAAATCGCTGAAAACAGCGTCACGCCGGCGCCGAGGGAGCCAAGAATGCCCTTGCTGTTAAGGGTGTTGAAGACCTCGCCGAGCATGCCGCGATCGGCCACTGCGATATAGGGTTTGTTCAGTGCGCTTTTCAGGTCGGCTTCGCTGATGGAGCCGTTGTTCTTGTAGACCTCACCCAACTCTTCCAGGGCCTTGGTCACCCCGGCCGACTTTTCCTTGCCCTGCAAGCCTTCGTTGAGGAACTTCTCGAGGGTTTCCTGGGTACGGCGCGGCAGGTCGAGCAGGGTGCCTTTCAATACACCCTTGAGCAGGCCGAACAGGTCCTTGGTGGCCAGTTCCTTGTTCTCGTCGGAGATCTTGCTCGGGTCCGAAAGAATCGCATTGAGGTCGGTGGTCAAACCATCGGCCTGGATATTCTGCGCCGCTTTGCTGGCCGCTTCGGGATCGAACAGTGACAGCGAGGTCAGGGTGTCGCTCAGGTCTTTTTGCGCCTCGGAGGTCTTGCCCTGGTTTTGCAGGTCCTTGAGGTACAGCACGTAATCCGGGTTGGATGTGAGGTCCAGCAGCTTCTGCTTGATCTCGTCCTTGTTCGGCAGCTTGTTGATCGCGTCGTCCATCTTCGACTTGTAGTCGGCCTGCACGGTCGGGTCTTTGAACAGTTCGCCGATCTGCTGTTGCACGGCCTTGCCGTCGATGATGTCGTGCATGTCGGCCGAGGTCAGCTCGGTCTGCTTGTCATCGAACTCGCGCCAGGTGGTGTTGAACGGGCGCTTGGATTCTTCGTAGCCGGTGATGCCGTGGCCATTCTGGTAGGCGGCCTGGGCTTCCAGGGCGCGGACCAGCTTGGCCCGCGGGTCATCCTTGGGAATCGAGCCGTCTTTGACGCCGGCGCGGTAGGTGTCGATCAGTTGGGTGGTGGCCAGTTCGCTGACGCTCAGGGTTGGCGACTTGTCGTCTTTTTCATCGGCGTGCACGCCGGTGTCCATGTTCAGTACATCCAGGTCAGCCGACTTGGGCAGGTTGTGCTTCGTGCGGGTGTCGTCGACTGCGCCGGCACTGAAGGCGTCCCACTTGGCCTTGACGTCATCGTAGAGCTGCGGGCTCAGTTCCTTCGACACGATGACTTTGCCTTCGCTGGTCTCGTAGCGGATCAGGCCATCGCCCAGTTCATCGGGGGAACCAAAGGTGATGTCGGTATTTTTCAGGAAGTCATTCGGCCCCGCCAGCTTGTAGCCTTCGCTTTCGCTGGTGTGGATTTTGTCCCAGGTGTCATGCGCGGTGGCGACGCTCTTGAACAGCTCGGGGCTGACATTCGAGGACACCACCACCTTGGTGCCGTCATGGAGTTCGTAGGTGAGGATGCTGTCTTTCTGGTCGTTGTTCCAACTGAACGTCTTGTAGTCATTCAGGCCCGGCACTGGCGTGTTGGCGTCGGCCAGTGTCGCGCCGTTATTCAGTTCGCCTTCCACCACGGCCTTCTTGCCCGGGTCGGTATAGACCTCGTGCAGGCCGGCCAGATAGTCGAACAGCTTGGGGTTGTCATCACGGGCCACGACCATTTTCTGGCCGTTGCTTTCGAAGCGGATCAGCCCCGGGCCGACTTCATCGACCGGGCCGACGGTGGTGCCACCATACGGCGGCCACACTTCGTTATCGCTGGCGCGCTTGTAGCCGGCGTCTTCGCTGCTGGTGAGGCCGGTGAAACTCGCATAGTCGTCCTTGGCTTTCTGGAAGGCTTCGGGGTTGTCACGCTGGCTGATAACGACCTTGGTGCCGTCCTGGGTTTCATAGCGGATCACGCCGGGGCCGGTTTCATCGGGCGGGCCGAGGGATTTGTAATCGGCGAGTTTTTCCGGTGCCTTGCCGTCCGCGCCCAGGCTCTGGTAACCGGCGTTCTGGCTGGCAACCACGCCGGAGAGGGACTTGAAGTCTGCGCTGACTTGCTTGAACAGGTCCGGGCTGTCGTGCTCGCTGACGATAACCTTCTTGCCGTCCTGGGTCTCGTAACGAATCAGCCCCGGGCCCACTTCATCCGGCGGGCCGATGGCCTTGTAGTCAGACAGCGCAGGCGGCGGCGTGGCGTCCTTGGCCGCCAGTGCGTAGCCTTGTTGCTTGCTGGCATCGAGCCCCGATGGCGTCTTGTCCTGGGACTCGACTTTTTTGCTTGCACTGTTCTTGAGTAGCACATGGAACGCTGCGGCTGACTTAAGCGGCGTACCGGGAAGGGATTTGGGGTCGGACGAACGATCAAGGGGCTGGGTCGCCATGCCATGGAACTCCTGCTGTTGCCGGTGGGACTGAAAGGCAAAAACAGTAACAGCAGGGGTTCGGCACTCGCTGCGAAACGTTGTGAATTGCGCCCTAACGGTGACGCAGTGCGTGCGCCATGCGTTGCAGGCCTTCTTCGAGCATCGCCCGTGGGCAGCCGAAGTTCAGGCGTACAAACTGCTGGCTGTCATCGCCGAATTCGATGCCTGCGCTCAAGCCGACCTTGGCCTGTTCCAGGAAGAATTGCTGTGGGTCATCCAGGCCCAGGGCGCTGCAATCCAGCCAAGCCAGAAAGGTGCCCTGAGGGGCATGCATCACCACACCCGGCAAACGGGTTTGCACGGCATCGAGCAGATAGTCACGGTTGGCTTGCAGGTACTGCACCAGCGCGTCCAGCCAGTCGCTGCACTGGCTGTAGGCGGCGCGGGTGGCTTCCAGGCCCAGCGGGCTGACACTGTCGACCATGCCGCAGCGGGCATTATTGAAGCGCTCGCGCACCTCGGCGTTCTGCACCACGGCAAAGCAGGTCTTCAAGCCGGCCACGTTGTAGGCCTTGCTCGCCGACATCAGGGTGATGGTGCGCTGGGCGATCTCGGGGCTGAGGCTGGCGGTAGGGATGTGGCGGCGGCCATCGAAGCACAGTTCGGCATGGATTTCGTCGCTGATGATCAGCGCGCCGTTTTCCAGGCAGGCGTTGGCCACGGCGAGCAGTTCTTCGCGGGGGAAGACTTTGCCCATGGGGTTGTGCGGGTTGCTCAGCAACAGTGCACCGGCGCCGGTCAGTGCCTGGCGCATCGCGGGCATTGGTGTGATGTATTCGCCGTTGATCAGTTCGAACGGCACTTCGATACGCGGCAGGTTCCAGTGACCAGGCGCCAAGCGGATCGGCCGGTAATTGGGGGTTTGCAGCACCACCGGTTGGCCCGGTTGCACAAACGCATGCAGGGCCATATTGAAGCCGGGCTCGACGCCGGGCAGGAACAACAGCTCTTCAGGCTGCACGCGCCAGGCGTATTTGGCCCACAGGTCAGCGACGATGGCTTCGCGCACGTCCGGGCCGGCGACGCTGTAGCCAAGGATTTGCTGATCAAGGCGAGCATGCAGCGCGTGCAATATCGCGGGTGGCGCGGCGATATCCATGTCGGCGATCCACATCGGCAAGATGTCTTGCGGGTAGCGGCTCCACTTGGTGCTGCCGGTGCCGAGGCGGGGGTGGATCGTGTCGAAATCAAAGCTCATGGGCGGCTCGTATCAGAGAGGCAGGTGCAAGAATGGCGCTGATTCTAGCGCCATTAATTTTATAGGCCAGTGCTGATTGCCTGCGACAATTGTCGGTGTGCCTGTTCCACCGCCCGGGCGACCGCTTGTTCTCCGCGCACCATGGCGCCCAGGTAGACGAAATCCACGCTGTGGATGCCCACCGTCGACAGGATCGCGGTCAGATACGGTGTCAGGAAATCCGGCTCATGCCCCTTGCGTGAATTGCCGCAACTGACCAGCACAAACGTACGCCGATCCTTGAGCAACCCGACTTTTTCGAACTGTGCATTCACCGTGAAACTGCGATGAATACGCACCACATGGTCGATCCAGCCCTTGAGCGCCGCCGGCACGGTGAAATTGTGCACCGGGGTGCAGAGGATCAGCAGGTCACAGGCTTCCAGCTCGACGATCAACTGTTCCGACAACGCCGTCGCGTTGCCGCTTAAGCCGCCAGGCGTGGTGAGTGCATTCGCATACTCACGGGTCAGCGGCGGCAATGCCTGGCCACCGTAATCGCGCTCGATGATGTCGGCGCCCGGCACCACGTCATCCAGCAGCGCGCGGGCCAGCTTGAAGGTCTGCGTGGCCTTGCCGTGGGGGCTGAAGCTGAGTAACAGGGCGCGGGTCATTGGCTCAGGTCCTGGGAAAAATGCATGCCGCGCGGCAACAAGCCTTGACGGAAGTAGAAACGTTGGGCCAGGACCATATGCATGCCGGTGTCCAACACCAGGTAGCGATAACCCCGGGCGCGGGTTTCTTCGCGCACCCGCTCGAGCAGTTGCTCGCCCAGGCGTCGACGTTGCAAAGCCGCATCGACCACCAGGTCATCGACATAGATAAACCGCCCATAGAGGGTGTTTTCGGTCAGCCGGTAGCCGGCCAGGCCGATGACCCGGCCGTGCTCGCGCGCGGCCAGCAAGTGGTAGCCATTTTGGCGCTGGCGCTGGACTTGTTCCGCGAAGCTGATGGCGTCGGTCAGGTGCGGCCGCAGTTGCTGCATCAGCGCAAAGCTGGCGATGCAGTCGGCCTCGGTTTCCATCGGCACGAATTCGACGTGCTCATTCATCGTTGAGGTTCTCCTGATGGGCCTTGACCGCCGTCGGCACTTTGCGAAAGCTGATGGCGACGCGGTTCAAGGCGTTCATCAGGGAAATGGCCAGGGTCAGGTCAGCGACTTCCTTCTCGCTGAACATTGCCGCCACGCTGACGTAATCCGCTTGCGGCACCTGGGTTTGCGCGACCTGGGTGACCACCTCGGCCCAGGCCAGGGCGGCACGTTCACGCGCGGTGAACAGCGGCAATGCTTCGTGCCAGGCCGCCAGCAGCATGATTTTTTCCAGGCTCACGCCTTGCTTGAGCAGGTCGCGGGAATGGGAGTCCAGGCAATAAGCGCAGCCGTTGAGTTGCGAGACCCGCAGGTACACCAGTTCAATCAATTCTTTCTCCAGGCCGCAGCCATGGATATAGCTGTGGACTGATCCCAGGGCTTTGTAACCTGCAGGGGCGGCTTTGGCGTAATCGAGACGGTGTTTCATGGGCGATCCTTGTTTGCGTAAGGGATGCGCCATTTTCGGTGGCGGCACGGCCGCTCAACAGGGGCATGATTGGACAAGTGGGTTGGGACATGATCAGACTCCGCTTTGTCATTCTGCCGAGCCTGTTTGCGATGTCGTCACTGCCCAAATACCAGGAAATCTACCGCCGCTTTCGTCTGGCCATTGATCAGGGTCAGCTTGGCCCGGGTGATCGCGTGCCGTCGGTGCGCAGCCTTGCGCTGGAACTCAAGGTGGCGCGGGGAACGGTGGAAGCGGCTTATCAACTGTTGGTCAGTGAGGGTTTCTTTGAGGCGCGGGGGCAGGCGGGCACCGTCATTTCCAGGGCATTGCCGCAGGTTGCGATGAAACCGCAGCCGGCCGCACTGCCGCAGGCCTCGGCAACCCCGGCGTTGCAAATGGGGCAGCCGGCGCTGGATGCGTTCCCGCGCAAACTGTGGGCACGACTGGTCACCCGGCAGGTGCGCCGCACCGATGCCGACAGCCTGGGTATGGGCGACGTGCGTGGCGCTCAGGCGTTGCGTGTGGCGATTGCCAGCTATCTGGCGTTGTACCGGGGCGTGGAATGTACGCCACAGCAGGTATTTGTGTGCTCAGGCTATGCGGGGTGCCTGACGCTGGTGTGCGATGCGCTGCAGATGGCGGGGCAGCGTTGCTGGTATGAAGACCCGGGTTATCTGCACGCACGGCAGTTGTTGATCCATCAAGGTGTTGAGCTGGTGCCGGTGCCGGTGGATCGGGATGGACTGGATGTCGGGCAGGGCATCCAGCGTGATCGGCAGGCGCGACTGGCGGTCGTGACCCCGGCCCATCAGAGCCCCCTGGGCGTGGCGTTGAGCTGGGCGCGGCGGCAGGCTTTGCTGGCCTGGGCGCAGGAGCAGGGCAGTTGGGTGGTAGAGGATGATTACGACAGTGAGTTTCGCTACCAGGGGCAGCCGTTGGCGGCGCTCAAGAGTCAGGATATGCACGACCGGGTGATCCATGTCGGGAGCTTCAGCAAAATGCTGTTTCCGGGGTTGCGCCTGGGCTATCTGGTGGTGCCCGCGCAGCTGGTGGAGGCCTTCGAGCACAGCGCCCACGCGTTGCAACAGCGCAGTGCGCAGTTATTGCAGCTGACGGCGGCGGATTTTCTGGAACAGGGCCATTTCACCCGACACCTGAAAAAGATGCGCCTGTTGTATGCGCAGCGCCGAGGGTTTTTAGTGGAGGCGTTGCGCGTGCATTGCGCTGCGTTTTTGCGCGTGGATGAGCAAGCCGGGGGGATAAATCTGTTGGCGCGGTTGGTGGTGGCGGTGCCGGATCACGTTGTCGCCGAGGCGGCGAATCGCGAAGGCCTTGCACTTCAAGCGTTGTCGCAGTGGATGCTTGAACCGGCGCGCGAGCAAGGCTTGTTGATGGGCTTCACCAATGTCGTAACAGCGCAGCAGGCGACGGATGTGGCCCTGAAATTGTCCGGCATTCTACAGGCCTGCCTCAATCCAAAGAGGGGGGCGGGCTTGCTCGACAAAGCAGGGAACCCGTCGGGCCGCCCGTGATTGAAAGATCGCATCGCGAGCAAGCCCGCGGCCACATTTGTCGGTGTTCGGCTTATAAACCCTGGCTGGCGCGAATCAAGTCATACGCCTTGCGCGCAATCGGATTCGCTGTATTCGGCCGAATCCACAAGTAATAGGTCACCTCCGGCAGTCGCGGCAACCCATCCGTTTCCCCGAGCACGCGCATATCCGGCCCCAACATCTCCATGCTGCGCGGCGTTACGCCCAGGCCTGCGCGGGTTGCGGCCTTGATGCCGATCAGGTTCGACGCCAGGTACGCCTGCCGCCAGGGAATATTTGCCCGTTCCAACGCCTCCAGCGCGTAGCGCCGGTAGATGCTTGGCTCATCCACCAGAATCAACGGCAGCGGTTCACCGGGCTGGTGAATGTACTGCGCCGAACAAATCCACCACACCGGCGAGGTGCGCAACGCAAACCCCTCAAGATTCGGGTCGGAGCGGGTGGAAATCACCATGTCGACCTTGCCCCGGTGCAGGTCATCCATCAAAAACGGGCTGCGCCCCACGTCGATCTCCAGGCGCAGTCGCGGGGCCGAGCGGGCGATGTGGCTCAGGATGGGCGGCAGAATGGTGTCGGCGATGTCGTGGGGCGAACCGATACGCAGCACCCCGCTCAAGCTGCTTTCGCGCAGGGAGTTCAACGCGTCATCATTCAGCGAGAGCATCTGCCGCGCATGGTGCAACAGTTGCAAACCCGGCTCGGTCAGTTGTTTTTGGCGGCCGCGCTTTTCGAACAGGCTCACGCCCACTTGCTGCTCCAGGCGCTGCATGTGCTGGGTCACGGACGATTGGGTACGCGCCAGGTGCGTGCCGGCTTCGGCAAAGCTGTGGTGATCGACCACGGCGATAAATGTGCGCAGGAGCTCTAAATCAAGGGTCGACATGGCCATTTCCAAGGGCGGCTTTATATCAAGGGTGCGAAGTTAAACATTACATATTTTAATGTGTTGTCGGGCATGTTTTTTAAAAAGACCAATAAATAATGGGTTATGCCTGAATGAAAGGCGGTGCTTACACTGCAAGTTATAACGATATGAGATATTTGCATTTCCGTTGCCACCGCACTCTCCCTAGCATGCCCCTCCATCAGGTCGGGGTACGCCGACCATTCGCCAGGGGGAAGTCCAATGATGTTCAAGAAATGGTTGCCGGTGGCCCTGGGATCGATGATCGCCTTGGGCGCCAGTGCGGCGGCCCAGGCCGATGCGACACTGGACAAAATCGAGCAGCGCCATGTGCTGGTGGTCGGCGTGTTGTTGTCCGGCGGGCCGTTCGGCAGCATTGATCCCGCCACGCAGAAGCCCAAGGGCTTGAACGTGGACCTGGCTAACGAACTGGGGCGTCAGCTCAAGGCCGATGTGCAATTGGTGCCGGTGTTGCCCGCCAACCGCGTGCAGTTTCTGCAGCAAGGCAAGGTTGACCTGCTGATTGCCAATATGGAATGGACCGCCGAGCGCGGCGAAATCCTTGGCTTTGTGCCAACGCCGTTCTATCGCGTCGGCGGCACTGCGGCGGTGCTCAAAGACAGCAAGATCACCCGTTGGGAAGACCTCAGCGGCCAACCCGTGTGCACCTCTCAAGGCAGCAGCTACGTCAAGCCGCTGACCGAGTTCGGCGCCCAGATCAAGGCGTTCAAGAGCTCGTCCGAATCGCTGCTGGCCCTGCGCGGCAACAACTGCGTCGCGGCGGTGCATGACTCCACCCTGATCAACCCACTGATCAACGACGGCGCCGAATGGAAGGACTACCGCGCCCTCAGCCCGGAGCTCAACCCGGCGCCGTCGGTGATCTGGACCCGTCGCGGCGAAGGCGATACCCAGGCCAGGCTCGACCCGATCGTCAAGGAACTGCACCGCAGCGGCTGGCTGATCGAAGCCCAGACGCGCAACCGCATCAGCCCGGCGTCGCCAGCGCTGGTGGAGTTGCAACAACAGTTCAAGGGCGCTTGAGATGAATCTGAAAACCCTGACCGCACTCGGCCTGGCCCTGTGCGCCGGCTTCGCCCACGCCGATGCCACCCTCGACAAAATCCAGCAACGCCACGCCATCAGCGTCGGCGTGATCCTCAGCGGCCCGCCGTTCGGCACTATCGACCCCAAGACCGGCGAGCACCTGGGCTACAACGTCGAACTGGCCAAGGGCATTGGCCAGGCGCTGGGCGTGGAGACCAGGACGGTCTCGGTACTGGCGCCCAACCGCGTGCAGTTCCTGCAACAGGGCAAGGTCGACATCTTGATCGCCAATATGCAATTCACCGAAGAGCGTGCTGACATCCTCGACTACGTGCCCACACCGTACGAGGAAGTCGGCGGTGCGGCGTTGATTCGCAAGGGCGCCGGCATCACGCAATGGGCCGACCTCAAGGACAAGCCGGTGTGCGTGTCCCAGGGCAGCAACTTCATCAAGCCGCTGCAGGAAACCTACGGCGCGCAGATCAAGGCGTTCCGCAGCCAGTCCGAATCGTTGTTGTCGCTGCGCGGCAACGGTTGCGTGGCCGCCGTACACGTCAGTCCGACCATGCATGCGCTGCTCAATGAAGCCGAATGGGACGGTTACGAAATCCCCTTGCCGGGTGATTTGATCCCGTCGAAGTCGGTGATCTGGATTCGCAAGGGCGAACACGACACCCAGGCCAAGCTCGATGCCATCGTGCGTGACTGGCATAAAACCGGATTTCTGATTGCCCTCGGCGAGCGCACCGGTATGGCGCCGTCCCAGGCCCTGCGGGATTTGCACGAGCAGTACAGCCATGAGTGAAGCGCTTTTTGCCACCTTGCAACAACTGCTCGGCGCGCCCCATGTGCAAACCAGCGAAGAAGCGGCGCCGTACCTCATTGACAAGCAAGGGCGCTACACCGGCCAGGTAATCGCGGCAGTGCACCCGGCCAATACCGATGAAGTGGCGGCGGTGGTGCGTGCCTGCGTGGCCTTGAGCGCGCCCATCGTGGTGCAGGGCGGCAACACCGGTCTGATGGCCGGCGCCACGCCGGACGCCAGCGGGCGCTCGGTGTTGCTGTTGCTCGACCGCATGGACCGCGTACGCACTGTCGATACCGACAACGACACCCTCACGGTGGAAGCCGGCTGCATCCTGCAGAACATCCAGGACGTGGCGCGCGATGCCGATCGCTTGTTCCCGTTGAGCCTCGGCGCCGAAGGCAGTTGCACCATCGGCGGCAACCTCGGCACCAATGCCGGCGGCACAGCGGTATTGCGTTACGGCAATACCCGCGAGCTGACCCTGGGCCTGGAGGTGGTGACTGCCGAAGGCGAGATCTGGCATGGCCTGCGCGGTTTGCGCAAGGACAACACCGGCTACGACTTGCGCGATTTATACATCGGCAGCGAAGGTACGCTGGGGATTATCACCGCAGCCACCTTAAAGCTGTTCCCGTTGCCAAAAGCCCAGGCTACGGCGCTATTAGCCTTTGATGAACTGGCCCAGGCGGTGGCGTTTTTGTCCCATGCCCGCGCCGGCTTTGGCGCCAACCTGACGGCCTTTGAACTGCTGACAGCTGATTGCCTTGCGTTGTTGCGCGAACAATTTCCGGACGGTCCGCAGCCTTTTAAAACGGCGAGCCAGCCCTGGTTTGCGTTGATTGAACTCTCGGATAACCACGGCGAAAGCCACGCTCGCGAGGCCTTCGAACGGGTGCTCGGCGATGCCTTCGAGCAGCAACTGCTCAGTGACGCCTTGATCGCCGAGAGCCTGGCGCAAAGCGAGGCGCTGTGGCTGCTGCGCGAGAACATGAGCGAGGCGCAGAAGCGCGCCGGGCGCAACATGAAGCACGATATCTCGGTGCCGATTTCCCAGGTTGTGGCCTTCGTTGCCAACACCGACGCGCTGCTGCAACAGCATTTCCCCGGCGTGCGCAACTTCACCTTCGGCCACCTGGGCGACGGCAACCTGCATTACAACGTGGCACACCCATTGGATTCGACGGTGGACGCACACATGGCTCACTACGCCGAGTTAAGCGCGTTGGTGCATGACAGCGCCCATGCCCACGGCGGCTCGATCAGTGCCGAGCATGGCATCGGTCAGCGCAAGGTCGGCCTGCTCAGCCGCTACAAGAGCCCGGTGGAGCTGGACCTGATGCGCCGCATCAAGCAGGCGCTTGACCCGCTCAACCTGCTCAACCCGGGCAAAGTCCTTGAGGTGCAGCCATGACCGTACGTTTGTCCAAACGCGTGCAGCGCGTGTCGCTGTCGGCCAACGCCGCGGCCAAATCCCGCGCCACCGAATTGCGTGACACTGGCCGCGATATCCTCGATCTCACCACCGGCGAGCCGGATTTCGACACCCCGGAACACATCAAGCAAGCCGCCTACACCGCCATCGCGGCGGGCGCCACCAAGTACACGCCGACGCCGGGCGTAAAGGCGCTGCGCCTGGCTGTGCAACGCAAACTGGCCGGGGAAAATCACCTGGACTACCCACTGGCGTCCATCGTGATTGCCAACGGCGCCAAGCAAATCATCTTCAATGCTTTCGCCGCCACCTTGGATGAAGGCGATCAAGTGTTGGTGCCGACGCCTTACTGGCCGTCATTTCCGGACAGCGTGCGCTTCAACGGCGGCGAACCGGTGTTCATCGAATGTGGGCTGGAGCAGGGCTGCAAGTTGCTCCCGGCCGAGTTGCAACAACACATCACTGAGCGCACGCGCTGGTTGATTCTGAATGGCCCGGGCAACCCCAGCGGTGCGGTCTACAGCGACACCGAATTGCAGGCGTTGGCCGAGGTGCTACGTCGCCATCCCCAGGTGCTGATCCTGCTGGATGAACTGTACGAGCACATCCGCTTCGATGGTCGCCCGGCCCAGAGTCTGCTGAACGTCGCGCCGGACCTGCAGGACCGTTGCCTGCTGGTCGGCGGTGTGTCCAAGACCTACGCCATGACCGGCTGGCGCATCGGCTTCGGTGCCGGGCCGAAAACCCTGACCGATGCGATGGCTGTGGTGCAATCCCAGTCCACCTCTGGCGCATCATCGGTGGGGCAGGCGGCCGCGTTGGCCGCTTATAACGGCGGGCTGGACTTCCTCGCTGAGCAGGTCGCGGCTTACCAGTTGCGGCGAGACATTTTGGTCACGGCCCTTAACGGTGTCGAGGGCCTGGAAGTCCTTGAGCCTCAGGGCGGCTTCTTTGTATTCGTGCGTTGCGCCGGGCTGCTGGGGCGCCGCCGCCCGGACGGCCAGCGCGTGGACAACGACGGCGATGTGGTCGCCTGGCTGCTGGAGGAGGGCGTAGCCGGTGTGGCGGGCAGTGCCTATGGCCTGTCGCCGTGGTTTCGCTTGTCCATCGCCACGGCGACCGACAGCGTGGCCGAGGCCGGGCGGCGTATCGCGGCAGCCTGCGGAAAATTGCGATGATGGAGCTTTTCGTCCATTGGGCCGCAGGCTTTGGCCTGAACTACACCTTCCTGCTGGACGCCTACCAGCGTGGCAGCCTGGTACAAGGCGCGCTGACCACCGGCCTGTTGTGCCTGTTCACGATCATAGGCAGCCTGCTGGCGGGTATCAGCCTGGCCGCGATGCTCACATGCGGCAACCCGTGGCTGGCCAAGCCGGCGCGGGTGTTTGTCGAGGTCACGCGCAATACGCCGACGCTGGTGCAGCTGTATTGCGCGTTCCTGGTGCTGAACATGTTGCTGACCCAGGCGGTCGGCGCGGCCAACCCGCTGACGCCGTTTGCCTGGGTGGTGATTGTGATCTCCCTGCACAAAGGCGCGTTCCATGCCGAGGCCTTGCGCGCCGGGATCGAAGCGGTGCCCGCCGTCACACTTGAAGCAGCCAGTTCCCTGGCGTTCAGCAGCCGTCAGTTGCTTTGGAATGTGCAGTTGCCCCTGGCGGTGCGCTTTGCCTTGCCGTCGCTGATCAACAACCTGATCGACCTGGTGAAGATGACCGCCGTGGCCTCCGCGATCGCGGTGGGCGACATCACCTACGCCGCGATCATGATCTGGACCCAGAGCGACAACGTGCTGGAACTGATGATCCTGATCCTGAGTTTCTTCGGCCTGCTGAGTTTTATCGTCAATTGTGTGGGGCGCTGGCTGGAAGCGCGCCTGAGGATGCCCGGCTATGGCCATTGATTCATTTCCGGTGCTGTCGGCGTTGTGGCAGTGGTCACCGGCGCTGGTGGCGGGCTTCGGCCAGAACATCCTGATCAGCCTGTTGGCGATTGCCATCGGCTCGTTGCTCGGCCTGTTGATCGGTGCGCTGGCGTTATCGCCGGTGGGGATTGTTGCGCGACTGTGGGTGCAGGTGTTTCGCAATGCGCCGTGGCTGGTGCTGATCTATTTCACCACCTACGTGTTCCCGTTCGAAATTCATATTGGCAGCAGTTACGTGTCGTTTCCCGACTGGGTCAAGGTGACCATCGGCCTGGCCTTGCCGGCGAGTGCCAACGTCGCGGAGATCTTCCGGGGTGCCATCGGTTCGATTCCCAGCACCCAGTGGGAAGCCGCACGCTCGCTGGCGTTTACCCGCGGGCAGCTGTTCCGTTCGATCATCCTGCCGCAGTGCTTCAAGCGCATGTTGCCGCCGTGGATGAACCTGTATGCGGTGGTCACCATGGGCACGGCGCTGGCGTCACTGGTGGGTGTGCATGACGTGATCGACACCGCGCAGATCGCCAGCAATACCGTGAACCTGACCGGTTTTACCGTGGTGATCTATCTGAGCCTGCTGGTGTTGTTCTTCGCCTATTGCTACCCGATTTCCCGTCTCACCCAACACCTGGAGCGCCGTTATGCCTTCTATTGAACCCCTGGTGAGCCTGCGGGATATCCATCTGTCATTCGGCAGCAACCCGGTGCTCAAGGGCATCGACCTGGAGGTGCACCGGGGTCAAGCGGTCTCGATTATCGGCCCGTCGGGTTCGGGTAAGTCCACCATTCTGCGTTGCATTACGGGGTTGTTGCAGCCGCAACGCGGCACCATTCGTGTGGGTGACACCCGTGTGGACACCCTGACTCAGGAAACCCAGCGTATCGAGTTGCGCAAGCGCGTCGGCTTTGTGTTCCAGCAATACAACCTGTTCCCGCATTTATCCGTTTTGGAAAACCTGGTGATTGCGCCGCGCAAAGTGTTGGGCCGCAACCGTGCAGACGCCGAGAAAGACGCACGAGCGCTGTTGGCCAAAGTGCGCATGGAGCACAAGGCCGACGCCTATCCGGGCCAGTTGTCCGGCGGCCAGCAGCAGCGCGTGGCGATTGCCCGTGCCCTGGCAATGCGCCCGGAGCTGATCCTGTTCGATGAAGTGACCTCGGCGCTGGACCCGGAAACCGTCGGTGAAGTGCTGACGGTGATCCGCGAGCTGACCGAAGAGGGCATGACCTGCGTGCTGGTCACCCATGAAATGCGCTTCGCCGAAGAGATCAGTGACTTGGTGTACTTCACTGAAAACGGCGTGATTGTCGAGCACGGCAGCGCAGCCCATATTTTCCAGAACCCGAGCAGCGAACGCACCCAGACGTTCCTGCGTCATGCCCTGGGCGATTCGGGGCGCCGTGGCCCGATCGCCCACGACCCGTACCTGTTGACCAATTTGAGCCGTTACAGCCTGTCAGTCTGATAAGAGGAATACCGTCATGAGTAGCGTAAACCGTGCCGCCGTTATCGAGGCGTTTTTGCAGCAGATTCGCGTCATCAACCAGCGCGGCGTAGACCGTGCGGCCCTGGTGGAAATCGTCAGCCTGCTGGAAAACCTGGCTGAGCGTCGCGACCTGTTCAACTTCGACGAATTTCCCGCGCCGGTGCCAGGGCAGGGCAGCACAGCGTTTCGCTATCGTTTGAATGACGACGGTGACACCCCGACGCTGTACCTCAACTCGCTGTTGCCAGGCAAAAGCACGATCGCGCATAACCACGAGACCTGGGCAATCATCAGTGCGATCGAAGGGCAGGAAATCAATTACGTCTACGCGCGCAATGACGAGGGCCGTGAGCCGGGGTTCACCACCCTGACCCTTGAGAAAGAGGTGATTGTGCAGCCGGGCACGTCCATCTCGTTTCTCGGTGCAGACCTGCACGGTATTCGTGTCGAAGGCGAGCAGGCGACCTTGCATTTCCACCTCTACGGCTTGCCGCTGGAATCGCTGAACGGCCGGTACGGCGTGGAAGCTGACGGTCGCATCCTCAATTACAACGCCTCGCAGATGGCGCCGTCGATCAAGGCCTATTTGTAAGCACGCCAACGATCAAATGTGGGCGGGGGCTTGCTCCCGAAAGCATCGGGTCAGACACATCAGCATTGCCTGATACACCGCATTCGCGAGCAAGCCCGCTCCCACATTGGGTGCAGCGTTCATCCCAGGGGTTTTTATGATTGATCTGTATTACTGGCCAACGGGCAACGGCCTCAAAGTCGGCATCCTGTTGGAAGAGTTGGGGCTTGAATACCGCCTGCTGCCGGTGAATATCCGCGAAGGCGAGCAAAAGCAGGCGAGCTTCCAGCGCATCAGCGCGAATGGGCGGATTCCGGCCATTGTCGACCATCGCACCGAAACGCCGCTGAGCCTGTTTGAGTCCGGGGCGATCCTCAATTACCTGGCTGACAGCGCCGGGAAATTCCTGCCGCCGGCCGGGAGTGCCGCGCGGCAAAAGGTGCAGGAATGGCTGTTCTGGCAGGTCGGGCATATCACCCCGTACCTGAGCCAGTTGCAGCTCTTCAAGGAGAAGGCGCCGGAGCCGATTCCGTTCGCCCTCGACCTGCTGAATGCCGAGGCCACGCGCCTCTATGGCGTGCTCGAACAGCGCCTGGCCGAGGTGCCGTATGTGGCCGGTGAATACTCGGTGGCGGATATGGCGATCTTTCCGTGGATTCAGCCGCTGCGCCAGGGCCAGGCATTGGCGGACTACCCACATATCCAGGCCTGGCGCCTGCGCATCAAAGCGCGGCCGGCGGTGCAGCGGGCCTATGCCAAGGGGCTCGAAGTGGCACCCGGCGAGCGCTCGTTGGCGTTGCAGTAACTCTTTTCTTAACTTGTTGGGACTTCCATGAGCCAGACCATCACCCCACGTCAACTGCAGCAATGGCTGTTCGACGGGCAGGAAATCGCCGTATTCGACGTGCGCGAACACGGGCAATACGGCGAAGCCCACCTGTTCCACGGGGTGAACCTGCCCTATAGCCGCCTGGAGCTGGACGTGCGCCGGCTGGCGCCGAACCCCCAGGTGCGTCTGGTGGTTTACGACCAGGACGGCGGTGAGGTAGCGGCGCGCACGGCAGAGCGTTTACACGCCCTGGGCTACAGCGGTGTGCAGGTGCTCGAAGGCGGCGCCGATGGCTGGCAGGCGGCGGGTTTGCAGCTGTTTGCGGGGGTGCACGTGCCGTCCAAGGCCTTTGGCGAATTGGTTGAAGAGGCCAGCCACACCCCCCACGTCACCGCGCGGCAATTGGCCGAGTGGCAGGCGCGTGGCGAGCCTCTCGTGGTGCTGGACGGTCGGCCGTTTGATGAATACCGCAAGATGACTATTCCCGGCTCCATTTGCTGCCCGAACGGGGAATTGGGCTACCGTGTGCATGACCTGGTGCCCGATGAGCGCATGCCAATCGTGATCAACTGCGCCGGGCGTACCCGCAGCATTATCGGCGCGCAGACGTTGATCAACCTGGGGCTGAAGAACCCGATCTACGCCTTGGAAAACGGTACCCAGGGTTGGTACCTGGAGGACTTTGCCCTGGAACACGGCAGCACCCGGCGTTACGCCGATCAGGTCAGCACCGACCTGGCCCAACAACGCCAGGCCGCTCGGCAGCTGGCTGAGCGGGCAGGGGTGGTCAGTGTGTCGGCGGATCAGGTCCGGCAATGGGCGGATGACGCGCAGCGCAGCCTGTTCTTGTGTGACGTACGCACTGCCGAAGAATTTGCCCTCGGCAGCTTGCCGGGCGCGCAACACACGCCGGGCGGGCAATTGATCCAGTCCACCGACTTGTACATCGGCGTGCGCCACGCGCGCATTGTGCTGGTAGACAGCGACGGCGTGCGCGCGCCGATTGTTGCCAGTTGGCTGCGCCAGTTGGGGCATGAGGCTTACGTGCTGAGCGGGGGTATCGACAGTGGCCTGGTGCTACCGCTTGTGCAGCCGGTGGCGTACCAGCCGTTGCCGTTGATCAGCGCCCAGGCGCTGGCGTTGGCGTTGAACGATGTGAACCTGATCGATCTGCGGCCGAGCATGGTGTACCGCAAAGGGCATATTGCGGGTTCGCAATGGTCGATTCGTTCACTGTTGAAGACTGATCATCGACCTTTGGTGCTGGTCGCGGATGATCCCGCCTTGGCGGCATTCGCAGCCGACGGCCTGCCTGCAAGGCTGCTCGACGGCGGCTTCAGTGCCTGGGCCGCTGCCGGCCTGCCGGTTAACGCAGACCCGCAAACCCCGCGCGATGCACAGTGCATCGACTTCCTGTTTTTCACCCACGACCGCCACAGCGGCAACAAGGATGCCGCCCGCCAATACCTGGCCTGGGAAATCGGCCTGTTGGCGCAGATGAGCGAAGCGGAAATCGCCAGCCTCAAGCCCCTGGCGCCGCCGTCGCGCGTGCGTACGCGGCTGATCCACGCCGCGCGTACCGAAAAGGGCCATGGCGCTCGTGCGGTGAATGTGCCGGTCTCCCGTTTGAGCACTGTGCTGTTTGATAACCTCGCACAGATGCGCGACGCCCGCGCTCGCCGTGACAGTGAGCGCGTGCTGAGCTACGGCGCGCGCGGCAACCCGACGTCGCATGCGCTGGAAGACCTGGTGACTGAGCTTGAGGGCGGCCATCGCACACGGCTTTACGGCACCGGCCTGGCGGCCGCGGCGCAGGTGTTTCTGGCTTATCTGCGTCCTGGCGATCATGTGTTGATCACTGACGCGGTGTATTCCCCGGTGCGCAAACTGGCCCGTGAGTTCCTGCAGCCCTTCGGTATTGACGTCAGCTACTTCTTGCCGGATGGCGAGGGTTTGGCGGCGCAGTTGCAAGCCAATACCAAACTGGTTTACGCCGAAGTGCCGGGCTCATTGCTGTATGAACTGTGTGACCTGCCGACGATTGCGGCGCTGTGCAAACCGCGTGGCATCCTGTTGGCGGTCGATAACACCTGGGGCTCGGGCTACCTGTATCGGCCGCTGGCATTGGGCGCGGACATTTCGATCATGGCCCTGACCAAATACCTGGGCGGCCACAGCGACGTGATGATGGGCAGTGTGTGCACCACCGAGGCAGCCTGGCCGGCGCTGGGCAAAATGAGCGACACCTTCGGCAACGCGGTGAGCGCCGACGATGCCTACCTGATTCTGCGCGGCGCACGCACGTTGGCTTCGCGCCTGGATGTGCATGAGCGCCAGGCTGTGGACATTGCTCATTGGTTGCAGGCGCAACCGCAGGTCAAGCGGGTGTTCCATCCTGCATTGCCGGAGCACCCGGGCCATGCGTTGTGGCGTCGGGATTTCAGCGGCAGCAATGGTTTGTTGTCGTTTGAATTGGCGAACCCAGACCCGGCTTGTATCGAGCGTTTTATCGACGGCTTGCAACTGTTCGGCTTGGGCGCGTCGTGGGGCGGTTATGAAAGCCTGGTCACCGTGGCCAATACCCAGGACCGGGACAGTGCGGCGGATCGCGGGCTTAACCCGGTGGTGCGCCTGCATATCGGCCTGGAAGATGTGGCGGCATTGATTGAGGATTTGCAGCGCGGGTTTGCACTTGCAGGCTGAGTGATGATCGCTCCCACGCCAGGTGGGAGCGATCCGCCGGTCAGTGTTTGACCGGGGTTGGCAATGTCACGAGGTTGACGTAGCCGTCCCAGAACTTCTGCTGATCGACGCCAAACACCACGTTGGCTTTCTGCGTACCGACCGGTGCGCCTTTTGTGTAGCCCAGTGCACGGCCGTAGTCGGCGCCGAAGGTCGCGTCTACGTCCACCCACAACTCGCGGGATTGGGTGACGATTTGCGGGTTGACCAGGAACAGTGCGGGCAAACTGTCCCAGGTAAAGCTGTGGTAGCTCGGGTCTTTGTCGAACAGCGGCCCGAACTCGTGCTTGTAGAGGTCGGCAATCGCGCCTTTCTGGGCAATCACGCGCTGGTAAACCGATTTGTCGAAGGTGACTTTCTCGCACACATCATTCGGGAAAATCACGTGTTCGATCGGTGAGCGCAACACGATCTTCGCGGCCTCCGGGTCGAACCACCAGTTGAATTCCGCCGCCGGCGTGGTGTTGCCCGGGATCTCCAGGGCGCCGCCCATGTACACGATGCGCTTGATCAGCGGCACGATGTCCGGCGCCGAGCGAATCGCCAGGGCGACGTTGGTCAACGGGCCGACGGCGAGAATGGTCACCTGGTGCGGGTTGGCCCGCACGCTTTCAACGATGAACTGTGCGGCCGTTTCACTGCGCAACTGGGTGTGGGTCGCCAGGCCATCCGGTGGCGCGATCAGTTGTGAGGCCGAGGTAGGGCGCGGGTGTTTGAACGCCCCCGGCCAGCCGGAGCCAAACAGCGCTTTCTCTGCCTCGTAAGTGGCGTAGTCATGCAGCAGCGGGTAGGCGGCGCCCGAGTAGACGCCCACCTCGTTCTCCACCCCCATGCGTTCCACGGCCTTGAGGGCATCGACTTGTTCCTGGTCGACCCAGGCGTTGCCGCTGACGAGCGTCATGCCCAGCAGGTCGATGCGTTTTTGCGCATGCAACTGAGCGAGCATGATAAAGGCCTGGCCGTCATCGTTGAGCACGTTGAAGTCGGTGTCGAAGATGACTTTTTCAGCCGCCTGCGCGGTGCCGGCACACAGGCCGACGGCGACAATCAGGGCACAGCTTTTAAGGAAAGCTTGCATGGTGATTCATCCGAAAAAATTGTTGTTGTTAACGGTTCACCAGTTTCGCCGGTAAGGCGATGACCAGGAAGCTGCTGAGGATCAGGCACCCGGCGAAGAACCACAAGGCGCCCGCGCTGCTGCCTGTGACGTCGATCGCCACGCCCATCAACGAGTTACTCACCAGGCCTGCGATATTCGCCAGCGAGCACGCCAGGGCAAAACCGGTGGCCGCCGCCGTGCCTTTGAGGAAGGTCGCCGGCAGGCTGAAAAACACCGGCACGGCGCCGATGATCGCGGCCGAGGCGATGGCGAACAACAGCACCGTGGCAACCACGTTATGGGTGAAGAATGTGCTGGTGGCCATCGCCGCCGCGCCGATCAGAAACGGCACGATGATGTGCCAGCGGCGTTCGCGGTGTTTGTCGGAGCTGGCGCCGATCAGCAGCATGCCGAGCAAGGCCGCCACGCTCGGCAACGCAGTGAGCATGCCGATATGGAAGGTGTCGGTGATGCCCGCATTGCGGATGAATGTCGGCATCCAGAAACCCATGGCGTAGGCGCTGAGCAGGATCGAAAAATCGATACCGCCAAGCATCCACACTTTGAGATTGAAGAAGCCGTCGCGGAAGCTGTGCTTGCTGCCGGTGGCGTCCGCGTCGTCCTTGCGCAGTTCGCTTTCGAGCAGGCTCTTTTCTTCGTCCGACAGCCATTTGGCCTGTTGAAAGGTATTGGGCAGCGCCCAGAATGTCAGCACGCCGAGCAATACACTGGGCACCGCTTCAATCAGGAACAACCACTGCCAACCACGCAGGCCGCCCATGTTGTCGAAGTGGCCCATGATCCAGCCGGACAGCGGGCCGCCGATCACGCTGGACAGCGGCAGGCCGATCATGAACAGCGCGATGATGCGCCCCCGTCGATGGGTGGGGAACCAGGTGGTGAGGTAATACAGCACGCCTGGCAAAAAACCCGCTTCGGCGGCGCCGAGCAGAAAGCGCAGGATGTAGAACTGGGTGGTGGAGGTGACCAACATGGTGCAGGCCGAGAGCAGGCCCCAGGTGATCATGATGCGTGCGATCCAGATCTTCGCGCCGACCCTTTCCAGGACCAGGTTGCTCGGCACTTCAAAGATGATGTAGCCGACGAAGAACAAGCCGGCGCCCAGGCCAAACGCGGTTTCACTGAAGTGCAGTTGGTCGAGCATCTGCAACTTGGCAAAGCCGATGTTGATGCGGTCGAGGTAGGCGGCCAGGTAGCAGAAACACAGGAACGGAATCAGCTTCCAGGTGATCTTGTGGTAAAGCGTGGTAACGGGGTCGGCGACCGTGGTCGCGGGCGCTGCATTCGCAATGGGCATTGGGGTGTCTCCCGGCGGTGACTTATGGTTTTTATACAGCCGCTTTTGTTCGAGCACTTCGGAGTGCTGTAAAAGCGACTTCCAAAGGCAGTGTCAGAAGACTGAGATATTTCTGGTTTGGCATTGACCTGTGGCGAGCGAGCATCTGTGGGCGCTGGCTTGCCTGCGATGGCATCGGCGCGGTGTAACAGTTACACCGCAGCGTGCGCATCGCGGGCAAGCCCGGCTCCCACAGGGATCGGCTCCCATAGGTGAATGCATTTCCAGGCCGGACCTCAGTTTTTTCAAGACCACGCTCTATGGCGCAGTTCTTAATAACGTCTTATTGCTCCCTGAACTTGCTCATCGCCTCCTGCTTGCTCACCACGTCGCCATACTTGCTGTCGATATCGAACAAGTTGGCTTCGTGGGGCGCGGGGTGTCGGTCGCCGACGCATTCGCGCACGACGATGGTGCGAAACCCGTGTTGCACCGCATCCACTGCGGTGGCACGAATGCAGCCGCTGGTGGAACAGCCGGCCAGCACCACGGTGTCGATGCCTTGGGCGTGCAGCATCGGGGCCAGGCTGCTGCCGAAAAATGCACTGGCATATTGCTTGGTGATCACCACTTCATCGGCCCGGGGCAAGACCTCGGGGCAGAACGCCGCGAGTGGGTTGCCTTCGACCATGTCCTTCATCACCGGGGCTTTCTTGACCCAGATGCCACCGTCGGCGAAATGGCCGGGATGGTAGCGGATATTGGTGTGCACCACCGCAATCCCGTGCTTGCGTGCAGTGGCCAACAGTTCGACGCTTTCAGTCACGGCAATTGCAACCTCGGGGGCATATAACGGCGCGCCTTCGGTGGTATAGCCCTGCATGAAGTCGATCATCAGCAGTGCGGCTTTTTTGCCGAAGCCAATGCGGTTGCCCCATACGCCCTGGTAGTTGGCGTCGGCGGATTGTTCGCTCATCGCAAAACTCCTCAATACGCGCCGGAGAGCAGGGCGCCGGCCCCAGGAACGATAGGCTCCAGGTCCAGCGCCTTGAGCATGGCGTAGGTGGTAGCGATGGCGGCGGTGAGCACCGGTTTGCCGGTTTGTGCCTCGACCTTGGCCACCACCGGCAGCGACTGCATCTGCACGCAGGCCGAGAGCACGATCACGTCGACGCCTTCCAGGTTCATACCGGCGACGATGGCCGGCAGGTTGGCCGGGTCGTGGCGCGCCACTTCGAGGTTGTCGGGGATCTCCAGGGCGCGCCAGTCGACCACGTCAAAGCCTTCTTCGCGTATGTAGTTCACCACCAGTTCGGTCAGTGGCTTCATATACGGCGCGACAATTGCGATGCGCTTGGCGCCCATGACTTTCAGGCCTTCGATCAGCGCTCCGGCGCTGGTGATGACCGGGGCGTTGGCGTCGTTATCCGCCGTGGCCTTGCGCAGGCGCTGTTCGGAGTTGCGGTGATAACCCAACCCCATCGCCATGATTGCCACCAGGCAGGCGTAACCCAGCACGTCGACCTTGGCATCGGACAGTTCAACGGCGCAACGGTCGGATTCGCCGTCCATCGCCGCCAGTTCTTCTTTGCGCACTTGCTTCATGCGCATGCGGCTGGAGTGAAAGGTAAAGCGCTCGGGGCGAATCGCCTGGCGCGCAGTGAGCATCGCCGGGATCTCGGTTTCCATGGTGGTGTTGGAACTCGGCACGATCTGGCCGATGCGGTAAGGCTTCTGCATGGTGGTCTCCATTCTTATTGTGTGAGGAAGTCGCCGAGGGCGTGGAAGAAACCCTCGAGGTCATCCCACGGAATCATGTGCCCGGCGTTGGGTACGCGGGCGACCTGGATGGCCGGTTGCAGGTCCTGGATTTCAGCGATGTCCTCGTCGAGGATCACCCCGCCGCGCCCTGCCACCATCAACAGGGCAGGGGCCTTGAGGTGGGGCAGGTCCTGGTGGAAGTCCACCGCGTGAAAGTCATTGAAGGCGCGCACGATGGCGGGTTCATAGCAGGTGTGCAGCCATTCGGCACGCAGTTGCAGCTGCTCTTGCGTCCAGGTGGCGCAGAAGGCGCGCATCGCCTCGGCATCCATCCCAAGCAGGGACTGGCGGATCGAATCGACGTACCACGGCAGTTTGCTCGGGTATTCACGCCGACCGGGGCCAGACACCGGCGGGTCGATCAGCACCACGCGGTTTACGCCCTGGGGATGTTTGACGGCACTGCGCACGGCAAAGCGCGCGCCCATGGAATGGCCGACCAAGTGGTAGCTGTCCAGGTTCAGCGCATCGGCAAACGCGCCAATGTCCTCGGCGCAGGTGTCCGCGCTGTAATCCAGCTCGGGGCCGGTGGACGACAGGCCGCGTCCACGTACATCCAGTACATAGGTGTCGAACTGCGCGCCCAGGCGCTGCGCGACAAACCCCCAGGTAATCGCCGGGCTGGTGATGCCCGGGATCAGGATCAGCGCCGGGCCTTTGCCGCCGTAACGCAAGTAGTGCTGGCGAATGCCATTGGCCTGGACGTTACCGCCATACAAAAAGGTGCTCACGCGGCCACCCCCGATTTCAGCTCCTGGGCGTACAGGTCATAGCCGTAGACCCAGGCCGGGTCTTCCTGGGTGCGCAACCAGGTATTGGCGTTGGACACCGCCTGCACGCGGGAAGCGCGTTCCTTGCGGTTGGCTTCATACAGCTCGAACGCCGTGCGGTAGTCGCTGATTCCGGTTTCCTGCAGGCAGCGCGTGAGCATGGCGGCATCTTCAATGGCCATGCCGGCGCCCTGGGCCATGTGCGGTTTCATCGGGTGGCACGCGTCCCCCAGCAATACCAGGCGGCCACGGCTCCACAGTGGGAGTGGGTTGCGGTTGCGCAGCGGCCATTTAGTCACGCTTTCGGTGGACTCGATCAGTGCCTGCACGGTGGGGTGATAGCCCTTGAAGGCATCAAACATCTCCTCGCGGCTGCTGTCGACGAACGCGCCCTGGAAGTCCCATTCGGCATGGGGCACGCCGGTGACGTAGTAGTACTCGTCGCGTTTGCCGGTGGTGTAATACACCATCATGTGCCGGTCTTCGGTCCACCACTTGATGCAGTCTTCGAACCTGAGGTCGTACTTGGCCAATTGGTCGCCACGGATCAGCGCGCGGTGCGCCACCCAGCCGCTGTACAGCGGTTTTTCCACGCCGAGCAGTTCTTCGCGAATCTTCGAATTGATGCCGTCGGCGCCGATCACGATGTCGGCGTAGGTTACTTCACCGTCGGCAAAGGTCAGGCGTACCTGGGTGTCGGTTTCCTCGAGGGTTTCCAGGCGTTTGTTGAAATGCAGCGTGCCGGGTTTGAGCGTGGACATTTGCAAGGCGTGCAGGTCGCCACGGTGCACGGTGACGTAGGAGGCGCCGTAGCCGGTGAGGGGAATGCGCGAGAGGTAATCGCCGGTTTCGCCGCAACGGCTGAACCAGTGCTCGGGGTGTGAACCCATCAAGTCGAGCTGTTGTTCGATGCCCATGCGGCGAAAGATTTTCATGATGTTGGGGCCCATGTGGATCCCGGCACCCAGTCGGGAAAACGCTGGCGCCTGCTCGTAGATGTCTACGTCAAAACCGGCTTGCTGCAACAGGGTGGCCGCTGCGGCACCGCCCAGGCCGGCACCGACGATAGCGATTTTTTGTGTGCTTCCCATGGGGCGTGATCCTCTCTCTTTTTGATTTTCGGCGGCGTCTGTCCGCAAGGTTTTTAAAGTGTATACGCTCATTTTTTGAAATGGGAAGCCTGTGCTCGCAAAATAATTTTTTGAGCATGATGGTCATCTGTAACGCTTTTATCCCTTTATCTGTTGGGTTTGTTTCGTAAGGTAACGTTGTGGTGCGCTACTTGCAGTCCGTCTGTAATTCAGGTCTCATCGTTATTAATTGGCGTATACGCTATATAAATGCACTAAAGTGAAGCGCGGTGCTTGAACGTGGTGCAGCCCAACAGGAGACAGGAAAATGCCGGTAAGCGATTGCGAACTGACCCAGATGTTTGAACACGTGCTGACGCTGTCGAAGGTCGATCCGACCCAGAGCGTTGCCGTGCTCAAGAGCCATTACTCCGACCCACGCACCGTGCGCGCCGCGATGGATGCTGCGCAGCGCCTGGGGGCCAAGGTGTATGCGGTGGAGCTGCCGTCGTTCAACCATCCCAAGGCGATGGGCAATGACATGACCGCCTACTGCGGCGACACCGCGCTCACCGGCAATATTGCCGCCCAGCGTGCGCTGGAAGCGGCTGACCTGATCGTCGACACCATGATGTTGCTGCACTCGCCGGAACAGGAGCAGATCCTCAAGACCGGCACCCGCATCCTGCTGGCCGTGGAGCCTCCGGAAGTGCTGGCGCGCATGCTGCCCACAGAAGAAGACAAGGTGCGTGTGCTGGCGGCCGAGCAGTTGCTGAAAAAGGCGCGCTCGATTCACGTCAAATCCCGCGCCGGCAGCGACTTTCGTGCGGCATTGGGGCAGTACCCGTCAGTGACCGAGTACGGTTTTGCCGATGAGCCGGGGCGTTGGGACCACTGGCCCAGCGGCTTCCTGTTCTCCTGGCCCAATGAAGAAACCGCCGAGGGCGTGCTGGTGCTGGACATCGGTGACATCCTGCTGCCGTTCAAGACCTACGCGCGCGAGAAGATCACGCTGGAGGTCGAGAAGGGCTTTATCACCAAGATCCACGGCGGCTTCGAGGCTGAATACCTGCGTGATTACATGAAGTATTTCAACGACCCCGAGGTGTATGGTATCTCTCATATCGGCTGGGGTTTGCAGCCACGGGCGCAGTGGACTGCCATGGGGCTGCATGACAAGAACGACGGTATGTGCATGGACGCGCGGGCGTTCTATGGCAATTTCCTGTTCTCCACCGGGCCCAATACCGAGGTGGGTGGGACGCGCAAGACGCCGTGCCATATGGACATTCCGCTGCGGCATTGTGATGTGTATCTGGATGATGAGGCGGTTGTTATCGCCGGTGACGTCGTCGCGCCAGCCGCCTCACTGGCCCGCTGAAGATTTAAAGGTGGGAGCGGGCTTGCTCGCGAAAGCGGTGTGTCAGTTAACAGATTCAGTGGCTGAACCACCGCATTCGCGAGTAAGCCCGCTCCCACAGGGTTGTCCGGGTTTCTTCAGTGAGAAGCTTGAGTCCATGCATTATCCCCGCCATCATGCCTGCCCATCGCTAATCACCCACCGAGCCCGCCGTGCCTGATTCCTACGTTTTCTCTGAACAAGTTGGCCACCTGCTGCGCAAGGCCTACCAGCGCCACCTGGCGATCTTTCAGCAGAATGTCGGCGACTCCCAGCTCACTGCCGTGCAGTTTGTCACCCTGTGCGCGCTGCGCGATCACGGTGCAAGTTCCCTCACCGAACTGGTCAAGGCCACTGCCGTGGACCAGGCGACCATTCGCGGTATTGTCGAGCGGTTAAAGGCCAAGGAGCTGATTACCCTGGAGCCGGACCCGCAAGATAAACGCAAGGTGGTGGTCGACCTTTCCGCTGCCGGTGCCGTGCTGGTAGATCAAACCGTGCCCTGCGCCGCGCAGATCAGCGAGCTGACCATGAGTAACCTCAACCCCGCCGAACGGGTGGCGGTGCTGTTTCTGTTGCGCAAGATGATCGACGACCCGCAGGAATAAGTGTGGCAAGCGGGCTTGCCCCGCGTTGGGCAGCGCAGCAGCCCTAAACTGACCCAGCCGCTGGGTTCTCACTGAAAAAGCGCGGCGGCCTTGATGGGGCCGCTTCGCGCCCCAGCGCGGGCAAGCCCGCTCGCCACAGGGTGTGCCACCATCCGTTGGCATCGTTTTTGCTCTCGGTTCATGTAGTAGTCACTTCACGCATCAAGTGTGTCGCGAGGCCCCAGGCCGGCGACGCTTTTTTTTGACTGTTTCGTGTAGTAGGCACTTCACCAACTGATACAGGCGAAGCGAATGATCAGCCCCCTCATCACGGTAGCGCTTGAGGTCAACGGCCACACTCGAGAAGTCAGCGCCATGGCGGATACGCCGCTGTTGCTGGTGTTGCGCAATGACCTGGCGCTCAACGGCGCCAAATACGGCTGCGGTTTGGGCGAGTGCGGCGCCTGCACTGTGATCATCGATGGCGTGGCGGCGCGTTCTTGTGTGTTCCCATTGTCCGGTGCGGCAGGGCGAGAGATCGTCACTCTCGAAGGCCTGGGGACACGCCAGGCGCCGCATCCGGTGCAACAAGCGTTTATCGATGAGCAGGCCGCGCAATGCGGCTACTGCCTCAACGGCATGATCATGACCGCCAAGGCCTTGCTCGACCGCAACCCCAGCCCCAGCGAAACCGAGGTCCGCAATGAACTCTCGGGCAACCTCTGCCGCTGTGGCACTCATATCGAAATCCTGCGCGCCGTGCTGCGTGCCGCTCACCTCTTGACCGTGGATGGCCGACCATGACCGACACCCCACTTTCCCGTGACCAGTGGCTGGCCAAGGCCGGCGTCTTACTCGTCGTCGATGACGTGTTGCCGCCTTCGGGCCCGGTGGCCAAGGGCGGCACGCCCACCGTGAAACCCAAGGAGCTGGGGCTGTTTATCGCCGTCAACGATGACGGTGTGGTCTATGCGTTCAACGGCCATGTGGATCTGGGCACCGGCATTCGCACCTCACTCGCGCAGATCGTCGCCGAAGAGCTGGACCTGACCCTGGACCAGGTCAAGATGGTGCTGGGGGATACCGAGCGCGTGCCGAACCAGGGCGCGACCATTGCCAGTGCGGCCTTGCAGATTTCAGCGATCCCCTTGCGTAACGCTGCGGCCGAGGCGCGACGTTTTTTGCTGGCGCGGGCGGCGGGCCGTTGGGGTGTGAGTGCGGGCAGCCTCAAGGTTGAAGCCGGGGTTATCCGCGCACAGGACGGGCGCAGCACGACCTACGGTGAACTGGTCAGCGGCCAGCACGACCAGTTGCGCATCAGTGGTGATGCGCCGTTGAAGGCTGTAGAGGATTACCGTCTGGTGGGCCAGGGCGCTGCGCGCGTGGATATCCCCGGCAAGGCCACCGGTGAACTGACTTACGTGCACGACATGCGCGTGCCGGACATGCTCCATGGTCGCGTCATTCGCCCGCCGTATGCCGGGTTGGATTGCGGGGATTTTGTCGGTAACAGCCTGTTAAGTGTGGACGAGACGTCTATCGCAGCTATCCCCGGAATCGTCGCCGTAGTGGTGATTCGGGATTTTGTCGGCGTGGTCGCGTTGCGTGAAGAGCAGGCGATCAAGGCCGCCCAAGCGTTACGGGTGCACTGGAAACCCTGGAATAACGCCTTGCCGGACATGAGTGATGTCGAGCAGGCCATCCGCGACAACCCGCGGGTGCGCCGCACGGTGCTTGACCAGGGCAATGTCGATGCAGCCCTGGCCGGTGCCAGCCAGCGCATGCCGCGCAGTTACCTGTGGCCGTACCAGATGCATGGCTCGATTGGTCCCTCGTGTGGCGTGGCCGATTACCAGGCAGCCGGGAGTCGGGTGTGGTCCGGCAGCCAGAACCCCCACCTGTTACGGGCGGATCTGGCGTGGTTGGTTGAGTGCGATGAAAACCTGATTGATGTCATCCGTATGGAAGCCGCCGGCTGCTACGGGCGTAATTGTGCCGATGATGTGTGCGCCGATGCCTTACTGTTATCCCGCGCCGTGGGCAAGCCGGTGCGGGTGCAACTGACCCGTGAGCAGGAACACCTGTGGGAGCCCAAGGGCACGGCGCAGTTGATGGATGTGGACGGCGGCCTCAACGCCGACGGCAGCATTGCCGGCTATGATTTTGAAACCAGTTACCCCTCCAACGGCGCACCGACCCTGGCACTGTTGCTCACCGGTCGCGTCGAGCCGGTGGCGGCGATGTTCGAGATGGGCGACCGCACCTCGATCCCGCCGTATGACATCGACCACATGCGCGTGACCATCAACGACATGGCGCCCATCGTACGCGCCTCGTGGATGCGCGGCGTGTCGGCCTTGCCCAACACCTTTGCCCATGAATCCTATATCGACGAACTGGCGTTTGCGGCCGGTGTCGACCCGGTGGAATACCGCCTGCGCTACCTCAAGGATCAGCGTGCCATCGACCTGGTGAAGTCCACGGCTGAACGCGCCAATTGGTCACCGCGCACCGCGCCGATGCAAACCGCCAACGAAGACCACCTGCTGCGCGGCCGGGGCTTTGCCTACGCGCGTTACATCCACAGCAAGTTCCCCGGCTTCGGCGCAGCGTGGGCGGCCTGGGTGGCGGATGTGGCCATCGACAAACAGACCGGCGACGTATCGGTGACGCGCGTGGTAATCGGCCATGACGCGGGGATGATGATCAACCCGGCGGGTGTGCAGCATCAGATTCACGGCAATGTGATCCAGTCCACCAGCCGCGTGTTGAAGGAGCGTGTGACCTTTGAAGAGTCGACCGTGGCGAGCAAGGAGTGGGGCGGCTACCCGATCCTGACGTTCCCCGAAGTGCCGCAGATCGATGTACTGATGATGCCGCGTCAGGACCAGCCGCCAATGGGCGCCGGTGAATCGGCGTCGGTGCCGAGCGCGGCGGCGATTGCCAATGCGATTTATGATGCCACCGGCATTCGTTTTCGCGAGTTGCCCATCACGCCCGAGCGGGTCTTGGCCGCGCTGAACGCCGGTACGCTGGGCGAGCCTGCCAAGTCGCCGGAAAAACGCAAAAAATGGTGGTTCGGTGCGCTGTTTGCAACCTTGGGCGCGGTGCTGGCCACGGCCTGGCCGCTTCAGCCTGAAATTGCACCGATTGCACCGCCAAGTGCCGGCACCTGGTCCAAGGCCACCCTGGAGCGCGGGCGTTTGCTGGCGGCGGTGGGCGATTGTGCGGTCTGCCATACGGCACCGGGCGGGGCTACCAACGCAGGCGGGCTGGCGATGCAGACGCCATTCGGCACGTTGTACAGCAGCAATATCACCCCCGATGTGAAGACCGGGATCGGCGCCTGGTCGTACCCGGCATTCGAGCGCGCGATGCGCGACGGCATTGGCCGCGATGGGCGCAATTTGTATCCGGCGTTTCCCTATACGGCGTTTCGCAATATCAACGATGCCGACATGCAGGCGCTGTATGCCTACCTCATGTCGCAGGCGCCGGTGAGCCAGGCGCCGACGCCGAATGCGATGAATTTCCCGTTCAATATCCGGCCGTTGATGGCCGGTTGGAATGCGCTGAATTTAAGGCGCGCAGAAATTACCCTGCAGCCTGAACGCGGTGAGCAGTGGAACCGCGGCAATTATCTGGTCAATGGCCTGGGGCACTGCGCGGCGTGCCATTCGCCGCGTAACCTGATGGGCGCGGAGAAGGGCGGCAAGGCGTTCCTCGCCGGTGGCCGTGTCGATGGGTGGGAAGCGCCGGCATTGACCGGCTTGTCCAAGGCCCCGACGCCGTGGACTGAAGACCAGTTGTTCAGCTACCTCAGCACCGGTTATTCCGACGCCCATGGCGTGGCGGCGGGGCCGATGGGCCCGGTGGTGAGTGAGCTGTCGAAGTTACCCAAGGCGGATATCCGCGCGATGGCGGTGTATTTGGCTTCGCTCAATGGCGAAGCGACGGCGCAAGCGCAGGTTGTGGCGGCGGCGACTGTACCGAATCCGAATGGCCGCCGCGTGTTTGAAGGGTCGTGCAAGGCTTGTCATGCCGATGGCCTGGGGCCGAAGTTGTTCGGCGTCAGCCCGTCATTGGCGACCAACACCAATGTGCACAGCGACCAGCCGGATAACCTGATCAAGGTGATTTTGCAGGGTATCAGCAACCCGGCGACTAGGGACCTGGGGTATATGCCGGGCTTCAAGGACAGTTTGTCCACTGCCCAAGTGGCGGATTTGGTTGCGTACCTGCGCGGGCAATTTGCGCCGAATGCACCGCGCTGGGAAGGGCTGGAACAGACGGTCGCGCACCTGCGCGCCAACCCCGGCACTCACTGATATGTCCAAGACATTTGAAGATCAACTGTGGGGGCCGGCTTGGCTGCGATGGCGGCGGTTCAGTTGATATCTGCACTGACTGACACACTGCTATCGCAGCATAGGTATCTACGCAACTCTTTGTGTTGCTTTAAGTCTGTGAGGGGGGTTAGGTAGATTGAGTACATATCCGTTGCTGCGGTAACGGCTGCTTGGGGTTCCGCCCTTACGGCGGGTCACTTTTTTACAGCGCCTAAAAAAGTAACCAAAAAACGCTTTGCCCCACCACTCGGTACCTCGCCCAGGCTCGGTATGCCCGCACTCCGGCTTGAATCCGTGGGCCGCCGCAATGGGCCATCCTTGGCCCAGTGCGGCTAACCCGGCGTCCTGCCGGGTTACCCACGGATTCAAGCCTGCGTTCGGCCATCGTGGTTAACGGGGCCTGTCAGATCAAGATCAAAAGCAGAGCACGGCGGCCTGGTAGCCGACCTGAGTGGTTGAAGCAAAAGCAGGGCAACAGCACAGCAACACCACTTTTACCGGATGAAATGAGATCCAACTGTGGGAGCGGGCTTGCTCGCGAATGCGGTGTGTCAGTCAACTTATTTGTAACTGACACACCGCTTTCGCGAGCAAGCCCGCTCCCACATTTGATTAGGTTCAGCTTCCAAGATCAGGTCGGCTGTCAGGCCGCCTCGGTTTTGCTTTTGATCTAACCACTCAGGTCGGCTACTAGGCCGCCGTGCTCTGCTTTTGATCTTGATCTGTTTTTGATTTTGATCTTAGGCGCCCCGTTAACCACGCTGGCCGAACGCAGGCTTTGGAGCGTGGGTAACCCGGCAGGACGCCGGGTTAGCCGCGATGGGCCAAGGATGGCCCATGGCGGCGGCCCACGGTCCAAAGCCTGCGTGAGGGCACACCGAGCCTAGGCGAGGTGCCGAGTGGTGGGGCAAGAGCCCTTTGGTTACTTTGGGGCTTTTCCAAAGTGACCCGCCGTAAGGGCGGAACCCATGTCAGCCGTGACCCAAACAACGGATATGTACTCAGCGCCCCCTGACAACCACAGCACTCAACCCGTAAAAAAAGATAGGTAGATACCTATGGCTATCGCAGGCAAGCCAGCTCCAACATGAGGCTCTCAACTCGCTTTGAGTGCCTGGTGCGGCACCGAGCAGGCCTCATCCAGAAACTTCACCACGGTCCCCATGCATGCCTGGCGTTCTTCCACGTGGGGCATGTGGCTGGAATCTTCAAACAGCGCCCAGCGCACGTCCGCGATCTCATCCAGGAACGGTTTGACCACCAATGGCGTGGCCTCGTCGTGCCGACCGGAGATCACCAGGGTTGGCACATTGATCGCCGACAACCGGCCAATCACGTTCCAGTCCTTCAAGCTGCCGATCACATGGAACTCCGTCGGGCCGCTCATGGCGTGGTACACCGTCGGGTCCGAATCCACTGCCGCGAAGGTGCGCGCCACTTCTTCCGGCCACGGGTTGACGCGGCACACGTGCTGGTCATAGAAAACCCGCGAGGCGGTTAGGTATTCCGGGTCTTGGTAGGTGCCGGCCTGTTCGTGCTTGAGTAGGGTTTCATGCACGCCTTCGGGCAACAGTTTGCGCAGTCGGTTGGCTTCGCTGACCCAGGTGCGCATGCACGTCGGCGAGTTGGCCGGGATGAATGCGCGCAGGCCTTTGGGCTGCAGAATCGCGTGCTCGCTGCCGAGCATGCCGCCCCACGATTGCCCGAGGATCGCGTAATTGTCGCTGATGTGCAGGTGGTCCAGCAGGTTGTTCAGCTCTGCGAGGAACAGGTCGATGGTCCAGAAAGACGCCTCTTTTTCCGGTAAGTGTGTGGAGCGGCCATTGCCGAGTTGGTCGTAGTGAATAACCGCATGGCCGCTGGCGGCAACGTCCTTGAACGCGTCGACATAGTCATGGGTGCAGCCGGGACCGCCGTGGATGATCACCAAAGGTGTACGGCCGGTGGTCAGGTCGCCGGTGACGCGGTACCAGGTCTGGTAGGCGCCGAAGGCCGCATAGCCTTCGCGCATCTTCTCGATGAATTCCATTTCGTACCCTGCTCTGAAAAAAAGGATCAGGGGTACGATAGACGGCACGCGAAGTTTAAGTAACTAGCAAAACAGCTAGGTTTTGCCGACGGATCAATCTTCCAGCAAGCGGTAATGGGTGGCGCGGACTACCGCCTGGACGCGGTTTTTGGCCCCCAGTTTGTGCATCGCCGAGGCCAGGTGCAGGGTGACCACCGCCAGTGAACGGCTCAATTGCGTGGCGATTTCGGCGGCGGTGAAACCTTCGGCGGCCCATTTCAGGCATTCGCGCTCGCGTTTGGTCAGATGAATATGCGGGTAGGTACGTAGCTCTTTGCTGAACAACGGGTAGGCCGCTTCCTGCAAGGCATGGGTAATCAGGCTGAAATCCGTCAGGGTCTGCTGCGCATCTTGTAACACCGTGCTGGCGTTACCGGTGCGCAGGCCGGTCAGCGACGCGAAACCGCCGCGCGGCAGATGAATGGGCACACTGACGCCGCAGGTCAGTTGGCGTTCATGCAGGTAAGTGGACACCGGCGCATGGCAGGGGTCGATGATTTTTTGCAGCGCGGTCTGGGCTTTTGCCTCATAGGACCAGACGAACGGCGACACCGTGCTCAGGGCCAGGTGTTGCACCGGGTCGATCTGGTAAAACCCTTCGCTGCACCACAACGCGTGCCAGTCCGGCGGGGTATTGCGCAGCTCCAGCACCGACGGCGTGATCAGTGAGCCGTCCTGGTCGATGGGCACTGGCGTGTAGTCGTACACCAGCGCATCGAAGCCCAATTGTTGGGCGAGGATAAATGTGTTGTCCATCTGTTCATCCAGGCTCCTGCCCGGCATCAGACGGTTATTGAAGGCGGTTAGCTTGGCCAGCATCCGTTCTGCTCCCGAATTCATTTGAATCTCGACTTGCGGCAAGTAGAATGCCACGCCCCGGCGAAGGACTGCCAGGCCAAACCTATAAGAAATACTAGGTTATGGACGCACGGCATCCTCGGTAGTGTTGGCCAGATAAACGGCCGCTGACTGCCAGGCCGATACAACACAAGGAACGTATGCATGTGGCGTGAAATTGCCCCCGACCAGCAGTACAACGTGCAAGTCGACGGCCATAACGTCGTGGTCTACAGCTTTGGCGACGGCGATGAGGTGCTCTTGTGTCTCAATGGCGGCCCGGGCTTGCCGTGTGACTACTTGCGCGACGCCCATGGCTGGCTCAAAGAGCATAACCTGCGAGTTGTTGCATTCGACCAGCTTGGCACCGGCGCATCAGCCAGACCGGCCGACGTTTCCTTGTGGGAAATCAGCCGTTATGTCGAAGAAGTTGAAACCGTGCGCCGTGCCCTGGATCTCGGCCGCGTGCATTTGCTGGGGCATTCCTGGGGCGGCTGGCTGGGCATCGAATACGCCATCCATTACCCCGACGCACTGAAAAGCCTGATCCTCGAAAACACCGTCGGCGACATTCCGCACCTGTCCCAGGAGCTCGAACGCCTGCGCGGTGCCCTCGGCAGCGAAACCGTGGCCATGATGCAGCGCCATGAAGCCATGGGCACCCTGGACCATCCGCAGTACCAGGCCGCGATTACTTTGCTCAATTACCGCCACGTCTGCCGTCTGGACGAATGGCCGGAGCCGGTCAAGCGCTCCCTTGGCGACTGGAACATGGGACCCTACGAAGCCATGCAGGGCCCCAACGAATTCCTGTACATCGGTAACCTCAAGGACTGGAACCGCATCCCCGAGATGGCCGAGTTCAAGATGCCAATCCTGATCACCACCGGCCAGCACGATGAACTCACGCCGGCCTGCGCCCATCGCATGAAGCTGGCCGCCAGGCATGCCGAATTGCACGTGTTTCCCAACAGCAGCCACATGCCCTTTTATGAGGAACCCCACGCGTACTTCCCGGTGCTGCTGGACTTCCTCGCTCGCCATCGAGGCTGACGGATGAACCTGGCGCGTTACCGTTTTGTACTGTCCCGGCCGCTGCAATTGCTGCCGGTGTTGTTTGGCATCAGCCTGATCACCTTTGTGCTGGTGCGCTCGATCCCCGGCGACCCGGCGCGGGCCTTGCTGGGCTCACGCAGTACGCCGGATGCGTTGCTGAAAATCCGCGCCCAGTACGGCCTCGATCAACCGTTGTGGCTGCAGTATTTCTACTTCCTCAAGAACTTGCTCAAGGGCGATCTCGGCCAGTCGCTGCTGTACAAGGTTGACGCCTTGAAGCTGATCGTCACGCGGATCGAACCGACCTTGGTACTGGTGCTCGGCAGTGTGCTGCTGGCGCTATTGATTGCGGTGCCGCTGGCTACGGTGGCGGCGCGCAATAAAGGCGGTTGGGCAGATAACCTGATCCGCGTGTTCACCACGGTTGGCCTGGGCATGCCGGCGTTCTGGCTGGGTTTGATGTTGATTTTGTTGCTGAGCGTGAAGTGGGGCCTGTTTCCGGTGTCCGGCTACGGGCGCACCTGGCTGGATAAGGCTCACCATATGCTGCTGCCCTGTTTGACCATCGCCCTGGCGCTGTCGGCGGTGCTGGTGCGTAACCTGCGCGCGAGCATGCTGATGGAGTTACAGGCCGACCATGTCACCGCTGCCCGGGCGCGCGGGCTGTCGGAGGCCGCCGTGTTCCGTCGGCATGTGTTGCCCAATTCCCTGGTGCCGGCGGTCAACTTGCTGGCGGTGAATATCGGGTGGTTGATCAGCGGCACCGTGGTGATCGAGAGTCTTTTCGCCATTCCCGGCATCGGCCAGTTGCTGGTGCGCGGCATCTTCACCCGTGACTACATGGTGGTGCAGGGCGTGGCCATGGTGCTGGCGTGTGCGACGGTGGTGGTCAACTTCGTCGCTGACGTGGTGACGGTGGCCCTCGACCCACGAGTGAAGATGCAATGAGCAGCCGCCCACTGATTGCCCCGTGGCGTTTGCGCCTGCGTTTTGGTTTTCGTAATGGTCGACTGACCGCTGCGTGGGGGTTGTTGATTTTGTTGGCCTGGTTTGCCCTGGCTCTGTTTGCACCGTGGGTTGCGCCTTTTGATCCGATTGCGCAAAACACCGATATCAGCTTGTTGGGCCCCAGCATGGCCCACCCGTTCGGCACGGATAACTACGGAAGGGACATTCTTTCGCGGGTGGTCTGGGGCGCGCGCATCGACTTGCAACTGGCCATCATCGGGGTGATTTTCCCGTTCATGATCGGCACCTTCGTCGGCGCCGTCTCCGGCTACATCGGCGGTCGTTTCGACAGCGTCTGCATGCGCGTGATCGACGTGATCCTCGCGTTCCCGTTCCTGGTGCTGATGCTGGCGATCATGGCCATTCTCGGCCCGGGCTTGAAGAGCTTCTATATCGCCATGGCGCTGGTGGGCTGGGTGTCGTATGCGCGGCTGATCCGCTCACAGATCCTGGTGCTCAAGGAAAGCGACTTCGCCCTGGCCGCCAAGAGCCTGGGCTTTGGCCACGGGCGCATTCTGTTCCGGCATTTGCTGCCCAACGCGATGTTTGGCTCGATTGTGTTTTCCATGTCCGACGCGGTGCTGGTGCTGCTCAACGGCGCCGCCGTGAGCTACCTGGGCCTGGGTGTGCAACCGCCGACGGCCGAGTGGGGCACGATGGTGGCCGAAGGGCAGGCGTTCATCACCACCGCCTGGTGGATTTGCACCTTCCCGGGCCTGGCCATCGTGACCCTGGCCATGGGTTTCAGCCTGTTGGCCGATGGCGTGGCGCAAGTGTTGGGAGACCGTTCATGAGCCTGCTTCAAGTGCAGGACCTCAGCGTGATCGCCCATCACGCCGGGCGTGATGTCACCCTGGTTGACCGGGTGTCCTTCGACCTGGCCGAAGGCGAAATCCTCGGCCTGGTGGGCGAGAGTGGCTCGGGCAAGACCATGGCCTGTCGCGGCCTGATGCGCCTGTTGCCGTCGGCCAATCTGCGCGTACAAGGCGGTGCCGTGCGCCTGGCCGGTCGCGATCTATTGCAACTGGATGACCCCGGCATGCGCGCCGTGCGGGGCGGGCAGCTGGGTATGATTTTCCAAAACCCCAGCAGCCATCTTGACCCGCTGATGCGCATCGGCGAGCAGATCGCCGAAGGTATTCGGCTGCATCAAGGCGCGTCGAAAAAAGACGCACGCTTGCACGCCATCGAGGTGCTGCGCCAGGTCGGGATTCCCGATCCCAAGGCGCGAGTCGATAACTACCCTCACGAGTTTTCCGGCGGCATGCGTCAGCGGGCAATGATCGCGGTGGCCCTGGGCTGCAACCCGAAAGTGCTGATTGCCGACGAGCCGACCACCGCGCTGGATGTGACCGTGCAGGCGCAAATCCTGCGCCTGTTGTTGGACCTGCGTGACCAGCATGGCCTGTCGATGATCATGATCACCCACGACCTCGGCGTAGTGGCGCAAACCTGTGACTCGATCGCGGTGATGTACGCCGGCCGGCTGTGCGAACACGGCAGCAAGTACGACTTGCTGGCCCATCCACAACACCCGTACACCGCCGGCCTGATCGATTGCCAGCCCGCCCACAGCAGCGGCCACGCCTTGCTGCGCACCATTGCTGGCCAGCCGCCGTTGCTGGATGCCTTGCCCGCCGGTTGCCGGTTCAGCCCGCGCTGCCCGCAGGTGGGCGCCTTGTGCACCGAGTTGCTGCCGGAAGGCGCGCGGGTGGCCTGTCACTATCCCTTGGGAGGCCGCCCATGAGCCTGTTGCAGATCAAGGACCTGGAGGTACGTTTTGCGGCGTCCGGCACCGGTTTGTTTGGCCTGAATAAACAGTGGGTGAGGGCGGTGAACGGTGTGTCGCTGAACCTCGCCGCCGGTGAAACCCTGGGTCTGGTGGGCGAGTCCGGCAGCGGCAAGAGCACACTGGGCCGGGCAATTTTGCACCTCAACCCGATCAGCGCCGGGCAGGTCTTGTTCGATGGCGTGGACATGGCCCATGGCAGCGCTATCGACATCGCTCGCCTGCGCCATGAAACCGCGATGATTTTCCAGGACCCTTACGCCGCCCTGAACCCACGCCACACCATTGGCGAAACCCTTGCCGAAGTGCTGCGGGTGCAACGCAAAGCTGCGCCAGAGCAAATTCCCCAGCGGGTCAATGAATTGCTCGAACTGGTCGGCCTGCGCCCCGAATTGGCCAACCGCAAGCCAGGTTCACTCAGTGGTGGCCAATGCCAGCGTGTCGGTATCGCTCGGGCGCTGGCGGTAGAGCCGCGCTTGATCATCGCCGATGAGTGCGTGGCGGCATTGGATGTGTCGATTCAGGGCCAGATCATCAACCTGTTGCTGGAACTGCAACAGCGCATGAACCTGGCGATCCTGTTTATCGCCCATGACCTGGCCATCGTGCGTCGCCTGTGCGACCGCGTGGCGGTGATGTACCTGGGCAAGATCGTTGAGGAAGGGCCGGTGGAGGCGGTGTTTACCGCACCGCGCCATCCTTACACGGCGGCGCTGATCGAGGCGATTCCCGAGATTGATCCGCGTCGGCCCTTGCCAGCAGAGCCGTTGCCGGGTGAGCCGCCGAGCCCGTTGAATTTGCCCGCAGGTTGCGCCTTTCACCCGCGTTGCCGCTACGCCCGGACAATGTGTTCCGTGGTGTTGCCGCCTACTCATTTCCTGCACGAGCATCGATACAGTTGCGTGCTTGAAGCACCTTTGACCCTTTCTGCCATTCATGAACAAGGAGTTATGACATGCAATCCCGCCACTTGAAGTTGCTCGCCGCGGCTACATTGACCGCTTGGTCCCTCACTGCCGGGTTGGCACACGCCGCAGGCGTGCTGACCATTGGCTGCCGTGAAGACAGCACCACTTTCGATCCGATCAAAAGCGCGCAAAACCGCGACACCTGGGTATTCGCCAACGTCTACGACACCCTGGTGCGCGTGGATAACCTGGGCACGAAGATGGAGCCGGGCCTGGCAGAAAGCTGGGAGATTTCCAAGGATGGCCTGACCTACACCTTCAAGCTGCGTGACGCGAAGTTCTCCGATGGCTCGCCGATCACCGCCGACGACGCGGCGTTCAGCCTGTTGCGCATCCGCGACAACAAGGCGTCGCTGTGGAGTGACCCGTTCAGCCTGATCAACACAGCCAAGGCCAGCGATCCCAAGACCCTTGTGGTCACCCTGAAAACCCCGGCCGTGGCCTTCCTCTCGCAATTGGCCTCGCCGACGGTATCGATCCTGTCGGAAAAAGCCATGACCAAAATGGGCGAAGACGCCTACTCGGAAAACCCGGTGACGTCCGGCGCGTTCACCGTAGAGGAGTGGCGCAAAGGCGATCGCGTTATCCTGAAAAAGAACCCGAACTTCTGGCAGGCCAAGAACGTCAGCCTGGATGGCGTGGAGTGGGTGTCGGTCACCGATGACAACACGCGCATGCGCATGGTGCAGAACAACGAACTCGACACGGCGATCTTCGTACCGTTCTCCCGCGTGGAAGAACTGAAGAAAGACAAAAACGTGGTGATCCACTCCGACCCGTCCACCCGTGAAGATCACCTGCTGATCAACCACGCTCACGGTCTGCTGGCCAAGCAGCCAGTGCGCGAGGCGCTGGACATGGCCATCGACAAACAGTCGCTGGTGAAGACTGCGACTTACGGTCAAGGCACCGTGGCCTATTCCTACATCCCGAAAGGCTCGCTGTTCCACTATGCCAACAACCTGCAGCGCCCGTATGACCCGACGGCCGCCAAGAAACTGCTGGAAGAGGCTGGCGCCAAGGATTTGAAGCTCAATTACGTGGTCAACGCCGGCAACGAAGCGGACGAGCAGATAGCAGTGATCATCAAGGACCAGTTGGCCAAGGTCGGCGTGACTGCCAACCTGCAGAAAGTCGACCCGACGCAAAGCTGGCAGATGCTGGTGGACGGTGAGTACGACATATCAGTGATGTACTGGACCAACGACATTCTCGACCCGGACCAGAAGACCACTTTCGTACTGGGCCATGACACTAACCAGAACTACATGACCCGCTACAAGAATGACAAGGTCAAGGAACTGGTGGCGGCTGCGCGGATCGAGGCCGACCCGGTCAAGCGCGAGCAGATGTATGTGGAGTTGCAGAAGCTGGCGAAACAGGATGTGAACTGGATTGATCTGTACTACAGCCCGTACATCAACATCTCACGCAAGAATGTGAGTAACTTCCTGCAAAACCCGCTGGGGCGTTTCACCCTTGAGGACGTGGTGAAAAACTAAACAACACCGCTGAACAACTGTGGGAGCGGGCTTGCTCGCGAAGGCACCGTGTCAGTCAACTGAAATATTGACTGATGCACCGTCTTCGCGAGCAAGCCCGCTCCCACATTGGGTGCTCTGTTCTGTCAGTTGAGTCAGCTTAAGGCTTACTGCGCATCAAACGCCTGCCCATTGATGCCCGTACTGTCCGGCCCCATCAGGTACAGGTACACCGGCATGATCTCTTCCGGCGCCGGCCTTTCCATCGGGTTTTCACCGGGGTACGCCTGGGCGCGCATGCTGGTGCGTGTACCGCCCGGGTTGATGCTGTTGGAGCGCACCGCCGCCACGTCCTCCAGTTCGTCGGCCAGGGTTTGCATCAGGCCTTCGGTGGCAAACTTCGACACGCCATAAGCGCCCCAGTACGCCCGGCCCTTGCGCCCGACGCTGCTGGAGGTGAACACCACCGACGCATCCTGGGACAGCTTGAGCAGCGGCAGCAACGTGCTGGTCAACATGAACATCGCGTTGACGTTGACGTGCATCACTCGCATGAAGTTCTCACCGGACAACTGCTCGATCGGTGTGCGTGGGCCGATGATCGAAGCGTTGTGCAGCAGGCCGTCGAGGCGGCCGAATTCTTTTTCGATCATCGCCGCCAGCTCATCGTACTGATGGGGCAGGGCGGTCTCCAGGTTGAACGGAATCACCACCGGTTGCGGTTGGCCGGCGGCTTCGATCGCGTCGTACACCTCGGCCAGGTTGGCTTCGGTCTTGCCCAGCAACAGCACGGTGGCGCCATGGGCGGCGTAGGTTTTTGCCGCCGCCGCGCCAATCCCGCGACCGGCGCCGGTCACCAGGATCACCCGGCCTTTGAGCAGTTCTGGACGTGCGCAGTAATCAAACATAAATAGCCTCGACAGAGTTCAGTAGGTTTACAAACACTGAACCAAGAACAGTACACAAATCCTAATGTGGGAGGGGGCTTGCTCCCGATTGCAGAGTGTCAGGCACTGTATCAATCACTGACCTACCGCTATCGGGAGCAAGCCCCCTCCCACATCGGGTCTTCATAGGTCAGCAGGACCGGTGAGCAATCAGCAACTGCACAGTGCATTATCCAGCACCTTGCGCAGTTCCAGCGGGTGATCCACCACCACATCGGCGCCCCAGTTGCGTGGGTTGTCATCGGGGTGGATGTAGCCGAACGTGACCGCTGCGGTGCGGGTGCCGGCGTCACGGCCGGACTCGATATCGCGCAGGTCATCGCCCACAAACAACACGCTGGCCGGGTCCAGGTTGAGCATCTTGCACGCCAGGATCAGCGGCTCCGGGTCCGGCTTGCTATTCTTCACGTGGTCCGGGCAGATCAGCAGCGCCGAGCGCTCGGCCAGGCCCAACTGCTGCATGATCGGCTCGGCAAAGCGCAGCGGTTTGTTGGTGACCACGCCCCAGACCAGCTTGGATTTTTCGATGTCTTGCAGCAACTCGGCCATGCCGTCGAACAGTTTGCTGTGGATTGCGCAGCCCTTGAGATAGCGCTCCAGGAACTCCAGGCGCAGTTCTTCAAAGCCAGGGGATTCGGGGTCCATCGAGAAGGTCACGGCGACCATCGCCCGCGCACCGCCGGAAATTTCATCGCGGATGTGCTGGTCGTTGATCGGCGCCAGGCCGCGGTCGGCGCGCATGGCCTGGCAGATCGCGATGAAGTCCGGCGCGGTGTCCAGCAAGGTACCGTCCATATCGAAGAGAACCGCTCGCAACTTCACAGGCTTACTCCTCGCGCAGGGTCTGGATCATGTAGTTGACGTCCACGTCACTGGCCAGCTTGTAGTGCTTGGTCAGCGGGTTGTAGGTCAGGCCGATGATGTCTTTGACGGTCAGCCCGGCCTGACGGCTCCAGGCACCCAGCTCGGACGGACGGATGAATTTCTTGAAGTCGTGGGTGCCACGTGGCAGCAACTTCATGATGTATTCGGCGCCGATGATCGCGAACAGGTAGGCCTTGGGGTTGCGGTTGATGGTGGAGAAGAACACCTGGCCGCCCGGCTTGACCATGCGAAAACACGCGCGAATGACCGAGGACGGGTCCGGTACGTGCTCGAGCATCTCAAGGCAGGTGATCACGTCGAACTGCTCGGGCATTTCCTCGGCGAGGGCTTCGGCGGTGATCTGGCGGTATTCCACGCTCACGCCGGATTCCAGTTGGTGCAGTTGGGCCACGGCCAGCGGGGCTTCGCCCATGTCGATGCCCATGACGGTGGCGCCGCGCTGGGCCATCGCTTCGCTGAGGATGCCGCCGCCGCAACCGACGTCGAGCACTTTCTTGCCGGCCAGGTTGACGCGTTCGTCAATCCAGTTGACCCGCAGCGGGTTTATGTCGTGCAGGGGTTTGAACTCGCTTTCGCGGTCCCACCAGCGGTGGGCCAGGGCTTCGAATTTAGCGATTTCGGCGTGGTCGACGTTGCTCATGGTAAATCCTCTAAATCTGATAAATCGGTTTGCAGGTGTTGAAGCTTAGGTTCAAACCCTGCGTTATTCGCTGTGCCCGCTGATCCGTTGGCCCCAGGCAATGGCCGTGGCGGTCAACTGTGGTTCATCCATGCGGGTCAATTGCCGGTCGTCGAGCAACTGCTTGCCGGCGACCCAAAGGTGTTTCACACAATCGCGTCCGGTGGCATATATAAGCTGTGAGACCGGATCGTAGATCGGTTGTTGCGCCAGCCCCGAAAGATCAAAGGCCACGATATCGGCAGCCTTGCCGACCTCCAGCGAGCCAATCTCGCCCTCCAGGCCCATGGCCCGAGCACCGTTGAGTGTGGCCATACGCAGGGCGCGGTGGGCATCCAGCGCGGTGGCCGAGCCGGCGACCGCCTTGGCCAGCATCGCAGCGGTACGGGTTTCGCCCAGCAAATCCAGGTCATTGTTGCTGGCGGCGCCGTCGGTGCCGATCGCCACATTCACCCCAGCCTGCCACAGACGCTCCACCGGGCAAAAGCCGCTGGCCAGTTTCAGGTTCGATTCCGGGCAATGGATGACGCTGGTGTTGCTTTCTACCAGCAAAGCCAGGTCATCCTCGCTGATTTGGGTCATGTGTACGGCCTGGAAGCGCGGGCCGAGCAGGCCGAGGCGACCCAGGCGCGCCAGTGGGCGTTCACCGGTCTGCTCGACGGCCTGCTGCACTTCGAAGGCGGTTTCGTGCACGTGCATGTGGATGGACGCGTCGAGTTCTTCGGCGATCACCCGGATTTTTTCCAGGTTCTCATCGCATACGGTGTAAGGCGCGTGGGGCCCGAAGGTGATCTTGATGCGCGGGTGGTGCTTGAGGTCGCCGAACAGTTCTACGCCCTGGCGAATGGCCTCGTCGGCGCTGCTGGCGCCGGGAATCGGGAAGTCGAGGATCGGAATCGCGATTTGTGCACGCATACCGCTGTTGTGCACGCAGTCGCTGGCGACCTTGGGGTAGAAATACATGTCGGAAAAACAGGTGATGCCGCCTTTAAGCTGCTCGGCGATGGCCAGGTCGGTGCCGTCGCGCACGAAGGCTTCGTCGACCCATTTGGCCTCGGCGGGCCAGATGTGCTGTTCCAGCCAGGTCATCAGCGGCAGGTCGTCAGCCAGGCCGCGAAACAGGCTCATCGCCGCGTGGCCGTGGGCATTGATCAAACCGGGGCTGAGCAACATGCCCGGCAGCTCGCGCACCTCGCTAGCCGCCAGCTTCAAGGCCGCAGCCCGCGGCCCGATAAAGGCAATGCGCCCGTCGCGGATGCCCAGGCCATGTTCCTTGAGCACCACGCCGGCAGGTTCGACAGGTACCAGCCAGGTGGGCAGCAGCAACAGGTCGAGCGGGGCGGCAGTGGAGGTCATCGCAGGCTTCTTCCCGGGCAGCTATAAAAGAAGGGCGAAGTATACCCGAGCGTCCTGGCTGGCGGATCGCTATAATCCGCGGCTTTTGTTCATGAGTGCGGGGTAAGGGATGCGCGACCGACTGTTAGCTGCGGAGAAAGTGAAGGCCATCGATTGGCGTGATGGCGCACTGCACCTGCTCGATCAGCGTGCCTTGCCGTCCCGGGAAACCTGGGTTGTCTGCGCCACTGCAGCTGAAGTGGCCGACGCCATTCGTACCATGGTGGTGCGTGGAGCGCCTGCGATCGGTATTAGCGCCGCCTATGGTCTGGTGCTCGCCGCGCGTGAGCGGATCGCCGAAGGTGGCGACTGGCAGGCAGCGTGGGAAGAAGACTACGCATTACTGGCTGATACCCGTCCGACGGCGTCGAACCTGTTCTGGGCCTTGAAGCGCATGCGTGATCGGCTGGACCGCGTGAAGAAACCCGCCGACGCGCTGGCCGTGCTGGAAGCCGAAGCCATCGCGATCCATGAAAGCGACCGGGAAGCCAACCTCGTCATGGCCCAATTGGGTCTCGAGCGGATTCGCAAGCATCAGGGCAATGCTCAGGCGATCCTGACCCATGGCAATGCGGGCGCCTTGGCCACCGGCGGTGTCGGCACTGCTCTCGGGGTGATTCGCGCCGCTTTCCTGGAGGGTTTGGTCGAGCATGTCTACGTCAATGAAACCCGCCCCTGGCTGCAAGGTTCGCGGCTGACGGCGTGGGAGTTAGCGGCAGACGGTATTGCGGTCACGGTGAATGCTGACTCGGCCGGCGCGCATATCCTCAAGACCAAAGGCGTGACCTGGGTGGTTGTCGGCGCCGACTGCATTGCGGCCAACGGTGATGTGGTCAGCAAGATCGGCACTTATCAGCTGGCCGTCTGCGCCATGCACCATGGCGTACGCTTCATGGTGGTGGCGCCAAGCTCGACACTCGATTTGATGATGGCCACTGGCGATGACGTCGCCCTGGAAGAGCGTGATCCCGGCGAGTTGCTGGATGTTATGGGGCAGCGGTTGGATGTGGCTGCCCTTAATCCCGTGTTCGACGTCACCCCGGCCGATCTGATTGATGTGATCGTGACCGAAAAAGGCATTGTCGAGCGGCCGGATACGGCGAAGTTGGCCAAGTTGATGTGCCGTAAGCGGCTGCATTAAAGGCTTTGCTGTCTGTGGCGTCGCTATCACCGGCAAGCCAGTTTCCGCCTTTGATAGGTGGGCACATCCAAAATGTGGGAGCGGGCTTGCCCGCGATTGGCCTTGAAAGTCAATAAACCCCTCGGATCTGCACCGGAAAAATAGCACCACCCTATCTCTGAGCCCCTCTCGTCGCCCTCAAGCCTGTCATCCGTCAACTTACTATGCTCCATGCGCGTCTGGGGGATAGGTGCGTGGCGGCGATTGTGATAACATCCGGCGGTTTCCAGGGCTGCCCCGAGGGGTGGCCTATAACGTGCAGATCCGTGTCATAACTCGTTGATTTGTCGTAAGTCGTTGTCAGGCACTCTGCCGGCAGCGGCGAGCTTCGTTCGTCCCATAGGATGTGACGAGGTTTCACCCGAAAAAGGAATCAGGCTTCTCATGGGCGAACTGGCCAAAGAAATCCTCCCGGTCAATATCGAAGACGAGCTGAAACAGTCCTACCTCGACTACGCGATGAGCGTAATTGTCGGTCGGGCACTGCCTGATGCGCGCGATGGCTTGAAGCCCGTGCACCGGCGTGTGCTGTTCGCGATGAGCGAGCTGGGTAACGACTGGAACAAGCCGTACAAGAAATCTGCCCGTGTTGTCGGTGACGTGATCGGTAAGTATCACCCTCACGGCGACACTGCGGTGTACGACACCATCGTTCGGATGGCCCAGCCGTTTTCCCTGCGCTACCTGCTGGTAGACGGCCAGGGCAACTTCGGTTCGGTCGACGGCGACAACGCTGCGGCCATGCGATACACCGAAGTGCGCATGACCAAGCTGGCGCACGAGCTGCTGGCCGACCTGCATAAAGAAACCGTGGACTGGGTGCCGAACTACGACGGCACCGAAATGATCCCGGCGGTCATGCCAACCCGTATTCCGAACCTGCTGGTCAACGGCTCCAGCGGTATCGCCGTGGGCATGGCCACCAACATTCCGCCGCACAACCTCGGTGAAGTCATCGACGGTTGCCTGGCCCTCATCGACAACCCTGAGTTGACCGTCGATGAGCTGATGCAATACATCCCCGGCCCGGACTTCCCGACCGCCGCGATCATTAACGGTCGCGCCGGTATCATCGAAGCCTACCGTACCGGTCGCGGCCGTATTTACATGCGCGCCCGCTCGATGATCGAAGACATCGACAAGGTCGGTGGCCGTCAGCAGATCGTCATCACCGAACTTCCTTACCAGCTGAACAAGGCGCGTCTGATCGAGAAGATCGCCGAGCTGGTTAAAGAGAAGAAGCTGGAAGGCATCACCGAACTGCGTGACGAGTCCGACAAAGACGGTATGCGCGTGGTGATCGAGCTGCGTCGTGGCGAAGTGCCTGAGGTGATCCTCAACAACCTCTACGCCCAGACCCAGCTGCAAAGCGTGTTTGGTATCAACGTGGTTGCACTGATCGACGGCCGCCCGCGCATCCTGAACCTCAAGGATCTGCTGGAAGCCTTCGTGCGTCACCGCCGCGAAGTCGTGACCCGCCGTACCGTGTTCGAACTGCGCAAGGCCCGCGAGCGCGGCCACATCCTGGAAGGCCAGGCGGTTGCACTGTCGAACATCGACCCGGTTATCGCACTGATCAAGGCTTCGCCGACCCCGTCGGAAGCGAAAGAAGCACTGATCAAGATGCCGTGGGAATCCAGCGCCGTGGTTGCGATGGTTGAACGTGCCGGTGCCGACTCGTGCCGTCCGGAGACCCTCGACCCGCAATACGGTCTGCGCGAAGGCAAGTACTTCCTGTCGCCGGAACAGGCCCAGGCCATTCTGGAACTGCGTTTGCACCGCCTGACCGGCCTGGAACACGAGAAGCTGCTGGCCGAGTACCAGGAGATCCTCAACCAGATCGGCGAGCTGATCCGCATCCTTAACAGCGCCGTGCGCCTGATGGAAGTGATCCGCGAAGAACTGGAAGTGATCCGCGCCGAATACGGCGACGTGCGCCGCACTGAAATCCTGGATGCCCGTCTCGACCTGACCCTGGGTGACATGATCCCGGAAGAAGAGCGCGTCGTGACCATCTCCCACGGTGGCTACGCCAAGACCCAGCCTTTGGCTGCGTACCAGGCCCAGCGTCGTGGTGGTAAAGGCAAATCGGCTACTGGCGTTAAGGATGAGGACTACATCGCTCACCTGCTGGTCGCCAACAGCCACACCACGCTGCTGCTGTTCTCCAGCAAAGGCAAAGTGTACTGGCTGAAAACCTACGAAATCCCGGAGGCCTCGCGTGCCGCCCGTGGTCGTCCATTGGTCAACCTGCTGCCGCTGGACAGTGATGAATACATCACCACCATGCTGCCGGTCGATGAGTACACCGAAGGTCACTTCATCTTCATGGCCACCGCCAAAGGCACCGTGAAGAAGACCCCGCTGGAATCCTTCAGCCGTCAACGCAGCGTGGGCCTGATCGCCCTGGAGCTGGACGAAGGCGACGTGTTGATTTCTGCCGCTATCACCGATGGCGAGCGTGAAGTCATGCTGTTCTCCGACGGCGGCAAAGTGACGCGCTTCAAGGAATCCGACGTTCGCGCCATGGGTCGTACTGCCCGCGGTGTACGCGGCATGCGTCTGCCGGAAGGGCAGAAGCTGATTTCGATGCTGATCCCGGAAGAAGGCAGCCAGATCCTCACCGCTTCGGCGCGTGGTTATGGCAAGCGCACCGCCATCAGCGAGTTCCCGGAGTACAAGCGTGGCGGCCAAGGCGTTATCGCCATGGTCAGCAACGATCGCAACGGCCGTCTGGTCGGTGCGGTCCAGGTGCTCGATGGCGAGGAGATCATGCTGATTTCCGACCAGGGCACTCTGGTGCGTACGCGTGTGGCTGAAGTGTCGAGCCTGGGGCGTAACACCCAGGGCGTGACGCTGATCAAGCTGGCCAGCGACGAAACCCTGGTAGGCCTGGAACGTGTCCAGGAACCATCGGAAGTCGAGGGCGAGGAGCTGGAAGGCGAGGAAGGGATTGCACTCGAGGGGCAAGTGATCGGCGATGCCGATGACGGCGTCGACGAGCCAACCCTCGACGCTGCCGCAGACGAAGAAGAACCGCAGGAATAAGCGGACACACAGGGGGCGGATGAAGATTCGCCCCCTTGTTGTTTGTTCGGCCGGAAATATCGACAGCCATGGAGATCTAGTGTGGGAGCGGGCTTGCTCGCGAAAGCGGACTGACATTCACCAGAGATGTCGCCTGTTAGATCGCTTTCGCGAGCAAGCCCGCTCCCACATTGGATCGGGTGTCGGCTGATATGTTTGTGTGACTACCACCAGATCAGAGTGAGATTGGATGTGAGCAAGAGAGCCTATAACTTCTGTGCCGGTCCCGCGGCGCTTCCTGAAGCAGTCCTGCAGCGCGCGCAGGGTGAACTCCTCGACTGGCATGGAAAAGGCCTCTCCGTGATGGAAATGAGCCATCGCAGCGATGAGTTCGTGTCCATTGCCACCAAGGCCGAGCAGGATCTGCGCGACTTGCTGGACATCCCCTCCAACTACAAAGTGTTGTTCCTGCAAGGTGGGGCGAGCCAGCAGTTCGCCCAACTGCCGCTGAACCTGCTGCCGGAAGGCGGCACTGCCGACTATATCGACACCGGTATCTGGGGCCAGAAGGCCATTGAAGAGGCCTCCCGTTACGGTCATGTCAATGTGGCGGGCACCGCCAAGCCTTACGACTACTTCGCCATTCCGGGTCAGAACGAGTGGAAGTTGTCGAAGGATGCGGCCTACGTTCACTACGTAGCGAACGAAACCATCGGCGGCCTGGAATTCGACTGGGTGCCTGAAGTGGGTGACGTTCCGTTGGTGTGCGACATGTCCTCGGACATTCTCTCGCGCCCGATCGATGTGTCCCAATACGGCATGATCTACGCCGGTGCGCAGAAGAACATCGGCCCGAGCGGTATCCTGGTCAACATCATCCGTGAAGACCTGCTGGGTCGTGCGCGTTCGCTGTGTCCGACCATGCTCAACTACAAGGTCGCGGCCGATAACGGTTCGATGTACAACACCCCGCCGGCGTTTGCATGGTATCTCTCGGGCCTGGTGTTCGAGTGGCTGAAAGAGCAGGGCGGCGTGGCTGCCATGGGCAAGCTTAACGAAGAGAAGAAGCGCACGCTGTACGACTTCATCGACGCCAGCGGCCTGTACAGCAACCCGATCAACCTGACCGACCGCTCGTGGATGAACGTACCGTTCCGCCTGGCTGACGACCGCCTGGACAAGCCATTCCTGGCCGGTGCTGATGAGCGCGGCTTGCTGAACCTCAAGGGCCACCGTTCGGTAGGTGGCATGCGCGCCTCCATCTACAACGCTGTCGATATCAACGCCATCAAGGCGCTGATTTCCTACATGGCAGAGTTCGAAAAGGAACACGGCTAATGTCTGAGCAAGAACTCAAGGCCCTGCGCGTACGCATTGACAGCCTGGACGAGAAAGTCCTGGAGCTGATCAGTGAGCGGGCGCGGTGCGCCCAGGAAGTAGCACGGGTAAAAATGGCTTCACTGGCTGAAGGCGAAGTGCCGGTGTTCTACCGGCCTGAGCGCGAAGCCCAGGTGCTGAAGCGCGTAATGGAGCGCAACCAGGGCCCGCTGGGCAACGAGGAGATGGCGCGGTTGTTCCGTGAAATCATGTCGTCGTGCCTGGCGCTGGAGCAGCCGCTGAAAGTGGCGTATCTCGGCCCTGAAGGCACCTTCACCCAAGCGGCGGCCATGAAGCACTTCGGCCACGCCGTGATCAGCAAGCCAATGGCGGCGATCGACGAAGTGTTCCGTGAAGTGGCGGCCGGTGCGGTGAATTTTGGCGTGGTGCCGGTGGAAAACTCCACCGAAGGCGCAGTCAACCACACGCTGGACAGCTTCCTTGAGCACGACATGGTGATCTGCGGCGAAGTCGAGTTGCGCATCCACCACCACTTGCTGGTGGGCGAGAACACCAAGACCGACAGCATCAGCCGGATCTATTCCCACGCTCAATCGCTGGCTCAATGCCGTAAGTGGCTGGACGCGCATTACCCGAATGTCGAGCGCGTGGCGGTGTCCAGCAACGCCGAAGCGGCCAAGCGGGTCAAGGGTGAGTGGAATTCGGCGGCGATTGCCGGCGATATGGCCGCTGGCCTGTATGGCCTGACGCGCCTGGCCGAGAAAATCGAGGATCGCCCGGACAACTCCACGCGTTTCCTGATGATCGGCAGCCAGGAAGTGCCGCCGACCGGCGACGACAAGACTTCGATCATCGTCTCCATGAGCAACAAGCCCGGTGCGCTGCATGAGCTGCTGGTGCCGTTCCACGATAACGGGATTGACCTGACGCGAATCGAGACACGCCCTTCGCGCAGCGGTAAATGGACGTATGTGTTCTTTATCGACTTCGTTGGCCACCACCGCGATCCACTGGTTAAAGGTGTGCTGGAGAAAATCAGTCAGGAAGCCGTGGCACTCAAGGTGCTGGGCTCTTACCCGAAAGCGGTTTTGTGAGGCTTTAACATGAGTGGCAACTTCCTCGCCCTGGCTCAGCCGGGCGTGCAACAACTGTCGCCTTACGTGCCGGGCAAGCCTGTGGACGAGCTGGCGCGTGAGTTGAATCTGGACCCGTCCAGGATCGTAAAGCTGGCCAGTAACGAAAACCCGCTGGGCCCGAGCCCAAAGGTGTTGGCGGCGATTCATGAGGCGTTGGCCGAGCTGACCCGCTACCCGGACGGCAATGGTTTTGCCCTCAAGTCCCTGCTGGCCGAAAACTGCCGGGTTGAGCTGAACCAGGTGACCCTGGGTAACGGCTCCAACGACATTCTTGAGCTGGTCGGCCGCGCCTATCTGGCGCCTGGCCTGAACGCGGTGTTCAGCGAGCACGCGTTCGCCGTCTATCCGATCGTGACGCAGGCGGTCGGTGCCGACGCGCGTGTTATTCCCGCCAAGGACTGGGGGCATGACCTGCCGGCCATGCTGGCAGCCATCGACGCGCAAACCCGCGTGGTGTTTATCGCCAACCCGAACAACCCGACCGGTACCTGGTTCGACGCTCAGGCGCTGAACGACTTCCTGCAAGACGTGCCGGAGCATGTGCTGGTGGTGCTGGACGAGGCCTACATCGAGTACGCCGAAGGCAGCGACCTGCCGGATGGCCTGGATTTCCTCGCGGCTTACCCCAACCTGCTGGTGTCGCGCACTTTCTCCAAGGCCTATGGCCTGGCATCGTTGCGGGTCGGTTACGGCTTGTCCACCGCGGTGGTGGCCGACGTGCTGAACCGTGTGCGCCAACCGTTCAACGTCAACAGCCTTGCCCTGGCGGCGGCCTGTGCTGCGGTGAAGGATGCCGAGTACCTGGAAGAAAGTCGTCGCATCAATGAAACCGGCATGCTGCAACTGCAGGAAGGTTTCCGTGAGCTGGGGCTGGGCTGGATCCCTTCCAAGGGCAACTTCATTTGCGTCGACCTTGGCCAGGTGGCCGCGCCTGTGTTCCAGGGCCTGCTGCGCGAAGGCGTGATCGTGCGCCCGGTGGCCAACTACGGCATGCCGAACCACCTGCGTATCACCATTGGCTTGCCGGCAGAAAACGCCCGCTTCCTGGAGGCGTTGGCCAAGGTTCTGGCTCGTGGTTGATGTCACTGCATTGCAACCTGCTGTGCCTATGATCGGTCGCCTGGTGGTGGTCGGTCTGGGGTTGATCGGTGGCTCCTTCGCCAAAGGCCTGCGTGAAAGCGGGTTGTGTGGCGAAGTGGTCGGTGTTGACCTGGACCCGCAATCGCGCAAGCTGGCGGTTGAGTTGGGCGTGGTGGATCGCTGTGAAGCTGACCTGGCTGTCGCTTGCCAGGGGGCTGATGTGATCCAGCTCGCCGTGCCAATTCTGGCGATGGAAAAGTTGCTGGCCTTGCTGGCCGATATGGACTTGGGGCAGGCGATCCTGACGGACGTCGGCAGTGCCAAGGGCAATGTGGTGCGCGCTGCGCACCTGGCCTTTGGCGGCATGCCTGCGCGCTTTGTACCGGGCCATCCGATTGCCGGCTCCGAGCAGAGCGGGGTGGAAGCCTCCAATGCGCAACTGTTCCGTCGCCATAAGGTGATCCTGACGCCGCTTGAGCAAACCGATCCGGCCGCGTTGGCTGTGGTGGATCGTCTTTGGCGCGAGCTGGGTGCGGATGTCGAGCATATGCAGGTCGAGCGCCACGACGAAGTGCTGGCGGCGACCAGCCATTTGCCGCATTTACTGGCGTTTGGTTTGGTGGATTCCCTGGCCAAACGTAACGAGAACCTCGACATTTTCCGCTACGCCGCCGGTGGCTTCCGTGATTTCACACGGATTGCCGGCAGCGACCCGGTGATGTGGCACGACATCTTCCTCGCCAATCGCGAAGCGGTGTTGCGCACCCTGGACACCTTCCGCAGTGACCTCGATGCCTTGCGCGATGCGGTCGATGCCGGGGATGGCCATCAATTATTGGGCGTATTCACTCGGGCGCGGGTGGCGCGTAAGCATTTCAGCAAGATCCTGGCTCGCCGGGCTTATATGGAAACTGCAGTGAACGCCGATGAGCTGAACTTTCTCGCCAACCCGGGCGGCCGCTTGAGCGGGAAAATCCGGGTGCCAGGCGACAAGTCGATCTCGCATCGCTCGATCATGCTGGGTTCGTTGGCCGATGGCGTGACCGAGATCGAAGGTTTCCTCGAAGGTGAGGATGCGCTCGCGACGTTGCAGGCATTTAGGGACATGGGTGTCGTGATTGAAGGGCCCCACCACGGGCGCGTGACCATTCATGGCGTAGGCCTGCATGGCTTGAAGCCTGCGCCGGGGCCGATCTACCTGGGTAACTCCGGGACGTCGATGCGCCTGTTGTCCGGCTTGCTGGCGGCGCAAAACTTCGACAGTGTCCTGACGGGTGACGCTTCGCTGTCCAAGCGCCCGATGAGTCGCGTGGCCGACCCGTTGCGAGAAATGGGGGCGGTGATCGAAACCGGACCTCAGGGGCGTCCGCCGTTGACTATTCGCGGTGGTCAGGCCTTGAAAGGGTTTACTTATGCGCTGCCGATGGCCAGTGCTCAGGTTAAATCCTGTCTGTTGCTTGCCGGGTTGTATGCCGAGGGTAAAACGTCGGTGATCGAGCCTGCGCCGACCCGTGACCACACCGAGCGAATGCTGCGGGGTTTCGGCTACCCGGTGGTGGTGGAGGGTGCGATGGCGTCGGTGGAATCTGGCCATGCGCTGACGGCTACGCATATAGAGGTGCCAGGGGATATTTCCTCTTCGGCATTCTTCCTGGTGGCCGCGTCGATTGCCGAAGGCTCCGAGTTGCTGCTGGAACATGTCGGTATCAACCCGACGCGTACCGGGGTGATCGATATTCTGCGGTTGATGGGGGCGGACATCGCCCTGGAAAACCTGCGGGAAGTTGGCGGTGAGCCGGTGGCTGACCTGCGGGTGCGTGCCGCTGCGCTAAAGGGGATCGAGATTCCCGAAGCGTTGGTGCCGTTGGCTATTGATGAGTTCCCGGTGCTGTTTGTTGCCGCCGCCTGTGCTGAGGGGCGCACGGTATTGCGCGGTGCCCAGGAGCTGCGGGTCAAAGAGTCTGACCGTATTCAGGTCATGGCCGACGGTCTGCTGGCATTGGGCGCGAAGTGTGAACCGACGCCTGATGGGATTATCATTGATGGTGGCCTGCTGGGCGGCGGTGAAGTGCTTGCCCATGGTGATCACCGGATTGCCATGGCATTCAGCGTGGCTTCCCTGCGGGCGACCGCGCCGATTCGTATCCGTGACTGCGCCAACGTAGCTACATCTTTTCCGAATTTTCTTACACTGTGTGCCCACGTCGGCATCCGTGTTGCCCAAGAGGCTCAATTGTGAATATCAAAGCACCGGTGATTACCATCGACGGGCCGAGCGGCTCGGGCAAAGGCACGATCGCCGGCATCCTGGCCAAGCGCTTGGGCTGGTGCCTGCTGGATTCCGGCGCGCTGTACCGCCTGCTGGCATTTGCCGCACGCAACCATGGCGTCGACCTGACCAACGAAGAATCCTTGAAGTTACTGGCGGCGCACCTTGATGTGCAGTTCGTCGGCGCGACGGAAGGTCACCCCCAGCGCATTATCCTGGAAGGGGATGATGTGACGGATGACCTGCGTAACGAACAAGTCGGCTCCTGGGCTTCCCAGGTTGCCGCGCTGCCGGCCGTGCGTGACGCGTTGCTGCAACGCCAGCGGGCTTTTCAGGAGCCGCCGGGCCTGGTGGCCGATGGCCGCGATATGGGCACCGTCGTGTTTCCGGATGCGCCGTTGAAGATTTTCCTGACCGCCAGCGCCGAGGAGCGGGCTCGCCGCCGTTACTTGCAGTTGAAGGGCAAAGTCGATGGTGTTAGTCTGTCGAGTCTGCTAGATGAGATCCGTGCACGCGATGAGCGTGATACCCAGCGTGCGGTAGCCCCGCTCAAGCCGGCGGCTGACGCCATACAGCTGGATTCCACGGAGTTGTCCATCGAGCAGGTGCTGGAACGCATCTTGAGTGAAATCGCCATTCGCGATATCGCCGGGTGACCAAGAAGGCTGCAGGGGACCAGTCATAGTCCTGCGGTGCTTCTTCTAATTGAAACTAACCCACACCGTCTGGGGTGTGGAGATGGGCGTATTCTTCGCCCTTATCAACAGGAATTAAAATGAGCGAAAGCTTTGCGGAACTCTTTGAAGAAAGCCTAAAAACCCTGAACCTTCAGGCAGGCTCCATCATCACCGGTGTTATCGTTGATATCGATTACCAAGCTCGCTGGGTAACCGTTCACGCTGGTCTGAAGTCTGAAGCTCTGATCCCGCTGGAACAGTTCTACAACGATGCTGGCGACCTGACTATCAATGTCGGTGACGAAGTTCACGTTGCTCTGGACTCGGTTGAAGACGGTTTCGGTGAAACCAAGCTGTCCCGTGAAAAAGCCAAGCGCGCTGAATGCTGGATTGTTCTCGAAGCAGCCTTCGCAGCTGAAGAAGTGGTCAAGGGCGTTATCAACGGTAAGGTTAAAGGCGGCTTCACTGTCGACGTTAACGGCATCCGTGCGTTCCTGCCAGGTTCTTTGGTCGACGTTCGTCCAGTGCGCGACACCACGCACCTGGAAGGCAAAGAACTCGAATTCAAGGTCATCAAGCTCGACCAGAAGCGCAACAACGTTGTCGTTTCCCGTCGCAGCGTCCTGGAAGCAGAGAACTCCGCCGAGCGTGAAGCTCTGCTGGAATCCCTGCAGGAAGGCCAACAAGTCAAAGGTATCGTCAAGAACCTCACCGATTACGGCGCATTCGTCGATCTGGGTGGCGTCGATGGCCTGCTGCACATTACCGACATGGCTTGGAAGCGTATCAAGCATCCTTCCGAAATCGTCAACGTTGGCGACGAGATCGATGTCAAGGTTCTGAAGTACGATCGTGAGCGTAACCGCGTTTCCCTGGGCTTGAAGCAGCTGGGCGAAGATCCATGGGTTGCTATCAAAGCGCGTTACCCAGAAAGCACTCGCGTAACCGCGCGTGTTACCAACCTGACCGACTACGGCTGCTTCGCTGAGCTGGAAGAAGGCGTGGAAGGCCTGGTACACGTTTCCGAAATGGACTGGACCAACAAAAACATCCACCCTTCGAAAGTCGTACAAGTCGGCGACGAAGTGGAAGTTATGGTTCTGGACATCGACGAAGAGCGTCGTCGTATCTCCCTGGGCATCAAGCAGTGCAAATCTAACCCATGGGAAGATTTCTCTGGCCAGTTCAACAAGGGCGATAAAATCTCCGGCACCATCAAGTCGATCACCGATTTCGGTATCTTCATTGGTCTGGACGGCGGCATCGACGGCCTGGTTCACCTGTCCGACATCTCCTGGAACGAAGTTGGCGAAGAAGCTGTTCGTCGTTTCAAGAAGGGCGACGAGCTGGACACCGTTATCCTGTCGGTTGACCCAGAGCGCGAGCGCATCTCCCTGGGTATCAAGCAACTGGAAAGCGATCCGTTCTCCGAGTACGTTCAAGAGAACGACAAAGGCGCAATCGTTAAGGGCACAGTGAAAGAAGTTGACGCTAAAGGCGCCATCATCACTCTGGCCGACGATATCGAAGCGACTCTGAAAGCCTCCGAAATCAGCCGTGACCGCGTTGAAGACGCGCGTAACGTTCTGAAAGAAGGCCAGGAAGTAGAAGCCAAGATCATCAGCGTTGACCGCAAGAGCCGCGTAATCCAGCTCTCCATCAAGTCGAAAGACGAGATCGAAGAGAAAGAAGCCATTCAGAGCCTGCGCGACAAGCCAGCCTCGTCTGAGCCTTCTGCTGGTCCTACCACTCTGGGCGACCTGCTGCGTGCACAGATGGAAAAACAGAACTAAGTTCTGTCCGACCATTAAAAAGGGCGACTTCGGTCGCCCTTTTTTGTGCCTGAAATTCGTTGAATCAACAATTGAGAACCAAGGTGCGTAGCCGGGTGTCAGAACTGACTATAGTTCTTCATAAAAGCGCTACAGCGTTGTTGTTTCAATAAGGATTTAAATGAACAGGTTTATCATTTTTTTTGCAGTGGTAATGCTTGCTGGTTGCTCTGCCACCAGCGCCAAAACCCACGCCAAGCGCGGCGTTAGTGGCATTGAGATCGACTGCTCGGGCCTTGGCAGCAACTGGGATAAGTGCGAGAAGCGCGCTGCTCGGGAATGCAAGATGCAGGGCTACAAGGTCGTCACGCGATCCAGTGATGCCAAGGACGAAGAGGGCGACTACCTGTTCGGCTGGAACCCCGCTGGTGCTGTTACTCGCACCATGCTGGTGATCTGCAATTGAGGCTGCGAGGCACGTGTTGCGGGTGTCTGCCCATGCTGCAGATAAGTTGCTGGGTGGGCTGTTCAAATTCATCGAGTCATGCTAAAACCTTCGAAGCGCTTTTCCTAGCTGCTTGAAAAAGAAGGGAAAAATATGACGAAGTCGGAGTTGATCGAACGAATTGTCACCCATCAAGGGCTGCTTTCATCCAAGGATGTAGAGCTGGCTATCAAGACTATGCTCGAACAGATGTCCCAGTGTCTGGCTACCGGAGACCGAATTGAGATCCGTGGGTTTGGTAGCTTCTCCTTGCACTATCGCGCACCGCGTGTAGGTCGTAACCCGAAGACCGGGCAATCCGTCAGCCTCGACGGTAAGTTTGTGCCTCACTTCAAGCCGGGCAAGGAGTTGCGCGATCGAGTGAACGAAGACGAAGATGAGGTTTGATACTCGTTAAGGGAGCAGGTCATGAGTAGTGTTAAGCGCGTTATTGCAATGCTGGTATTGCTAGTGCTCTTGCTGGGTGTCGTGGCATTTGTACTTGAAAATCAACAATCGGTTTCTCTGCAGTTCCTTGGCTGGGCAGCGCCGCAGTTACCAGTTTCCATTTTCGTCATAGTCGCATTGTTGGTCGGAATGGTGGTGGGCCCACTGATGGCCTGGGTGGCCAGAGCTCGACGCAAGACTTTGGTTTGATCTTGCTCATCAGTTGAGTGAAGGGGAGGCGATCGCCGCCCCCTCGAACCTGGTTAGTTCGGTTCTTTCTCTCCAGCCTTGAACTTCACGGCCAACGCTATCAGCGGTAGATAGGCCACCAGCAGGCCCAACAAGCCGTCGACTGTGCCATTGCCCGTCAGAAGCGCAATAGGTAAAAGCCAGCAAATATTGATTGCCACCACCGCCAGGGTTACTGGCTGGTGTTTGCCGAACTGCCGGGAAGCGAACTGGTAAGCGTGGCTGCGATGGGCTTCATAGACCTTGTCGCCTCTCAGCAGGCGGCGCAGCAGAGTCCATGTTGCGTCAGTGATAAACACGCCCAGCAGGATCAACCAGCTCCACAGTTGCTGCGGTTCGATCCAGGCCGCCTGCAGCGATAACACCCCCAGCGTGACGCCCAGGAACCCACTGCCTGCATCGCCCATGAAGATGCGCGCTTTAGGGAAGTTCCAATACAGAAAGCCGGCCACTGCAAACGACAGCAACAAAGGCGTCAGCGTGATAAGTTCATGGCCTGTAATCCAGTACAGCAGTGCGCTGCCCAGGCACACGCAAATAGCCTCGACGCTGGCTATTCCATCAATGCCATCCATGAAGTTGTAGAGGTTCAGCAGCCATACCAGGTAGACCGCTGCAAGCAAATGGCCGATCCAACCCAAGTTGATGGTGAACCCTGCGATCATCAGCGGCGGCAGACCTCCGATCCAGAAGAGTGCCCAGGCGGCGGCTACAAAGTGCCCAAGCAGGCGCCAGCGTGCGCTGATGTGGCCATGATCGTCGAGGAACCCCAATATCGCAATGCCAGTTCCAGCGCCCAATAGTGCCCATGTGAGCGGCCAGGCTATCAGTCCCATGCTGGCGCTCAGGAGCAACGCTAACAAAAAGCTGACGACGATCGAGACGCCACCGCCCCTGGGTGTGGGTACGACGTGCGAGCTGCGCGCATTCGGGATGTCGATCAGGCTTCGAGACAGCGCGTAATGGCGTAAAGCCCCAGTCAAAAGCAGTGCGACAATCGTAACCGCCGGTAATAACCACCAGATATTCATTGAGTTTGCAGTTCCAAAAAGTACTTACCTGTTTTACGCAGTGCCTGGTCAACGCTACTCGGCGGTGTCCAGCCCAGCAGCTCGCGCGTCTTGCTGATATCGACCTGCAGGGAACTACATAACCGTTGAGCGAGCGCCCTGCGTCCCAGCGCAGTGGCACCGGTCTCCAGCAACACGCTCGGCACAGGAAGCAGGCGTGCAGGCTTGCCCAAGGCTGTTGCCATGCGACGCAAGAGCATTGTGGTCGAAAGATCCTCCCCGTCACTGACCAGGAAGGTTTGATTGGCCGCGGCAGGGTGCTCGGTGCACGTCACAATCAAATCAACCAGGTTGTCCAGCGCAACCAGGCTTCTTCGGTTGTTTATGGCACCAAAGGGCAAAGGCAGGCCTTTATACAGCCAGCGCATCATGCTGAGAAAGTTCGCGCGAACCCCTGGCCCGTAAACCAGTACGGGGCGAATGATCACCACCTCCATGCCGGTTTCGGATGCTAACGCTCGCAGGCCTTGTTCAGCTTCCTTTTTGGAAATTCCGTAGGGGTCGGTAGGTGTTGTCGGACCATCTGCTGTGTACGGCATGCCCGTCGTTGTGCTCTCCCCATTGACCTTGATCGAGCTGATAAAGATGAAGCGCTTGACGCCAGCGGCGGCGGCTTGGCGGGCCAGGTTAAGGGTGCCTTCGACGTTGACTCGCCGGTATTCGGCCAGTGGGTCGGTGGAGGGGTCACTCATGACGTGGACCCGGGCCGCCAGATGAATCACCGAGTTCTGGTCCTTGAGCAACATCTGCCAATCCTGCTCAGCGGAGAGCCCACTAACAATGCTCTGTTTGACGCGCGGATCGAGATCGGTCTTGAACACGCGTACAGCGGCAGTAATTGAGTGGTGTTGTTCAAGCAGTGGCACGATTAACCCGCTACCAACAAAGCCGCTCGCTCCCGTCAGGAGGATTTGCATAATCAAGGAGTTCCTGTGAGTGAAAGAACGTCTTTCGACATTTCGCGCATGATACGTTCACGAGCAAAGCGCTCGACAAAGGCATGGCGTGGGCGCGTCATAATGTTCAGTGTTTCGAAAGACTGGACAGCAGCGGCTACATGGCACGGTGCAAAGACTGCAGCGTTTTCAATATGCTCGGATACAAAACTGGCGGCGTAACCGGAGATACCCGCCCAGATCGGCTTGCCCAGTGCTGCATATTCAAACATTTTCGATGGCAAGACCTTGCGGAAGGCATCGTGGTCATTCAGATGCAGGAAAAGCACATCCGCCGACTGATAAGTCTCGATCAATTGATCGCGCTTGACCGGTTTCAAAAGTTCAACGTTGGTACAGCCGTGAGTGGCAATGGCTTCTTTCAGCAGTCCGATTCGGCCGCCATCGCCGATCACCTTGAATCGCAGCCGCCCTTCAAGCTGTTTGGCGAGCTGGGGAATAATGTTGTGCAGCCCCTGGCCTTCACCGATATTCCCGGCATATACAACGACCAGCACCGGGTTGGGCTCGATTTTTTCTGCGGCCGGTTGCGCATCAAGAAACTCGTCATCAATGCCGTTTGTAAAGGTCGAGTAGCATTGGTTGGGGTAGCGTGATGTGAAGTAAGGTAGAAAGCCTGCGGAGACGAGATTGACCTTTTTTGCCGAATGAATAGTAAAGCGTTCAACCATTGACAGTGCTGGCTTAAGTAACCAGACCTTTTTCCTGGACAATACATCGTTGATTGTATCAACGAAAATATCGCGTATATCCAAGTAGAGCGGCGCCCGTTTTGTGCGTGCGATCAGCGCCCCAAGTGTCGCGGTCATCAGGCGCGAAGACGTCGCGTAAATGAGATCGTATTGTTGGTTTCGCACAACCTTGCGTGCGGCGTTGGCGTAGACCAGAAAAGCTTTGGCCTGATCGACCATCCCGCTCTTGTGGGCGGGTAAAGCGATTCGGCGAATGGTCAGCCGTGGGTGCTCCTCCAACTCGGGGGCCTCACTGCTGAAGGAGCTGTAGCGGTTTGGCAGGGTTGTAATCAATTCGATATGGGCGTCGCAGGGGAGTTGCTCCAGGAGTGCACTCACCAATGCAGTCGTGCGAAATGAGCCGGCTGAAAGATCAGGCTGATAGTAAAAGCTCAGGATTAAAAGTTTCAAATACACCTCACCAAGTTATGCAGGTGGTCAGTCTGTCTGTCGACATTTCAGCGACGATGCACTGGTTGGGGACAGACTTGCCGAATTCCGGGTGCCATGTGGAAGACACCACATTGATACGGCTCGCGCCCTCTAGTGTCGCGACAGCGACCTGACCGCCGGGCAGGGTGATCGTGACGGTGTTGCCCTTTTGAACAGCGCTGATATCGGGGTGTAAAAATAGCCTCGACACCGCTCTATCGAATTGACCCGAAACGCAATCTATTACCTGCAACTCACCGGCCATCGCGACCCACTCGCGCACATGCAGGTTTTCTCCAGGCAAGCGCAGGTAGCCGTCATGACTGGCGCTGATGATTACGGTATCGCCTGTTTTTTCGAACTTGCCCAAGGTAGTGCGTGCGCGTCGGGCGACCCGGAAACCGGCCCATACTTCAGATGAGCTTTCACCATTCACTTCGACTGTGTTGTGCGCTGCCGTACTGCGCTGACGATGACGTTCTGCGCCTTCGCCGTATTGTGATGTCCCGGAGTTGACGAAAACGCGCTGTCCAAACAGGCTGAGTTCGAAGCTGAGGGTGTCTGCGTGGGTGTGGCCAGGTTGGTAGTCAGGCGCAACTTGAGCGAGGTTCAACAGCGCCTTGCACTGGTCGCCAAAATTGATCGCCACGTAGCCACTTTCAGTCTTGTGTTCGGCTGTAACCCCCGCAGTGTTGGGCGTGACAGCCTGCGCACGGCACCCCAATTCAAACGCGTAGGCCTCTATATCGAGCAGCGTCGGCGCAATTCCGAATGCCGAGTCATTGAAAAACGGAATGCCTCCATCCGGGTGCTGGAGGCTGCGTAACCAGACCAGGCCTTCCTCAATCAGGCGCTTCCAGCCGTTCTGGCGCTTATTCAGTTCCGGCAGTTCCGAGTGAATGGCCAGGTTCAGCAAGTCGCACATATCCCAAAGAAGGGACGCGTGGTACATGGGGGAAAGTTCGAAGTGCGCACCGTCCTTGAGGAACTGCTCCTTGGTTTCCTCATCGAGGATCTTCAGACCTTTGGATAACCAGCTGTCAGCCTGTACGCCGCCCAGAAAGCTCCCGGCAAACACCAGTGCTTTGCCATTCACGAACAAATGGTTCGCGAGGATGTGATATTCGACCTGTTGGGACAGAGCATGGGCCTGCGTAGCCAGGCTATCAAGCCAGTGAGGTTCCAGAGTTGGCTGTTGCTGCAGCCACTTGAGCAGGTTCACGATGCGCAAAGAGAGCGTATAAGGTTCCCAGCCACACCCATTGAAGGGTGGGTTGCTCGCAATCCAGCTATTCACCAAGCGCTTGTCGAAACCTATGCGGGCCGGGCCTGATGATGCTAAATGATCCAGGTAATGCAGGTTGTATTGCCAGATTTTCGGCCGCGTTTCATCGTGCCAGTCAATCGATGCCGTCAGCCCCATGAACTCAAATTGCTCATCCGCGTTGAAGCGCGAAGCACTCCAGGCAGGAGGCTTCGCCAGTTTAACCGCGGGGCGAAGGGTAAAACCGTGCGCCAAAAATGGCCGAACCTTAGCGAAGCGATAGTAAAGACGGTAAACAATCTGCTTCAATCGAAGCATTTTGACAGTGTGGTAGAGCTTAGTGATCCGGTGCATCAACGTCCTGCTCATGAAAGCCACTTGGAAGTAGGGTAGTGAGTGTCGTCTGACGGTGTTTTATGGAAAATTTATTTTCAGCCAGCGCTCGAAGTACAACATCTGCCACAGTTTGTAGGTGTTGTTAACACTGCCTGAAAAATGATGACTCACTAGTTTTTTCACTTCATCGTGGGCTATGTACCTGTAGATGCGTTCAAACTCTGCGAGCAGGCGTTCTGGGCCTATCCCCTGAATAATTCCATCGAGCGGTGGGTTGAAGCCCGTCTTCGGGCGTTCGACTAAAGATGCGGGTAGCAGGCTTTTCAAGAGGCGCTTGAGCGGTGCCTTGGTCGCACCGCCCCTGAGCAAGTCAGCACTCGAGGTATTCAGGCCGTTTGCAACGACGCGCTCGTCCAGCAGGGGGACGCGCAGTTCGATACTGGCCAACATGCTCGCCTTGTCCGAGACGCTCAAGTTATGGCTCAAGAAGCCTGTTTGGTCAAAGTGCTGTGCGCATTTCACTTTGTCTTCAGGGGCACCCGTATACTGAGCCAGTACACCGGCCAAGCGTTGTTTGTAGTGTTGCTCCAACTCGTTGTAATCGCGGAAAAAACCTTTCAACTCCTGGCGAGAGAAATACCCCAGCATGCGTGAATACGCCAGGGGCCAGTAGTTTTCCTGAGCATAAGACACCAGCCGCTCAAATTTCTTGTCGAGGCGCTTTGGAAATAGTTTGAGTTTCAACAGTGCGCTTAATAAGGGATATAGCAACCGAATCAACCTGTGATGTTTCAATACGGTGTAACGTGGATACCCTGCAAACGCTTCATCGCCGCCCATGCCACTGAGCATGACGGTGTACCCACTTTTTCTGGCTTCAGAGGACAAGCGGTAGGTCGCCCAGAACGTGTAGTCCGATACGAGTTCTTCGGTATTGGCAGCGACAAAGTCGATTGACTCGAACGGATTGGTTTTTGAGTCGAGAATCTCTGTAATGACTAGCTTTTTGCCAAGGTGCTCGGCGATGTTGGCGGAAAACTTCATGTCGATAACGGAGTCGTCCGTCGCGTCATACTTTGCAAAGAATAAATCAGTATCCCCGGTGTAACTTGCCAGGATGCTGGAGTCCGCGCCACCGCTGAAAAAAACGCCGACCGGAACGTCCGCCTCTAATTGGCGCGTCACTGCAGAGCGCACATCGTCTGCAAGGCTATGCCCGGTGCTGAAGTTCATCACGTTCTGGTAACGCTGGGACGTCGTGTTACCCGTTGCCAGGTCGAACTCGAGATAGCTGCCAGGCATCAACTTTTTGATGGCTTTGTAGCCGGTGTTTGGTTCGTAAAGGAAACCGTTATTAAAGAACTCAAAGACATCATGTTGATCGATGTCGGTGGTCACTTGCGAAAAGCATTTCAGTCCGCGAATTTCTGAGCAGGCGTAGAAACCATCGGCGCCGGAGTAGCAATACACGGGCTTGATCCCCGCGACGTCCCTGACCAGAAAGGTTTTCTTGCGCGGTTCATCCAATATGACGAACGTGAACATGCCTTGAAGCCGTGCAAAGGCCTGCTCTTTGTATTCCACATACAGTTGCAGGATGACTTCGGTATCGGAGGTGCCTTTGAAGGTGTAGCCTTTTTCGACCAGTTGCTGGCGCAATGCGTGATGGTTAAATACCTCACCATTGAACACGATGCTGACACCATTACCTGCAAACATCGGCTGGCTGCCAGTCGGTGACAAGTCCAGAATGCTGAGCCTGTTATGCCCGAGGCCTACTTGATAGTCTGCGACGCTGGCGAAATATGTGCCAGACGCGTCCGGGCCCCGATGCCGGGTAACTTCCAGGCTTTTTTCCATTTGAGCCTGGGTCTCGGGTACGCCGAGTTTAACTGCAAAAAAGCTGAGGCCGCACATTATACCCACGTCTCCTTAGTGTCTTTGACGACCGTTCCCGCAGTGACTTTGGCATTGGAAGATGGCGCTGTATGACTGTCGGACTGCGCGATATCCATCACGTGTGTTGAATGCTTGTGCGCCAGCATCACACCCCAAGCTACTGCGAGCAGCAAGTTGAAAGAAATCAGGCGAAATACTGCGAAAAACAAGCCATAGATTGCCATCGTCATGACCGCCGTCCGAATCACGGCCAGGTGCGTGGGGTCGGATTTTATAGCGCTCAATCGGAAAACAACCGGGGCACACAGAATGAGGGTGTACAGGAGCAGCCCTACAACGCCACCGACCATTAACATGTACAGTGGCCAGTTATGGATATAGCCAACCGACTCCGTGAATGAACTACCGTTTGGTCTCTCCCAGCGCATCTCGTGCTTGGCGCCGATGCCATTTCCCAGCACAGGGTGATCCTGGAACATCTTCCAGGCGATCTTATATTCCTGAACCCGGGAGGACACGTTGAAGTCCTGCTTCTCTTTGGCTACAGGCTCAGGCTCAGGCTGCGGCTGCGGCGCATCTTCATTGATGGCTACGTTGGAGGGCACCGATGGCAGCACGTCAGCTTGCGGGTTGTGCGTGCCGATAGACTCAATGGATGAAGTCGCTATGGGCAGTGCGGTCTGCGCCAGTGAATTCATGCGTCCAAGCCATATATCTTCCATGCCGGTGGCGAAAATAAACGCAAGGCCAAACAGGGCTTGAGTGACGATACTTAATGCCACTTTCAGCCGTAGGCGTTTGTGCGCGAAAAAGGTATAGAGCGAGAACAAACCAATGCATAAAAGCCCACTGATCAACATGCTTCGTGTGAACGTGATCAGCACGGCGGCCATGCACAGCAGCGACATGAAGCTGCTGACCAAAACGATCCGTCTGTCAGGTATCGACGAGCTGACTACATAGCCGACCACCATGCCCAGAGGCAGTATCGCGTCTGTTGCCTGGGCTACTACCATGGTGATGCGATCATGCATCGGTCCCAATGCGTGGGCGTTGAGTAGCGCTTCGTCGTGAGGAATCCTGACCATTTCCCCATTGACCAGAATGGTCCAGTACGATTGCCACAAACCGTGATAGAAGTAATAAAAAACGATATAGCCTGCGGTCAATAAAATCAGGGTTCCCACCGACGCGCCGAGCCAGCGAATGTTGCTTTCTTTGCGGCCGACCAGTGCGCAGACCGGGATCAGCGCATAGATAAACAGAAAGGGCACAACCCCCCTGATCCAATCAGCCAGGGCAACATGGTTATACATCGCTATGGCAAGGTTGAGAGCCAGAAAGCCCAACCCTATCAGCAGTGGCGCGGCGAATAATCGCAAGACCGACCTGAGCCCTTGTGCGCGAAGCAGTTCTATCAATGCGCTGAGGAATACCACCATCAGCAGGGCGGCAAACACCATTTCCTGAGCGCCCACAGACGGTGGCGCTGGTCGTAGTGCGAACGCCAAGGGGAATAGCGCCAATAAACCCAGCCAAGGCGAGGTGATGGCCGTTAATACCAATAAAGCGCTGCCGATAATTGCAATGTAGAAAAGAACGCCAGGCTCCTGCATAAATAAAATGGCAATGAGCGCTGCGGCCGCGATCGCCATACTATTTTTGACGCCGTCATTGTGACTCATTGCGGTGCTCCATTATTCATATCAGGGGCGTATGGCTTTATAGTCACTGGCCGTTTGCCCGACCACCTTGGCCGGTATCCCCACAACGATTGAGTTATCAGGCACGTCTTTCAATACGACCGCCGAAGCTCCAATTTGGCAGTTGTTTCCAATGGTGATGTCACCAATGATTTTTGCCCCAGCTCCCAGGTAGCAGTTGTCGCCGATGACTGGGCAGCGATTGATCGCGCTGGTGACATAGCCCTCAGCGGCACCGATGGTGATGCCTTGGCCCAGGACACAGCCTTCGCCCACTTTTGCATTCGCATGAAGTACCACGCCAATGGCGCCATACGCGAAGATCGTGCCCTTACCGATCGTTGCGGAGATCGGAATGTATGAGTTGAACAGGAGGAAAATCACATTTCGAACGAGGCCCGGTAACACCGGTACTCGATGCCGGTGCAGCCAGTTGCCAACTCGATATAGTTTTACTGCGTTCACGGTTAAAACCTCAACGTGCGAAGGTCTGCGGGCCGAAGCCGTAGGGCTACTACTGCAATGATCATGATCGAGCACATATACAGTGCGGCCCAGATCAAGCTGAAGTCCGTCAAAAAGATCGCCAATGGCGAAATCAAGGCGACCCAGAAAACCACCGGCAACCAAATACCTGGGCGGCAGGTTACATGCAGGAATAACAAGTAGGCCGAGAACCCTATGGCGTAAAACAGCTCGGCCTGTTTCAGGTCTTGAACAAACAGGAGCATGCCCGCGATTGCCAGCGGGGCAATGATCAGGTTGGCCACAATGACTTTACGGTGCAGGCCGGAGGCGACCAGGTATCGCTCCGTAACGACCGCCCAGTACAAGACCGGCAGGCAGGGCAGCATCACCAGGTAGGCCGAATACTGAGGGAACAGCCAAACAGCCGCGTAACCGGAAAGCCCTACCAGTGCGAAGTAGAAAATAGCGACTGAGCTGATGATTCTATATTGCGTCTGGCGTTGCCCGCCCGAGACGAATGCGACAAAGATTGCCCTGACATTGATGGGGAACAGGCTGGTCGCTGATTGAATAATCGAGACAATCACCCGGAACAATCCAAGGTCGCGCACGGGCAGGCTCTTCGACAGAATGAAAGGCAGGATGTTTGTGAACAGGTTGAACACCAAGGTGATGGATATCATTTTGGGTAACAGCAACAGGACCCGCTGGCAGGCCTGCAAGAGCTGTTTGCCGACGGGCAGTTTCGCACCATTGGAAAACAGCACCGCCACTGCAAACAGGCACGGAATCAAATTGGTCAGGATCAATATGTCGACGATGGTCAGCGGCACTATCTGTTGGTAGCTGATAAAGAGGAGTGTGAAGAAAACAAAGAGGAATATAACCAGATAGCCGACGATCCAGCGCTGCAAGCGCAACCCGAACAGCGAGAGCAGGCAGGCCGAACTCAGCAGCATCACCCCAAGCAGAATCGGGTTGCCAATGTGATCAATCAGATTCACGGCGCTGAACAGTAAAAAAATCAGCACCGCTATAAATAGCGAGGTCATCAGAATGTACTCGGCTTCCACACTGGCAATCAGCTGTTCGTTGACAATGTCCAAGAGCTTCTGAAATAAAAATACCAATACGTTGGCCTTGATAAATGCGCCATACGCTTCCAAACCGTAAAGTCCAGGAATCACAAAGTTAACAACCAGGCCACTTATCAGTGTCAGCACCTGGATCAGCAGATTGACCATGCCAGAACCTCTTCATCCTCATCATGACATATGCAATTGCATGATCATCTAACAACCGTGCGACGTTCAATGCACGGAAACCGACGTCATACCAACGGCCTGCGTCGGTTTCCAAACAGGCTTTCTCAAGCGTTATTCAAGCCCATACGCCGCGCGTATCGATGACTTTGAGCGATGACAGGCGGCTGCCAGGGATGCTCCTGAACGCGCTGTGATCGACCAGCAGAACAATCACGTGCGCAGATGACAGTGCCTGGTCAATTCCGTTCAGGGTTGCAATACCTTCCAGGCGAGCGGGCAAGCGCTCGATGTTCGGTTCAACAGCCAGAACAGTGCCGGGATGGGCGTTGGCGATGTGAGCGGTGATATCGACGGATGGGCTCTCGCGCAGATCATCGATGTCCGGCTTGAAGGCGAGACCCAGGCAGGCGACCGTAACATCCCTGGCCGTTTTCGATGGGTTCTCCTGCAGGAATTGGCCGATGGCCAGTTGAATCTGGGCCAGCACCCACTTTGGCTTGCTGTCATTCACTTCCCGTGCAGTGCGGATCAGCCGCGCCTCGGCCGGTGTTTTACTGACGATGAACCAGGGGTCGACAGCTATGCAATGGCCGCCCACGCCAGGGCCGGGCTGCAGGATATTGACGCGGGGGTGGTGATTCGCCAGGCGTATCAGTTCCCAGACGTTGATGTCGAGTTTGTCGCAGATCATCGACAGCTCGTTGGCAAATGCAATGTTCACATCGCGAAAGCTGTTTTCCGTAAGTTTGCACATCTCGGCGGTGCGTGCATCAGTGATGATGCATTCACCCTCGACGAAGGTTTTATACAGGCGCTGCGCAGCTTCTGAACATTTGGTGGTCAACCCGCCGATAATGCGATCGTTTTCAATCAGCTCGCGCAGTACGTGACCCGGCAGCACGCGCTCGGGACAATGCGCAATACGAATGTCTGATTCTGTGCCGTGGGTTTGCGGGAATGTCAGGTCAGGCCGGGCTTCGGCCAGCCATGCAGACATTTGCTCCGTCGCACCGACGGGGGAGGTCGACTCCAGAATGACCAGGTCGCCTTTTTTCAGGACCGGAGCAATGGCTTTGCTGGCCGATTCGATATAGGAAAGATCGGGTTCGTGATCACCCTTGAAAGGGGTTGGAACGGCAATCAGAAAGGCATCGGCCGGTTCTGCTGTTGTCGTTGCCCGCAAATAGCCTTCGGTGACGGCAGCGCGTACGACGATGTCCAGATCCGGTTCGATAATATGGATTTCGCCCCGGTTGATGGTTGCCACGGCGTTCGCGTTGACGTCGACGCCAATGACTTTTTTCTTGCGTGCAGCGAAAACTGCCGCCGTGGGAAGTCCTATATAGCCGAGGCCGACTACAGAAACAGTTTCAAAACTCATGAATTAGCCTTTTTAATTCGTGAAAGTGCATCGAGAATCCTTACGCATGCCTTTCCGTCACCATAGGGGTTGTGGGCGAAGCTCATTTGGCTATAGGCGTCACTGTCGGTCAGCAGAACCCTCAAATTAGTGGTAATGACCTCAGTTTCGGTACCGACCAGTTTTACCGTCCCCGCCTCGACTGCCTCTGGGCGCTCGGTGGTGTCACGCATCACCAACACAGGTTTACCTAAAGACGGGGCTTCTTCCTGAATGCCGCCTGAATCGCTCAGGATCAAATAGGATCGATCCATCAGGTACACAAAGGGCAGATAATCCAGGGGTTCAATCAGATGGACATTTTCGATGTCGGCCAATAGTCGATTGACCGGTTCGCGCACGTTCGGATTCAGGTGAACGGGGTAAACAATTTCGACATCGGGGAAGTCCCTGGCGGTATTGATCAACGCTTGGCAGATTTTTTCAAAGCCGCCCCCGAAACTCTCGCGGCGATGACCGGTGACCAGGATCACTCGCCTGCCTTCACCCAAAAATGAGAACTGTCGTTGAAACTGCTGTTTCAGGGTCTGACAGGTCTTGATCCGTTCCACGACGTCCAGCAAAGCATCAATGACGGTGTTGCCGGTGACATGGATGCTTTGGGGGGCGACCCCTTCCCTCAGCAGGTTCTGCCGGGATGTTTCAGTGGGCGCGAAGTGCACGGCAGCGATCGCGCCAGTCAGCTTGCGGTTTGCTTCCTCGGGCCATGGCGAATAGAGATTGCCTGTGCGCAGGCCGGCCTCAACGTGAGCCACGGGAATCTGGTGGTAGTAGGCGGCTAATGTGGTGGCGAACGTCGTTGCTGTATCGCCATGGACGAGGACGATATCCGGCTTGAATGCAGAGAAGACTGTTTTCATCCCTTGCAGGATGGCACTTGTGACGTCCGTCAAATCCTGGCCGGACTTCATGATGTTCAAATCAAAATCAGGCGTGACTTCGAAGAGCTTGAGCACTTGGTCGAGCATTTCTCGATGCTGGCCAGTCACACAAACCTTGGCATCGAAGCGCTCATCTGCTGCAAGGTTCAGCGCCAAGGGAGCCATTTTGATTGCTTCAGGTCGCGTGCCGAACACACACAAGGTTTTTAAAGTCATCGTTATACCGCTGCTAAAAAATAAGGTTCTACGCACGCTTACATCATAATCCGCGGATTAGGGTGCCGTTTGTTTTGATACGCTTTTGCACACGGCCCGCCCCGGCGTAGAGCCGCCAGGCATTATGCATGTGCGCGAGCAAAGGCTGTTCAGTAAGTAGTGCGTATACTCTAAAGTATCCTCATCATCCTGATCCAGGGCGAAAAAAGCTCGCATTTGATTTACTTACTTATACTCGAAGAAAGATCGCGAAGTGGCATTTTTATCATTAAAATCAACCGTCCAGTTCATTTAATTCGACTATTTTTGTTGGGGTGAACGCCTTCAGACTTTTCCTACGCCGTTCCTTGCTGTAGCGACGAGAGGTAAAGCGTTGCGGAGTATACCCTTGATGGAGGCTTTTTTTCCAAGGCTGCAATGGAATAGATGTTCCGCCTGGCTCCCCAAGCGCCTTAGCACTGGACTATCAGATCATGGGAATTAGACTAACCTGGATAAACCGCTAGTGGATCTCGAGGGTGATGTCCGATTGTCATGCTTACCTGAGAGGCGACCATTTTCTGTTACACTTTCCTTGGCTGGAATGTTGCTATGCTTGCTAATGATACAGTTGCGGCTGCAGAGTACCAGCCTGAGCTTAGACAGTTTGTCTGGCGTCCGCCATTTTTGCTTATGAGCATCCAGATTTTGCGGGGAGAAGCTCACACCAGGCGCGCTTTTTTTTGCCCAGACAGGGGATTTCAAAGGATTTCTGACACAACACGGGTATCATCCTATTCGTGGTGCCTACTGGAGATGACGAGCACCGCCTTGGCACTTTCAGTACGGGTACGGCTTATCTATCCCGAGGACAGGTCATCGGGAAATGAGGTTTTTCTGAAAGGGGATTTTTTGGTGCCGTTGTCGTGTCTGTACAGTCTTTATTCAGTACAGGTCATTCATCGTAGATCACCATTTTTGTCGACTTGCCGGCAGGGTTTTGATTTCAGGAGTTTGAAAAAGTGTTTGATAAGGGCCTGGATAAGATGAGAGTTTTTTTGTTGAGTCTCCCGCGCCGCCACAAGCGTATTCTTCAAGTGCTTGCCGATATTTTATTGGTGTGGATTTCATTGTGGTTGGCCTTCGTGGTCCGACTCGGCATCGCCGAAATGGAAGAACCGATCCATCGATATTTGTGGTTGTTTTTGAGTGCGCCGGTTATCGCCATTCCCCTGTATGTTCGCTTTGGCATGTACCGCGCGGTAATGCGTTACTTTGGTAACGACGCACTTATTACCATCATCAAGGCGGTGAGCCTTTCGTCACTCATACTGGGGTTGGTTGTATATCTTTACAGCAACCATCAGTATGTTGTTCCTCGCTCGGTGATTTTCAATTATTGGTGGTTATGCCTGATCACCATTGGCGGGCTGCGGCTAGCGATGCGCCAATATTTCCTGGGTGATTGGTTCGTAGCAACGCAACATGTTCCTTTTACCAATCGTGATGATGGGTTAACGAAAGTAGCCATTTACGGGGCAGGATCTGCGGGTAATCAACTGGTCGCCGCGTTGCGCATGGGTCGGATCATGCGACCGGTCGCCTTTATCGACGACGACGGCAGTATCGCAGGCCGTGTGATATCCGGTCTGCAGGTGTTCAAGCCCAAGCATATCCAGCAGATGATCGATTCAACGGGCGCCCAACAAATATTACTGGCGGTGCCTTCGGCGAGCCGCGGGCGAAGACGTGAGATCCTCTCCAATCTGGAGCGATTTCCGCTGCACGTGCGCAGCGTTCCGGACTTCATGGACTTGGCCAGTGGCCGCGTCAAGGTACACGATATTCAAGAAGTCGATATTGCAGACTTGTTGGGGCGTGACGCAGTGTCGGCCCAGGAAGACCTGCTCGAACGTTGCATTGTTGGCCAGTGTGTCATGGTCACCGGTGCCGGGGGATCTATTGGGTCGGAACTGTGTCGGCAGATCCTGGCGCTCAAGCCCAAGACATTACTCTTGTTCGAACACAGTGAATTCAATCTCTACAGTATCCTGTCTGAACTTGAGCATCGCGCTGCGCATGAGTCACTGCCCATTAAGCTATTGCCGATCTTGGGGTCTGTGCGCGACGAGCGTAAATTACTTGACGTCATGAAGAGTTGGCACGTCGACACGGTTTATCATGCGGCTGCGTATAAGCACGTGCCGATTGTTGAACACAATATTGCCGAAGGCGTTTTGAATAACATTATTGGCACTTTGAATACCGCCCAGGCAGCATTGAAAGCCGGTGTGGTGAATTTTGTACTGATTTCCACCGACAAGGCTGTTCGACCGACCAATGTTATGGGGAGTACCAAGCGCCTTGCAGAATTAGCCTTGCAGGCCCTGAGCCTTGAGAAAGCGCCGGTAATGTTTGGCGATAAGTCTGGTGTGGCACGTGTCAACAAGACGCGCTTCACCATGGTCAGGTTTGGCAACGTATTGGGTTCTTCCGGCTCCGTGATTCCGCTTTTTCACCGGCAGATCAAGGCGGGCGGTCCGTTGACCGTCACGCACCCAAAAATTACGCGTTATTTCATGACCATTCCCGAAGCTGCCCAACTGGTGATCCAGGCCGGTTCCATGGGGCAGGGAGGGGACGTATTCGTACTGGACATGGGTGAGCCGGTAAAAATTGTAGAACTTGCGGAAAAGATGATTCACTTGTCCGGGCTGAGTGTGCGCACTGATAAAAACCCCCATGGCGACATAGCGATCGAGTTCACCGGGTTGCGTCCAGGCGAGAAGCTCTACGAAGAGTTGCTGATAGGCGATAACGTTGTTGCTACCCAGCACCCGATGATCATGAGTGCTAACGAGGATCATCTGGCATGGGACGTACTCAAAGGCAAACTGAGTGAATTGCTTACCGCGGTAAGTGAGGATGACTACACCCGCGTTCGTCAGATCCTGCGCGAAACCGTGAGCGGGTATACGCCAGACGGTGAAATCGTCGATTGGATTCACCAGCAGCGCCGTTTGGAACCGTGATTTAACACCCTGTTACTCACCCATTTTTGACTCTTCGCTCACATCACCTAAGTTAGAAAGGCAGCTTCGGAAAGCTGCTTTTCTTCTATTGATGTCATGGAGCGTCACCAATGCAAAAAACCTATATCTCTTCCCTGATCTTTGCCTTCCTCGCGAGCATCTCCGTAGCGACCACGGCTGCCCCTTCCGTAAAAACCGAAGCCCCCACCCCAATCGCTGCACAGATGACCAAGGTTGAGCAGTCTGCCAAGGTCAACCTGAACGCTGCCGATGCAGAAACCCTGCGTCGGGACCTGTTCGGTATTGGCGCTGCCAAGGCGAAGGCGATCATCGCCTATCGTGAAAGTAATGGCCCCTTCACGGCGGTGGATGAGTTGTTGGAGGTAAAGGGTATCGGTAAGGCGTTGCTGGAGAAGAACCGCGACAGGTTGGTGATCAACTAAGGGACATAGTTGAAGAGGCCGGTCAGTGACCGGCCTTTTCTTGCGCTGAAACCTGCGCTTTCAATTTGGCGCGCACCACATTCAAGATCTGCGTTGCTAACTCTGCACTTTCGACACTCCTGGCCAGTACCAGTGCGCCTACCAGTGTCGACATCATCATCAGGCTCTGCTCATTGGCGTCCGCGTTTCCCAAGGCCGCTTCGACCTGCTTCAACCGAGCCCCAAGCACTGCATCCGTGGTCGGGCTAGGCTGGCCTCTCAGGCCCAATTCCGAAGACATGGTCGGTAGCGGGCAGCCTTTATCCGGCGAGGTCTGGTGCCACTCAGACAGGTAACTGTCTATGAATGCATCCAGCGGCCGTTCTTGGCTGAACAGCATTTCGCAATGCGCATCCAGTTCTGCAGCAGTAGCCTGCAGGGCTTTTTCCACCAGATCATCCTTGGATTTGAAATGCGCATAGAACCCGCCGTGCGTCAGGTTCAAAGCCTTCATCAAGGGTTGCAGCCCGGTGGCCCCAATGCCGTCGCGGCGAAAGCGTACGGAGGCTTCCTTGATGATGCGTTGGTGAGTCTGGGCTTTATGGTCTGCTGAATAACGCATAGGACTGCCTCGGGAGCGAGTGCGTATTTTAACGAAGTTGAACCTATTTACCCATCCGGACAACGTGCATCTGCGTTGGCATGAAAAGTGATTACATTTGGTTCAGTGATTGTTCAACAATCTTGAGGTGGTCATGGCGCTTAGTTTGTCTTTAGCCGATCAGATTGCGCTCGAGTTGCGTGCCGACATTATGGGTGGACGCCTGTTACCTGGGATGGCGCTGGTCGAGGTAGATCTGGTCAAGGCCTATAACGCATCGAGGAATACGATCCGCGAAGCGTTGCACCGTTTGGGGCAGGAGGGCCTCACCCGCTATGTGCGCAACAAAGGGGTGATGGTTCGGCGGCTGGAGCGCGACGAAGTGCGTGACCTGTTCGTCGTGCGCCGCACCCTTGAATTGCAGGCCATTGCCCAAAGCCGGGCGCTGACGCACGACCAGGTCGAGCGTATGCAAAGCGCCATCGAGGCCACCACGCTGGCACGGGAGCGTGAAGACTGGCGCGCTGTGGCGACTCACAGCCTGGTGTTCCACCAGCAGATTGTCGCGCTGATGCGCAGCCCATTGTTCGATGAGTTTTTCGCCCAGGTCATTGCCCAACTGCGCCTGGTGTTTTGCGCTGCTCCCGATGAGCAACGCTTCCAGTCACCCTGGCTGGAGCGAGACCGCGAGATTTACGCGTTATTGGCCCAAGGGGATAAACCGGCGGCAGGCACAGCGATGAGCGTGTACCTGGAGGATTCGGAACGTCTGTCATTGGCCCTGTTTACCCAACCCTGATTGAGGAACCGCATCATGTACAAAGACTATCCGGCCGCTTATCAGGTCAGCAAAGGCTCGGCGCTGCAAGTGGACACAGCGTTCTACGAACGTATTCGCGACCAGGCGGATAAACGTACTTTGGTTGAGCAGTTTGAGGTGCCGATTCGCACGGGGAGGGCGTGGAAAGTGCCGGCTGGGCACGTGTTCCGTGTCACCACTCCGGTGGGCCCGCAGGTAGGTGACTTCAACGTGTGGAACGCCAATGACCCTCGCGAACGGTTATGGGCGGCGCGCACGCGGCAGTTGCAAGGTGCCCATGTCAGTACCCATGACCGGTTGTGGTCGAACCTGCCCTTTCTGCGGCCCTTGGTAACCATCACCGATGACAGCCTGGCGAGCTATGGCATTGATGAACATGGCGGGCGCCTGCATGACTTGCTCGGTACGCGCTGTGATCCGTATGTGAACCGCATGCTGACCGGCGAAGACTTCCATCACCATTGCCACTCCAACTTGACTCGAGCTGTATTGCCCCACGGTCTGACAGAGTTCGACGTGCACGACGTGCTGAATATTTTCCAGTGCACCGGTCTCAATCAAGACGATATGTACTTCATGAAAGCCTGCCCGGCACAGAAGGGCGATTACCTGGAGTTTTTTGCCGAGATCGATTTGCTGTGTGCGCTGTCGACGTGCCCTGGCGGGGATCTGTCGCTGCCAATGTGGGGGCCGGACGCGCAGGACCCACTGACGGTGTGTCGCCCATTGGGTGTTGAGATTTATCGATTGGAGGATGAGTTACTCAAGGGCTGGAGCCAGCCCGAACGTGCGGCCTATAAAGGCCAGCACGGGTTGCATATTGCCAAGGCGGATTGGGAGTAATTCAAGACTCAGCGATCTTGCGCATCCTTGGCATCCGCCTGCGCGTTGCGATCGGCTACGCGTTTGCGTTGTTCGTCGGTGAGTTCCACCTTGTTGGCGCTGTCACGCAGCATCAGCAGCCCACCGACGATCGACCCGATCGCTACCACTAAAATCAACCACGCATACCACGGCATAAGGCTCTCCTTGAGACGGACTACCGTGGGAGAATTTTCCCACGGTAATAACTGCTTTGAGTAACAGGCTTTCTTAGTAGTTCATTGTAGGCCTGTTCCGCCCCGTTAACCTTAGAGCCCGGTCAGCATCGCATCCGCCGGTGCATCGGCACGGTCTTGTGCGGTCAGCTGGAAGTAGATGAACCCTACGACCATAAAGCCTAAAAAGATCAGCCCGATCAGCGCGTTGAACCAAGCCATGGCCACCAGGCACACCACCGCCAGCACCAGCGCGATGCCCGGCACGATCGGATAACCCGGTGCGCGAAACGTGCGTTCCAGCAACGGTTCAGTCTTACGCAGTTTGAACAGGCTGAGCATGCTCATGATGTACATCACAATGGCACCGAACACGGCCATGGTAATCATCGCTGCCGTCAGCGTCATACCGCCCAGGTTGATGAGGCCGTCACTGTAGATGGCGGCGATACCGACTACGCCGCCGGCAATGATTGCGCGGTGCGGTGTTTGAAAGCGCGACAATTTGGCCAGGAAAGAGGGCAGGTAACCGGCACGGGCCAGGGCAAAGAACTGGCGCGAATAACCCAGGATGATGCCGTGGAAGCTGGCGACCAGGCCGAACAGGCCGATCCACACCAGCATATGCAGCCAGCCGGAGCTGTCACCCACCACGGCTTTCATGGCTTGCGGCAACGGGTCGTTGATGTTCGACAGAGTGCGCCAGTCGCCCACGCCGCCGGCGAAGAACATCACACCCATGGCCAGGACTACCAGAGTCAGAATGCCGCTGATGTAGGCCTTTGGAATGGTGCGCTTGGGATCTTTCGCTTCTTCGGCGGCCATGGCCGCGCCTTCGATGGCGAGGAAGAACCAGATGGCGAAAGGAATGGCGGCAAACATTCCGCCAATCGCTGGAGCACCAAAGGTGTCAGAACCGGCCCAGCCATTGAGGGCGAAGTTGCTGAAGCTGAACGCTGGCGCGACCACCCCCATAAATACCAACAACTCCGCGACGGCGAGCACGCATACCACCAGTTCGAAAGTCGCCGCGAGTTTCACCCCGAGAATGTTCAGGCCCATGAAGACGATGTAGGCACCGACGGCCGCGTGTTTTGGGTCGAGTGCCGGAAACTGCACATTCAGGTAGGCGCCGATAGCCAAGGCAATGGCGGGCGGAGCGAAGACAAATTCGATCAATGTCGCGAGCCCTGCGATCAAGCCGCCTTTCTCACCAAAAGCGCGACGGCTGTAGGCAAACGGGCCACCCGCATGAGGAATCGCGGTAGTCAGCTCGGTGAAGCTGAATATAAAGCAGGTGTACATAGCGGCGACCATCAATGAAGTCACCAAAAAGCCCAGCGTACCGGCCACGCCCCAGCCGTAGCTCCAGCCAAAGTATTCGCCGGAAATCACCAGCCCGACGGCAATACCCCACAAGTGCAAGGTGCCCAAGGTGGGTTTGAGTTGTGTGTTCATCGTGTAGCGCTCCCTGAACGGTTTGGAATGATTCAGGGTGTTGCAGCGGCCATGCCACTGTGCGATTCCGTGTCGTAAAGACGCCGAACTGTCGCCGAGGAGATCGTTTGGCGTTTGAAAATTTCTGTCATTGCACCAGTTAAGGGCGGTGGTGGTTGAACTGCCGCCATCGCGGGCAAGCCCGGCTCCCACCTGGGGTTGTGGTCAACTGTCGGAGCCGGGCTTGCCTGCGATGAGGCCGCAACAGTCAAAACACGCCCCTGTAAACCCCGCATAAACCCACTCTTTACGCCGTCTTTACGGCCTGACCATACCCTCGCTCTCGTTCCTTTACGCCACTCCTGCCGACAATTGACCCACACGCGGCAATCGCCGCAAAACGGAGAGACTTCCATGAGCGTTCTGGACGGGGTGTCACTGCTATTGGCCGTGGCGCTGTTCATTTATCTGCTGGTTGCGCTGTTACGCGCGGATCGGAACTAGGAGCAGGCTATGCACAGTTATGACTATTGGCTGATCATCGCCTTCTTTGCCGTGGTGCTGGTGCCGGCACCGTTCCTGGGGCGGTTCTACTACAAGGTGATGGAAGGCCAGCGCACCTGGCTGTCGCCGGTCCTCGGCCCTGTCGAGCGGGTGTGCTATCGCCTGTCGGGCGTGGACGAGCATCAGGAACAGAGCTGGCAGAAATACACGCTGGCGTTGCTGGCCTTCAACCTGGCTGGTTTTGTACTGTTATTCGCGATCTTGTTGTTCCAGGACTATCTCCCACTGAACCCTCAGAAATTGCCGGGTCAGGAATGGACGCTGGCGTTCAACACGGCGGTCAGTTTCATGACCAACACCAACTGGCAGAACTACAGCGGCGAAGCCTCTCTGAGCTACCTCAGTCAGATGGTCGGCCTCACCGTGCAGAACTTCGTCAGCGCGGCCACCGGTCTGGCAGTCCTTGTCGCCCTGTGCCGTGGTATCGGTCGCAAATCCACCAAGACGTTGGGCAACTTCTGGGTCGACATGACCCGCGCCACCCTCTACGGCCTGCTGCCGATGTGCCTGGTGTTCGCGTTGTTCCTGGTCTGGCAGGGTGTGCCGCAAACCTTTGCTCACTATGTGAACGCGGTGACCCTGCAAGGCGTTGACCAGGTGATCCCATTGGGCCCGGCTGCGAGTCAGATTGCGATCAAGCAGCTGGGTACCAACGGCGGCGGCTTCTTCGGTGTCAACTCGGCGCACCCGTTTGAAAACCCGACTGCCTGGGCCAACCTGTTCGAGCTGGGTGCGATCATCCTGATTCCAGTCGCGCTGGTGTTCACCTTCGGCCACTACGTGAAGGACCTGCGTCAGAGCCGCGCGATTCTCGGTTGCATGCTGGCCCTGTTCCTGATCGGCGGCGCGACCTCGCTGTGGGCCGAATACCAGCCCAACCCGACCCTGAACAACCCAGCCGTGGAACAAACCGCGCCGCTGGAAGGTAAAGAAGTGCGCTTCGGCACCACCGCCACGGTGTTGTGGTCGGTCACCACCACAGCGGCGTCCAATGGTTCGGTCAACGGCATGCACGACAGCCTCAACCCGCTGAGCGGGATGGTGGCACTGGTCAACATGATGGTCGGCGAAGTGATCTTCGGCGGCGTCGGTGCCGGTATGTACGGCATGTTGCTTAACGTGTTGATCGCCGTGTTCCTCGCCGGCTTGATGATTGGTCGTACCCCGGAATACCTGGGCAAGAAGCTCCAGGCCAAGGAAGTGCAGTTGCTGGTGGTGACGTTGCTGGTCATGCCGATCGGCACGCTGGTACTGGGCGCCATCGCCGCCAGCCTGCCTGGTCCGGCGGGTGCCATCAGCAACCCTGGCCCTCACGGTTTCAGCCAATTGTTGTATGCCTACACCTCGGCCAGTGCCAACAACGGTTCGGCGTTCGGCGGCTTCAGTGCCAACACCACGTTCCACAACCTGATGTTGAGTCTGTCGATGTTGCTGGGCCGCTTCGGTTACATCCTCCCGGTACTGGCCCTGGCCGGCAGCCTGGCAATGAAGAAGACCGCACCGATTGGCCAGAACAGCTTCCCGACCCATGGCCCGCTGTTTGTGACCCTGTTGACCGTGACCATTTTGCTGGTGGGCGGCCTGACCTTCCTGCCGACGCTGGCACTGGGCCCAATTGCTGAACATCTGAGCATGGGCTTCTAAGGGGATATGAAAATGAATATGCCTGCAAAAAATGCCACTCCCGTGAACACTCAGGAGTCGCCAAAAACCGCCATGTCGGCCCTGTGGCGCCCGGCGCTGGTCCAGGCTTTCGTCAAGCTGGACCCGCGCCAACTGCAACGTTCGCCAGTGATGCTGGTGGTCGAATTGACCGCCATGCTGACCACCGTGCTGTGCTTTGTGCCTGACACCAGTGTGCCGACCTTCGTCGCCGTGCAAATCGCCGTGTGGCTGTGGTTCACCGTGCTGTTCGCCAACTTCGCCGAAGCCTTGGCCGAAGGTCGTGGCAAGGCCCGCGCCGACAGCCTTAAAGCCGGCAGCGAAGGCCTCAGCGCGCGCCGCAAGGAAGCCGACGGCAGCTTCAAGGTCGTACCGGCCACCAGCCTACGTAAAGGCGACGTGGTACGCGTCGCCGCCGGGGAAATGATCCCCGGTGACGGCGAGGTCATCGAAGGTATCGCCGCAGTCAACGAAGCGGCGATTACCGGCGAGTCCGCGCCGGTGATCCGCGAGTCCGGCGGTGACCGTTCGGCCGTCACCGGCAACACACGGCTGGTCTCGGACTGGTTGCTGGTGCGCATCACCGTCAACCCGGGCGAGTCCACGCTGGACCGCATGATCGCCCTGGTGGAAGGCGCCAAACGTCAGAAAACCCCCAACGAAGTCGCGCTGGATATCCTGCTGATCGGCCTGACGCTGATCTTCCTGCTGGTGGTGGTCACGCTGCAGCCGTTCGCTCACTTCGCCAATGGCAGCTTGCCGCTGGTGTTCCTGGTCGCACTGCTGGTGACGCTGATTCCTACCACCATCGGCGGCCTGTTATCAGCCATCGGTATCGCCGGTATGGACCGGCTGGTGCGCCTCAATGTGATCGCCAAGTCCGGGCGTGCCGTGGAAGCGGCGGGTGACGTGCATGTGTTGTTACTCGACAAGACCGGCACCATCACCTTCGGTAACCGTCGCTGTGCCGCAGTAATCGCGGCGCCCGGCGTCAGTGGCCGCGACTTGGCCGAAGGCGCGCTGTTGGCGTCCCTGGCGGATGACACGGCGGAAGGTAAATCCATCGTCGAATACCTGCGTGCCTTGCACCCGCAAGCCGAGCCTACCCTGGACCAACTGACCTCCGTGCCGTTCAGTGCTGAAACGCGCCTGTCCGGTGTTGACTACCAAGGCCGTGTGTTCCGTAAAGGCGCCGTCGATTCGCTGCTGGCGTTTATCGGCCAACAACGCCGCGACCTGCAACCGGCACTGTCGCGGGAAATCGACAAGATCGCCCAGAGCGGCGGCACGCCGTTGCTGGTGTGCGCCGATGGCAAATTGCTCGGTGCGATCCATTTGAAGGACGTGGTCAAACCCGGCATCCGCGAACGTTTCGCCGAACTGCGCAAACTGGGGATTCGCACCGTGATGGTGACGGGCGACAACCCGCTGACCGCTGCCGCGATTGCCGCTGAAGCCGGTGTGGATGACGTGCTGGCTGAAGCCACCCCGGAGAAAAAACTCGCGCGCATTCGTCATGAGCAAAACGACGGTCGCCTGGTTGCGATGTGCGGCGACGGTGCCAACGATGCGCCGGCACTGGCCCAGGCCGACGTCGGCATGGCAATGAATGATGGTACCCAGGCCGCTCGTGAAGCCGCCAACATGGTCGACCTCGACAGCGACCCGACCAAGCTGCTGGACGTGGTGCAGATCGGCAAGGAGTTGCTGGTGACTCGCGGCGCGTTGACGACCTTTTCCATCGCCAACGACGTGGCCAAATACTTCGCGATCCTGCCGGCGCTGTTCGCCTCGATCTACCCGCAACTCGGCGTGCTCAACGTGATGCACTTGCAGAGCCCGCAGAGCGCGATTCTCTCGGCCATCGTGTTCAACGCCCTGATCATCGTGGTGCTGATTCCCCTGGCGTTGCGCGGTGTGCGCGTACAGGCGGCGAGTGCGGCGGCGTTGCTGCGTCGCAACCTGCTGATCTACGGGCTGGGCGGGATCCTGGTGCCGTTCGTGGGCATCAAGGCGATCGACATGCTGCTGACGGCGCTGCACCTGGTTTGACCCGATTCCTGTGGGTGCCAGGCTGGTGCCCACAGGTTGCAATGACTCACGTGAGGAATTTGAAATGTCCACCATGATCCGCCCGGCCCTGAGCCTGCTGGTACTCATGACCCTGATCACCGGCGTCGCTTACCCACTGGTCGTGACCGGTGTCGCACAAGTTGCCTTTCCTGATCAGGCCAACGGCAGCCTGGTGCGTGATGCCGACGGCAAAGTGCGCGGCTCAAGCCTGATTGCCCAAGATTTTACCGGTGACGGCTGGTTCCATCCGCGCCCATCGGCGGGCGCGTTTGCGACGGTTTCCAGCAGCGCGAGTAACCTCGGCCCAAGCAACCCGGCGTTGGCAACGCGCATCTTTGATGATGCGAATAAACAGTTGGTGGCAGGGCAGGGGCCGGTGCCTCTTGCATCACTGACTACCTCCGGCAGCGGTCTTGATCCACACTTGCCACCACAGGCAATTGCCTATCAACTGGCACGCGTAGCGGCTGCCCGGAATGTGCCGGTGTCGACCCTGCAACGCTTGCTTGATGAACACATCGAAAGCCCGCTGGTAGGGCCGCCGGTGGTGAACGTACTGGCGCTGAACATGGCGCTGGAAAAATTGTAAGCCGTGGTGCCGCCATCGCGGGCAAGCCCGCTCCCACAGTAGGAATAGATTCCCCTGTGGGAGCCGGGCTTGCCCGCGATGAAGGCCTGACAGACTCCCCATGAACACCTGAAGGAATCCCTGCGCATGAGCGACTCCGGCCGCGCCGATGCCCTGTTAGCCGACCTGCCACGGGACGGCCGTGGCCGGCTCAAAGTCTTCCTCGGCGCCGCGCCGGGTGTGGGCAAGACCTACGCCATGCTTCAGGCCGCCCACACCCAACTGCGCCAGGGCGTGCGCCTGGTCGCCGGGGTGGTTGAAACCCATGGCCGCGCCGAGACCGAAGCGTTGCTCAGCGGCCTGCCGCAACAAGCGTTGCTGCGCAGTGAATACCGTGGCGTGATGCTCGAAGAAATGGACCTCGACGGCCTGCTCGCCGCCAAGCCCAAACTGGTGCTGGTCGACGAACTGGCCCACAGCAACGCCCCCGGCAGCCGCCATGAAAAGCGTTGGCAAGACATCCAGGAACTGCTCGCCGCCGGCATCAACGTGTTCACCACGGTCAACGTCCAGCACCTGGAAAGCCTCAACGATCAGGTGCGCGGCATCACCGGCGTACAAGTGCGCGAAACCCTGCCGGACTGGGTGCTGCAAGAAGCAGACGAACTGTTGCTGATCGACCTGCCATCGCGCGAGCTGCTCGAGCGCCTGCGCGACGGCAAGGTGTATGTACCGGAACAGGCCCGCGCGGCCATCGACGCGTTTTTCACCCAGACCAATCTCATGGCGTTGCGTGAGTTGGCCATGCAGACCGCCGCCGCCCACGTCGATGACGATTTGGCCCAGGGTTATCGCCAACTCGGCCAGGCCGCGCCGGCGGTACGTGGCCGCTTGCTGGTCGGGATTGATGGCGATGCGCAGGCCGAACGCCTGGTGCGTCACGCCAGCCGTGTCGCCCAGCGTCGGCATTTGCCGTGGAGCCTGGTGCATATCGATAACGGCCGTGCGCGGGATGAACAATCGCGCCTGCGCTTGCAAAACGCGCAGCAACTCGCCGAGCGGCTTGGCGGGGAAGTGGTACTGCTGCGGGCGGGGGAGGTGGCGAAGACACTGATCCAGCATGCCGCCGAACGCCGCGCCAGCCTGTTATTGGTGGGGCAGTCGCGTATGCGCTGGCGGCGTCGCTTGTTTGGCGGCGGGCTGGCGGCGCGTTTGCTGCGAAATGCGCGTGGCTTGGAAATCAACGTCCTCGACAGCGACGACATGCCCGCGCCCCCGCGCATGCCGGATGTGCGTGGGTTGGTGTGGTTCGACTACGGCCTGGCGGTGGTGGCGACCGTGGTGGCGGCCGCGGTGGCCTGGGCGGTGGCCAGCGTGCTGCCGCTGCCGAATATCTCTCTGGTATTTCTCGCGGCGGTATTGCTGGTCGGCGTGCGCAGCAGCCTCGGGCCGTCCCTGGTGTGTGCGGCGCTGTCGTTCCTGACGTACGACTTTCTGTTTATCCCGCCGAATTTTTCCTTTGCCATTCAGCGTGAAGAGGATGTGTTGACCCTGCTGTTCTTCCTGCTGATGGCCGCGTTGACCGGCAACCTGGCCGCGCGCCAGCGTCGGCAGTTGCAAGCCCTGCGCGATACCCAGGAAGAAACCAGCGAGTTGCTCGACCTGTCGCGCAAACTCACCGCCGCTACCGATCGTCAGGCGGTGATCAGCGCGGCAGCGCATCATCTGGAAGGTTGGAGCGATCTGGATCTATGCCTGGTTAACCGCGACGGTCAGGGCGGCTGGAAGGTCGAGACGGGCGCTGCGTTGAACCTCACCGAATCTGAACGCGCCGCCGCCGATTGGGCCTGGCAGCATGATCAGCCGGCTGGCATGGGTACCGGCACGTTGCCGTTTGGGCGTTGGTGGTGGTGGCCGCTGTCGGGTGAGGAGGGGCCATTGGGCTTGCTCGGTGTGAGCCCCAAACCGGGCCTGGAATTAAGCGGCCAACGTCGTCGTCTGCTGACGGCACTGAGCCAACCGCTGGCTCAGGCCTTGGCACGCGCGCAATTGGCGCAGGAGCTGGAGTCCGCGCGCCTGCACGGCGAAACCGAGCAACTGCGCAGCGCCTTGCTGGCCTCGGTGTCCCACGATTTGCGCACACCGTTGACGTCCATGCGCGGCAGCATCGACAGTCTGTTGGCCCTCGGCGAGGCCATTCCTTTGGAAGATCGCCGCGAATTGCTCGAAGGCACTCGCGATGAAGCCGAGCGCCTAGACCGCTATATCCAGAACCTGTTGGACATGACGCGCCTGGGCCACGGCGCCCTGAAGCTGGCGCGTGACTGGGTTTCGCCCGGCGATATTGTCGGCAGTGCGCTTGGCCGTTTGCGCGCGGTGCTGGCGCCCTTGCAGGTGAAAACCGACGTGCCGGCGGAGTTGCCGTTGCTGTATGTGCACGCCGCGTTGATCGAGCAAGCGCTGGTCAATGTGCTGGAAAACGCCGCGCGTTTCTCTCCGCCCCAGGGACGTTTGGACGTGACTGCTGGTGTGTCGGACAACCAGCTGTTTTTTGCGGTGGCCGATGAGGGCCCCGGAATTCCCGAAGACGAGCGCGCCAAGATTTTCGATATGTTCTACACCGCCGCCCGCGGTGATCGTGGCGGGCAGGGCACGGGCCTCGGCCTGGCGATCTGTCAGGGCATGGTCGGCGCCCACGGCGGCCGTATCAGCGTCGCCGAGGGCATTGAAGGGCGGGGCACCTGCATCACTTTGTTCCTGCCATTGCCGACACAGCCTGGCCTGGAACGCGAGCCTTGAGCTACCCTCTTTTCTCCACGGATTTTGATTGGACACCATGAGCCAGACCGCGACGATTTTAGTCATTGATGACGAACCGCAGATCCGCAAATTCTTGCGGATCAGCCTGGCCTCCCAGGGCTACAAGGTGATCGAGGCCGGCACCGGCAACGAAGGCCTGGCCCAAGCGGCATTGAGCAAACCAGATTTGCTGGTGCTCGACCTTGGCTTGCCCGACATGGACGGCCAACAAGTGTTGCGCGAGTTTCGTGAGTGGTCGACAGTGCCGGTGTTGGTGCTGTCGGTGCGCGCCAGTGAAGTGCAGAAAGTCGAAGCCCTCGATAGCGGCGCCAATGACTACGTGACCAAACCCTTCGGGATCCAGGAGTTTCTCGCCCGCGTGCGTGCATTGCTGCGTCAGGCCCCGGCGGGAGAAGCCCAGGAAGCCGCCTTGAGTTTCGGCCCGTTGACGGTGGACCTGGCTTATCGCCGCGTGCTGCTGGACGGCGTCGAAGTGGCGCTGACCCGCAAGGAGTATGCGGTGCTGGCGCAATTGGCGCGGCATCCCGGGCGGGTGATTACCCAGCAGCAACTGCTCAAGGATATCTGGGGGCCGACCCACACCGAAGACAGCCACTATCTGCGCATCGTCGTCGGCCACTTGCGCCAGAAGCTGGCGGACGACCCGACTCAGCCGCGGTTTATCGTGACCGAGGCGGGTGTGGGGTATCGGTTGTTAAATGCCTGAGTTGAGCGGCGCCTGAACTGGCCCCTTCGCGAGCAAGCCCGCTCCCCCATTCGATCGAGCTCCACCTGTGGAATGCGGACAAATGTGGGAGCGGGCTTGCTCGCGAAGGGGCCATCAGCCACACCCTCTCTTTCAACCCTGCTCACTCTCATACTTGTCCAACGTATCCCTGGCGATTTCCCGCCCCAAAGCGATCAACTCCGGCGCCTTGTAGAACTCGAAAAACCGGCACACGCGCTTCGGCACGTTGATCAGCACATCCGGCGGGTAGCCGGCGATCTTGTACTGCGCCAGCGACGTTTGCATCACCTCGAAGCTCTGGTTGATCAGGTCCAGCAGCGACGCCGGGCCAACGTTGTCGATGATGAACGAGCCGGTCGCCGATTTTGGTGCCCCGGCTTTTTCCGGCGCGGCGGCGGGTTGCTGGGATTCGGGCTCTGCCGATTCCAGCCATGGGTTGATCTCTGCCGTCTGGGCTTGCAATGCCTCCTGCTCCAGCTTCATTAATTGTTCGGCTTGTTTACGTCGAAACGGCAGGTGTGAACCCAATGACTTGGCCAAGCTGTTGAAGCGGCTCTTGAACGCGGGCGGGCGCTGGATCACCGGCAATTGGTAGTGTTTTTGGTTGGTGGCGTTGAGGTTGACGGCGATGATCAAGTCGCAATGGCTCGACACCACCGGCACAATCGGCAGCGGGTTGAGCAAGCCGCCGTCCACCAGCATGCGGTTACCTTGCATCACCGGCGTGAACAGGCTGGGAATCGCCGCCGAAGCGCGCATGGCCTGGTGCAGGCAGCCTTCCTGGAACCAGATTTCCTGTTGGTTGGTCAGGTCCGTGGCAACGGCGGTGTAGGGAATGCGCAGCTCTTCGATATTGATCTCGCCGACAATCTTGCGGATTTGCCCGAAGACTTTCTCGCCGCGGATCGCGCCCAGCCGAAAACTCACGTCCACCAGGCGCAGCACGTCCAGGTAGTCGAGGCTCTCGATCCAGTTTCGGTACTCATCGAGCTTGCCGGCGGCATAGATCCCGCCCACCACCGCCCCCATCGAGCAACCGGCGATACAGGCGATGTCGTAGCCGCGCCGTTCGATTTCCTCGATCACACCGATATGGGCGTAACCCCGGGCGCCGCCGGAGCCCAGTACCAAGGCAACACGTTTCTTCATGACCTGATCCTTCGTAAAACAGTTGCCCACAATGCACCCATCAAGGTCAGTGCTTCAATCCTCGTCGACACACGCAATAATTTTCCGGAATAGTCGGGGCGCTCGGGTATGCTCTGGCTATCGTCACTTTTGGTTTCAGGTGCCCGTACAAGGCACTTTTCCTTGTAGGCAACGTCTACACCGTACGACTGTTTTTCTTTATTTGAGGTGTCATTGATGAAAGCCTGGATGTGTGTGCCTGTGATCGTGTTGGCCCTGGCCGGTTGTGCCGGGAAAACCGCGTACCGCGACAGTTGTGGCACGCAATTGGACGCGGCGTGGCATGAGTTGGATTTGGCCAAGGCTGAAGGTTTTGCCGGGACTGTGAGCTACTCTAAGGCTTTGTCATTGTTGACGGGCGCCAAGACCCAACAGCAATTCGAAGCGTTTGAAGGGTGCTCCAACAAGGCCGAGAAAGCGCGGTTCTATATCCGTGAGTCGCGCGCCGGGCGTTAACCCGTAAGCGGCAAGCAGGGTCTTAATGGTCAAGGGAGGAAGGGATGTCAGCTTTGGTTGATCAGTTAGTCGCTCAGGTCATTGGCCTGGAAGTAGGGTTACTGAGCTGCCAGGCTCGCCTCGCCGCCGTCACCGACGATGAAGCCTTGCACGACCTGCGCACCACCGTGCGGCGCCTGCGCAGTTTGTTGCGGCCTTTGCGTGGCCTGCCGGGTGTCGAACAGCTTGAATTGGCCGCCGGCACGGTCGGCCAAATGACCACGCCGCTGCGTGACCGAGAGGTCCTGGCGGCGTATCTTCACCAGCACGGTCATCACGCGGCTGCCGACCGACGCCTGCGCCTGCAACCCGATGCCTACCGCCACGTGGCGCAAAGCCCGGAACTGGCGCACCTGCTGCTGATCCTTGATGCCTTCCCACGTTTTATCCGCGCCTCCCAGCACCAGAAGCTGCTCAAAGGCCTGCGCCCGAGCATCGAAAAGCGGCTGGGCAAGCAATGGCACGCACTCGATAAAGCCCTGAAAGACCCAAGCCATGATCGCCATCGCCTGCGGTTGCTGATCAAGCGCGTACGCTACGCAGCCGAGGCCTACCCCGAGCTGGACAAACTCCCGGCCAAAGCGATGTCGCGCCTCAAGCAAGCCCAAGGCGCCCTGGGTGATTGGCACGATTGCTGGCAGTGGTTGGCCCAGGCCGAACATCAGCCCGACTTGCAGCCGTGTGTCGCAGTGTGGCATCGCACCATGGCCACGGCTGAAGGGCAGGCGGATCGGGTGCTCGACAAACTCAGTACGGATTGTTTCTAGGCGGGTCCGGTTTTTGGCCGGAATGGGCGCTGTACCTTGCCAGCCCGGTGGTTAAGATTCCCCCATCGGTTTTCTTGATGTGAGGTCGCCATGCGCTTTAGTGATTTGCTCGACGCCGCCCGTAACAATCCGCTGGATGTGACTATCCCCGCCGAATGGGCCCAGGGTCGCGCGACCTTTGGTGGCCTTGTCGCCGCCTTGCAATACGAAGCCTTGCGCGCTCAAGTGCCGGCCGATCGCCCTTTACGCTCACTGGCCGTGACCTTTGTCGGTCCGGTCGCGCCGCAGGTGCCTGCCAGTTATCACGTTGAAGTCCTGCGCGAAGGCAAGGCCGTGAGTCAGCTGCTCGGCCGTGTGGTGCAGAATGGTGAGGTTGCAACGCTGGTACAGGCCAGCTTTGGCGCGGCACGCGAGTCGCAGATTGATGTGGCGAGTGAGCCCCCACCGACGTTCAAGCACTGGGATGAATGCCAGGAGTTGCCCTACATCAAGGGCGTCACCCCCGAATTCATGCGGCACCTGGCAATGCGCTGGAGTGTCGGCGGCCTGCCGTTTACCGGTAATAAATCCCGCGACATGGGCGGCTGGGTGCGTTTGCGCGGCGACGTGAAGGAAGAGCCCCTTACCGAGTCGCACATCCTCGCCCTGGTCGATGCCTGGCCACCGGCCTTGCTGCCACACCTGTCCGCACCGGCGCCCGGCAGCACGCTGACCTGGACCATCGAATTTATCCAGCCGCTTCAAGACCTGACCACCCTCGACTGGTGCCAGTATTACGTCAACATCGAGCACGCCCGCGACGGCTACGGCCATGCCGCCGCTGCACTCTGGAGCCCGACCGGCGATTTGATCGCCATCAGCCGCCAGACCGTGGTGGTCTTCGCCTGAGCCTCAGAACCGCTGGCTACCCTGAGCTTCCAGCTTGCGCCCGTGGCGTTGCAGCGCAACGCCGGCCAACACACCGATAACGCCGACGGCAAAACTGGCCAGGCTGAGGCTGAATACACCGGAGGCCATCGACAGAAAACCGATGATCAGCAGCGGTACGGCAATCAACTGCAGCCCCAGGTTGGTCGGGTGCTGAAGGCTTTGTGGCTGATTGCGCCATTGCCAGGCGGGGAAGTTAGGATGACGTTTGCCCATGATGGTTAATCCTCTGTCCGTTGAAACAACATGGACAAAGTTTAGGTCGCAGGCGGGTGGGGCGGCGAATCAAGACTCGCTATGGGGGCCATAGCCAGCTTTGTTCAGCTACAACTTCAACTGCCCGATCGCCTTGCTCAACTCTCCGGCCAGCGTCGCCAGTTCATTGCTGGTAGTGGCCGAGCCCACCGTCTGCTGCACCGTGTTCTCCGTCACATCACGAATGCTCACCACTGCGCGGTTCATCTCTTCGGCGACATGGCTTTGCTGTTCGGCGGCGACGGCAATCTGGGTGTTACTTTCGCGCATCTGCGCCACGGCACCGGTGATTTCGGCGAGCGCCGCGCCGGCTTCCTGGGCCTGTTGCACGCAGTCGTCGGCCTTGAGTGAGCTTTCCTGCATGAAGTCCACGGCGTCGCGGGTGCCGGATTGCAGGGCTGACACCATGCGCGTGATTTCGTCTGTGGAGGTTTGCACGCGTTTGGCCAGGTTGCGCACTTCATCGGCGACCACAGCAAAACCACGGCCCATTTCCCCGGCACGGGCGGCTTCGATGGCGGCGTTGAGGGCGAGCAGGTTGGTCTGTTCGGCGATGCTATGGATCACGCTGACTACGCCGTTGATTTTCTGGCTGTCTTCGGCGAGTTTCTGGATCATTTCGGCGGTCTGTTGAACGCCGGTGGACAGCCCGGCAATTGAACGCTGTACGCGGTCGACCACTTCCCGGCCGCTGCCCGCCAGGGTGTCGGCGGTCTGTGACAGGTCGCGCGTGGCGCCGGCGTGTTGGGCGATATGGTAGACGGTGGCGGTCATCTCGTTGATCGCGGTGGCGGCCTGGTCGGTTTCGCTTTGCTGGCCGAGCATGCCGTGTTGCACCTCGTTCATGCTGCTGGCCAGGCGTGCGGCGCCTTCATCGAGCTGCCGGGCGGTGCGCGCCACGGTGTTGACCACCCGCTGGTAGCCGGCTTGCATGGCGTTGAACGCACTGGCCATTTGGCCGACTTCATCTGTGCAGGCCAGGGGCACGCGGGCCGACAAATCGCCGGTCTTCTCGACGTGCAGCATCACGTCCTTGAGGGTATTGAGTTGGCTGAGCAGGAAGCGGATCAGCAACTGCGAGGCGCCGAGCATCGCCAGCATCAGGATCAGCACGGCCACGGCGTAGTTGGCGAAGCGTTCGGCGAATACCTGGCTCAGGCTCTGCCCATAGGCCAGCACGGCGATCCGTCGCCCATCGGCGCGTGCAATGACTTCAGCGCCGATCAGCGGGTTTTCACCCAGCAAGGGCAGGTGATTCAGCTCGACCCAGCCACTGGCTGTGCTCAGGGCTGACAGGTCCTGATCGGCCAACTGCGGGATTTGGCCACGGGCAAACGTCAACCAATGTTCGCCCTCAGGCAGCGCCTTGTCGGCCGGCCAGGTGCCGAGCAATCGCGCCTGCGCCTGGGCCGAGGCTTGGGACGCCGCGTTGCGTGCCTGTTGTTCGAGCTGCACGGCGTACAGCACCAGCAGCAATGTGGTGATGAAAGCGACCGCGTTGACCGCCCAGAATTTGTATTTCAGCGAGATATTGCTAAGCCAGGCACCCATGGAAGGTTTTCTCTGATAGCGGAAACAGTATTGGCAAGGTGCCATTATTGTGCCGCTACTCAGGTGATCGGTTTTGACATGGGTCAATGCGCCGCATCAACCGATGTGGGGCAAGCCAAAAAATGCGCGCGAGCACGCGCTGCTGTGCTCGGCCAGGTCTTCGATGGTTTCGTTGCGGTGCAGGGCGACTTCACGCAGCACTTCAGGCAAGTAGGCCGGTTCATTGCGGCCATTTTTCGGCTTGGGGCGCAGGGTGCGCGGCAGCAGGTAGGGCGCATCGCTTTCGAGCATCAGACGGCCCCGGGGAATTTCCCTGACCAGCGGATGCAGGTGAGCCCCACGGCGTTCGTCGCAGATCCAACCGGTGATGCCGATGTGCAAGTCGAGGTCGAGGTAGCTGAACAACGCGTGTTGTTCGCCGGTAAAGCAATGCACCACGGCAGCCGTCAGGTGGTCGCGGTAGCCCTTGAGAATTTCCAGCAGGCGCTGGTTGGCGTCGCGCTCGTGGAGAAACACTGGCAACTTCAGCTCGACGGCCAGCGCCAGGTGTTCTTCGAGGACTTTTTCCTGCTGGGGCCGCGGGGAAAAATCCCGGTTGAAATCCAGCCCGCATTCACCCACCGCACGCACGCGGTTTTCGCTGAGTAGTGCGCGCAAGCGCTGAGCGCTGTCGCCGTTCCAGTCACTGGCCGAGTGCGGGTGGATGCCGGCGGTGCTGAACAGACGTTGGCCGCTTTGATCAAGTTTTACGCACAGTTCCAGGGCCTGTTCGCTGCCGTCGACACTGGTGCCGGTGAGCACCAATTGTTCCACGCCGGCGGCATAGGCGCGGTCGAGAACGGCCTGGTGCCTCTCGTCGAAACAGGGGTTGGTCAGGTTGACGCCGATATCAATGAGTTGCATGGTGCTATCTCCGCCTGCGGCCGGAAAGCATATCAGAGCTGTAGATTTATAAGAAAAACTAAGAACTACAACGAGTTATAGCTGTCTTTGAACGTCGCAAGCGACATTGTGGTGGGTAACACACCTTCTACCATGCCGCCGTTGCGTGCCTTGCCAGCGCATATAGCGCTCTGTTTCTGACCTCCAGCCCTTCGCCTTTCGCGAAGAGGCTGGCCAGTATTCTTTCCGGAGAGCGGATGATCCGACCCTCGGCGTTGCTTGTGTTGTGCCTGACGTTACTGCTGCCCATGGCGGCGGTCGCACGTCTGGATGGGCCGCTGGAAGTGACCAAGCCCGGCAAGGTACGTGACCTGGCGCAAATTCGCTCCAGCCGCACCCTGCGTGTGTTGGTCAACCAGAGCCGCAACAGTTCCGGTGAGGTCCAGGGCCAGGCCATCGGTGTCGAATACCATCGCCTGCGGGCCTTCGAGCAATACCTGAACGGCCACGCCCGTGACGGCGAAGAAATCAACCTCAAGATTATTCCCAAGGCCAAGGATCAACTGCTCGGCGCGCTGGCGCGTGGCGAAGGTGACCTGGTGGCGCCGGGTGAATTGCTCGATGTGAAGGCCGCGCATAAAATCAGCACCAGCGACCCGATTGCCAGCGATGTGCCGTTGTGGCTGGTGGGCGTCAAGGGCGAGCGGCGGTTTACCAAGCTGGAGCAACTGTCCGGGCGTACCCTGGCGCTGACCACCGGCAGTGCGGCGGCGGACGCGATTAACCAGGTCAACCAGAAACTGGCCCTGCACAAGCAGCCGCCGGTGAAGGTGGAGTGGGTCGACCCGACATTGGCCGTGGAAGATGTATTGGAGATGGTCCAGGCCGGCATCTTCCACCTCACCATTGTCGAAAAACCGATTGCCGAGCGTTGGTCGAAAATCCTGCCCAAGTTGCGCTTTGATCGGCAGGTGGTAATCAGCGAGCCGGGCGATGAGTACTGGTTCGTGCGCCAGGATGCCTCGATGCTACGGGCCAGTATTGATCGGTTCCTCAAGTCCTATCGCACGCCCTCCGACCAGGACGTGGCGTTCCAGCGTATCTACCGACGCCTCTATCAAGTGCGTAACCCCCTGGCACGCGCCGATCGCCAGCGTCTGGAAAAGCTGCGTCCGGTCCTGCAAAAACACGCCCGTGAGCAGGGCATGGACTGGTTGAACCTGGCAGCACTGGCATTCAAGGAGTCGGCCTTTGACCCCGGCGCGCGCAGCAGCGGCGGACCTACCGGCCTGATGCAGATCACGCCCTCCGCGGCGCAGCGGGTGGGCGTCAATAATATCGAGAGCCTCGACAGCAACGTGCAGGCTGGCGCGCGCTACCTGGCGATGATTCGCCGCAAATTCTTTGCCAGCCCAAAACTGAACGAGCGTGAACGCATGGCCTTTGTGCTGGCGGCTTACAACATGGGGCCGGAGCGTGTGCAGGGCATGCGTGCGGAGGCACGCCGCCGGGGGCTGAACCCCAATCAGTGGTTCTTCCAGGTTGAACGTATTGCCATGGAGCAGGTGGGAATGGGTGGCGTCAGCTATGTTAATAGCGTGAACAAGTACTACTTGGCGTTTGATCGGGAGCGCGGATCCCTGGAACCGTCGACGCCGAAGATCGCCTCGCGAAAATAATCGTTTTTATCGATAAGTATTAGGCATTTTTTCGGCTTTTATCATTGTTTAATTCGATTAATATGGCGGCCAACCAACCCCTACTTTGAAAAGGATTATCTGCATGAGCCCACTGATCAACCGCATCCTGTCCACCCGCGCCGGTTACGGCCTGACCATCCTGCGAATTTTCGTCGGTATCATTTTCGCGGCACACGGCTCGCAAAAACTTTTTGGCTGGTTTGGTGGCTACGGCCTGGCGGGTACTGCGCAGTATATGGAAAGCCTCGGCCTGACACCGGGTACCTTGATGGCGGTGCTGTCAGGCGGTACGGAGTTCTTCGCCGGGCTGGCATTGATCATCGGTTTGCTGGCGCGCCCGGCCGCATTGGGCCTGACCTTCCTGTCGCTGGTGGCGATTTTCTCGGTGCACATCCACAATGGGCTGTTCATGGCCAATAACGGTTATGAGTTTGCATTGGCCTTGCTCGGCGGCGCGCTGGCGGTCTTGCTGGAAGGCGCTGGCAAACTGTCAGTCGACCGTGCCATCGCCAACTGATACCCACGTCGCACCTTGAAAAAGCCCGCCATGAGCGGGCTTTTTCGTTGCTCGCGATTCTTGACACCGCCCCATCGGCTTCTCTAGGATGCTGTTCATGCGCCGATTTAAACAGCTAATTGCGGGGCGCCACTGGGACTCATTGCAGCCCGACAGAAGCCTGCGCTTATTGCGCGCCAGGCTTCGAAATACCGCTAAAGCGCTGGTTCGGTGTTGCCTCTCACCTGCCCGCAGACTTTTGAGGCAGAGACACGACACGATGAATGCACTACGCCCCCTCATACGCCTGGCCCCGATCACTGCGGGTCTGACTCAACGTAATCCGAGAATTCTGCTGGGCGGCAAGCACCAGCCAACGCTGTTGCGTTATCTGGACGGTTGGCCGCGTCGCACGGGGCGGCCTTCGGCCTTCCTGATCCAGTTTGTGGAAGATGGCGACTCACTGGCCCGCTTTGCCAGCAACAGCTTTGATCTTGCGGTTATTCAGGCGCCAAATGCCGGCGATGCCGACGAGGTGATTCGCCAACTGACTCGTATTGCCCGGCAAGGCTTGATTGCGCGTCGTTAAGGCGTCAGTGGAAGGCTTTAGCAACGACTGCTCGCCGCCGCCGGTGGTACACAAAAACTGCCCAGGCGATCAAGCATAACGGCAGCGGTACCGCGCCGATCATCAGCAGTTTCAGGTTTCGTTCCATGCGATGCACCGAGGCGTAAGCCTGGGCCTTGAGTGCTTGCAACTCCATGGGCAGTCGCAGGCGCTCCTTGTTGAGCGCTTGCAACTGGGTATTGGTATCCACCGCTTGGGTGCCGAAATCTATTCTCGGCGGGTTCAATCGTTGCCACTCCTGTTCGGTTTGCTCAAGCCGTTTTTGCAGTTCTCCCGCCTTTTGCGTATAGGCCTGTGCGGCGGCTTCGCGCATTTGTTCCAGTGCCTGGGGGGCATCGCTCGCCATCGCACGGGGTTGAATGCTCGCGAGAATGTCGGGGGCAGCCAGGTTATCCAATGTATTCAAGACAAACAGCACGTTGTTGTTGGGCGCCGAACTGATGACGGAATCCATCAGCAAATCCGTGTCGGCGACCACCACCACCTGGATGTGTGCGGCTTTTTGCAAACCAGGGGGCTGTCCACTGACACCCTCTGGAAATGCGGAGTAGGCAGGGCCCTCGATGCGGGCCGCTATCACCTGGCGTTGTCCGGGAGTCGTCCAGTCGATGAGTGAGTCGAATGCAGGCGCCGCTGCGACCCGGTCAGTGTCCATTAATGCGGACTGCCTGGAGCTTTGCAGCAGAGGCGTCAGCGTCGTACGGCCTTTCCTGACGCGCGAAAGTGCGCCGCTGCTTGAGACGACGACAGCATTCAGTTTCCAGGTGCTCACATCGTTGGCTGTCATCGCTTGCCGTGGCAGGTTCAACCTGGCTGCGAGGCGTAATGCCGGCGCCTCAGGGCTGAGTGAAGACGATAGGGTATAGAGATGATCGACCAGTAGTTTGTCCGTCGGCATCTGTATGCCCCACGCGGCAAGTAGCCCGTCGAGCCGGGAGTCCGCCGATGGCGTTTTCCCATCCAACGCGCTCACGGGATCAATGAAGATCATCAGTTTGCCGCCCCTCAATACAAACTGTTCAATCGCATACAAGGTGTGTTCGGGCAGTGCGCGCGGGTGCACGACCATCAGCGTTCCGATCGATTCAGGCACCTTGGAGGTGCTTGATGCCAGGCTAACAAGGTTGAAATATTGATGCATCTGCGCCATCACTCGGCCGGCAGACTCATTCAGCGCCAGCCCCGTCAGCACGCCAATGGTGGGCGGTTCGGGGTGCATCAACTTGTAGATCAGGTGGCTGATTTCATATTCAAGCAGTGGCTCGTCATCGCGGCTGAATACATCGATACGTTGTGCAGTCTGGCCGGCACGGGTACCGATAAGGCCCATGAAACCCTGCTTGTCATCCAGGCCGAATAAGCCGGCTTTGTAGGCATCTTCTGAATAAGGTGCCGGATCAATAACGTGCAGGTTAATCATGCCCTTTGACGCTTTTTCGAACTCATTGAGCAAGTCTTCGACGCGTTCACCGTAGCGCTTTAATGCCTGGCTTCTGTTTGGATCATGGCTTGAGTTGAAGTAATACAAATCCAGCGGATGTTCCAGTGTCGCGAGCAAGTGTCGCGCCGAGGGCGACAAAGTGTGTTTTTTTTGCTGTGAAAAGTCCCAGCGCACCTCAGGCAGGTTATTTACCCAGGCCAGATTAAACGCGAGGAACAGTAACAGTATGACCAACAGTGTCATGCCCGTACTAAGAACGGATCGCATACGTTGCTTCCCTTCTCAACTGGTTTTGCAGTTGAGTGTGACCGTCGTTGCCGAGAGAAAGGCAAGGATCATGCTGATGAAGTACAAACTGTCACGAAGTGTCAGTTTGCCATTGTCGATCGTCTCGAAACGCGAGATGGGGTCAAGCGCGATCAAACTGTCTACCACCCAGATGGGCGCCTGATGTTCGAGTGCATCCAGGACAGAAGAAAGTCCGCTGGCCGTCAGCAATAAACCCAACGTCACCAAGAAAATAACCAGGCGTTGGCGCGTGAATGTGCAAATAAAACTACCGACAGACAGATAGCTTCCCGCCAGTAACCAACTGGCCAGAAATTGTGAGCTGATAACAAGGTTGTCGGCAGTGCCGAGACAGTTGGCGAGGATCACTATAGGAAACGTGAGCATCAACGCGATACCACACACGACCCACGCGGCCAGAAATTTTCCCATTACGCGTTCTGCTGACGTAATGGGCAGTGTTTTCATCATGTCGCGCAGGCCCGTGGTGCGTTCGTCCGCCCACAGGTGTGTCGATAACATTGGAATCAGCAGCAGATAGAGCCAGGGGTGCAACTGGAAAAATACGTGCAAGTCGCCGCTGTCCCGTTCCATCCACGGGCTCGTATACAACCCCAGCGTAGCGCACAGCACCAGGAAAGCAGCAACACTCAGGTAGGTGCTTGGCGTGCAGGCGTAACTGGCAAGTTGACGCTTGAAAATAACGGGCAGCAGCTTCAAAGGGATACCTCGTGGCTAAGGCGGTGAACAACGTCGTTCAGGCGCCCTGGTTCCAGGCTCAGTGACGTGATATTCCAGCCGCGGCTGGCGATAAGTGCGTTTATAGGGGGGTAGATGGTGTGCCCCGGCATGGCGAGAACAGTCACGGTGCCTGGCGTGTGCCGGTCCTCCTCTATGCCAGCGACGCCGGGTAATACGGCAAGGGCCAGTAAATCCAGAGGCGTTTGCGCGGCCAGCGTGACGGCTTGGTAATGCCGGGAGTTGCGCTGCAAATCGGGCAGCGGGGTGTCGGCCACAAGATGGCCGTCTGCGATAACCAGCGCGCGCGTGCAGAGATTGGAAAGGTCATCGCAATGACGGGAGGCGATGATGACCGTCATTTCTTCGGCCAGGGACTGGATAAGTGTCTTGAACTTGAGCAATTGATCCGGCGCCAGCCCCTCGATCGGTTCATCCAGCAAGAGCAGGTCGGGTGTATGCAGGATCGCTTGGGCGATGGCTACTTTGCGCTTCAAACCGATGGAAAGCGTGGCGAGTGGGGCGTTGAGCACGCGGGACAATTCCAGGCGCATGGCTGCTCGATCTACCCGGCTGCGTTTTTCAGCGCCGCTGAAACCTCGCACGTCAGCGATGAAATTGAGCAGGCCTTTGACCGACATCGACTGATGGCTGAGGCCGCCCTGGAGTTGATAGCCCAGGGCTTTTCGGGCTTGAAGTGGGTGCGATTGAGTGTCGAACCCTTGGACAGTGATATGCCCGGCAGAGGGTTTTATTACGCCGGATATCAGGTTCAGCAGTGTGGTTTTGCCTGCGCCATGCTTCCCGAACAGGCCTATGCATTCCTGGCGTTCGGCGCAAAACGAGAGTTGGGTAATGACGTTTCTTTTGCCCAGGTGCTTTGTCAGGCTGCTTATCTCGAGCATTTGTTTACCGAATAAGTTTTGCGAGGCGTATGAGCATGTGCCCGTCATGAACGGTTGAGCGCCAAGAAGGTTACGTTTAAACATTGGACTTGGGAACGTGGGGACATGTTTATCAGATAAGTCCTACGTCAGATTGGATAACTTGCTGAAACAATTGCGTTGTTTCGAGCTTATTAATGGCCGGATGTTTATCTGGCGTTTATATAAGGTTTACTCTTTCGCAATGAGGCCTGAATAGCATGATGCTTCTACGTACCCTTGTTCTTGAACGCAGCGGCCAGGACGCACCGGTCAACGGTGCATTGCTTTGCGGGTTTGCCGTAGCGCAGACCGACTCCAACTTTCTTGTCTATAGCCTGGATGAAGAGATCGAACCCGGTAATTCGAGGGTCTATATCGCGGCGTTACGCAAGAAACTCGATCGGTATTTCCTGGGCGGTGTGGAGTCCAAGGAAGACCTGCAAGTTGCCATGCAAGTCTTTAAGCAAATCCTGATGATGGCGGCAGCTTCGGGCACTAAGACGGGCGCGGTTATCGAGTCTTCGATCCCGTTTCATTTCATTGATTTGAAAGGCTGCAAGTTGCCACCTGCCAGGCCTGAGGATCATCATTCAATGATGATCAAGAAAGCCTTGGTCATGAAGGTCATTACCTTGGGCATGTCCGCGCCCACATTGCCTGTGATCGAAAGTGCTTCATTGATCGTGCCGTCCATTCGCTTCTCGTCGCAGATGGTTTCGCCACCCCGAACCACGACTCCACCCAAGGCCGCCGAGCAGCCTGTTTCCGAGCCCGTCGTGCCACAACCCCCAGACTCTCCCGTTGCGACAACGCAGGCGCCGGAGCCGGCCGAGCCCAGTGCGCCACCGGCTCGGCTTGAGCCCCGAGAACCGGCGCCGCACAAACTCCCTGCCAAGATGGAACATGCATCAATGGTTGAGGTGGACAGCACGCTGACCAGCCTCGCCAAGGTCGCCCAAGAGCTGGCACAACAGAAACTCGCCGTTATCGAACGCGAAGAAATACTGGAGCAGTGGCAGGCTCGACTGGAGCAAGAGCAAAGCGCGTTGGATAAAAAGGGTGTTGAGTTGGAGCAGCACGCCACGCAGTTGCAGAACCAGACATTGGAGTTTGGCCTGAAGGCTGAGAAGTTGGCGCTGGCGCTATCGCAGGTGTCGGGGATGCGTGAGCGTCTGCAGGGTGTGCTCCTTGAGCTGGATCACGCCTTGGATGGCCAGGGTTGAACCGATGGGTTCTCTGGTCTGGCTACTTTTCAGGGTTCATTTATTATCAACCCCAGCCAGCCGACGCCAAGGCATGATGCCGTGGCGTATCGGCACCATTGGACATTGTCTGGGGATGCAAGCGTTTGAGTACCAAGCTGATTACCAAAGAAGGTCATGAAGCGCTGAAAAAAGAGCTGGATTACCTGTGGCGTGAAAAACGTCCGGATACCACCCGCAAGGTGACCTGGGCGGCTTCCCTCGGAGATCGCAGCGAGAACGCGGATTACCAATACAACAAGAAACTGCTGCGTGAGATTGATCGGCGCGTGCGCTACTTGCGCAAGCGTCTGGAAGACATGCGGGTGGTGGAGTACATGCCTGAGCAGGAAGGCAAGGTGTTCTTCGGCGCTTGGGTCGATATCGAAAATGAGCAGGGAGAGACCAAGCGTTTTCGAATCGTCGGCTATGACGAAATCTATGAGCGCATGGATTACATCTCCATCGACTCACCCATGGCCCGGGCGCTGTTGCGCAAGGAAGTCGACGATGAGGCTATCGTGCAGACACCGAATGGTGAGGTGTGCTGGTGGATTACCGGTATCGAGTATGTGAAGTAGACGATGGCCGGCACGCGATTTCGCGTGCTGGCCATCGGTCGTTTCAGCCTTCGCGCAGTACGGTCAACGGGCTGGCATTCAGCGCGCGGCGCGTACCCAATACACCGGCACCGCCGATCAGCACGGCACCTATCACTGGCAGCAGCAGCAGCCACGCATGTGGATGCCATACCAGGTCGAAGGCGTAGCGGTACAGCACCCATGTCACCAGTTCCGTGCCCAGGGCCGCTAGCAGGCCACTGACCGCGCCCAGCAAGCCGAACTCGATCCGCCGAGCCTTGACCAGCAACCTGCGCTCGGCGCCCAGTGCACGCAACAGCGCACCTTGGCGAATTCGCTCATCCAGCGTGGCCTGCAGGCCCGAAAACAACACGGCCATCCCGGCAGCCAACACAAACAGCAATACGTACTCCACCGCCAGGGTCACTTGGGCGAGAATGCTGCGCAACTGCTCCAGCAAGGCTTCGACCTGCAATATCGTGACTGCCGGGAATGCTCGGGACAGGTCGACGATCTGCTGGTCGTGCCCAGGCGCCAGGTAGAAGCTGGTCAGGTAGGTGGCGGGCAGGTCCTTCAACGTGCCCGGCTGGAAGATCATGAAGAAGTTGGGCTGGAAGTTATCCCAGTTGATGGTCCGCAGGCTGGTGACCCGCGCTTCGCGATTCTCCCCACCGATGGTGAACACCAGGTGATCGTTCAGCTTGAGCTTCAGGCTTTCGGCGACCTTGGCTTCTACCGACACCCCAGGGATTTCATCGCCCGGTTGCTGCGACCACCAGGAACCTGCGGTCAGGACGTTGCCCGGCGGCAGGTCGGCCGCCCAGGTCAAGCTCAAGTCGCGCTGCACGGCACGGTCACCGCTGGAGTCTTTGCTGACGATTTGCTGCACGGGTTCGCCATTGATGCTGATCAACCGGCCCGGCACCACCGGATACAGCGGCGCCGCTTGCGCCTGCAGGTCCAGCAGGCGCGCGCCAAAGGCGTCCTTGTCGGCCGGCAGGATATTCAGGGCGAAATAGTTGGGGGCGTCCTTGGGCAGCTGGTTTTGCCAAGTGTCGAGCAGTTCACCGCGCAGCAGGGCGATCAAGCCCATGGACAACAGGATTAGCCCAAACGCCAGGGACTGACCGGCCGCCGCCAGTGGGTGACGCAGCAATTGGCCCAAGCCCAGGCGCCAGGGCAGGGAGGCGCGCGCCAATAGCCGTCGCAAGCTTTGCAGCAACAACAAGAGCAGGCCGCCGAGGATCAGCGCCGCCATCACGCCGCCGCCCAGCAACGCAAAGGTCAGCACCAGATCGAGGCTCAGGCGCCACATGATCAGGCCGAGGGCGAACAGTGCGGCGCCGTACACCATCCAGGTGCTGGAAGGTATCGGCAGCATGTCACGGCGCAATACCCGCAGCGGTGGCACGCGGCCCAGCGCCGCCAACGGCGGCAGGGCGAAGCCGGCGAGGGCAACCAGCCCGGTGCCGATGCCTGCAACTGCCGGCAGCAGACCGCCGGGCGGCACGTCGGCCGGCAACAGGTCGTGCAGGAAATAGAACAGGCCAAATTGCGCCAGCCAACCGAGCACGGCACCGGTCAGGCTCGCCAATAGGCCCAGTACGCACAGTTGCAGGCTGAACAACACCATCGTTTCGCGGCGTGACAACCCGAGGCAGCGCAGCAGTGCACTGGCGTCGAAACGTCGGCTGGCAAACCGGTTGGCCGACAGCGCCACGGCCACGCCGGCCAGCAGTACCGCCACCAGGCTGGCCATGTTCAAGTAACGTTCGGCCTTGCCCAGGGCGCCGCCGATCTGCTGGTTGCCGTCTCGCGAATCCTGCAGGCGCTGGTTGGCGGCAAGGCCTGGCTTGACCAGGTCGCGATAGGTTTGCAGCGCCGTGCTGCCTTGGGGGGCACGCCACAGTTCGCGGTAGCTTACGCGGCTGCCGGGCTGCACCACACCGGTCGCGTCCAGGTCCGAAAGGTTGATCATCACCCGAGGCGTGAGGCTGTAGAAGTTGCCGGCGCGGTCGGGTTCGTAGGTCAGGATGCGAGCCAGTCGCAGGGTTTTCATACCCACGTCGATGCTGTCGCCGACCTTCAGGTTCAGCGCCGTCAACAGCCGTGCCTCCACCCAGGCTTCGCCGGGTTTTGGGCCGCCTCCCGGGGTTTCGGCACCGAAGGGCTCTGTCGCGCTTTTCAGCTCGCCACGCAACGGGTACTGCTCGTTGACCGCCTTGATACTGGAGAGCTGGATGCCGTTATCCGTGGCGATAACACTGGAGAATTCGACGATGCGCGCGTGATCCAGGCCCAGTTCGGTCCCGGATCTGATTTGTTCGGGACGTGCCGGCGAGCTGCCTTCGAGCACCAGGTCGGCACCGAGGAACTCGGTGGCACGCAACAGCATGGCGCCATTGAGGCGTGCGCCGAAGTAGCCGATGGCCGTGCTGGCCGTCACCGCCACCAGCAAGGCGAAAAACAACACGCGCAATTCGCCGGCGCGGGCGTCACGCAGTAATTGGCGCATGGCGAGGCTGAACAGGCGCAACAGCGGCATACGTGCCATCAAGGCTCCAGGGGCGCGACCATCAGGCCGGCTTCAAGGCGGATCAGGCGTCGGCAACGGTGGGCCAGGCGCTCGTCGTGGGTGACCAGCACCAAGGTCGTGCCGCTCTCTTTATTGAGCTCGAACAACAGGTCGCTGATGCGCTCGCCGGTGTGGCTGTCGAGGTTGCCGGTAGGCTCATCGGCAAACAGCACCTCCGGCTCGGCGGCAAAGGCCCGGGCGATGGCGACCCGCTGTTGCTCGCCACCGGAAAGCTGGCGTGGCGAGTGGGTCAGCCGTTGGCCCAGGCCGACGCGCTCCAGCAGGTACCTGGCGCGTTCCCGGGCGTCTTTGCGACCGTCGAGTTCCAGCGGCAGCATGACGTTTTCCAGGGCGTTGAGGCTGTCGAGCAGCTGAAACGATTGAAAAACGAAACCCACGTGCTCGGCACGAATGCGCGCGCGCTGGTCTTCGTCGAGGGTGCTCAAGGCTTGGCCGGCGAGGGTGACTTCACCGCTGCTGGGCAGGTCGAGGCCGGCCAGCAGGCCGAGGAGGGTGGATTTGCCGGAACCGGAACTGCCGACGATCGCCAGGCTATCGCCCTTGTTCAGTTCCAGGCTCAGTTCGTGCAGGATAGTCAGTTCACCTTCCGCGCTGGGAACCACTTTGCTAAGGTTTCGCGCGGTGAGAATGCTTGCGCCCATGGAGAATCCGATGCGAATGTGGTTTTTGAGTGCTGGCCTGGCCTTGATGTGCATGGCCCAGAACGCAGCGGCGGGTACAGTCCTGATCGTTGGGGATAGTATCAGTGCCGGTTTCGGACTGGATACCAGCAAAGGGTGGGTAGCGTTGTTGGGACAACGGCTCAAGAGCGAAGGTTTCGACGATAAAGTGGTTAATGCCTCCATCAGCGGCGACACCAGTGCCGGAGGCCTGGCGCGGCTGCCGGCGGCGCTTGCAGAGCATAAGCCAGATGTCGTGATCCTCGAGTTGGGCGGCAATGACGGTCTGCGCGGCCAGCCGCCCGCGCAATTGAAACAAAATCTTGCGTCGATGATTGACCAGTCCAAGGCCGGTGGTGCCAAGGTGCTGCTGTTGGGCATGCAGTTGCCACCTAATTACGGGCCGAAATACACCACGGCATTTGCCGAGGTGTACGGGGCCTTGGCCAAGGAGAAAAGTGTCCCATTGGTGCCGTTTTTTCTCGAGGGAATCGGCGGTCACCCGGAACTGATGCAGGCGGATCAGCTTCACCCAGCGGTCGGCGCCCAGGGCAAGTTGCTGGAAAATGTCTGGCCGACGCTAAAACCGCTGCTATGACGCTTTTCTAGCGGCAGGCTTTCGGCTAAGGTGGCGCCCCCCCGATCTGGAGCCCCCGATGTCGCGCCCTGCCTGGTCCCTGTTCAACTACCAACTGATCGAGCCTGACGAGCAGCTGGATCTGTTCGCCTGCCAGGAAGTCCGGGTGCATCTGGTGGCGCGTCAACTGGAGTTGGGCGGCTCGATCGACCGCACACTCTGCGGCACATTATTGCCGGCGCAACCGCGCTGGTCGTCGGTGGGTCGCTCGATCTTTCAGGACCAGCGGTTGTGCCCATTGTGCCGGGCGATTCTCGAATCGCAAAAGCGCGGCACGCCGCTGATCTGGCCGGAACTGCGCTTCGAATAGCAGCAGGGCAGACTGATGCTTGAAGCGCGCTTCACGTATACAATCAGTTTTTTCCTACCCGTCGTTCTGCGAAGGATTTCCCGGATGTTGTCGCGCCTTTCCGTCGTTACCTGCTGCCTGTCTCTCGCTGCGCTTTGTGCGGCCGGTTCGGCGTCAGCCTTGCAGTTGCCCTTGCCACCGCCGGGTGAAGACATCGTTGGTCAGGTCCAGGTGATCAAGGCCAAGTACGAAGACACCTTCGCCGACCTGGGTACTACCTATGACCTGGGCTATTCGGAAATGGTCGCGGCCAACCCGGGTGTCGATGCCTGGTTGCCCGGCGCGGGTACGGAAATTGTGCTGCCCACGCGTTTCATCCTGCCGCCTGGCCCCCGCGAAGGCATTGTGATCAACCTGGCGGAATACCGGCTTTATTACTATCCCAAGGGCCAGAACGTGGTTTACACGTTCCCGTTGGGGATTGGCCGCGAGGGCTGGGGTTCACCCGTCGCGCACACCACCATCACGGGCAAGATCCCCAACCCGACCTGGACGCCACCCGCCTCGATCAAGGCCGAGCATGCCGCCAACGGCGACCCGCTGCCTAACGTGGTGCCGGCCGGTCCGGATAACCCGCTGGGGCCGTTCAAGTTCACGTTGGGCACGCCGGGGTATCTGATCCACGGTTCCAACATGAAATTTGGTATCGGCACGCGTACAAGCCACGGCTGCTTCCGCATGTTCAACAACAACGTGCTGGAAATGGCGAGCATGGTGCCGGTTGGCACGTCGGTGCGCATCATCAGCGATGCCTACAAGTTCGGCAGCAGTGGCGGCAAGGTCTACCTGGAAGCGCATACGCCGCTCAATGATGACGGCACACCGTCGGTCGTCGACAAGCACACCGCAGTGATCAACGCCTTGCTCAAGCGCGAAGATTTGGCCAATAACCTGCGGGTCAATTGGGATCAGGTGCGTGACGTGGTGGCGGCGGAAGATGGTTTGCCAACGGAGATTGGTGTGCCGGGCGGCAACGCGCCAGTGGTGTCGAGTACGCCGGTCGACCTGCAGCAATAAGCGGGCTCGATCAAACGCCCGCCCTGGCCTTGCGCTGCGGCGGGCTTCTTATTGCGCGCGATTCAGGGCTGAATTGCGGGCAATAAAAAGCCGATCCAAGAATGGATCGGCTTGATAACAACCCCGAAGGATTATTACTTGCGGCTTGCTTTTTCAAGCATGCGCAGAGCGCGCTCGTTAGCTTCGTCAGCAGTCTGTTGTGCTTTTTGAGCAGCAGCCAGAGCTTCATCAGCTTTACGGTAGGCTTCGTCTGCACGAGCCTGGGAGCGAGCTGCTGCGTCTTCAGTTGCAGTCAGACGAGCTTCGGTTTCTTTGGAGACGCTGCTGCAACCGGTAGCCAGAACTGCGGCCAGAGCCAGAGCAGAGAATTTCAGAACGTTGTTCATCGTGTTCCCCTTCAAGGACTTTCTATTAAATGGCTACTTTCTCAGAGTGAGCTGATAGCCGGCGTACATACTACTCATTACTTGTAGTAAGTAAACTGACGTAGCGCAAGAAGCAAAAAAAATTCTTGCGCCGAATCTATTTTGGCTAATCTTTTGGGGGTTTGTATAAAAACCCTCCGGAAATTTTCATATCAGTGGGAACTGGATCCAAGCTGAAAGGTCCGGCCCGCATGTGTTGGGCCTGCCAAACACGTGAAGATTTATATATCGACGTTGACACTTTTTTTCAGGTTGCCTTTGCCTCACCCGGTATCTTTTGCGCATGTAGAGGTGACTTTAAGAGCGGCAGTTCGTCTCAAGCTTCAACTGCCGGCAATGTTCAGGCTATCGATTGCTGATTGATCGAGGCTCTTTCTGTAACCACCAGCGGCAGGGGATGACGAGTGCGCCTTGAGCTATTGCAGGATTGGTGCCTACTATTCTCTACGTGCTGGTTGTGAGCGCTATAGGTTTTCTCGTTGTCGAAACCGGCACGGGGTGGCGTAGATGTTCCTTCGCCGGAAAAACATCGGTAAGGTAGGGGTCGAAATTCAAGACCCGCGAGGAGTAGTGATGAGCGAGGCGTTGTCCATCCACCATGACCAGGCTGGTCATCAGTTCGAGACCAATGTGGACGGTCATCGTGCCTATCTGACCTATATGGACCTCGGGAAGCAGACCCTGGACATCTATCGTACCTTCGTGCCCAACGCACTGCGGGGCCGCGGCATTGCTGCTGCGTTGACCGAGGAAGCGTTGAAGTTCGCAGAAGACGCCGGGTACACAGTCATCCCTTCGTGCTCCTACGTCGAACGCTACATGGAGCGCCACCAGCGCCATGCCGCGAAGCTGTAACTGATCAGTCGCACACAAAAACGCCGGGCTTAGCCCGGCGTTTTTGTGTGCGCAATTGCGTGGTTCAGGTGCGTTTGCGTTTGGGCAACACGTCCTTGAGCTTGGCGTGCATGCTGCGCAGGGTGGTTTCGGTGGCGGCCCAGTCGATGCAGGCATCGGTGATCGACACGCCGTACTGCAAGTCGGCCAGGTCTTTTGGAATCGCCTGGCAGCCCCAGTTCAAGTGGCTCTCGACCATCAAACCGATAATCGACTGGTTGCCTTCAAGAATCTGGTTGGCGACGTTTTCCATCACCAGCGGTTGCAGGGCCGGGTCCTTGTTGGAGTTGGCGTGGCTGCAGTCGACCATGATGTTCGGCTTGATCTTGGCTTTGTTCAGCGCCTGTTCGCACAGTGCAACGCTGACCGAATCATAGTTCGGCTTGCCGTTGCCACCGCGCAATACCACGTGGCCATAGGCGTTGCCCTTGGTGGTGACGATGGACACGCCACCTTCCTGGTTGATACCCAGGAAACGGTGCGGGCTGGACACCGATTGCAGTGCGTTGATCGCGACCGTCAGGCCGCCATCGGTGCCGTTCTTGAAGCCCACGGCCGAAGACAGGCCGGACGCCATTTCGCGGTGGGTCTGGGATTCGGTGGTGCGCGCGCCGATGGCCGACCAGCTGATCAGGTCTTGCAGGTATTGCGGGGAGATCGGGTCGAGGGCTTCGGTGGCGGTGGGCAGGCCCATTTCGGCGAGGTCCAGCAGCAACTGACGACCAATGTGCAAGCCGTCCTGAATCTTGAACGAGTCGTCCAGGTACGGGTCGTTGATCAAGCCTTTCCAGCCGACGGTGGTCCGCGGTTTTTCGAAATAGACGCGCATCACCAGGTACAGGGTGTCGGACACTTCCGCCGCCAGTACCTTGAGCCGCTCGGCGTATTCGTGGGCCGCCTTGAGGTCGTGGATCGAGCACGGCCCGATGACGACGAAGAGGCGGTGGTCGGTGCCGTCGAGAATGTCACGGATGACTTCGCGGCCCTTGGTGACGGTCTGCAGGGCAGCGTCGCTCAGAGGGATTTCGCGCTTGAGCTGATCGGGCGTGATCAGGGTCTCGTTGGATTCGACGTTTAGGTCATTGATCGGTAAATCAGCCATCGTGTTACTCGTCAGGGTCACGGGTGCCGGCCGCCAGCCATCCCCGTGCGGCGGAGCACAGCATGATTTGAATGCAGGGGGGAGGAACCTTAGCGCGTAACACGGGCCCGCGACAATGGGCAAAACCGGCTTTAATCCAGCGCTGGCGCCACAAAAGCCTCGTGGGAGAACTCAACGGCATGGCGCGAGACCCACTCGCGGGCCATGGCTTCGAGCTGGGCAGGGGTCGGCTCCGTGTCTTCGTGCAGGCGACAGTAGCGTTCTATCTGGCACACTTGCTCGCCCATTCGTGCACCGAACAACGCGTGCTCATCGGTAAAAGAGATGCCGACGCGATAGCCCTGGTCGACTTTGCGGCACCAGGCTACATAGCCCGGATAACGGGCGGTGGCGCCAAGGGACGGGATGTACAAATCAACGGCTGTGCCCTGGCGCAAGGCACGCGGGCAATTGCAGGCTACGCCGCCCAGGCCGATAGTGTGCAGGCGTTGCCGGGGAATGGCAGGGGAGGGACGTTGGATCAACTCGACAGCGACATCATCAGGGTGAGGTAAAAAACGACCCATGTACACGGACTCCGAGCGCCGTCCAGTTGACGGCAGTGGCAGCAGTATAGTGAAGGAACAGGAATTGACCGACCTGGATATTGACCAGCAATTGCTGGGATTGCCAGGTATTTCGCTGGTGGTGTTTACCAGCGTAGGCTGCTCCAGTTGCCGCTGGGCACGCCAGCAGTTACCGAGTTGGACGTTGCCGGTGGACCGCGTGTGCTGGGTCGATGCCGGGCACAACGGCGGAGCGGTCGAGCGCTACCAGATCTTTCATTTGCCCGCGTTGTTCCTCGTGTGCGAGGGTCAATTTCTTGGGCAATTACAGTCACGCCTTACGAATAAAGACCTTACCGACGCGGTGAATCACGCACTCACCCGCACACCAGAGGATTTGCCATGAGCGCAGTTGCACCCGAGTCGTCTCCACGTATTGGCATTATTGGCACCGGCGCGATCGGTGGGTTCTATGGGGTGATGCTGGCGCGGGCCGGGTTCGATGTGCACTTTCTGTTGCGCAGCGAATATGCAGCGGTCAGCGAACATGGCCTGCGCCTCAACAGCACGCTGCATGGCCAGTTGCACCTGCACCCGGTGCAGGCTTATGCCCGCGCCGCCGATATGCCTGCCTGCGATTGGCTGTTGGTCGGGACCAAGTCCACCGGCAATGTGGACCTGGCCCCGACCATCGCTCAGGTCGCAGCGCCGGACGCCAGGGTGGTGCTGTTGCAAAACGGCCTCGACGTCGAAGACAGCCTGCGTGAACACCTGCCGCCGTCGCTGCACCTGCTGGGCGGCCTGTGTTATATCGGCGTGCATCGTGCTGCGCCTGGCGTCGTCGAGCATCAGGCCCTGGGCCGGGTCAATCTGGGCTATCACAGTGGCACGGCGGCCAATGATGAGGCGCGCCAGAAGGCGATTGTCGAAGAGGGCGCCGCGCTCTTTCACAAGGCCGGTATCGAGTCCCAGGCCATGGCCAGCGTCCACTTGGCCCGCTGGCACAAGCTGGTGTGGAATGTGCCTTACAACGGCCTCTCCGTGTTGTTGGGTACCGGCACTACCGCAATGATGGCGGATGAATCGAGCCGCGAACTGATCCAGGCATTGATGGCTGAAGTGGTGAAGGGCGCCCATGCCTGCGGTCATGAAATCCCTGCCAGTTATGCCGAGCAGATGTTCGCCATGACCGAAACCATGGTTGACTACCTGCCGAGCATGTACCACGACCATGTGCACAAACGCCCGCTGGAGTTGGCGGCGATTTACGCACGGCCACTGGCCGCCGCCAAAGCCGCAGGTTGCGAATTGCCACGCATGGAAGCGCTTTATCAGGCATTGAGTTTTATTGATCGGCACAACCGCTGATTCGGGGGGGGGCACACCATGGCGAAAGGATTGGGCGACAAGTTGGTGCTGGCGATTTCGTCGCGGGCACTGTTCGACCTGAGCGACAGTCACAAGGTCTACCTGGCCGAAGGTGTGGAGGCTTACCGCAAATACCAGATCGAACACGAGGAAGAAACCCTCGAGCCCGGCGACGCGTTCCCACTGGTCAAGAAGTTGCTCAGTCTTAACGCCAGCCTGGGGCGTGCTCGCGTCGAGGTGGTGTTGGTGTCGCGCAACAGTGCCGATACCGGCTTGCGGGTGTTCAATTCGATCCAGCATTACGGTCTGGATATTTCCCGTGCTGCTTTCGTCGGCGGGCGTAGTCCCTATCCTTATTTGGCTGCATTTGGTTGCCATCTGTTTCTTTCGACCCATGCTGAAGACGTGCGCAGCGCACTCGATGCCGGTTTTGCGGCGGCGACGATTCTGTCGGGCGGTGCGCGTCGGGCATCGAGTGAAGAACTGCGGATTGCGTTCGACGGTGATGCAGTGCTGTTTTCCGATGAGTCGGAGCGTGTGTACCAGGCCGGCGGGCTGGAGGCGTTTCAGGCCAGCGAGCGCGAGTCGGCGCGCCAGCCTTTGCACGGCGGTCCGTTCAAGGGCTTCCTTGCGGCGCTCAACCTGTTGCAACGTGAGTTCGCGGATGACGCGTGCCCGATCCGCACGGCGCTGGTGACGGCGCGTTCTGCGCCCTCCCATGAGCGCGTGATTCGCACATTGCGCGAATGGGATATCCGCCTGGACGAGTCGCTGTTCCTTGGCGGCCTGGAGAAATCTGCATTTCTGGAGGCGTTTGCCGCTGACGTGTTTTTCGATGACCAGGCCGGTCATTGTGAGAAAGCCAGGGAGGTGGTGGCCACCGGGCATGTGCCCCATGGCATCAGTAATGAGTTGAAAATCCAGACCGAGCGCTAAGTCAGCCGAAGTCGTCAAGGCGCTGCTAAGCTCATTCAATCCCCGCCATCCTGGCAGTCCAGGAGGTTCTATGATTCGTTCGATGCTGTATGCCACGGACCTTGGTCTGTATGCGCCTTATGTCATGCAACACGCGCTGGCGCTGGCCCGAACGTTCAAGGCGGATTTGTATGTGATCCATGTGGTCGAGCCGATTGGGCTGTTCGCCGAATCGGTGTTGCAGAGCTATCTTGATGAGAAAGCCTTGAGTGAATGGCAGAGCCAGGGGCTTAACACCGTAATGGCGACGATTGAGCAGCGGGTACTGGACAGTTTCCGCGAGGAGTTGGGGGACGGGGAGCAAGACTTGAAGTTGATTCGCTCGGTGCGTGTGATTCAGGGGGACCCGTGCGAGGTGATTCTCGACCAGCTGCGTAAACTTTCCGTCGACCTGCTGATCGTAGGTAGTCACAGCCATGCAACCGCCGCCGCCACACCGCTTGGGCGCACGGCAGCGAGGGTGCTGCAACTGGCGACAGTGCCGGTTTACATGGTGCCGTCGCTGCAGCGTCGGCGCAGTGATGACAGTTGATCGGTAAAAACGATAAAAAGTTCTAGATTTATCCGTCTGACCTTTAATATAGTTATATACCGTCGCTGATACCCGTGGCGTCTATTTGCTTTGAGGGACATCTATGAAGCTTCAACAACTGCGCTACATCTGGGAAGTGGCGCACCACGACCTCAACGTTTCCGCTACCGCTCAAAGCCTCTACACCTCGCAACCCGGTATCAGCAAGCAGATCCGCCTGCTCGAAGACGAGCTGGGCGTCGAAGTGTTCGCGCGCAGCGGCAAGCACCTGACCCGCGTCACCCCGGCTGGCGAGCGCATCATCACCACCGCCGGTGAGATCCTGCGTAAAGTCGAAAGCATCAAGCAGATTGCCCAGGAGTTCTCCAACGAGAAGAAAGGCACCCTGTCGATCGCCACCACCCACACCCAGGCGCGTTATGCCTTGCCGCCGGTGATCCGCGATTTCATCAAGCAGTACCCCGACGTGGCGTTGCACATGCACCAGGGTTCGCCGATGCAGATCGCCGAGATGGCCGCTGATGGCACCGTTGACTTCGCCATTGCCACCGAAGCCCTGGAGCTGTTCGGCGACCTGGTGATGATGCCGTGCTACCGCTGGAACCGTTGCGTCGTCGTGCCCCAGGGTCACCCGCTGGCCAAGCTGCCGAAGTTGACCCTGGAAGCCCTGGCTGAATACCCGATCGTGACTTACGTGTTCGGTTTTACCGGCCGCTCCAAGCTCGACGAAGCCTTCAGCCATCGCGGCCTCACCCCGAAAGTGGTGTTCACCGCCGCCGACGCCGACGTGATCAAGACTTACGTGCGCCTGGGCCTGGGCGTGGGGATCGTCGCCAAGATGGCGGTCGACACCAACCTCGACAAAGACCTGGTGGTACTCGACGCCAGTGAGCTGTTCGAGTCCAGCGTGACCAAAATCGGCTTCCGTCGTGGCACATTCCTGCGCGGCTTCATGTGCGATTTCATCGAGAAGTTCGCACCGCACTTGACCCGCGAAGTCATGGCCAAGGCGATCCAGTGCCACAACAAGCAGGAACTGGAAGAGCTGTTCGACGGCGTAGAATTGCCCGTCCACTGAGTGGTTTATTTGGCCTCGGTAACCGTAAAATGTTGCCGAGCGCCTGCCACCAGAATCTCCACCTCATCACCTTCGAACTTGCCCAACAGGCTTTTGCCCAGAGGCGAGCGCGGGGTGATGACGGTTATCGGTTGCCCCACCACATCCACTTTCAGACCTGCTGCATCCGGCGCCAGGAACAGCCACTGCTGGCGACCGTTCTCGTCTTCCAGACCCAGTAGCGCACCGACTTCTATGCCGCGCTGATCATCATAAGCACGCAGTTGCAGGGTGTGGCACAGCGTCAGCGCCTGTTTGATTTCCTCGACGCGTTTGGCCTGCCCGGCCGCCAGGTAGGAAGCTTCCAGCCCCAGCGTGTCGTACTTGTTTTCCGCAATGTTTTCTTCGTGGGTCGCGGTTTCGTAGGCGGTCTGCGCGGCGCGCTGGGCGATGTCGAGGTCGACGGTGAGCTTTTCCAGGACCAACTGGTGAACGGCGTATTTATTCATGGCTGTGCTTGATCATTCGCAAAATTGCAGGACGTTCGCCTTGCTCTTTTCATTGGGGGCGTTCTGGTCCTGCTGCAGCCAGAACTGGCATTTGGGGTTGGACAGGTTGCGCGCATTGTTACGCGCCTGGTCCAGGGTTTGCTGTTGTTCCTGCTTGCGCAGGTTCTCCTGATACTGCTCGAACATGCGGTTCGGTGGCTCCGGCGCAACAACCGCGGGCTTGCCCAATTGTTGAACCGCCTGAGCAACCGGCGCCAGGGTTTGCACAAACACGTAGCGCGATGCCAGCCACGCGGTCAGCACGATGGCGATAAACCCAAGCCACAGGCCAAAAGCCACAGCCATACTGAGCTTGAACAGCGATAACGGACGATCAGACATGATTGTCTCCTGGCAGATAGTTGCGGCGTGACGACGATTGTCGCACAGCCACTGTGCAGAATAATCGCGATCAAGCCTTCTGCATCAGCGCATTTATGCGGACAATCGAGCCTTTGAGCGTTGGAGCCCGGAATGAAAGCCCGCTGGGATATTTTTTGCAGCGTCGTCGACAACTACGGCGACATTGGCGTGACCTGGCGCCTGGCCCGGCAATTGGTGGTGGAGCATGGGTGCGAAGTGCGCTTGTGGGTCGATGACCTGCGCGCCTTCGAGCGCATGTGCCCCGAAATTGATGTGCGACTGGACCAGCAATGGCAAGAGGGTGTGGAGGTTCGCCACTGGCCGGCGCCGTGGCACGACACGCCCTCTGCCGATGTCGTGATTGCCGCTTTCGCTTGCCAGTTGCCGCCCGATTATATGGAAGCCATGGCCGCGCGGGAACGCACGCCGTTGTGGATGAACCTGGATTACCTTAGCGCTGAAGACTGGGTGGTGGGGTGCCATCGCTTGCCGTCGGTGAAGTTCAAGGGCGTGCAGAAGTACTTTTTCTTCCCTGGCTTTCGTTCGGGTACGGGTGGGTTGCTGCGAGAGTCCGGCTTGCTGGAGCAGCGTCATGCCTTTCAGCAGGATCGCGCCGCGCAGCAACAATTCCTGCAAGCGCTGGGCGTATTTCCTGCGATCGGTGCACGGTTGATGTCGCTGTTTGCCTACGAAAACGCCGGGCTCGCCAGTTGGCTGGAGGTGTTGGCGACGGACGGGCGTGCCACTCATCTATTGGTGCCGGAAGGGCGGATCCTCGGCGATGTACAGCGTTGGCTCGGCGTAGAAGGGCTGGCGGTGGGGGATATCCATCAGCGTGATGCCCTGACCGTGCAGGTACTACCGTTCGTACGCCAGGAACAATATGACCGCCTGCTGTGGTGCTGCGACTTCAACGCCGTGCGCGGCGAAGACTCGTTCGTACGCGCCCAGTGGGCCGGGCGCCCGTTGTTGTGGCACATCTATCGCCAGGATGAAGACATCCACCTGGACAAGCTTGATGCTTTTCTCGAGCTCTACACCGCGGCCTTATCGCCGGCAGCCAAAGCCGCGCTGGTTGCGCTCTGGCAAGCCTGGAACGCTGATGGCGATATGGCACAACCGTGGAAAATGCTGCTGGAGCACTGGGCTGAGGTGTCTCAGAACGCCGAGACGTGGTGTCTGGAACAAGGCTTGCAGGCCGATCTTGCGACGGCGCTGGTACAGTTTTATGAAAGTTGGATATGATACGCGACCTTGATTTTTGTAAATCCCATCCAAATTTCGGATATACGCAATGAAAACTGGTAAAGAACTGAAACCCGGTACAGTGATCCGTCTCGAAAACGACCCTTGGCTGGTTCAGAAAGCTGAGTTCACCAAGTCTGGTCGTAACAGCGCAATCATGAAGACCAAGCTGAAGAACCTGCTGACCGGTTACAAGACCGAGATCGTCTACAGCGCCGATGACAAACTGGACGACGTGATCCTCGACCGCAAAGAAGCGACCCTGTCCTTCATCAGCGGCGACACCTACACGTTCATGGACACTTCCGACTACACCATGTACGAACTGAACGCTGAAGATATCGAAGCCGTTCTGCCGTTCGTGGAAGAAGGTATGGAAGACGTCTGCGAAGCTATCTTCTTTGAAGACCGCCTGGTTTCCGTAGAGCTGCCGACCACCATCGTGCGTCAGGTTGACTACACCGAAGGTTCCGCTCGCGGCGACACTTCGGGCAAGGTAATGAAGCCTGCCAAATTGAAAAACGGTACCGAACTGGCCGTTGCAGACTTCATCGAGATCGGCGACATGATCGAGATCGACACCCGCGAAGGCGGTTCGTACAAAGGTCGCGCCAAGAAGTAATTCTGGCCCTGCCGATACGAAAAAAACCCGACCTGGCGTCGGGTTTTTTTATGGGCGTTTATTAATCAGACCGTCACGTGCAGGCGCACATCGACGTTGCCACGGGTGGCGTTGGAGTATGGGCAGACTTGGTGAGCGGCATCGACCAGGCTTTGCGCATCATCTTGGGCCAGGCCCGGCAGGCTCACGTGCAGGTCGATGTCCAGGCCGAAACCACCGGGGATTTGACCAATGCCGACGTGGGCGGTGATCGAAGCGTCATCCGGGATTTTGCGCTTGGTCTGGCTGGCGACGAACTTCAGGGCACCGATAAAGCAGGCCGAGTAGCCGGCGGCAAACAGTTGTTCAGGGTTGGTGGCTTGGCCGCCGGCACCGCCCAGCTCTTTGGGGGTAGAAAGTTTGACGTCGAGGATGTTGTCGCTGGAAACCGCACGACCATCACGGCCGCCGGTGGCGGTGGCTACTGCGGTATAGAGAGTTTGCATGGTGTCGTCCTCTTGGGTTGTTAGCGCTAAATGTTTGCGCGCTAAGTAGTTGGCGAGGCAAATGTATAGCGCTAATGTTTAGTGCGCAAGATAAATTACAAAAAATTTTGCAATGCGTAATCTACTGGCCCACCACACAAACAAATGTGGGAGCTGGCTTGCCTGCGATTACGGTGTGTCAGTCGATGTATTCATGACTGAAGTACCACGATCGCAGGCAAGCCAACTCCCACATTTGGTAGTTGGCGTTTGGTCTACCGCGTCAGACGTTAGCCTGCAGCTTTCCCCGCAATGCAATCAAATCGCTTTGCAACGTGCGCAACTGCTCCAGCTCCAGGCCGCTGGCGCCGAGGATGCAGTGGGGAATCCCCTTGGCTTTTTCCTGCAAGCCGCGGCCGGCGGCGGTGAGCTCCACCACTACCACGCGCTCATCTTCACGGCTGCGGGTGCGGCTGAGCAGGCCTTCGGCTTCCAGGCGCTTGAGCAAGGGTGTCAGGGAGCCCGGATCGGTCAGCAGACGGCTGCTGATTTCGCCGACGGTCAAACCATCTTCTTCCCACAGCACCATCATGGCCAGGTACTGCGGATAGGTCAGGCCGAGGGCTTGCAGCAAAGGCTTGTAAACCTTGGTCATCAGCAGCGAAGTGGAGTGCAGGGCGAAACACAGCTGGTTGTCCAGCATCAGGGATTCGCAAGGGGCGGGATTTTTGCTCATGGCGGTGCCTCGAAAAAGCGTGTCTGGGCTGGAATCTAGCGGGCAAATCTTTAATGCGCCAGATAATTCTGGCCGAGTAGTCAGACCAGGCCGCTTTGCAGTGCCAGATCCCACGGTGGCACGGGGCTGAAGCGCGACTTGAGGTATTCCAGCAACAACCGGCTACGGGCATTGGCCTGCTGTTCCAGGCGCAGGGCATAGATGCCGGTGGTTTCCGGGCTGGGCAGGCCGTTTTCGCAAAACAGTGGCAGCAGTTCGCCACGCACCAGGTATTCACTGGCCAGCCAGGTCGGTAAATGCGCAATACCCAGCCCGGCGAGAGCGCCCGAGAGCAGCGCTTCAGCGTTATTGGCACTCATGCGAATGCGCCGCGGGCGATAGGTGGCGCGGCGCCCGTCCAGTTCAAAGCGCCAGGCGAACATCGGCGCCAGTCCGTCCCAGTCGAGCCCGTCATGCTCGCTCAGGTCCCGGGGATGGGTCGGCGTGCCACGGTTTTTCAGGTACGCCGGGCTGGCGCAGGCGATACGCACGATGCTGGCCAAGGGTGTGGCGATAAGGCGGGTATCGACGATATGCCCGGCGCGCAGCACCAGGTCGACCTTGCCCAGGTGCGCTCCCTGCATATCGACGAAACTGTCGATCAAATGCAGGTGCACATCCAGCCCCGGGTATACGTTCAAAAAGTCCGCAATCACCGGCGCCAAGTGCCGTCGCCCGAACGCGGCCGGGGCGTCCACACGAATCAAGCCTTCCGGCGCATGGCTCAACGACACCGCCTCGGCACGCGCCAGCTGCAACTCGCTGACGATTCGCCGCGCTCGCTCCGCAAAGGCCAGGCCGGCCGGGGTCGGCACCACCGCGTGGGTGCTGCGCTGAAACAAGCGGCTGCCCACCGAGTTTTCCAGGCTGTCGATGCGCCGGGCCACTGCCGACGGGGTCAGCGGATGGCGGCGGGCGGCGGCGGAAAAACTGCCGGTCTCCAGTACATCGAGAAACAGGCCGAGTTGATCGGTCAGGGCATTCGGGTTCATGGGCAAGCGCTTATGCGAGATTGGCACAGCCATTGTGCGTTGCTGTGCCTTTGCGCGCCAGAGACGACTGCGTAGCATGCGAGGCCTGGGCTTTTGGAGTAATGAGCGGTGTTGGATCTAGCGATGTATCTGGTATTGGGCGCGGCCCTCGGCACCGTAGGCGGCCTGTTCGGCATTGGTGGCGGGCTGATTGCGATCCCGGTACTCGGCGTGTTGTTCGGCCTCGATCAACAGCTTGCCCAAGGCACGGCGCTGGTGATGGTGGTGCCCAACGTAATGCTGGCCCTGTGGCGTTACCACCAGCGCAACCGCATCGAACTGCGCCACGCGCTCCCGTTGGGCGTCATGGGCTTCTGCTTCGCCTGGCTCGGCTCGATCTGGGCAGTCGGCCTGGATGCCGGCGCCATGCGCATCGGTTTTATCGCGTTCTTGCTGACGCTGTCGGCGTACAACCTGTTGCGCATGTTCACCCGTAATGCGCCACCGACTGCGCAGATGCGGTATTCCTGGCCCTGGCTTGGCGTGCTGGGTGCCGCCTCCGGCTCCATGGGCGGTTTGTTTGGAGTGGGCGGGGCGGTGGTCGCCACGCCGGTGTTGACCAGCCTGTTCGGCACCTCCCAGGTGGTAGCCCAAGGCCTGTCCCTGGCCTTGGCGTTGCCCAGCACCGGCGTCACCCTGGTCACCTACGCCTGGCACCACGAAGTGGACTGGATGATCGGCGTTCCACTGGCGGTGGGTGGCCTGTTGAGTATCAGTTGGGGCGTGAAAGTTGCCCACGCGCTGCCGGAGCGGGTGCTGCGCGGCTTGTTCTGCGGTTTTCTGGCGGTGTGCGCGGTGATGCTGACCTTTAAAGTTTGAATCCTTCGAGGATGTACTCGGCCAGGCATTCGGTGATCGGCGAAGTCATGGCCGGGTTGCGCAGTAGCCGCAAATTAACCGACGGCAACGGCGGAAATCCCTCGTCACTGCCGAGTACGCGCAGGTCGTCTGTCACCAGGCTTTCCATGCTGACGGTCACTGCCAGGCCTGCGCTGACTACCGCCTGGATCGCCGCCCCGTTGGAGCTGTGGTAGGCCAGGCGATAGTCGCGCCCAATGGATTCGAGGGCGGAGCGGGTCCAGTGGGTGCAGAAACTGTCCACCCCGGAAATGGCCAGCGGCAGCGACTCATGCTCGTCCACACAGAAGCATGGCGCCGCCACCCAGACCATGCGCTCATTGCGCAACAGTTCGCCGATTTCACTGCCTGGCTCCCGGCTGATCACCGTCAGGGCCAGATCGCGGCGCTGCATCAACACCAATGACGATTCGCAGTGCATTTCGATCTGGATCAGCGGGTACGCTTTGGAGAACCGCTTGAGAATCCCCGGCAGGAAGCGCATCACGTAATCGTCCGGCGTACCGATGCGCACCAATCCGACCATATGGGGCTCGCGCAGGGTGTTGAACACTTCGCTGTGCAGCTTGAGAATGCGCCGCGCATAGCCCAGCAGGACCTGGCCTTCAGGTGTCAGTCGCACCTGGCGGCCGTCGCGTTCGAATAGCTTGCGTTGCAGCACGTCTTCTTCCAGGCGCTTCATCTGCATGCTCACCGCCGATTGCGTGCGATTGACCAGCTCGCCAGCACGGGTAAACCCGCCCTGATCGGCGATGGCGACGAAGGTGCGCAGCACTTCTGTGTCGATGCTCGGGTAGCCGGACAATTGATCAATCTCCGAGATGTATTGCATAAGAAACATTCGTTGGATTGATCATAAGGCCGGGCACACACTCTCGTCATCCCCACTGGAGGGCGAGAAGATGAAAGGTCAGAAAGGTTTTGTGTTGATGACGAAACGCCCGTTTTTCGGGCTGTTTCAGGTGGTGGCCCGTTGGCAGGCGCTGCACCATGAGCGTCAGGTGCTGGCGAACTTGAGTGATGATGCGCTCAAGGACATCGGGCTCAATCGTGGCGACGTGGAGCAGGACCGCCACCTGCATTTCTGGCAAGACCCGCTGCGCAAGTGACCCAGGATGCAGTAGGGTAGTCGGCGAGCCCATACGGAGAATTCCATGCCCGTCGACCTGTGTTTTTCACTCAAGCAAGCTCGACGCATGGCGCTGGCGGCCCAGGGTTTTTCCGGGCGCCAGGCGCCTGCAGTGATCAAGGCTGCGCACCTCAACCGCGTGATTGATCGCTTGGGCGTGTTGCAGATCGATTCGGTCAATGCGGTGGTGCGCTCCCACTACCTGCCGCTGTTTTCCCGCCTGGGTCATTACGCCCCTTTGCTCCTTGAGGATGCCGCCTGGAGCCAGGGGCGGCGGCGCTCGCTATTTGAATATTGGGGCCATGAGGCCTCTTTGCTGCCGATGGCGTTGTACCCGTTGATGCGCTGGCGCATGGAAAGGGCAAAGCTGGGGCAGGGGATTTATGCGCAGATGGCGCGTTTTGGGCGTGAACAGCAGGCCACTGTTCATCGCGTCCTGCGTGCCGTCGAGGAGCAGGGCGCGTTGGGCGCGGGCAGTTTGTCCACCCGTGAAGAGCGCGCCGGCCCCTGGTGGGATTGGAGTGATGAAAAACATGCGCTCGAATGGCTGTTCGCCGCCGGCCTGGTCACCGTCGCCGGGCGGCGTGGTTTTGAGCGCCTCTACGATTTGCCGGAGCGGGTCATCCCCGGCGACATCCTTCACCAGGCTACCTTGAGCGAAGCTGAGGCCCAGCGCGGCTTGCTGCTGCACAGTGCGAGTGCATTGGGTGTGGCAACCGAAAAGGACCTGCGCGATTATTTCCGCCTGGACCCCGCCGACAGCCGTAACCGCCTGGCGGAGTTGGTCGAGGATGGGCAACTGCTGGCGTGCCGGGTGCAGGGCTGGACGCAACCGGCTTACTGCCTGCCCGAGCCGAAAGTACCCCGCAAGGTGGTGGCCAGTGCATTGCTGTCGCCGTTCGATTCGCTGATCTGGGAGCGCAGCCGCACCGAGCGTCTGTTCGGTTTCCGCTATCGGCTGGAGATCTACACCCCGCAGGCAAAACGGGTTTACGGCTACTACGTGCTGCCGTTTTTGCACAACGAACGGATCGCTGCACGTGTGGACCTGCGCGCCGAACGCGCCAACGGGCGCCTGGCGGTGCATGCGGTGCACGAAGAAGAACCGGGGCTGGACGAAGCGGGGATGCAGGCACTGGCGTTGAACCTGCGGCAAATGGCTGACTGGTTGGGGTTGGAACAGGTCCAGCTCAATTGTCAGCGGCCGAGTGCCGCTCGGTTAAGAGCGGCAATGCTCGACTTGGATAGTGGCCTTTAGCGCCCCCACGCGGGCAGGCCCGACTCCCACAGGAGTACGCGGTGGAATGTGGGAGCCGGGCTTGCTTGCGATGGCGTCGGCCGGTCAAGTCAACGTCTCAGCGTTTGACCTGTTTTAAGGTCTCGGCAATCAGGAACGCCAGTTCCAGCGACTGATCGGCATTCATCCGTGGGTCGCAATGGGTGTGGTAGCGGTCCGACAAGCCGTCTTCGGTGATCGGCCGTGCGCCGCCGATGCATTCGGTAACGTTCTGCCCGGTCATCTCGATATGAATCCCGCCGGCATACGAGCCCTCGGCCTGATGCACCTGGAAGAACTCCTTCACCTCGCCAAGAATCTGCGCAAAGTCGCGGGTCTTGTAGCCGCTGCTGGCCTTGATGGTGTTGCCATGCATCGGGTCCGAGCTCCACAGCACCTGCTTGCCTTCACGCTGCACGGCGCGGATCAGGTTGGGCAGGTGGTCGCCGACCTTGCCTGCGCCCATGCGCGCGATCAGGTTGAGGCGGCCGGGGTCGTTGTCCGGGTTGAGGATGTCGATCAGGCGGATCAGGTCCTCCGGGTTCATGCTCGGGCCGACCTTGACGCCGATCGGGTTGTTGACCCCGCGCAGGAATTCGACGTGGGCACCGTCCAACTGACGGGTGCGGTCGCCGATCCACAGCATGTGGGCCGAGCAGTCGTAGTAGTCGTTGGTCAGGCTGTCGCGGCGCACGAAGGCTTGTTCATAGTTGAGCAGCAGCGCTTCGTGGGCGGTGAAGAAACTGGTTTCGCGCAGCTGCGGCGAGCTGTCCATGCCGCAGGCGCGCATGAAGGCCAGGGTTTCGTCGATGCGGTCCGCCAGTTGGCTGTACTTCTCGGCCAGCGCGGAGTTGGCGATGAAGTCCAGGTTCCACTTGTGCACTTGATGCAGGTCGGCAAAACCGCCTTGGGCAAACGCGCGCAGCAAGTTAAGCGTGGCGGTGGACTGGTGATAGGACTGCAGCAGGCGGTCCGGGTCCGGCACGCGGCTTTTTTCGTCGAAACCGATGCCGTTGACGATGTCGCCGCGGTAGGCGGGCAGGGTAATGCCGTCGATGGTTTCATCGTTGGCCGAGCGCGGCTTGGCGAACTGGCCGGCCATGCGCCCGACTTTCACCACCGGGCAGCCGGCGGCGAAGGTCATCACAATCGCCATCTGCAGCAGCACCTTGAAGGTGTCGCGGATTTTTGCAGCCGAGAACTCGGCGAAGCTCTCGGCGCAGTCGCCGCCCTGCAACAGGAACGCGCGGCCCTGGGTCACTTCGGCAAACTGACGGCGCAACTCGCGGGCTTCCCCGGCAAACACCAGTGGCGGGTAGCTGGCCAGGTTCTGCTCCACTTGCAGCAAGTGTGCAGCGTCCGGGTACTGGGGTTGTTGCTGGATCGGCAGGGCGCGCCAGCTATCGGGGCTCCAGGGTTGGCTCATCGTGAACTCGATTGGTTGATTGACGGTCGGGCGCCAATGTTATCAGCAATTAGTGCGTGACCTGTTGCCGCCGGTTGGCCGACAATCGCGCCTTTGCCGTGCGGTAAACCCTTTAGGAGTAGTGATGACCGAGGAGCGTGTCGAGCGCCTGCTGGCCGAAGTCCATGATGATTTCGGCATGATCCGTGTGCTCGAAGTGGCCGATTACCGGTTTCTCGAGTTTGGCGATGCCATCGAGCAAAGTTGCGTATTTACCGCCGACCCGAGCTGGCTGGAGTACGACTACACCCGTGCAATGTTGATTGGTGCGTTGTGCCATGAGCAGCCGGAAAGCGCGCTGTTCCTGGGCCTTGGCGCCGGCACGCTGACCCAGGCGTGCCTCAAGTTCCTGCCGCTGGAAGACGTCGAAGCCATCGAGCTGCGCCCGGATGTGCCACGCCTGGCTATTGAGTACCTGGGGCTGGATGACGATCCGCGCCTGTACATCCGCATTGGTGACGCGCTGCAATTGCTCGACAGCGCGGAGACGGCCGACCTGATTTTCGTCGACCTGTACACCGATGTTGGCCCGGGCGTCGGGCATCTGGCCTGGACCTTTCTGGAAAACTGCCAAAAGAAACTCAACCCGGGTGGCTGGCTGGTGATCAACCAGTGGGCGACCGACGACGGCAAACCACTGGGCGCGGCCTTGCTGCGCGGGTTGTATCACCGGCACTACTGGGAGCTGCCGGTGAAGGAGGGCAATGTGATTCTGCTGGTGCCTTCGGAGCTTGATCAGGAATTGGACCTGCCTGCGCTGTCGGCCCGTGCCGAAGCGCTGGCGCCGCGGTTGGGGTATTCGTTGCAGGCGTTGATCAAGGCTATTCGGCCGGCGACCTAGTCGACTGTTCCGACGCCTTCGCGAGCAAGCCCGCTCCCACATTCGGCCGCATTCCAAAGGATGTACGCGTACAAATGTGGGAGCGGGCTTGCTCGCGAAGAGGCCAGCACTGTCGACGGCTAAATCAAGATGTTCAAATACCTTTAAATACCCCCGGGCGCTTCTCAATCATCGCCCGCACACCTTCTTTAGCATCCTCACTGTTCAACAATTTCTCCACCAATGGCTGCAACCCTGCCGCCGCGACGGTCTCGCCCTCCATGCGCGCCTGACGCGCCGACATCAACGTCGCCTGCACGCCCAGCGGCGCCTGGCGGGCAATGCGGCTGGCCAGTTCGATGGCACGGGGCAGCAGGTCTTCACTGGCCATCACTTCCTGCACGAGCCCGAGACGCAGCGCTTCATGCGCGTCGAATTCATCACCGGTGAGCAACCAGCGCATCGCATTGCCCCAACCGGCCACTTGATGGAAGCGCAATGTCGCGCCGCCAAACGGAAAGATCCCACGCTGTACTTCCATCTGCGCAAAGCGCGTATTGCTCGCGCAAATATTGATATCCGCCGCCAGCATCAACTCGATACCGATAGTCAGGCAGTAACCCTGAGCCGCGACGATCACCGGTTTGCTGACCCTGGGCCCGGCGAACACGCCCCACGGATCGCACCCACCCAAGGGCGGTTGCCAGCCGCCCGACATCACGCCGCTGACATTGGCCAGGTCCAGCCCGGCGGTGAAGTGGTCGCCGTGGGCAAACACCACGGCGACCCGCGCGTCGTCGTTTCGATCAAATTCGCCGTAGGCCAGGCTCAGCTCATTGAGCAACTCCAGGTCAAAGGCGTTGCGCTTTTCCACCCGGTTCAGGCCCAACAGCAGGACATGGCCCTGTAATTCACGACTGACGCGACGGCTGTTGGCTTGATTCATCGGGTGGGCCCTCAGGGCTTGGTTAAGGTTTCAGACCAAAGGGTCTTGATGGATAGGTGAACCGTTTAAGTGTTATGACCAACAGGGCCGGGCCTTTGAAAAATAGACCCTGGCGCGGGTATCTGCAAAGACTGTGACGCAGCGCGGTTTATCGGCGCTTTCAGATAAAAAAAGCTCCCTTTTTCAGGTATTTCCGGTATAGTGCGCGCCGGCCTTTAACCGGGCCGCGTTTAGGTAGCGCAATTCCCCGAAGTCAGCTTCGGCTGCACGTCCGCACAGCGGACTCTCCCTTGACGAATCTTTTTCATTCATTCGTTTTCGCAAATCCCCGCCGACAAAGCAGCCAGGGCGACTCTTGAGTCTCAACACGGCATGCGCAGCTTTGGAGCATGGGTCTTTGCGGATGCACTTAGAGGCAGACCCATGACCCAGGAAACCGGCGGCTTCGCCGCTTTTAATCTTAACCCGAACATTCTTGCTGCCGTCATCGCGACTGGCTACGAAGAACCTTCGGCTATTCAGCAGCAATCGATCCCGATCATCATGGCCGGCCAGGACATGATTGGCCAGGCGCAAACCGGTACCGGTAAAACCGCCGCGTTCGCCCTGCCTATTCTGCATTGCATCGATCCTGCCAAGCGCGAGCCGCAAGCCCTGATCCTGGCGCCAACCCGTGAGTTGGCGCTGCAAGTAGCAACCGCTTTCGAAACCTACGCCAAGCAAATGCCAGGCGTAACCGTTGTGGCCGTTTACGGCGGCGCGCCTATGGGCCCACAACTGAAAGCAATCCGTAACGGCGCACAGATCGTTGTCGCCACCCCGGGCCGTCTGTGCGACCACCTGCGTCGTGACGAAAAAGTCCTGTCGACCGTGAACCACCTGGTTCTGGACGAAGCTGACGAAATGTTGAAGCTGGGCTTCATGGATGACCTGGAAGTCATCTTCAAGGCACTGCCACCGACCCGTCAGACCGTACTGTTCTCGGCGACCCTGCCACAGTCGATCCGTGCCATTGCCGAACGCCACCTGCGCGATCCGCAACACGTGAAGATCCAGACCAAGACTCAGACCGTTACCGCGATCGAACAGGCTCACCTGTTGGTTCACGCTGACCAGAAGACCTCGGCTGTATTGAGCCTGCTGGAAGTTGAAGACTTCGACGCCCTGATCATGTTCGTGCGCACCAAGCAAGCGACCCTGGACCTGGCCAGTGCCCTGGAAGCCAAAGGCTACAAAGCCGCTGCGCTGAACGGTGACATTGCCCAGAACCAACGTGAGCGCGTAATCGACTCCCTCAAGGATGGCCGTCTGGACATCGTTGTGGCGACCGACGTTGCTGCCCGTGGCCTCGACGTTCCACGTATCACCCACGTGTTCAACGTTGACATGCCGTACGACCCAGAGTCCTACGTTCACCGTATCGGCCGTACCGGCCGTGCCGGTCGCGAAGGTCGTGCACTGCTGCTGGTGACTCCGCGTGAGCGCCGCATGCTGCAAGTGATCGAGCGCGTTACCGGTCAGAAAGTTGCCGAAGTCCGCCTGCCGGATGCCCAGGCTGTTCTCGATGCACGCATCAAGAAGCTGACCAACAGCTTGTCGCCGCTGGTGGCTGATGCTGAATCGACTCACGGCGAACTGCTGGACCGCCTGACTGCCGATATCGGTTGCACCCCACGTGCCCTGGCTGCAGCTTTGCTGCGCAAAGCAACCAACGGTCAGGCCCTGACCCTGGCAGCCATCGAGAAAGAACGCCCACTGGTTCCGAACAACGCGCCACGCGGTGATCGTCCAGAGCGTACCGGTGACCGTCCAGACCGTGGTGATCGTGAGCGTCGCGCTCCGGTTCCATTGGCTGAAGGCCGTGCTCGCTGCCGTACCGCGCTGGGCGCGCGCGATGGCATCGCTGCCAAGAACCTGCTGGGCGCTATCCTCAACGAGGGTGGCCTGGCACGTGAAGCGATCGGTCGCATTCAGGTCCGTGACAGCTTCTCCCTGGTGGAGCTGCCGGAAGACGGCCTGGAAAAACTGCTGGCCAAGCTGAAAGACACTCGCGTTGCCGGTAAGCAGCTGAAGCTGCGTCGCTACCGCGAAGATTGATCCGCCCTTGGGCTGATTGATCGCACATAAAAAATCCCCGACTGGTTCGGGGATTTTTTTGCCTGGCATTTCTGGAGGACTACGCGATCAACTGTGGGAGCTGGCTTGCCTGCGATAGCGGTGTGCCCGCCAACATTTCGGGCAACTGACACACCGCCGCCTGAGTCACCGCTCTACCAGACACCCAAAACCCCATGTGGGAGCGGGCTTGCTCGCGAATGCAGTCTTTCAGACACATGGATGCTGACTGAGCCACCGCATTCGCGAGCAAGCCCGCTCCCACAGTTGATCTCTGTTGTCGATTAGAGAGAATTTCAGGCTCAGCCCAGCAGGCGCGCCAGTGCTTCTGGGCAGGATGGGCAATACAGCTCCCACCTTTAGATCTTTGTTAGCCGAAACGGTAGATGTCCATCCCAAGCGCGCCCATCGTGAACCCCTGATGCGCCACACTGAAGTCGCCACCGGCGCCACGCGCAAAGTACAGCGGCAACAGGTGTTCATCGCTGGGATGGCTGCGCACGGCATGGGGCGCCTGGCGGCGATAGTCGTGCAAGGCCACGTCGTCGTTGGCGGCGAGTTTATCCACCACCCAGTCGCGGAAGTCGCGTGCCCAGGGCTCGATGCTCTCGGGGCCGGCGTGCCAGTTCAGCTCGCCGAGGTTGTGGGTGATGCTGCCGGAGCCGATCAACAGCACGCCATGCTCGCGCAAACCGGCGAGCGCGTGCCCGACTCGGGTCTGCAGGGCCGGGCCCATGCGGCTGGGCAGCGAGACTTGCACCACTGGAATATCTGCCGCCGGGTACATCAGCGACAGCGGCACCCACGTGCCGTGGTCGAAGGGGCGGCGACCATCGATTCGCGCATCCAGGCCGTCAGTATTGAGCAGGTCGACAATTTCACTCGCCAACTGTGGGTCGCCCGGCGCCGGGTATTGCACGGCAAACAGTTCGCGGGGGAAACCCCCGAAATCGTGCCAGGTTTCCGGAGCGGCGCTGCCGGTGACGAGTAATTCTTGGCTTTCCCAGTGCGCGGACACTACTACAATCGCCTTGGGCCGTGGCAGTTCAGCCGCCAAACGCCGCAGCGCCGGGCCGCTGGCGCCAGGTTGCAGCGCAAGCATGGGTGAGCCGTGGGAGATAAACAGGCTGGGGAGCATAAGTGGGGTCCTGAGCGTTAAGATGGGCTCATCTTCAATCAGATCATTGATCTAAATCTAATATAAGTTTTAGCCCCTTTTGATCGAATTTTCAGGGTGATTTATGGAGCCTAAGTTTTGGCAAGAGCGTTGGGCGCGCAACCAGATCGGTTTTCATCTGCCCGAGGTCAATCCCTACCTGCTGCGGCATTGGCCAACGCTGGGCTTGGCTGATGGAGCCAAGGTGCTGGTACCGCTGTGTGGCAAAAGCCTGGATTTAATCTGGCTGGCGAGTCTCGAATATCCGGTGATGGGCGTGGAGTTGTCGGAGCAGGCAGTTGAAGCCTTCTTCAGTGAGCAGTCGCTGACACCGCATATTCGCCAGCAAGGTGTGTTCAAGGTGTATCAGTCCGGGCTGATCGAGGTGTGGTGTGGCGACTTCTTTGCTCTCGACGCCGGTGCGGTGAACGATTGCACAGCGCTATACGACCGTGCGGCGTTGATCGCGTTGCCGCCACTGATGCGGGCGCAATATACCGAGCATCTCAATAGTCTGCTGCGGCCTGGCTGCAAAGGATTGTTGATCACGCTGGATTATGACCAGACGCAGAAGGTCGGCCCACCGTTTGCGGTAACCGACGAAGAAGTCCGGGTGTTGCTCGGCTCCCGTTGGGGCCAGGAGGTGTTGGAAGAGCGAGACATCCTGAGCGAGAGCTGGAAGGCTATGCAGGACGGTGTCACGCGTCTTGAAGAGCGTGCCTATCGGTTGGACAAGGTGTAAATCGCGGGCATAAAAAAGGGGCGATCAAATCGCCCCTTTTTGCGTAGCTACCGGTTATCAGCCCCGGCGACGCAGCGCGTCGATACGCTCTTCCAGCGGTGGGTGGCTCATGAACATGCGTGCAAAGCCTTGCTTGATGCCACCGTTGATACCAAAGGCTGTCAGGCTGTCGGGCATGTGCACCGGCAGGCCCTGTTCGGAGCGCAGGTGTTGCAGCGCTGCGATCATTGCCCCGGTACCGGCCAGGCGGGCACCGGCTTCGTCTGCGCGGAATTCGCGTTTGCGCGAGAACCACATGGTGATGGCACTGGCCAGGAAGCCCAGCACCACTTCCGCGAAGATGGTCGCCACGAAGTAGGCAATGCCACGGCCCTCTTCGTTCTTGAAGATCACCTTGTCGACGAAGTTGCCGATGATCCGTGCGAAGAACATCACGAAGGTGTTCACCACGCCTTGTACCAGCGCCAGGGTAACCATGTCGCCGTTGGCCACGTGACCGATCTCGTGGGCCAGTACTGCCTTCACTTCATCGTATGAGAAGCGTTCCAGCATGCCCTGGCTCACCGCAACGAGCGCGTCGTTCTTGTTCCAGCCGGTGGCAAAGGCGTTGGCTTCATAGGCCGGGAAGATCCCGACCTCAGGCATCTTGATTCCGGCCTCGCGGGACAATTGCTCAACGGTTTGCAGCAACCATTGCTCATGCCGGGTGCGTGGCTGGGTGATGACCTGGGTGCTGGTGCTCATCTTTGCCATCCACTTGGAGATGAACAGCGAGAACAGTGAGCCGGCAAAACCAAAGACCGCACAGAAAACCAGCAGCTGATTGAGGTTCAGATCAACCCCGTTGGCCGCCATGAACCCGTTGAAGCCAAAAAGGCTCAGGGTGATGCTGGCAATCAGCACGACCGCCAGGTTAGTGGCCAAGAACAGCAGGATGCGCATCATGGTTGTAGAGTTCTCCTCATGCTTAATATGTCGCGTACTGCGGGGTATATAAGGTGCGGCCTGGGGTGATTCAACCGAGCGACTATTTCAAACTGTGTCCTACAGCATGAATGTAGAGTCTTGAAAGGCATTTCCCACCTGAAAAGTAGGTCGGGATAACCGCACCCCTGCCTTGGCGCCCTGTAATTATAGGGGGCTGACCGGTCCGTGGTGTGCAGCGACAGCAGAGGAGGGGGGCAGTGCAGAGAAGTGTTGCCAGATACTCGCTGTACGACCTGATAGTGATCGTACAGCGATATTTGCATTACTGGCGATACGACTTCAGGAAGTTGCCGATGCGACCAATGGCCATGTCCAGGTCATCTACACGTGGCAAGGTCACCACTCGGAAGTGATCCGGCCACGGCCAGTTGAACGCCGTTCCCTGGACCACCAGCAGCTTTTCCGACAACAGCAGGTCGAGCACGAACTTCTCGTCGTTGAAGATCGGGCACACTTTCGGGTCGATTCGCGGGAACGCGTACAGCGCGCCCATCGGTTTTACGCAACTGACACCCGGAATTGCGTTGAGCAATTCCCAGGTGCGGTTGCGTTGTTCCAGCAGGCGACCCTGGGGCAATACCAGGTCGTTGATGCTCTGGTAGCCGCCGAGGGCGGTCTGGATCGCATGCTGGCTCGGCACGTTGGCACACAGGCGCATATTGGCCAGCATGTCGATGCCTTCGATGTAGCTCTGGGCGTTGTGCTTAGGACCGGAGATAGCGATCCAGCCGGAGCGGAAACCTGCCACGCGATAGGACTTGGACAGGCCGTTGAAGGTCAGGCACAGCAGGTCCGGTGCCAGGGAACCCGTGCAAATGTGCACAGCATCGTCGTAGAGGATCTTGTCGTAGATCTCGTCCGAGAACACCACCAGGTTGTGCTGGCGTGCCAGTTCGAGCATGCCCAGCAACACTTCCTTGGAATACACGGCGCCAGTGGGGTTGTTCGGGTTGATGATCACCAGGGCTTTGGTGTTCGGGGTGATCTTGGCCTTGATGTCGGCGAGGTCCGGGAACCAGTCGGCGCCTTCATCGCACAGGTAATGCACCGGGTGGCCACCCGCCAGCGTCACGGCGGCGGTCCACAGCGGGTAGTCGGGCGCCGGCACCAGCACTTCATCGCCATTGTTGAGCAGGGCCTGCATGGACATCACGATCAACTCGGACACGCCATTGCCCAGGTAGATGTCTTCGATGCCGACACCTTCCACCTGCTTTTGCTGGTAATACTGCATCACCGCTTTACGTGCGCTGAACAGGCCTTTGGAGTCGCTGTAGCCCTGGGCGGTCGGCAGGTTGCGGATCACGTCCTGGAGGATTTCGTCCGGCGCTTCGAAACCAAAGGGCGCCGGGTTGCCAATGTTCAGCTTGAGGATGCGATGGCCTTCCTCTTCCAGGCGTTTGGCGTGCTTGAGCACTGGGCCGCGAATGTCGTAGCAGACGTTGGCGAGCTTGTTCGATTTGCTGACCTGCATGGCGATGTGATCCTGAAAATGAACGATCCAGACGGTGTGGACACTACCGTACTGCGAATCCTGCGAGGCCTGCACCCATAAATACGTTTGAATGCCGATAGCGCGGGTGCCAGACTGGCGTTTTGACGAGGCGCAATCATACGTGCCGCCTGATCCATGGAAAAGACACAGATCAGGCTTTTTCAGTTGCCGAGGTGTACCGATGGAAAAGTTGCAGAAAACCGTTGATGAATGGAAGGCGATGCTCGATCCAGAGCAGTACAACGTGTGCCGTCTCAAGGGCACCGAGCGACCTTTCAGCGGTAAGTACAATGGCACCAAGACAGATGGCGTATACCACTGCATTTGCTGCAATGAGCCACTGTTCGACTCCAACACCAAATTCGATTCCGGCTGCGGCTGGCCGAGCTTCTACGCGCCGATTGCCGACAGCGCTATGATCGAGATCCGTGATGTCAGCCACGGCATGATCCGAACCGAAGTCACCTGCGCCAAGTGCGATGCGCACCTGGGGCACGTGTTCCCCGACGGTCCGCCGCCGACCGGCCTGCGCTATTGTATCAATTCGGTGTGCCTGGACCTGGTGCCGCGCTAAGCCTTGTACCGCCCCGGCCAAAGGTGGCGGGGCGGTCCATGACGAGGTATTAGTCTGGTCAATTAAATTGCACGCAATTGAATTGCCTACTATCTTCCTGGCTCTTACCCCCGTTCATTTCGAGGCGCTGCCATGAGTGACAACCTGCTGAGCATCCCGTGCACCACCATCAAGGGTGAGCAAAAGACCTTGGCCGATTTCGCCGGCAAGGCTGTCCTGGTGGTCAATACCGCCAGCAAATGTGGCTTCACCCCGCAGTACAAGGGGCTGGAGCAACTTTGGCAGCAGTACAAGGATCAAGGCCTGGTGGTACTGGGCTTTCCCTGCAACCAGTTTGGCAAGCAGGAACCGGGCAACGAAGGCGCGATTTCCGAGTTCTGTGAGCTGAATTTCGGCGTCAGCTTCCCACTGTTCAAAAAGATCGACGTTAACGGCAGCGATGCCCACCCGCTGTTTGTGCAGTTAAAAAAACAGGCGCCCGGCTTGTTGGGCTCGAAGGGCATCAAGTGGAACTTCACCAAGTTCCTGATCGATCGCGACGGTCAGGTGGTCAAGCGTTTTGCTCCGACCACCAAGCCGGAGGACTTGACCCAAGAGATCGAAGCCCTGCTCAAATGACCGACGTGCCCGCCGTGTCCCTGGCGCTGGACGACCAGTTGTGTTTCAAGCTCTATGCCGCGTCCCGCGCGGTGACGCGCGCTTACAAGCCGATGCTCGATCAGTTGGGCCTGACCTACCCGCAGTACGTGGTGATGCTGGTGCTGTGGGAGTGGCAGGACGCAACGCCGCCGCAACCCACGGTCAAAGCCCTGGGCGAGCGCCTGATGCTCGACTCCGGGACGCTGACGCCATTGCTCAAGCGTCTGGAGTTGCTCGCGCTGGTGAAGCGTCAGCGCAGCACGCTGGATGAGCGTGAGATGCACCTGAGTCTAAGTACAGCGGGTTTGCAGTTGCGCGACCAGGCGCATGCCTTGAAAGCCCGGCTGCTGTGCGACAGCGGCGTGGACCTGAACCAGGCCGACGCCTTGCGCGACGGCCTGGACCAGTTGCTGGCGCAGATCAAAGGCTTGTCGTGTCAGGCACCCAAAGGTCCAGCAGGGCCTTGAGTTCTTCGCGGCGGAACGGCTTGGCCAGGTAGTCATCCATCCCCGCCGCCCGACAACGCTCGCGTTCTTCCGAGAGGGCGTTGGCGGTCAAGGCGACGATAGGCAGGTCCGGCCAGCGCCCGCTGCGGCGAATCTGCCGGCTGGCTTCGTAGCCGTCCATCACTGGCATATTGCAGTCCATCAACACCATGTCGAAGCGCTGTTCTTCAAGGAGCCTGAGTGCTTCGCCGCCGTGGGCGGCCACAATGACTTCGCATCCCAGCTTGCTGAGCATGCCTTTGGCCACCAACTGATTGACCGGGTTGTCTTCCACCAACAGGATGCGCGCCCGCTGCGCGAGGGGCGCGCTTTCCATTTGGATAGGGTCGAGGATCAGTTGCGCGTCGCTGCGCAGGTTGCGCTGCAGAATCTGGTACAGCGCGTTGCGGCTCAGCGGGCGTGCCTGTTGCTGCAGCGGCGCAAGGGCGGCGACTTCCTCGCTGGGCATGAAGTTGCCATAGGCGGTGACCAGCAGAATGGGCGCGCTAATCGCCGGGCGCAGGCGGAACAGGCACTCTGGGCAGTCAGTGATCAGCAGGTCGGGGGTTTGCCCGCTCAGGTCATCGTCCTGTGAATAGCAGCGCGGTGCCAGGCCCCAATGGGGCAACAGCGTGGTCAGCAACTCTGTCAGGCCATTGCTGCCGCTGGTGATGACGATTACCTCACCCGCCAGGGGCGCGTAACGGGCGGCGGGCAAATGCATGGGCAGCGGCAGATCAGCACAGAACTGGCTGCCAAAACCAACCTCCGAGCTGATACTCAACCGGCCCTTCATCGCTTCACACAGGTTGTGCGTCAACGCCAACCCAAGTCCCGTTCCGCCAAATTGGCGTGTGATCCCTGCACCGGCCTGGGTGAAGGGCTGGAATATCTTCACCTGCGCTTCCTGAGCGATACCGATGCCCGTGTCACAGACCTCGATTTTTACCCGGCCATCCTGAGCGCTGAGGCGCACATCGACGCGGCCGAAGCGGGTGAACTTCAAGGCATTGGAGAGCAGATTGCTGACGATTTGCCGCACACGTGTCGGGTCGCCTATCACCTGGGCGGGAAAGAGTGGGTCGATCAGGCAGGTTAACTCGACACTCGGCGCCGCGTTCTGCGACAGCAAGTTGGCGGTGTCTTCCACCAGGGAGCCGAGATCAAACGGGATGCGCTCCAACTCCAATTGGCCGGCGTCAAACTTAGACAGGTCGAGAATATCGTTCAGCAATTCCACCAACACTTTGCCCGAGTCGTGGGCGATGGACAGCTGCTGGCGCTGTTCGGCGTTCAACGGGCTGTCCAGTGACAACGCGATCATGCCCAGCAAACCATTCAGCGGCGTGCGGATCTCGTGACTCATATTGGCCAGGAATGCGGCGCGGGCCTGGGCCATGCCCAAAGCGGTCAATTTTGCCGCCTCCAGCTCATCGTTGGATTGGCTCAAACGTTGGTTGCTGGCCTTGAGCTCCAAGGTGCGTGCGGAAACGATATCTTCCAGTTGGCCCAAGTATTCGGTGAGGCGGTCCTCGGCGTGGCGCCGTTGCTCGATTTCGGTTTCCATGTTTTCGAATTGCTGGTTGGCGACGTTGACCAGTACGCCGATTTCATCGTTTTCGTGACCTGGTGGGCAATCCAGGCGGGCCTGCTTGCTGGTACTCAGTGCGCGAATAATGCGCACCAGCGGCTGGGTCAGCATCACGTAGAACAGGCCCAGCAGGATTCCTGTCAGGAGCAGGCTGCGGGCGAACCCGTTGAGCAGGGTAATCTCGGCACGGTGCAGGAAACGGCTGCCAAAGGTGTAGGTGTCCACGTCCAGACGTAGCACGCCGAGAGAATCATTGGGCATGTGGCTCAGGAACAGCCGGTCTTCGAACTCACGGTTGGCACCAAACAGAAAATCGCTGATGGGCCGGTAAGCACTTTCCTTGCGCGGTCGATTCACGTCGGCCAGGACCACGCCATTGTTGTCGATCAGTTGCGCGCGGGTAATCGCCGGGGAATGCAGCAGGCCCTGGGTCAGTTCCTGGGCGAGTTCAGCATCAATGTTGTAGGCAATACGCGAGGCGGGGTTATGGCTGATTTCGATCAGTGAGCGTATTTCACGGTTGATCGATGCGTCTTCGCTGGCATAATCAATGCCGATTTGGATCAGGCTGAGCAAGGTTCCCAAGACGAAACCTACCAGCACAGTCAATCTGGCTTGTTTATAAGACAAGCGGTGGGCGAACTTGATATCCATCGAGTGTTGAACCACTTCACGTTTCCCTTCGCCCGGCAAGCATAGCTGAACATCCACTGGCTCTGGCTTGGCCGGCATGAATCGTTTTATACGCAGCCTTGTGCGGTCTGCCACAGGGTTGCCAATACGCCATCTTTTGCAAGAACTTGCCAGAGGAATAATCGTGGATTCTCGATTGAATGCCTTTCTTGAGCGCGCCGATGCGGTACTTGCTCGTCTGGAGCCGCTGTTACCTGCGCCGCGCCAAGCCATCGACTGGAACCAGTGCCTTGCTGCCCGTTGGCAGCGCGAAGGCCGCAGTGGCTTTTTGCTGCCGCTGGAAGTGAGCCTGGATATGCGCTTGTCTGACCTCATCGGCATAGACAAACAGCGTGAACAACTGGCACGTAACACCCAGCAATTTCTGGATGGGCTGCCTGCCAACCATGCGCTGCTGTGGGGCTCCCGCGGCACCGGTAAATCGTCGATGGTGCGCGCCTTGCTGGCCCGGCACGCCAAGGCGGGGTTGCGCCTGATTGAAATCGAGCGTGATCACCTGGCTGACCTGCCCCGTGTCGTCGAGCAACTGCTCAAGCTGCCGCAGCGTTTTATCCTGTTCTGCGACGACCTGTCTTTCGAGGCGGGCGAGGGCGATTACCGCGTGCTCAAAAGCGTGTTGGACGGCTCCCTGGAGCAGGCGCCGGAAAACGTGTTGCTGTATGCCACCTCCAACCGTCGTCACCTGGTGCCGGAAAACCAGAGCGACAATGACAACTGGAAGCGGGTGGACGGTGAGTTGCACCCCAGTGAGGCGGTGGAAGACAAGATCGCCCTGTCCGACCGTTTTGGCCTGTGGCTGTCGTTCTACCCGTTCAGCCAGGAACACTTTCTGGAGGTGGTCGAACACTGGATCGGCGAGTTGGCCAGCAAGGCCGGCTTGCAGTGGCAGCGCGATGAAGCCCTCGACATCCTTGCCGTACGCTGGGCCACCGGGCGTGGCAATCGCAACGGCCGTTGCGCGTATCAATTCGCCCGTTACTGGGTAGGACTCAAATTGCTGGAGCGTCAACCATGATCGATTTGCAACAGGCCGGCACCGGCCTGGATGGCTATGCCATGTTGTGTGCACAACTGGAATCGCTGTTGGCCGATGAGCGTGACTTTATCGCTAACAGCGCCCAGTTCTCTGCATTCCTGTTCAACCAGTTGGACGACTTGAACTGGGCAGGTTTCTACCTCAATCGCCATGAAGAGCTGGTGCTTGGCCCGTTCCAGGGCCAGATCGCTTGCGTACGCATTCCGTTCGGTCGTGGCGTATGCGGCGCAGCGGCAGCATCACGGCAAACCCAGCGGGTGGACGATGTACATGCGTTCCCCGGCCATATCGCCTGTGACAGCGCCTCCAACAGCGAACTGGTGGTGCCATTGATCAAGGATGGCGTGCTGATTGGCGTTCTTGATCTGGACAGCCCGTCGCTGGCCCGTTTTAACGAGCAGGACCAGGCGGGTATTGAACAATTGGCGGCGATTTTTCTACGCTTGACCGACTGCTGACCTGGGCGTAGAGGGCTGGCCTCGGTTATTGGCTGTCCAGCTTATGGAGCTGCACTTGCAGTGTCCTCTCCAGTTCCAGCATGAGTTTTTCCAGGAACTTCACCTCGGCCTCGATCAGGGGGCGATCATCGCTATGGGCGCACGCCTGCTCCAGTGCTTCGCATTGCGCGGCCAGTGAGCATGCCTGGACGATGCGCGCGGCGCCCTTGATCTTGTGAGCTTGCTCAATGATTTCGTGGGGCGGCGCCTGTCTGGCCATCAAGGTCAGCAGGTCCTGGCGGTCATGACGACTGCTGTCCAACAGTTCCTCCAGCAAGCGTCGGCTCAATTGCGGGTCGCCCCCGGTCAGTGCATCCAGGCAGTCGAGGTCCAGGCGCAGGACCGCCGATTGAGGTCTGATCCGCGCCAGTTGCTGCTCCAGCGCCGTAAGACTGATGGGTTTGAACAGGCAGTCGTTCATGCCCGCTTGCGCGCAGCGATGTTTCTCCTCGGGCTGGGCATTGGCGGTGAAACCGAGTATCACACAGGGTGCCTGTTGCTCTCGCTGCTCATATTCACGGATTGAGCGACTCAACTCATAGCCATTCATGACGGGCATGTTGCAGTCGGCTATCACCAGGTCGAAGCGCTCCTGACGCCAGGCCAGAAACCCGGCGGCACCCTGCTGGGCAGCCGTGAACTGATGCCCCAGATAACCCAATTGCTGGCACATCAGCAAGCGATTGGCCGGGTGGTCGTCCACCACCAGTACATTGAGTACCGGCGCAGCAGCGGGCGGCTGTGACTTGAGTTCGTCCTGTACCTCGCTTGGCTGCAGGCACGTCATCTTCAGGCTGACCTGTACTTGAGTGCCCACCATGGGCACGCTGCTCAGGCTCAGTTGCCCCCCCATCATTTCGCACAGGCTGCGACAGATCACCAGCCCCAGGCCGGCTCCACTCCTGGCCAGGTGTCCGGAGTTGTCGGCCTGGGCAAAGGGTTCGAACAGGCGCAATTGGTCGTCCCGGCTGATGCCGATGCCCGTGTCCTCGACCACCAGTTTCATCTGGATCTCGTTCGGCAGTGTGGTGGCTTGCACCTGCACCTTGATCTTCACCTGTCCGTGCTCGGTGAATTTGATCGCGTTGCTGACCAGATTGGACAGCACCTGCTTGAAGCGCAGCGGGTCGATCAGCACGGCGGTGTCGTCCAGATCCGTGTCGAATTCAAGCAACAGGCTGAGGGTTTTCTGACGGGCCAGGCCATCGAAAACGCGTACCACCGACTCGATCACTTCCCGCAGATTTACGCGCTCAGGTGCAAGGCTCAGGCGGCCTGACTCGATGCGAGCAATGTCGAGGATATCGCCAATCAGCTCCAGCAGATCCTTGGCGGAGTTGTAGGCCACTTCGATAGCCGGGCGATCAAGATGGCCTTGGTCGGCGCGCTTGAGGGTCAGTTCCAACATTCCGATCACCGCATTCATCGGCGTGCGAATTTCATGGCTCATGGTGGCGAGAAAGGTGCTTTTGGCCCGGTTGGCCTCGTCGGCGCGTTCCTTGGCGGCGCGCAGTTCGTCGAACAGTTGGCGCCGGTCACTGATGTCGATCCAACCGCCGATAATGCCCTGAACTTCGCCGTCCGAGTCGCGATAGGGAAGAATCCAATGGTAGATCGTCAGTTTTTTTCCGTGAATATGCAGGGAGCGATCGAGGATCAGCGGGTTACCTTCCGCTACCACCCGTTGGTAGTCGGCGTGGTACTGCGCCGCCTCCGACTCCAGAGCCATGTCCATTTGGACCACACTCTTGCCAATCACCTCTTCGCGTTTGACTCCGAACACTTGCAGGTAACTGTCATTGCAGGTTTGCAGCAGGCCCTTACGGTCGCGTACGTAAATCGGGTGCGGCGTTTCATTGACCAGTGCGCGCATGAACTCGAATTGGTCGTTGAGTGCCCGTTCGGCCATCTTCCGGTGTTTGATCTGGCGGCGCATGTAGGCGTTCCAGGTCAGGGAAATCAGCAGCAGCAACCCAGTACCGATGATGATTTGCGCAATCAACTCGTGGTAATTGCGCCAGTAGCTGTCAGAGGCGGGTGTGTAACCCCGCCAGCGGCTGTTGATCACCCCCATTTCATCCGGGGAAATACTCAGCAGTGCCTTGTCCAGGATTGAACTCAGCTCGACGGCGCGGCGTGGTGTCGCCAGGGCGAAAGTGGCTGGAAGGGTGCCGATGCTGGCGCTGATCTGTAATTTGTCCTGGAAAACCTGGGAGGACAGAAAGTAGTTGGCGATTACCAATGAATTCACCGCACCGTCTACATTCCCTTGGGCGAGCATTTCTGATGCCTTGAAGGTGTCACTGACTTCCGCCAGGCGAATCTTGGGGAATTCCTTTTGCAGGATTTTTTCCAACGGGTTGCCTACAGTGATTGCCAGGCGTTTGCCCGCCATCTGCTCCAGGCTCGAGGGTGCGTTGGGCTCCTTGCGAGTCAGCAGGACATAGGAGTTTTCCAGGTAGGGACGACTGAAACTGAGCTGAGCCTCCCGCTCGGCGCTGGGGATGATCGCGCCGATGACGTCGGCCTTACCCGAGATGACCCGCTCTATCATCGCGTTGACCTCGCGACTGCTCTGGATTTCGAAACGCAAGCCGGTACGCAGGCGAATCAGTTCCAGCAGGTCGGCGGTGATGCCGCGAAAGTTGCCGTCGGCATCAAAGAACGTCAGCGGCGCGAAGGTCTCATTGACCACGACTTTGACTACCGGGTGCTCTTTCAACCAGCGCGCTTCGCGTTGGGTCAGTTGCAGTTTCTTGTCGGTCAGCAAGATATCGCTGCCGGCGCTCCAGCGCTTGGCGATGCTGTCCCGCTCATTGATGGGAACGGCCGCCAGTACCGAATCGACAATGCTTAGCAAAATGGGCTGATCCTGACGCAGCGCAAAGCTGAAACCATAGGCTTCATGCTTGCCGAAATTGGCCATGCGAACGTTCTTCAGGTAGCCCTTGTTGATCATGTAATGGGTGGAGATGGTGTCGCCCAGAAACACATCGGCCTGATCAAAGGCCACTGCATTCAAGGCGTTTTGATACGAGGGAAAGGCGCGGATATCCGCCTGCGGGTACAACTTTTCCACTTCGCTCAGCGGCAGGTAATGGTAGACGAGGCTCAAGCGCAGCCCGGCCAGGCCATCGCTCAAACTGCGCGTTTCCCTTTCGCGTGTCACCAGCACCGGCTGATCCACCGCGTACGGCTGTGACAGGATGAGATTCGGGTTGGCGGCCTCAAAGCCGTTGGAAGAACCCAGCAGGTCAATTTCACCTGTTTCCAGAGCGCGGATCGATGCTTCCCGCGTTGGGTAGCGCACTACCTTGAAGGGGAGGGCCATGGCTTTGGCCAATAGCCCGGCGTAATCGGCGGTCAGGCCCTCATAGTCGTGGCCGCTGGAGGTCAGGTCGAAGGGTGGGTAGTCAGGTGCCGAGGTGCCCAGCACCAGCTCGCGTTTGTTCTGCAACCACTGGCGCTGAGCCTTGTCCAGTTGAGTATCCAGTTGAACGGTACCCGCGCGGCTCAATAAGGTGAAGTGTTCCGGACCGGGTTGAGGGGTCGCGGGCACAGTAGTGCTCAAGCACATACTGGCAATTAATACAATCAGATAGTCCTTTATACGCCTGGGCATCCGCTTTCTCACACTAGCGCGTTTCGTTTTGCCATCTCGATAAGTTCTACCAAGGATTTGGCTTTAAGTTTTTGCATCAGCCTTTTTTTGTAAGTACTTACTGTTTTGTTACTTAGAAACATACCTTTGGCGATTTCTTTGTTGGTGCGGCCCTGTGCGAAAAGTTGCAACACCATCAGTTCCCGGTCGTTTACCGCCTTGAACAGTTCAAGTTCCAGGCCGTCCTTGCCGTCGGCGCCATTGCTATTCAATGCCTGGCTGGGAAAGTAGTTGTAACCGGACAGCACCGCGCGAATGGCACTCAGCAGTTCGCTCAGGTCACCCTCCTTGCACACATAGCCATCTGCGCCCGAGCGCATGCAACGCGTGGCAAACAACGTCGGGCTCTGGGCGGTCAGAATCAGGGTTTTCATGGAGGTGTTCATGGCGTTGAATCGGCACAGCACTTCGAGGCCGTCCAGTTTCGGGATGCTGATATCCAGAATGATCAGGTCCGGCAGGCATTCGCGAACCATTTGTATCGCGTCACAACCGTTGTCCGTTTCGCCAACGACTTTATAACCTTCGTGCTCCAACAACATACGAATCGCCAACCTGATAACCGGGTGGTCATCAATGATAAAAACTGTGTTCATAATCATATTCCATGCAAGTGCAAATAAAGCGGGCACATTAGCTCAGAAGATGACGGAGTAGGATGAGCCTTTGGGGGAGTAGATATAAAACAGGAGAATTCCTACATAAAAAAAGGTAGTTGCCTACCCTCCATTAAGGCTTTGCGCCGTCGGATGTAAGCAATGTTTGAATCAGTGTGCTGATGGACGGAGCTACAGATTCAGCGCTGGTTTTCAGACGCTCATCCGTCGCTGAAGAGCGTTTAAAGTCCGGTATTTATAGTGGGCTTATTGGCGCGATCAACGCTGCAAGTTCGTCTTTATTCAGAGGCTTTAATAAATAGCCAAGGAGTGGCAGGCCGCGTTGCAGGGCTTGTGTTGTCAGGGTGGACAGTTCCGTCGCCGGCAGCCCGCTCAGTAGAATGGCGCCACTTATGAAGTGGCGGCGGCTGGCAATTTCCACCAGTTCCAGCCCTGGTAGATCAGGCAGGCATTGGTCGCACAGCATGAGGTCAAACGGAGTCGTGGCGCTGGACATCGTGCGGATGGCCTGTTCGGCATTTTCTGCAAGGGTCACGTGCTCGAAGCCGAAGCTTTTGAGCAGGCACTGAGTGGCCAGGAGCTGAAAGGGATGATCCTCCACCAACAGGATTCGAAGACGGGGTAGGGGCATAGAAGGCACATGGCTCATTCAGAGGGGGCGCGGGCGTAGCAAGTCCGCCAGAAGCGTGCGCGATTATTCCTCGAGTGGGTGTGCGAATTCGATCAGGCCGCTCTGTTCCCGTCGTAGGTAAAATCTGTACGGGAAGCAGGCGGCGCGACCATCATCTTCACTGCGGGCTGGAACGCCCGGTCATCTCCCGTGCCATCTCGGTGGCATAGCTGTCTGTCATGCCCGCGATAAAGTCGATCATGCGCAAAAACGAAGTGTGCAGCGACCAGGCTGGATTTGGCGCGCTGTTGCCCAGCAAGTCGAGGATGCGCCGGTTCTTGAACGACGGCGTGCGCCCCCCATGCTGCTCCAGTGCGGCACCGCAAAAGGCGTTCAAGAGGATTTCCAAGGTCGTGTAGGCGCCGATTTCGTGCAGGGTCTTGCGCTTGTCCTGGAAGATTTTTTTACGCGCCATGTCCTTGGCATCCAGTACGCAGCGCTTGGCAGGGCCGTGCATGTGCTCCACCAGGTCACCCAGCAGCGTACCGGCGAGCAAGGCGTCCTGTTGTTCGACAAAGGCCCGAGCGGCTGCATTGGTCAGATGCTCGATCGCCTTGCCGCGCAGGATCGCCAGCTTTCGCCGACGAGAGTCCTCCGGGCCCAGTTGCCGGTAAGTCTGGGGCAAATCGTCACCCACCAGGTCGAGCAACAACGACTCCACCTCGGCATATTCCAGCAATTCCATTTCCAGGCCGTCTTCGAGGTCGATCAAGGCGTAGCAGATATCGTCTGCCGCCTCCATCAGGTAGACCAACGGATGACGGGCCCAGCGTTGTTCTTCCAACTGCGGCAGGCCGAGTTTGTGGGCGATCTGCTCAAGGATTGGCAGCTCGCTCTGATAACAGCCGAACTTATGTTTCTTGTAGCCCAATGAGTCCGCGTGGCGGGCGGTCCAGGGGTATTTCAAATAAGTGCCGAGGGTGGCATAGGTCAGCCGTGTGCCGCCGTCGAACTGGTGGTATTCCAGCTGGGTCAGTACCCGAAAACCCTGGGCATTGCCTTCGAAATTGAGGAAGTCATTGCGCTCGGCAGTGCTCATGTCGTCCAGCCAGCCGCGCCCGGCCGCCTGTTGGAACCAGTGGCGAATGGCGTCTTCACCGGAATGCCCGAACGGCGGATTGCCGATGTCATGGGCCAGGCAGGCCGATTGCACCACCATGCCCAGGTCGCTCGGCTCACACCAGTCGGGCAGGGCGCTGCGCAGGGTTTCGCCCACGCGCATACCGAGGGAGCGGCCGACGCAGCTGACTTCCAGGGAGTGGGTCAGGCGGGTATGGATATGGTCATTGCTCGATACCGGGTGCACTTGGGTCTTGCGGCCAAGTCGGCGGAATGCGCCGGAGAAAATAATACGGTCGTGGTCTTTGTGAAACGGGCTGCGGCCGAGTTCTTCGGGGCTGTGCAGGGGCTTTCCAAGACGTTCGCGTGTCAGCAGGGTGGGCCAATCCAAGGCGGGTACTCTCCGTACGGTGAATGACCCTCCCAGCTTCCCGGTTCAGCGGGGCCTCGGCAAGCGAAAATCTACAGGCCGGCCGCATCGATATCGATTAACAGCAAGCGCTGGCCGTTATCGAAGAATTGTCCGGCGGTCAGGCAATACTGGTTGGTGGTGGCGTCGCGGTAGGTCGACGAGAGCGTCAGGCGGCGCTCCTCCCAGCCTTCGGCGAGCAGATGATAGAAGTAGGGGCGCCACGACCAGTTGTGGCCCAGGTAGCGGCTGTCCGCCTGCCAGGCATCCTGGCGCCATTCGAAGTTGGGTGTGAGTTGGGTGCCATGGCGGTCGCACTGGTAAAAGCGCAGCAGCCAGGGGAAGTCCGGCAATTGGGGTAATTGATTCAGAGGCGCCCGGCACTGTGCCCAGGTTTGCAGGATTCGCATCAGCTCGACCAATTGCTGGCGCAACTGCATCAAGCGGCCCCGCTCTGCGAGTTTGTGCTGGACGTAAACCGTACGCAGTTGGGCAAATCGCGTTACGAAGGCATCCGCTGCAAACCATTCCAGCTGCGCCTGGGCAAACAGGTAACCTTGCACATACCGCGCCCCGCATTCCAGGGCGAAACTCAATTGCGCCTCGGTTTCCACGCCTTCGGCGATAATCCAGCACCCGGTTTTTTCCGCCATCTGCGCCAACGCCCTTACCACGTCACTGCTCGGCCCGCCTTTAGCGGCTTCCTGGAACAGGCGCATGTCCAGCTTGAGAATATCCGGTTGCAGCGCCAGAACGCGGTCGAGCTGGGAATAGCCGGCGCCGAAGTCATCAATGGCGATCCGCGCACCGGCGTTGCGATAACGCACCACCACGTCGGCCAGGCGCTGGATGTCGCCTCCCAACTCGGTGATTTCAAACACGATGCGCCGCGGATCGATACCGTAGGCGTGCACCTGTTTCAAACTGGGCAAGGCTTGGCCAGGGCGCAGGCGATTGATCCAGCGTGGCGAGATGTTCAGGCTGAGAAACCAGTCTTCGGGCGCTTCATGGAGGCGACTTAAAGCATTGTCACGGATTTGTCGGTCAAGGCGGCGCAAGGTGACGCCGGGCGTGCGCGGGTCAGCAAACAGAGGGCCCACGGACAGCAAGCGGCCATCAGCCTGGCGCAGGCGGCCGAGGGCCTCTACACCGGCAATGCGCCCGGTGGCGGTGTCGATGAACGGCTGGAAGCAGGCGAGCGGTTGCCCGTCGATCACGGGGCCTCCTTAAGAGAGCTGACAAAAAAAGGCCCGGCCCTCGTGTTCGAGGGCCGGGCCGATTCTGTTTGCAAGAATGCAGCCAGCGCGGTTCAGCCTTTACGCGAAGCCCCTTGCATGGCCAATTTAATCAGCGGGATCAAACCGGCGCCCAGCCGCACCAAGCGTGTCAGGCTGCTGATGCTGCCGCCCTTGGCGCCCTTGCCGGTAAAAAAGCCCATCAGTGTCACCGCGGCCACGCCCCACAGTGGCGCGTGCTTGATGCCCAGGCTGTCCTGCCAGTTATGGCGCATGTTGCGCATTTTGTTCAGGGGGGCCATCAGTTGCTGGGACTCGTGGCGGATTTCCTGGCGGTGCATTTCCATGCGCAGGCGAATCAACGCCTTGCGCATTTCGCGGCGGGAAGCGGTTTGCGGGATTTCAGTCATGCTCATGGCAGCAGGCGCTCCCGGTCGTTGGCCAGTTCTTCAAGGGTGGCATGGAACGGCGTGGACTCATCGAATATCGCCGCCTTCAAGCGCACTCCGCAGAACACTGCGGCCAGGGAATAGAACACGCACAGGCTAATGATCCCGGTGAGACGGTAAGTGTCCCACACCAGAATCATCACCAGCGCCGACAGCCCCACCAACAGCAGCAGGGCAAACACCAGCGCCAGGCCTGCGAACAGCAACAGGCTCACCGTGCGCGATTTCTGCTCTTGCAACTCGATGCCAAATAACTCGACGTGGCTGTGCAGCAAGCCCAGAACGGCCGCGCCCAGGCGTCGGGAAGTGGAGCTTGAGCTCGTGGACGAGCCGGATTCGCCGATAGACATAATGTTAGCGCCTTGTAGCCAGCAGACCGATCAGAAAACCAACGCCGGCGGCAATGCCCACCGACTGCCAAGGGTTGGCCTGCACGTAATCTTCCGTTGCAGTGACCGCCGCCGCGCCGCGTTCGCGCAGGGAGTCTTCGGTCAGTTGCAGGGTTTCGCGGGCCTTGAGCAAGCTGTCGTGGATCTTGGTACGCAGCTCATCGGCCTGATCACCGGCCAGCACGGCGGTGTCGTCGAGCAACTTTTCAGTGTCACTGACCAGGGTTTGAAAATCCGCCATCAGTATCTCTTGAGCAGTCTTTGCAGTTCTTCTGGCCATGGTTATCTCCGTGATTGGCTGATCTGTACGTGTGGTTTCGAGTCACAGGCTTCTGTGAAGGTTCACTTCAATTGTCTGGTACAGCTTTTGCTTTGCCTTGGTGCGCATGCCCCGGGGCGTGCGCTGAATCTGGGCGGCCTGAGGCTAATGCCTTGAAAAACCTTACCCTAAATAACTCAAACTCGCGGAAAAACCCTGTCGGTAATGGCTTGTTGTGGTGTTCGCTGCGCTAAAGCGGTTCACGCCCTCTGACGAGGTGCGGGGCCGGCGGTGCCAATTTAGTGCGCGAAACCCTGGCTTGAACCGCTTTGGTGCTTTTTGCCCTTAACGCAGGCCTGCCAACCTCCATGGAAAATTTGCAAAGTGCAGTGGACACGTTAGTCCACAGCTCCAACACCCTGTTTATTTTGATTGGCGCGGTCATGGTCCTGGCCATGCACGCCGGTTTTGCGTTCCTGGAAGTCGGCACCGTGCGCCAGAAAAACCAGGTCAACGCCCTGTCGAAGATCCTCAGCGACTTCGCCATCTCGACCTTGGCTTATTTCTTTATAGGCTACTGGATCTCCTACGGTGTGAGCTTTATGCAGCCGGCGGCGGTGATCAGTGCCGATCACGGCTACGGCCTGGTGAAGTTTTTCTTCCTGCTGACCTTTGCGGCGGCGATCCCGGCGATTATTTCCGGAGGCATTGCCGAGCGCGCAAAGTTCGCGCCTCAGCTGTGTGCCACCGCGCTGATCGTGGCGTTTATCTACCCGTTTTTCGAGGGCATGGTGTGGAACGGCAATTTCGGCCTGCAAGCCTGGTTGCTCGCCACCTTTGGTGCCAGCTTCCATGACTTCGCCGGTTCCGTGGTGGTGCACGCCATGGGCGGTTGGCTGGCGCTGGCGGCGGTGCTGCTCTTGGGCCCGCGTAACGGGCGCTATCGAGAAGGGCGTCTGGTGGCATTCGCGCCGTCGAGCATTCCCTTCCTGGCGTTGGGTTCGTGGATCCTGATCGTTGGCTGGTTCGGCTTTAACGTGATGAGCGCGCAGACCTTGAATGGCGTCAGCGGCCTCGTCGCCGTCAACTCGCTGATGGCCATGGTTGGCGGCACTGTTGCTGCCCTGGTGATCGGCCGCAATGACCCTGGCTTCCTGCATAACGGTCCGCTGGCCGGGCTGGTGGCGATCTGCGCCGGCTCCGACTTGATGCACCCTGTGGGCGCACTGGTCACCGGTGTCGTCGCCGGTGGTTTGTTCGTGTGGTTCTTCATCGCCGCCCAGGATCGCTGGAAAATCGATGACGTGCTGGGCGTGTGGCCATTGCATGGCTTGTGCGGCGTGTGGGGCGGTATCGCGTGCGGCCTGTTCGGCCAGACCGCTCTTGGCGGCTTGGGCGGCGTGAGCCTGATCAGCCAGTTGATCGGCACCGCGCTGGGGGTGGCGGTGGCGCTGGTCGGTGGCCTGTTGGTGTACGGCGTGATCAAGCGCGTGCACGGGCTGCGCTTGAGCCAGGAACAGGAGTACTACGGCGCGGACCTGTCGATCCACAAGATCGGCGCGGTCAGTCAGGATTGATCGGCTCGTCGGTTCGCGGGTAGAAACCGTGCAATAGGCGATAGCGGTTACGCCGCACCTCATCGACCCGCGCCTGCACCTGTTCGTCCGAAAGCCCGAGCAGGATCAAGGCGTGGGAGGCGAGCATCAGGCTCGACTCCAGCAGTTCGGGCACCACTTCGCTGGCGCCTGCGGCTTTCAGTTCAGCCAACTGGCTGTCGTCACGGGTGCGCACCAGAATCGGCACGTCCGGATTGATCCGGCGTGCCTCCGTCAATACCAATAGGGCGACATCGCTGTTATCCACCGCGATCACCACTAACCGTGCGCGTTCCAGGCCGACCGCACTCAGCAGGGCACCACGGCGACAGTCACCGTAGTGCACGCTGCTGTCGTCCGTGGCGGCTTGCTGCACCTGCGCCGGATCATCATCCAGTGCGATGAACGCCTGTTGCTCGCGGTGCAGAAAGCGCCCGATGGATTGTCCGACGCGGCCATACCCGCAAATCACCACGTGGCCGCTCAATTGGGCGTTGAGCGCGGTGATTGCTTCCAGTTGCACCTGCTGGTTGGGCTTGCGGTGCAGGCGCAGGGCAATCGTCGGCGCAGCGCGCAGTAACAGCGGGGTCAGCAGCATCGAGCAGAAGGTGGCAGCGAGCAGCAGGCCGTTGAACGCTTCGGGTATCAACCGGCTGTGTTGCATTTGCGCCATCAGCGCAAAACAGAACTCGCCGCCCTGAGCCAGGGCCAGGCCGCTGCGCCAAGCCGTTTCACGGTCGCTGCCGCGCAGTTTGACCAAGGCCGCGACCACCGAGGCCTTGATCAGCATCAGTGCGAGGGTCAAGCCGAGGATCAGCAGACTATGGCTGACGAACAGCTGCAGGTCGATGAGCATGCCGATGCTGACAAAAAACAGCCCCAGCAGGATGTCGCGAAACGGCCGGATGTCGGCTTCGATCTGATGCCGGTAATGGCTTTCGCCCAACAGCATGCCCGCCAGGAAAGCGCCGAGGGCCGGGGAGAGCCCCAGTAAGTGAGTGAGCCAGGCAGTCAGCAATACGATCACCAGGGCCAACAACACAAACAGCTCCGCTGAATGGGACGCCGCGACTTCGTGAAACAGGCGTGGCAATAACCAGCGACTGGCGAACAGCAGGCCGACGAACAACAGCACGGTTTTACCCAACGTCAGCGGCAACGCCCAGTACCAGGCCTGGTCGCTGTTACCGGCAAACACCGGCACCAAGGTGAGCAGCAGCACTGCCACCACATCTTGGAACAGCAGCACGCCAATCGCATTCTGGCCATGGCTGCTGAAAATTTCCCCAAGGCTGGTCAGCTCCTTGCTGACGATGGCCGTGGAGGACAACGCCAGCCCGGCGCCCAGCAACAGGGCGACGCCGGGCGCCAGACCAAACCCCATCAGCAGGCCTCCCAGCAGCACACCGCAGCCCAGTACCTGCAAGCTGCCCAGCCCGAATACCACGCTGCGCAACGCGAACATCTTGGTGAGGGAAAATTCCAACCCAAGGGAAAACAGCAGGAATACCACCCCCAACTCGGCGAGGTCAGGCAGGTCTTCACTGTCATTCACCCAGTCCAGCGCGGTGGGCCCCACGGCCAGGCCCACGCACAGATAGCCGAGCACGGGCGGCAGTCGTAGCCGGCGAAACAGCGCAATCACCACCAGGGATGAAGCCAGAATAATCAGCAGGTTGGCGAACACGTGCATCTCCATTGCGGGGTGAGCGGGCAAAAAGCCGCGAGGATCGCTGAATCAGTTATACGTCATGGTGATCTGGATCAGGGATTGTGGGCTGTTGGCCGTATCGGGGTGAGCATAGAATAGTGACCTACTTCCTATCAGGTCACTTTGTCATGACTCCTGAATGTCAGTTGTTCACCACACTGGGCTGCCATCTGTGTGAGCTCGCCGAAGAAGAAGTCATGCCGCTGGTCGAACACGGTTTGATGGTCGAGCTGGTCGATATTGCCGACTCCGAAGCCCTGTTCGAGACCTACGGCCTGCGTATTCCGGTGCTTCGGCGGGTGGATACAGGGGCTGAATTGGGCTGGCCGTTCGACACGGAACAAGTGGTCTCGTTTCTGCTTTAGGAAGAGGCCGAACGACCCACCGATTTTTTGCTACCCCAGCCAGTGGGAACTCAAAAAATCGGTGGGCTGGCGTGCGTCAACCGTTGGTTTTTCGACACCCCTTAATTAGCGCTGTCGACGTTACCTAATACCACGCGTGCGTCTTTCGATAGGTTTTTCCATAACATCCCCAGCGCCGAGCATAGAATAACCACGCTCAATGCCAAATAAATCCAGCGAACAGACATTATATCTCCCAAGTAACCCACACCCGCGTAGGCAATAAGGCTCACATAGGAGATGAACATCGAAATGGCAGCTTTGACTTTTCCAAAATGGGAGGGCTCTACGCCTATCGCAATAAGGGTGTCTGAATTGACCCGAATCATGACGACAAAAGCGCCTAACAAGAAATAAGCAATCGCCGCTTGAGGCACACTATTTGCCGTCAAGAAAATAAACAGCAAAAAGGAAATCGCAGTTAAGCCGACGACGCCAAACCACTCAGCGCTCATTTTTTTAACAATATAGGTCAGTGAAAAGCCTCCACAGATCGCGCCCACTCCCCACACCGCATCAATTAACCCAAAGCCTTGGGCGCCCGCTGAAAGCTCTCTATCAACGAAAATCGGCAGAAGTGTATTGCACACAGAAAGCGTTACATAAATAAACATTTGCTGGATGGCCAGCCCAATGACAAAGCGTGTGCCAATCGCATAGTGAATCGCGTCATAAAACTCCCTGATAACACTTGGCTTAACTAACTTATTGACACTGTATTTGATCGCGGGCGTGTGTTTTATCCATAGGGTAAGGAAACCAGAGATGGAAAATGAGATGACATTAATGACGACCACATATTGCGTGCCGAACAGTGCAACCAAAAAGCCGCCAATGCTGGCGCCAATCAACAAGCCGATTTGCATGCTCATACTGCTCGACACATTGGCTTCAAGAAGACGCTCCTTCGGGACAATATCGCGTATCAACGCACCGACGGCAGGTTGAAAGAAGTTCTCACACAGCGCGATCAGAAAGGTCGCCAGGTAAATTGATGCGAGCCCCAAGACCTCGTAGTACATTGAAACCGCAACGAACATCAAAATGAGTGCCCGCGCAAAATCGGCGACTATACAAATGGATCGAACATTCCACCGGTCAACCAACACTCCAATCCACGGTGAAAACAGCAAACCCGGCAATGAAGAAACGATCAGCACCCAACCGACTGCCATTGCGGAGCCTGAGGTTGTGTAGATGTACCAAGAAATGGCAACGAAATACATGCCGCTTCCAATGGCGGTTAATATCGACGCGGCAATGTATTTTCTGAATTCCCGGCCGGCAATGAGTGAGAGCAAGCTAAGCATCAATGCGCTCCACTTCAACCGTGACCTTGGCTAAGGCTCGCATCACGTTGTCAATTGCCTGCGGTCCGCTGTCCCCGTTCGCAAGAATGTAGCCAGCCCTTTCATCTGAGTTCTGAGGGCGTTTGCAGGTGTCGCCAGCCTTAACCGTGATATCGCACCGGACGACCCCTGGCGATTGATTCGCGGTATCCAACCCTGAAATGCTTGCCACCCGGCCTGTCGGCAACGACAGATACCGAATTGCGGCACCGTTGGTTTTAGTCATTTGAATGTCCGGGAATGCCCCAAACAAACCTTGAAGCGTAACGGTAAACATGTCGACGCCACACGCCAACTCGGTCATTTCAAAAATGCGGTCGCCACCCGTGCGTGTATGGGATTCAACAATAACGGGCCCGGTTTCCGAAAAGATGACTTCGGTATGGGAGGGGCCATACAGATGACCAATAGAGGTGAGGAAAGATTCGGTTAGGCGTTGGATGGCATCAATTTTTTCAGGCGCAAGTGCCGAAGGCATACTGTGCCCGGTCTCTACAAATCCAGGGTAGCCAGTTGTGATTTTGTCGGTGACGCCCAATACCGTGTGCTGACCGTCCCAAGAAATGGCCTCGACACTGACTTCGGGGCCCTCGATAAACTTTTCAGCAATAATCCCGATGTCAGGAAAGTCATATTTAATTAAATCCGTGGTCAAGAAATCCTGCTTGATAGCGTGATAGGCTGGCACCACTTCATCTTCCGAAAACAGTTTGTGCACCTGCAGGCTCCCCGCACCGTTCACCGGTTTGATGATGATGGGCCATCCGCACTCGCGTGCAAAAACGATGACCTCTTCAGGGCTGTTAACGGTTGCGAATGGAATCGATGGTATGCCGGTCGCTTTCATGTGCGCGCGCATATGGCCTTTGTCGCGTGTCAATAAAACCGGGCCAAGTGGATTTCCCAGGATGCCCAGCCGATCCTGGATCAGCGCTGCATTCAAGAGACCAAACTCTTGAAAGGAAACGACCGCGTGAAATGGCTTCCCTCGATGCAGCGTCTCGACCAGGTCGACGACTACTTTTTCTCCCATGGGAGAGGAAATGATTTGATCCGCGATGAGAAAGTCTTCGAACGTAATATCTTCTTTTTGCTGTACGACGGTCAGATGGAAGCCACACTCCTTGGCCTTTACATAAATCTCAGTCCAGCCACCGATCATAATTAAGCGACGCATCACAGGTCTCTCCTGGAAAATAAAGGTAAACAGTTAAAGTGCTTGTCAACGTTCAAGCCACGCACTTCGCGCTTTAGCTCAGCACGCTATGTTTGCTATTTGGCATCTCGTCTAATTCGGCTTTGAACAAGCGAATGAAAGCATCAAAACTATTCAGGTCCGCTGTGATTAGATGGGCGTGAGGAATATTCCCTGGCAAACAACTGGACTCTTTGGTGAATGCCACTTTGTCAGCATCAACTGGCGGTAATATTTGATGTATCAACGTTGCTTTACTTTGACCCATGTGCGTGAGCATTGACAAAAATTCTGTGTAGGATGCGGAGGCTGTATCACGACCGATTTTCTGCGCGGTATAGCGCACAATGTCGTCAAATCCAACGTATTGTTGGCCAACAACATCAATCAATGATGCCCCGCTCTCGAACCGTTCCTGGCTACCCACAAACGTGCACAGCCACTCGGCCAACGCGTCCGCAGACAGTAGTCCCAGGCTGCCGCAGCCAGCAGGCGCAACGCCCATCTGAACGCATTGCTTTAGCAGTAAATGAAAGAGCGACTGACCATTCGAGTAGCCGGTGTTCATTGAAGGCAACACATCATCAACCCGATAGATCCTGGCATGCAGCCCTTGCTGCTGTGCGGCAACGATGAGGTTGTCTGCCAGGTATTTGGTATATCCATACCCGGTCACACCTAATGCGGCTGCCTCGACTTCCGAGACGATGTCTCCCGAAACGCGGCCGGCACCTGAAGGCAGCTTGGCTGCCAACGATGAAACGTGGTGCAACCTCTTTGCCTTACCTTCGTTACAGAATCGGATGAGTTCCTGGGTTCCACCCACATTCGCAGAGAACAATTGAGAGGCATGGAACAGGAAATTGACCGCTGCGCCACAATGAATCACCTCATCAACAGAAGCACATTGATGTTGCCATTCATCTTGATTCAGCCCCCAACGCGCCAAGGCCAAATCACCCAGCACGACATTAATACGTTGGCGTTGTAATTCTTGTGCAGGGAACGCGTTCAGGAACACGTTTTCCAAACGGCATAAAGCACGTTCTCTGCTGCTGCCGCGTAGCAGAACGGTCACGTTCAGGTGGGTGGTGGCTAATAGGTGCGCAAGAATATGAATGCCAACAAAACCACTCGATCCGGTCAATAAGAGCGTCGCACTCGTTGTCGCCGTCGGCTGGTGATTAGTGAATGCGACCCTTGCTAAGCGGTCGCTCTGCGTGGCGTCGACCGTTCGCTCACGGCCGCTGATAAAGTCGGCCAGCCGTGACGGCGTTGAGTACTGATAAATAGCGGTCATCGGAACATCGGTTGAAATATGCTCGCCCAATGTCAGTGACAGATTAGCCGCCGCTAACGAATCTCCACCGCACTCGAAAAAGTCGTCTTCACCATCCATCTGATTGTTCAGCAGTACGATGCGATAACAAGCAACCACTTTTTCCAGAAGGGTACTGCTGCTGCAAGGTTGTAGCGTATCTGAGTGATGGTTTTTCAAGTCATTGATTATGCGTTTACGGTCTACTTTCCCATTCGGTGAAATAGGCAGCGTCTTCAAGTGATGCACCAACTGGGGCATGTGTGTCGCCGGCAGATGCCGCGCCAGTTCGCGCCGTACGTGCTGCAAATCCAATGCGTGTGACGACACGTAGACCAGCGCCAGACTTGCGTCGCCCTGCTGAGTTGGCAAGACAAACGCCAGTGCGTCGTTTACGGCCTCGAACCCCGTCTTGATTGCCGACACTATTTCATTGAGTTCGATGCGAACGCCACGCACCTTTACTTGATCGTCAGCTCTGCCGCCATATTCCAGGCAACCATCAGACCGTATACGGCCAATGTCACCAGTCAGGTAGACCTTCTCCCCAGGCAGGTCTGAAAATGGATTACGTATAAATGATCGTGCGCTCAGTTCCGGAGCATTGAGGTAGCCCCCCCCGACGCAAATACCGGCAACAACAATTTCACCAAAGGCACCATCGGTGACGGGCCTCAACTGGTCGTCAACTATTTTGACATACGTATTATCGATAGGCAGGCCGAGTGGAATCTTGTCATCGTCGTGATCGCACACCTCATGAAATACCATCCCGATTGATGCCTCGGTGTGACCATAGGTATTGATGACCGTACAACGTGGGAACAAGCGCCTAAACGTGTGCACGGATTCAGCGTCAATCTCTTCTCCGCCGATCAAGACATGCCGCAAGCTGTCTAAGCGTTTTGCAGCAAGGGTTCCATTCTCTAAAGCACGAATTAATAATTTGAAGAGGGTGGGTACGAAATCAGTCATCGTGATTTGATGACGCTCTATCTCGTCAACCAGCGACTCTACATTCCAGTGATCGCGCTGTTTAGGCAATACTGCCATGCCACCGTTGGTGAGCGGCCATAGCATTTGCCAAATCGACGAGTCGAATAAGGGCGCGCTGTTCTGATAGACAGTATGCCCGCCACCAAAGCGTTTAGTCATGTAGGCAAAGCGATTCACAAGTCCAGCGTGATAATTCAAGGCGCATTTCGGGCGGCCGGTTGATCCCGATGTGAAGAAACCATAGAGCAGGTCGTCTGAGACGCACTGAGCGTGCGCTTCAGGACTTAAGTCCGTCGCCCCGTCGAATCTTATCTCAAATAGATTCAAGCCGGCATTCCTTAAAGCCGGCTGTTCTCCATTCGTTATAACCCATGTTGCCTGACTGGCCTCAACGACGGCGTGTATTCTATTTTCCGGCCATTTGGCATCTATCGGAATAATGATGGCGTTGGTCATCATCACGGACAACCAAGCGATGGGTAGCTCAACACCGGTCGGCAATGCACAGAGCACAATGTCTTTATTGCTCACACTGCACGCGTGCAAACGCTTGGCGTTGGCGCGTGCAGCGGCGATTAGTTCATTATAAGTAAGGGAGTGATCACCGCAGGTGACTGCTGTTTTGCTTCCCTGCATGTGTGCAGCCGCATACACCATCGCCAGTACACTTAACCTGTCTGGCTGACCGCCATTCAGGGGCGAGTGCTCGCGTTGACCAATAATCATCTAATACTCCTGTAAATAGAAATGTATAAACAATTTAAGCGCTATGTGCTTTCGTCAGAGAATGTTGTAAATGGTCAATCGGCAAGCGAGCGAAGGCTGTGCTACTCGCTCAACTAAGGTGGTTCCGAGTGGTCCCGGTGTTATGCAAACACTTTCTCATGCACAGAAAACACTTGGTGTGCTCGCTCAAGCCGACGGATCGTTTCGTAGTCCTGCTGTAGAACAGCGAGTTCTTCATGGCTGAGATAAACAACGCCAGGGATCGAGAATAAATCGATGGTGCGTGATATATCATCACCCTTTTCAGGCAGATGAAAATGGCATGCATAGGAGGAAAGCGAGCGAATGTTCTCGAAGCCTGTCGTCTCGACAATGACACCTTCCTGGTCGGAAATCATTGCTACGCATAGGACATGTTTTGATAAAACATACTGCTGGCCCAAACGCCGTTTGAACAGGTGAGGGTGACAATAACGTTCGATCGTCAGAGTGACCTGGCTCTCGCCAAGCGCCTCAATGACGGCCTCTTCAAGCATTGCACCCTGCAGGCGGGCGCCTGTTTCAATCAACACCGGGCCTTCAGCGGTCATCATGATTTCGGAGTGAGCGGGCCCGTTACGCACACCCAGCGCATCCAGCGCTTTTTTCATATAGCTGACTAAAGCCTCCTGTACCTCACCCTCATAGGCCAGGAGTTCTTCGCAATCATAAATATTTGATGCACCGGCAATCACTTTGCGGCGATCTATCCACATATCAGAAATATAATGCTGCGCGTCGATCGAAACACTATTAATGACGTATTGCGTGCCCTTCAAAAGGGTCTGCGCTAACACATGGTTATTGTGCCCGCCAAAGCGATTGGCTTTGTTGTAGATGGAGTGAAAAGCATTCTTCAGTTCGGTGGGGTTGTTGCAGAAAAATACACTGTCATTGCCAGCACTGGCTAAGGGCTTCAGTACAAGTGGCCAACAGTGGCCTGAGGCCCATTCAGTTAACGCATGTAAACTGTCCGTGCGCAGAAAATCAGGCGTGGCTAAACCCGCTTCTTTAAGCGCGCAGGCCATTGCGTATTTATCTCGCCGAACACGCGACGTCTCCTTGGTGTTTCCTTCTACGCCCAGTTCGGAGGCGAGCAGATCCGCTAATTCAATGCCCGTCTCTGCACCGGCTAAAACACAAATGGGTTTGATGCCGTTCAACCACCGATCTATTTCAACCAAGCATTCGGCCAAGCCGTTAAAAACCACGTTAGCGATAAAATCGCCGGGTTTGAAATCGTTGATATAAAAATCAATGATGGGCGAGGCACTTTGGACGTGCAAAACGGCTACACCCTCTGAATGAAACTTAGAGGCCAGTTTCGCGCCAGTGGAATAAGCATCGACGATTACTGCCATTTTGTTAGTCATTGTCACATTCCAGTCTATTGAGAGAGCCGCCGCAGTGAGTCAGCGTTAAGCGTTGTTTAAACCACATAATTCGTGAGCCACTAAATCTTCGTAAGTCTCACGAGCCCGTATTAACTTGGCATGGCTGCCCTCAACTAATACTTCGGGTGGGCGCCCACGGGAGTTGTATTGGCTGGCCATGCTCATGCCATATGCACCACATGAAAAAATAGCCAATAAACTGCCATTGCCGAACGCCGGTAATGGTCGACCTAAAGCAAAGTGGTCGCCGGTCTCACAAATAGGTCCAACAATATCGGTTTCTTCCAAGGGGGGGATGTCGGAATGCTGGGTGCTCTCCGTTAACGCAGTCCAATGGCCAGAAAAATTGTTAAATTGGGTCGGCCAAATAATATGGTTAGCGCCATACAGGGTGGGGCGCAGCAGTGCGTTCATGCCCGCATCCACAATCGCAATCTTGCGATCCCAGCCCTGTTTAATATATTCGACAGTGGTCAGCAAAATACCGGCATTTGCGCTGATCGAACGACCAGGTTCAATGATGAAACGAATGCCCCGCTGTTTCAGTCCTTGTAGACGCTCACCAATGAGTGCTCCCGTTTCAGTTAATGAACAAACGGGATTGCTTTCTGTTCCGTACTGCGCTGGAAAGCCTCCGCCAATGTTGACAAATTCGATTTTGCAATCAACCGCCTCAAGCCGATTAGTCATGTCCTCAATCTTATCGATGGCAGACAAATAAGTCTGAGCCGATGGAATCGGCGATCCAAGGTGAATATGGATACCAACGACATCTACGCTTGGGTAACGCTTTGGTTCGAAGAGTTCATAGGCGCGTTCAATCGGAATGCCAAATTTTGTCTGACGACCGCCTGTTGATGTTTTTTCATGGGTGCCAGCATCGGCGACATCCGGATTAACACGAATGGCCACCTTTATGCGCTTACCGGCCGTCGAAGCGATCTCATCCAGCCGCAGCAACTCGGCCTCAGACTCCACATTAAAAAGGAAAACGCCAGTTTCAACCGCGTAGCGAATTTCTTCATGTGACTTGCCGACACCGGCAAACACAATCTTATCCGCAGTCACGCCCGCCATCAGTGCCCGGTAGAGCTCGCCGCCACTCACCACATCAAGCCCTGATCCTTGATCGACTAAGAGCTTAAGGATGCTGAGGTTACTGCAGCTTTTAACTGAAAAACAAATCAATGGCGAGAGGGCGGAAAAAGCATCTTTGAGCACGGTGTAGTGATTTTTCAGCGTCTGCGCTGAATAGATATAAACCGGGCTTCCATGCTGTTCGACTATCTGACGAACATCGAGGTCTTCCACATGTAAATGCCCGTCGATAAAATTAAAATGGTCCATCTTGCTTCCTCGAATTGATGACGTTAACTGCGTGCACTGACACGCTCGCGGGGCAAGCAGTTATCCGCTGACTCCAATAACAGCCGACCCGTGCTGTATAAATAGTTGACAATCTTCTCCGCGCAATCAATCGCGGTTTGAGTGTCAGTATTGATGATGAGCTCTGGGTGTACCGGTGGTTCGTACGGAGAATCAATGCCGGTGAACTCGGCGACCTGTTTCTCCCTGGCCTTTTTATAGAGCCCTTTTGGATCGCGCGCCTCGCACACATCAAAAGAGGCATTGATAAAGATTTCCACGTAATCACTGTCGCCAATCAGAGCTCTTGCCAGGGCACGGTCATGTCGAAAAGGAGAAATAAACGCGGTTAATACGATTAAACCCGCGTCAGCCAGCAGCTTGCTGACTTCACCCACCCGCCGAATGTTTTCACTTCGCCCTTGGTGGGTGAAGCCCAGATCACGGCATAGCCCATGACGTACGTTGTCCCCGTCCAATACGTAAGTCAGGTAACCTTTCTGGAATAACAGCGACTCTACAAGACCGGCCACGGTGCTCTTGCCGGCCCCACTTAAGCCAGTAAACCAAAGCACACACGGTTTTTGTTTCAATCTAGCGCTGCGCATAGATTGTTCCACGGGAAATAATTGCCACGTCAGGTCGCAGGACCCATCAGTTGTATGCATTTCTTTCGTCACCTTAGATCACCAAGGTTTTTGTTTAGTACAGCCTCACGTTCGCGCTTTAAATACTCATAATACGGCATGTTTTCTAAATAAAATTCATGCAGTGCTGGATGGTTGTCTACACGCGTGCTGTATTGCTTTTTGATCGGCGCGATGCGTGTGCTGTTTGCTGCATCCAGGTGCCAATGCTGGGTTCGCTCCCACACATCCAAGTGTCCGCTCTGCCACTGGAGAGCAGCGGGTATGTGTTGCAAGTTTGCATCGCTGCAAAAACTCGAGATTGCACACTCAGGACTCAGGATCATGTCATCCGCATCAACGAACAAGGGCGAATGTATCGACTCAGCCCTCACGGCATCATAGAGTTCAGCCAAGTGTTGGTAGCCGACCTCATTACATGTCAGGTCTGGGTTAATATGATAGTGTGAGTTAATCACCTTCTCCGGGTTGCGCAACATAAATACATGTTGCGCCTCACGCATATAATGCGTTCCCGTCAGTCGGTGGCGATAGTCAAACTCACAGGTGTCTTTGATGAACACAGCACGCTGCGCACGCAATGCCTGTACGTAGTTGAACATCTCCGTTGAGTTGTTCAACGTCTGAGTTGAATGATCCGTCTGCGGGTGGTTGTATACACCGCGCGCCGACAGGTCGCACAGAGGCTCATGCAATATAGTGAAGTCGCCACGCGCCGCGATCACACGTACAAACGCGGTGGACAGCGAGCGTGGAGGGGCCCACATAACAATTAGTCTGTGCTGCATAGTTAACCTTTATTTCAACAATACGTGCAGGCTGCGAGGACCGTCAGCCCCTCATGACTTAAACGGATTCAGTGATCCACTTTTGCCCGCCATGAGCGAAACGGAATTGTTGTGCGGTGAATCGCGACTTGGAGTACTCGCGTACGCGGTCAACCATGTAGTTGCCTTTATACGCGATCACATCGACGGTGCCATTCGCCTGTTCAGTCAATGCTGCCACGTTGGCCAATGCGGCTTGCGTGGCGGGGTCATACAAACGACCTGCATACGATTGACGTGCGATAAAGGGCGACAAGAACCGCAGGACCTCCCATGAGTCCTTGTCAACCGTTGCTTGCAGTAGATGTTTTGCTGCAATACCGAGCATATCAAGCCCCGGAGATTCGTATAGGCCGCGACCCTTAGTGCCGTTCATTCGGTTTTCCAATACGTTCTTCAAGACCACCCCATTGCGACCCGCGATCCTGTTAGCTTCGGCGATCGCCTGGTAGTGACTCACGGGCTGACCATTAATCTCAACGGGGATACCTTGCTTAAAGGTAATGCTGCAAGTCTCTGGCACGTCCGGCGCATCCATGACCCTTACGCCCATAATGGGGCTAATCATGTCGGGTGAATTTGAGAGCACCTCAACTTCGCGATTCTCATGTGACACGCCGCCGACGTTGGCATCAACGGAGTGATTGGCTTTATTGCGCATCATGGTTTCGTCAGCGTCGGCAACAAAATCGCCCATATCAACGCGGGTTCGAAACCGATCGGACGTGCTTGAGTCTTCCCAAGGCGAAAAGGGCGTGATCTCTGGCGCAAACATTTTCAAGTAGTAATTGAAGCGGAATTCATCGTTGCCGCCGTGAACTGCGCCATGTGCCAATACACTGCACTGCCGCGTGCGCAATGCATTCACCAGCCCCTTGACGGTTACCGCTCTGGCAATGCCAGTCGTGTTCCAGTAGCCACCGTCGTACTGAGCCTGGGCACGTACAGCCTGGAGAAAGCTAAGCGCAATGTCTTCCTTCAAATCAATGACATTTACGGCCTGCATCAATTCAATGTTGTCTGCACAAAACTTGTGCGCTTCATCACCCGGTTGGCCGATATCGACAATGAACTGTTCGACGTCGACCTGTTCCTCTTTCAAACGCTGTGCAATGAATAAGCTAACCAGGCCACCGGATGCACAGATTCCAACTTTCTTGCCTTTCAAGTCCGAGAATTTCACGCTGTAGTCCTTTATAGAGTTGTTGTTATTAACGTTTCCGCTTCACGCCTATTATTGTGACCATGCGGTTGGCTCACGGTCCCACCTGTGCTGTCTTAACAACGTCATCAGCGTCTGCCCTATCTTTCCCTTTTCAGAACACGCTACGTTTGCTTCCACGTGTGGGATAGAACGCATGCCAGGAATAGTAGTTGTGATGTTATCGTTGGACAGGATGAACCTCAGCGCAACTTCCGATAGGTGAGTGTCGGTGCGAAGAGCCCGTTTCAAAGACTCGACCCGCGCAACTGTCGCTGCCAGGTTTTCTGGCACGAAATAGCTGCTTCTCCAATCACCCGCGGGCCAAGTGGAATCGACCGTTAAATTCCCCGTCAGAGAGCCTTCGTCGAAGGGCACCCTGGCGATGACGGCAATGTCCAGTTCACGGCATAACGGAAGTAATTCATCTTCAGGCGCTTGATCAAAGACGTTATAAATCACTTGTACCGCGTCGATCATTCCCGTTTTGAGTGTTTCAACTACGTTGGTTGGCTCCCAGCGATTGACACTGATGCCGATGCCGCGAATCAGGCCTTGCCGTTTGAGTTCGTCAACAACGCGCATCCAGGACTCATCTTTGGCCCAGGCATCTTCCCATACATGAAACTGCAATAAATCCAGGGAGGCCATGCCTAATGACTGCAAACTTTTCTCGACATATTCGTTAATATGATCAGGCGGAAATATTTGGTCTAGGCGGTCACCCCGATGAGAGGGCCACTCTCGGTTCTTAGGCGGAACTTTAGTGGCAACATATAAGGTTTTGCCGGGGTGGTTGCGCAATGCTTCTCCAAGCATTTTTTCGCTGTGGCCACGACCATAAATCCATGCCGTATCGAAAAAGTTACAGCCTAGATTAATCGAATGTTCCAACGCCGCCATGCCGCTGATATCGGATGAGCCTGTCCAACCCCCTTCACCACCAGCGACGCCCCACATTCCATATCCAACTTCAGAAACGTTCCATTCCAGTCGTCCAAATCGCCGGTATTTCATCGCCCGCTCGCTATAGAGTTATTTTATTCAGGACGCGATAAGCGCACTCAAGTAGCGATCACCTTGATCGCTAAAGTGTTGAGTACTGGGAAAGTATGCGCAGCAAAAAAACAAAGTAAAAATATCAATTTAGTGGCTGGCTATTCATTTCTGATATGATCGAGCTTGTTCAATTCATCGCGAGGTTGGCCCATGAATTTCAGTTTTCGCCATGTAGAAGTATTCTGGGCGGTAATGACCACAGGCAGTGCGACAGCTGCCGCTGCACTTCTGCATACCTCGCAGCCCACCATCAGCCGAGAGCTCAGCCGGTTCGAAACGCTGACCCAGTTGACGTTGTTCAAGCGCGCGGGTGCAAAGTTGATCCCGACAGAGCATGGTCTGATGCTGTTCGATGAAGTTCAACGCAGCTATGTCGGGCTGGCCCGTGTGAAAAATGCCGTCGAGGCCATCAGGCATTTTCGGCAAGGGCAAATTTCGTTGACGTGTATTCCGGCTTTCTCAAATGCTCTGTTACCGCAGGTCTGCCAGGATTTCTGCAGTAAATTTCCGGGCGTGAGCATTAACATCACGCCGCAGGAGTCGCCCGCGCTCGAGGAGTCGCTGACTGCTCAGCGTTATCACCTGGGGTTGACTGAAACCCTGGAAACACCTCCGGGAACCTACGTCGAAACACTCTTAAACCTCGACGTGGTGTGTGTCTTGCCGTCTGATCACGAGTTGAATGCGAAAACCGTCCTTACACCACAAGACTTCGAGGGGCAAAACTTTGTTTACCTTGCAGCGGATGATCCCTACAGAATCAAAACCGACGCTATCTTTCAGCAGTCAGGCATTGAAAGGCGCCTGGTGGTAGAGACGCATAACGCGAGCGCCGTGTGTGCGACCGTCAACCTGGGGGTCGGCGTTGCCATTGTGAACCCGCTCACAGCCCTCGACTATGTTGGCCGGGGTTTGCAGATCCGTCGCTTTTCCCACTCAATTTCTTACTGTGTGAGCGTCGTACGGCCGTTGCACCGCCCCGAATCGTCTACCGTGGAGCAATTTGTTGATGTTCTACGAAGCAATTGCCAGCAGATAAGCGCTCGCTTGGGAAATCTCTGAAAAAGCCTTTCAAGTCGGGGATGCGTCCGACGCACAACGGTTGAGTCTCGGTGAAACAGATGTCCGTCACCGATGGCGAGTTTCCAATTATTACGTTACTGTATGCTTGTACAGTGATTGAGTAGGGGGAACGCCCGTGGTGAATGTTGAACAACTGAAAAGCAGCGTCAATCGCATGTCCGCCGATGTCGTGCGCGACGCGGTGAACGAGCTGCGCCTGGATGGCCTGGTCACGGAAGGCAAGACGCCGTTTAACAAAGTGCATTTCAATACCTGCTTCGCAGAAATCGAAGCCTTGTTCCAGCGCGCCGGTTACCACAAGCAGTTGGATGTCGTGGGTTACCAGGGCTTGTTGTACGCGCTTTACGATCCCGGCCGTTGGGAAGCGGTGGACGTGCTGCGTTGGCTCAAGGAGTTTACCGACGCCGCCAGTGCCTCGCCGATCCTGCGGGCCGAATTGGCAAAGGCCTGAGATCCGCCCTAGGCTCAATCCCGCTCCATGCGGGATAATGCCTGCCTGATTTTCCAGGCTTCGAGCATTGTCATGTCCACATCCGGTTTCTCCGCGTCCCAGCACCAAGCCAGCACGTTGTATTTGCCACCTGGCCCTTGGGCAACCGTGCTGGATTGCCTGTGCGAGCATTTTCCGGCGATCAGTCGTGAACACTGGCTGGACCGCATCGCCCGAGGCCGTGTGCTCGACATCAACGGCAACCCGATCAGCCTCGGCCTGGCCTACAAGGAAGGCCTGTGCATTTATTACTTCCGTGAAGTACCGAATGAGAAGGTGATCCCGGTAAAGGAAACCATCCTGTACGCCGACGAACATTTGGTCGTGGCCGACAAGCCGCATTTTCTGCCGGTAACGCCTGCCGGCGAATACGTCGAGCAGACCCTGTTGCGCCGCCTGATTCGTCGCCTGGATAACCCCGCGCTTGTTCCCTTGCATCGCATCGACCGCCATACGGCCGGGCTGGTGCTGTTCTCGGCCAACCCGCAAAGCCGTTCGGCGTATCAACAGCTGTTTCCCACGCGGCGCATCGAAAAATTCTACGAAGCTATCGCCCCAGCCTTGCCGAACCTGACGTTCCCCATCGTGCACAAAAGCCGCCTGGTGGATGGCGAGCCGTTCTTCCGCATGCAGGAAGGTCCGGGCGCCAGCAACACCGAAACCGTGGTGGAAGTGCGCGAAAAAAATGGCGACCTGTGGCGCTACGGCCTGTTCCCCGTGACCGGCAAGAAGCATCAGCTGCGCGTGCACATGACCGCGCTGGGAGCGAGTATCTGCAATGACCCGTTCTACCCAGACGTGATCAAGGACGCCGAGGACGACTACGCCAAGCCACTCAAGCTGCTGGCCCAGGGCGTGCGGTTTATCGACCCGGTCACGGGTGAACAACGCGAGTTCCGCAGCCGGATCAGTCTCGACTGGTAACCCCCGGAAACGACAAGGCCCGCGCGAGGCGGGCCTTGTTGGCAAACCCTAAGACTTACAGGTCTTTAACGGTGCGAACCTGATCTTTGTTGATGCGGGTCTGCTTGCCGTCAAGTTGTTCGAACTCATAGAAGCCCGAAGCCTTGTCATATTTAGGGGTGTCGACGGCCTGGATTTCGCGACCGTCATTCAGGGTGATCACTGTAGGCGAGGCGCAACCGGCGAGAGTGGCGAGGCCCAGTGCAAGCATGAGAGCGGCGATGGTCCGTTGAGTCATGAGTGTGTCTCCAAAAGAATTCTTTTAAACAGCTGACCTTGTGACGCGCGTGGCGTCGACAAAGTTCCTTGTGCGAGGTTCATTCTGACACGCCGAACCCTGGGTGCAACAGCTCCGGTGTGTTCAGGTTGGCCAGCCGCGGGTCTTGCGCCTGGCATTCCAGGCCCACGCCACCCAGTTGCAAGAGGATCTTGCGCGGGCTGCGTTCACCGGCGTCCCATGCCCGTTCTACCTCGGCTTGGAGGCAAGTCGGGATGATGCAGATCAAGGGTTCCCAGAATTCACCATGACGCACCATCACCGGCAGCAGCGGATTGCGGCGAGCAGTCTCACGCAGGTCGGAGAGTAGTCCCACGTCTATATTCGGCACGTCACACGGCAGTATCAACACATGCTCATGATGTGCGGCAGCCAAGCCTGCACGGATGCCTGCCAGCGGGCCGGGGAAGTCTGGGTTGTCGTCGTTCACCAACTGGTCGGCATAGGGCGCGTACCGCTCGTGGTTGCGGTTGCACGAGATAATCAGGTCGTCCGTCAGTGGCCGGGTCAGGCGCTGCAAGTGCGCGATCAGCGGCTGACCCTGCCATTGCAACAGGCCTTTGTCCTGGCCGCCCATACGTTGGCCACGGCCACCGGCCAGCAGCAGAATCGAACAGGGCAGGGGCGAAGAATCGAGAGACATGGCGGTTCCGCTGCGGCAGGTAAATAGGGCCCTGTGATATAACATCGGGCTGTTCCTTCGACAACCGGACCGAGCCATGAAAGCCAAGGCTGATGCGCCCTTCGTACCCCTGAATATCGCTGTACTGACCGTCAGCGACACCCGCACCCTGGACACCGACACCTCGGGCCAGGTCTTCGTCGACCGCCTGACCGCCGCCGGCCACAACCTGGCCGAGCGCGTGCTGCTCAAGGACGACCTCTACAAAATTCGCGCCCAAGTCGCCCACTGGATCGCCGAAGACGTGGTGCAAGTGGTGCTGATCACCGGTGGCACCGGCTTCACCGGCCGTGACAGCACGCCCGAAGCGGTGAGCTGCCTGCTGGACAAGCAAGTCGATGGGTTTGGCGAACTGTTCCGCCAGATCTCGGTGGCCGATATCGGCACCTCCACCGTGCAATCGCGCGCCCTGGCCGGCCTGGCCAATGGCACGCTGGTATGTTGCCTGCCGGGTTCGACCAATGCGGTGCGCACAGGCTGGGATGGCATCCTTGCCGAGCAACTGGATAACCGCCACCGCCCGTGCAACTTCGTTCCCCACTTGAAGCAGGCCGAACCCTGCGAATCCCGTGGATAAGCCCGGTAAAACCGGCGCTTTGCTGCCGGTGGAAGACGCGTTGCGCCAACTGCTGGACATGGCCGAAGCCGCGCCGATCCGTGAGCAGGACGTGCTGCCTCTGGGCGGGTGCGATGGCCGTGTGCTGGCGCAAGACCTCATCTCCACCCTCGATCTGCCGCCCTGGCCCAACAGCGCCATGGACGGCTACGCCCTGCGGCTGTCGGACTGGAATGGCGAGCCCTTGCCCGTCAGCCAGCGCATCTTCGCCGGCCAGGCGCCGCAGCCATTGGCGCAAGGCACTTGCGCGCGCATCTTTACCGGCGCCCCGGTGCCCGAAGGTGCGGACTGTGTAGAGATGCAGGAAAACGCCGTAGTCCACGCCGACGAACGCGTGGGCTTCTCCGAACCCTTGCAGGTCAACCAGAACATCCGCCCCCAAGGCCAGGAAACCACCGTCGGCGAGTGTGTATTAACCGCCGGCACCCGGCTCGGCCCGATCGAGCTGGGCCTGGCTGCGTCCCTCGGCCATGACCGCCTGAGTGTGGTGCGCCGCGTGCGCGTGGCCGTGCTGTCCACCGGTGACGAGCTGATCGAGCCGGGCTTGCCGCTGGGCCCGGGGCAAATCTACAACAGCAATCGCCGTGTGCTGTGCAGCTGGCTTGCGCGGATGGGCTGTGAAGTGATCGATGCCGGGATTCTGCCGGATGATCTGGAAAAAACCCGCACACGCCTGGCCGATTTGGGCAGTGTCGACTTGATTCTGTCGACCGGTGGCGTGTCGGTGGGCGAGGCGGACTTCCTCGGCCTCGCCCTGCGCGAAGAGGGTGAGCTGGCCTTGTGGAAGCTGGCGATCAAACCGGGAAAACCGCTGACCTTCGGCCATTTTCGTGGCGTGCCGGTGATCGGCCTGCCGGGCAACCCGGCCTCGACTCTGGTGACCTTCGCGCTGCTGGCCCGCCCTTATCTGCTGCGCCGCCAAGGTGTGCAGGACGTGGCGCCGCTGCGTTTCGAAGTGCCGGTGGGCTTCACCTGGCCCAAGCCGGGCAATCGCCGCGAGTATCTGCGCGGGCGTATCGAGCAGGGCAAAGCAATCATCTACCGCAACCAGAGTTCCGGCGTGCTGCGCAGCGCGGCGTGGGCCGAGGGGTTTGTGGAGGTGTTGGAAGGAACGACGTTGGCATTGGGGGACCGAGTCAACTTCATCCCCCTGAGTGAAGTCCTGAACTAAACACAGATAAAAAGGTGGGAGCGGGCTTGCTCGCGAATGCGGTGGATCAGTCACACTTGTATTGGCTGACACACTGCATTCGCGAGCAAGCCCGCTCCCACATTTGATCTTGTGTGTATTTGATAACAATCAGTAATCGTCGCCACGCTCCGTCACATCCCGCTCCACCGGCTCGGCATTCGGGTCATACCCCACCGGGAACTTGCCTTTGAGTGTCCAGGCAAACGCAATGATCTCCGCCACCGTGCGGTACAACTCCTCCGGGATACTGTCCCCCAATTCCATGCGCGCCAGCAGCTTCACCAGCTCGGCGTTCTCATAGATCGGCACTTCATTTTCCCGCGCCAACTTCAAAATGGCTTCGGCCAGGGCATCGTCGCCCTTGGCTGTCAGGGTCGGTGCTTGCTGGCCGTCATACTTGAGGGCAATCGCCTGGCGCGGTGGGGTTGAGTTTTTCATGCGGTTTCATCCACCCAGCGTTGCTCCAGTCCGGTGCGTGGCCCGCGTGGCGGGGTGCCGAGGTGGCAATCCAGGTCGCCGACATTGAGACCCGAGGTCACCAGGCGCTCGCGTAAGTTGCCCAAGTGGCTTTCGATCAAACTGGCGGTAAAGGGCCGAGTCGCCCACAACTGGCTGGACAGTTTGCCCTGTGTCAGTTGCGCCTGAACCTGCAGCGGCCCGAGCGGCTCCATATCGAACGCCAGCTCGACGCGCCAGAGCATCTGCTTGGGGTCTTTTTTGTCTTTGCGCTCGGGCTGGTCCTTGTCCGGCGTGGGTTCTTCGCGCTGGAACTTGACCTGCAATGGCACGATGTCCTGCAAGGTGCGCATGGGGATTTCCAACTGCCAGGTGGTCTGCAGCCGGCCGTCGGCCGTGGTGCCGGTCTGCTCCAGGCTCGACAGCTGGTGGCTCTGCAAGCGTGAAATCGCCCCGGCTGCCAGGCGCAGCAGGTTTTCCAGGTCGCTTTCGCCTTCCAGGCGCTGCATCAACCGATCCGGCAGCGGAAACCCAGCGGGTGCTTGCCGGGCGCTGATCTGGCCGAGCGTACTCAGCGGGTTGCGCACGAAGTTCGGCAGCACCTGGGCCAGGGTATTGGCGGCGAGGATGGCATTGAGGTTGGTGCCGGTGGGCAGGGCCGGCACCAGCTCGGCGACCAGGCGCAGCAGTGCGCCTTTCATGTCCAGCGGGGGAATTTGCGGGTTTTGCCCGACCAACAACTTGGCTTCAAGAAACGCGCCGCTGTTCTGGACCAATTGCGCCAGGACCTTGGGATTGCTGACTTGTTCCAGGTCTGGCAGGGCCGCCAGCAAACGCGCGGCGGCGGCGCGCAGGTCGGTGGAGGTGCTGTCATCAGCGGGCAAGTTTTGCAAGGCAGTAAAGACCACGTCCAGCGAACCCTGGCGACTTTGCTGGGTCGAGAGTTGTTGCGCGACGGCCAATTGATCCTTAAGCCCGCTTAACGGCACGAAATTCAAGGTTTGCGCATTCTGCACCACGGCGCTGAGTAAACTGCCGACCCGCAGTGGCTGCGGGCTTTCCAGGGTCAGCGTCGTCCCGGCGAGGGCGTTATTGAGCACCGTCACCAGCGAGCGATAGATCGCCGGTTGCGTCGCGCCCTGCGGCAGCATCTGGGTGGTCAGCACCTTGGCCTGCAGCAGCGTGCCCTCCGGCATTTGCGTGGTGTCGATACGGGTGAGGGCGGCCACATTGGCACTCAAGGCTTGCTGCAAGGTAATGGTCAGGTTGCCTGTCGGCGTCTGGCTCACCGCCACGTTGCTGCCCAGCGGCAATGGTTGCGCGCTGCTGGCTTGCACCAGGGTCTGGCGGCCGCCTTCGAGGGTCAACTTGAGCAACAGTTGAAACGCGTCGCCGCCTTGTTTAAGCGCAATCACCTCGGCGTTTACGGTTTTCCCAGGGTCGATCAAGCCGGTCTGCGGCTCCAGCAGTTTGAGCAACTCACCGGTCGGGGGCAGCGGGGCTGGCCCGGTGGCCGGGGCAGGAGGCAGCGTAGGAAGGTTGATCTCACCGGTCATCGTGCGCGTCGTCTCTGGGGAAATTGCCCTCTTTAGAGTAGGGCATCACATGTATAATGCCGCCCGTCTGCAAAGAGAGCGGTAAAAACCTCACAACTATTTGATCCAGCTCTCTAAAATCGGTCGCCAAAGCCGTTATTGTGCATCTCTCTATAACGGCCGCTGCACCGCCGACTTGAACCGTAAAGGCCCGCGATCTCTTGACCAGCCCTCTTCTTGAAGCCGTAGCGCTTGCCTGTGAACGCGACCTGCGGATGCTGTTCGAACACCTCGAACTGCGTCTGGCGGGCGGCGATATGGTGCAAATCAGCGGCCCGAACGGCAGTGGCAAAACCAGTTTGCTGCGCTTGCTGGCCGGGTTGATGCAGCCGACGGCAGGTGAGGTGCGGCTCAACGGCAAACCCCTCAACGAACAACGCACCGAACTCGCCCGCAACCTTATCTGGATCGGCCACGCCGCCGGGATCAAGGATGTGCTCACGCCCGAAGAAAACCTCAGTTGGCTCAGTGCCCTGCATCATCCGGCTTCCCGCGACGCCATCTGGCAAGCCCTGGCGGCTGTCGGCCTCAAGGGTTTCGAAGACGTGCCCTGTCATACGTTGTCCGCCGGGCAGCAACGCCGCGTGGCCCTGGCCCGTTTGTATCTGCCCGGCCCGCCGCTGTGGATTCTCGACGAACCGTTCACCGCCCTCGACAAACAAGGCGTGGCTCAACTCGAAGCACACTTGGCCCGGCACTGCGAGCAGGGTGGGTTGGTGGTCCTCACGACTCACCACAGTCTGACGCACGTGCCTGCCGGTTACCGTGACATGGACTTGGGCCGGTGGTCGCTATGAGTGTGTTTGCCCTGTTGGTCGCCCGTGAAGCACGATTGCTGTGCCGTCGCCCGGCTGAATTGGCCAATCCGCTGGTGTTCTTCGCTATTGTCATCGCGTTGTTCCCGTTGGCGGTCGGCCCCGATACTAAACTGTTGCAAACCTTGTCCCCGGGGCTGGTGTGGGTGGCAGCGCTTTTGTCCGTCCTGCTCTCGCTGGACGGGCTGTTTCGCAGTGATTTCGAAGACGGTTCCCTGGAACAGTGGGTCCTTTCGTCGCACCCTTTGCCACTTCTGGTACTGGCAAAGGTACTGGCACACTGGGCTTTTTCCGGCTTGGCGCTAGTCTTGCTCTCGCCGCTGCTGGCGATGATGCTGGGCTTGCCCGTCGAATGCCTGCCGGTGTTGCTGTTTTCCTTGCTGCTCGGTACGCCGGTGCTCAGCCTGTTGGGGGCGGTGGGCGCAGCGTTGACCGTCGGTTTGAAGCGGGGCGGCCTGTTGCTGGCCCTGCTGATTCTGCCTTTGTATATCCCGGTGTTGATCCTGGGCAGCGGCGCTTTGCAAGCCGCGCTCATGGGCATGCCGGCGACGGGTTACCTCTTGTGGCTTGGCAGCCTGACCGCCCTGGCGGTAACCCTGACACCCTTTGCTATAGCGGCTGGCCTGAAGATCAGCGTCGGCGAATAATGAGGTCTGGTTAAGCGTTATTAACCAGTAAAGACCCTGAGTTTCTCGCAAAGACGAGAAACAACCGTGATGGAAACAGCAATGAACTGGACCTGGTTTCACAAGCTCGGCTCGCCCAAATGGTTTTACGGCATCAGCGGCAAGCTGCTGCCGTGGTTGAGCATCGCAGCCCTGTTGCTGATCGGCATCGGCCTGGTCTGGGGGCTGGCCTTCGCGCCGCCGGATTACCAGCAAGGCAACAGCTTTCGCATCATCTATATCCACGTGCCGGCCGCGATGCTGGCCCAGTCCTGTTACGTGATGCTGGCCGTGTGCGGCGTCGTCGGCCTGGTGTGGAAGATGAAGCTGGCCGACGTGGCCCTGCAATGCGCCGCCCCCATCGGCGCATGGATGACTGCCGTGGCGCTGGTCACCGGCGCGATCTGGGGCAAACCGACCTGGGGTTCATGGTGGGTGTGGGATGCGCGTCTCACGTCGATGCTGATCCTGCTGTTCCTGTACTTCGGCCTGATTGCCCTGGGCAACGCCATCAGTAACCGTGACAGCGCCGCCAAGGCTTGCGCGGTACTGGCCATCGTCGGCGTGATCAACATCCCGATCATCAAATACTCGGTGGAGTGGTGGAACACCCTGCACCAGGGCGCCACCTTCACCCTCACCGAAAAACCGGCAATGCCCGTGGAAATGTGGGCGCCGCTGCTGTTGATGGTGCTGGGGTTCTACTGCTTCTTCGGCGCCGTGCTGCTGATGCGCATGCGCCTCGAGGTGCTCAAGCGTGAAGCCCGCGCCAGTTGGGTCAAGGCCGAAGTGCAAACCTGCCTGGGAGCGCGTGGATGAGTTTTGCTTCTTTCAGTGATTTTCTCGCCATGGGCCATCATGGCCTGTATGTCTGGACGGCCTATGGCATCTGCCTGGCGGTGCTGGCCCTCAACGTCGCCGCGCCGATCCTGGCCCGCAAGCGTTACCTGCAACAAGAGGCGCGTCGTCTGCGCCGGGAGACCGAAAAGTGAATCCGCTGCGTAGAAAGCGTCTGTTGATCATCCTTGCCATCCTGGCCGGCGTGAGTATTGCCGTGGGCCTGGCGATGAGCGCCCTGCGGGAGAACATCAACCTGTTCTACACCCCAACCCAGATCGCCAACGGCGAAGCCCCGCTGGACACGCGCATTCGCGCCGGCGGCATGGTGGAGAAGGGCTCGCTGAAGCGTTCCGGCGATTCTCTGGACGTGACCTTCGTGGTCACCGACTTCAACAAGGCCGTCACCATTACCTATCGCGGCATCCTCCCGGACCTGTTCCGCGAGGGCCAGGGCATCGTCGCCCTGGGCAAGCTCAACGCTGAGGGTGTCGTGGTCGCCGATGAAGTGCTGGCCAAGCACGATGAGAAATACATGCCGCCGGAAGTTACCAAGGCGCTCAAAGACAGCGGCCAATCCGCCCCAGGCGCAACTTCACAGCCTGCCAAGGAGGGTTAAGCCATGACATCTGCACTGTTTATTCCGGAGCTGGGTCAGTTGGCGATGATCCTCGCCCTGTGCTTTGCCGTCGTCCAGGCCGTGGTGCCGTTGCTCGGTGCCTGGCGCGGCGACCGCCTGTGGATGAGCCTGGCCCAGCCGGCCGCCTGGGGCCAGTTTGCCTTCCTGGTGTTCGCGTTCGGTTGCCTGACCTACGCCTTTATGACCGACGACTTTTCCGTCGCCTATGTGGCCAATAACTCCAACAGCGCGCTGCCTTGGTACTACAAGTTCAGCGCCGTGTGGGGCGCCCACGAAGGCTCGTTGCTGCTGTGGGCGTTGATCCTCGGTGGCTGGACCTTCGCGGTGTCGGTGTTCTCGCGCCAATTGCCGCAAGTCATGCTGGCGCGGGTGCTGGCGGTGATGGGCATGATCAGCATCGGCTTCCTGCTGTTTCTGATCATGACCTCCAACCCGTTCAGCCGCATCCTGCCGCAGATCCCGGTAGACGGGCATGATCTCAACCCGCTGCTGCAGGACATTGGCCTGATCGTGCACCCGCCGATGCTCTACATGGGTTACGTCGGTTTCTCGGTGGCCTTCGCCTTCGCCATCGCCGCCTTGCTCGGCGGGCGCCTCGATGCCGCTTGGGCGCGCTGGTCGCGGCCGTGGACCATCGTTGCCTGGGCCTTCCTCGGTATTGGTATCACTTTGGGGTCATGGTGGGCCTATTACGAACTCGGCTGGGGCGGCTGGTGGTTCTGGGACCCGGTGGAAAACGCCTCGTTCATGCCATGGCTGGTCGGTACGGCGCTGATCCACTCGCTGGCCGTCACCGAAAAGCGCGGCGTGTTCAAGAGCTGGACCGTGTTGCTGGCCATCGCGGCGTTTTCCCTCAGCCTGCTCGGCACCTTCCTCGTGCGTTCGGGCGTGCTGACGTCGGTGCATGCGTTTGCGTCCGACCCTGAGCGCGGCGTATTCATCCTGATCTTCCTGCTGTTTGTAGTCGGCGGCTCACTTACCCTGTTCGCCCTGCGCGCACCGGTGGTCAAGAGCCAGGTCGGTTTCAACCTGTGGTCGCGGGAGACCCTGCTGCTGGGCAATAACCTGGTGCTGGTGGTGGCCGCGTCGATGATCCTGCTCGGCACCCTTTACCCGCTGGTGCTGGATGCCTTGAGCGGCGCCAAGCTGTCCGTTGGCCCGCCGTATTTCAACGCGCTGTTTATTCCGTTGATGGGCCTGTTGATGGTGGTAATGGCGGTCGGCATGCTGGTGCGCTGGAAAGACACCCCGGTGAAATGGCTGGCCGGCATGCTGATGCCGGTGCTGTTGGGCAGCGTGGCCCTGGCGGTGATCGCCGGGATCGCTTACGGCGATTTCAACTGGGCGGTGCTCGCCACCTTCCTGCTCGCCGCCTGGGTGTTACTGGCCGGCGTGCGCGATATTGTCGACAAGACCCGTCACAAAGGCCTGATCAAAGGCTTGCCAACCTTGACCCGCAGCTATTGGGGCATGCAAATCGCTCACATCGGCATTGCCGTGTGCGCTCTGGGCGTGGTGCTCTCCAGCCAGAACAGCGCCGAGCGCGACCTGCGCCTGGCACCCGGCGAGTCCATGGACCTGGCCGGCTACCACTTCATCTTCGAAGGCGCCAAGCACTTCGAAGGCCCTAACTTTACCTCCGACAAAGGCACCATCCGTGTAGTGCGCAACGGCAAGGAAGTGGCCGTGTTGCATCCGGAAAAACGTCTGTACACCGTGCAGAGCTCAATGATGACCGAAGCCGGGATCGACGCCGGTTTCACCCGCGACCTCTATGTGGCGCTGGGTGAACCGCTGGGCGACGGCGCCTGGGCGGTGCGTGTGCACGTCAAACCGTTCGTGCGCTGGATCTGGTTCGGCGGTTTGCTCACCGGTTTTGGTGGTTTGCTGGCCGCGCTGGACCGGCGTTATCGGGTCAAGGTCAAGAGCCGGGTGCGCGAAGCCCTCGGCCTGCAAGGAGCGCCGGCATGAAGCGTTGGTTGATGGTGTTACCGCTGGCGGCCTTTCTGGTGGTGGCAGTGTTCCTGTATCGCGGGTTGTACCTGGACCCGGCCGAGTTGCCCTCGGCGATGATCGGCAAGCCCTTCCCGGCGTTCAGCCTGAAGACCGTGCAGGGTGACAAGACCCTGACCCAGGCTGACCTGCTGGGCAAGCCGGCGCTGGTTAACGTGTGGGCGACCTGGTGCATCTCGTGCCGCGTCGAACACCCGGTACTGAACAAATTGGCCGAGAAGGGCGTGGTGATCTACGGCATCAACTACAAGGACGACAATGCGGCGGCCCTGAAGTGGCTGGCGGAGTTCCACAACCCGTATCAATTGGACATTCGCGATGAAGACGGCAACCTCGGTTTGAACCTTGGCGTATACGGCGCGCCGGAAACCTTCTTTATCGATGCCAAGGGCGTGATCCGCGACAAGTACGTCGGCGTGATCGACGAAGTGGTCTGGCGCGAGCAATTGGCCGCCAAGTACCAGGCGCTGGTCGATGAGGCCAAGCCATGAAGCGTCTGTTAGCTGCTGCGGTGCTGGCGCTGGGATTGGCCGGCGTGGCCCACGCCGCCATCGACACCTACGAATTCGCCAAGGACGGTGACCGCGAGCGGTTTCGCGAACTGACCAAGGAACTGCGCTGCCCCAAGTGCCAGAACCAGGACATCGCCGACTCCAACGCGCCCATCGCCGCCGACTTGCGCAAAGAGATCTTCCGCATGCTGGGGGAGGGCAAGGACAACCAGCAGATCATCGACTTCATGGTCGACCGCTACGGTGATTTCGTGCGCTACAAACCGGCCCTCAACGGCAAGACCGCGCTGCTCTGGTTCGGCCCCGCCGGGCTGTTGCTGGCCGGCGTGGTGGTCATGGCCGTGATTGTCCGCCGTCGTCGCGCCGCACCCACCGATGGGTCCGACGCACTATCCCCCGAAGAGCGCAAGCGCCTAGACCAATTGCTGGACACCAAGACTGATGATTGATTTTTGGCTCGCAGCAGGGTTGCTGCTCCTGATTGCCCTGAGTTTCCTGTTAATCCCTGTATTGCGCGGCCGCCGCGCCCAGCGTGAAGAGGATCGCACCGCGCTGAACGTGGCGCTCTACCAGGAACGCGTCGCCGAGCTGCAAGTGCAGCAGGACGAAGGCGTGCTGAATGCCGCGCAACTCGACACCGGCCGCGCCGAAGCGGCCCGCGAGCTGCTGGCCGACACCGAAGGCGTAGAAAAGCCCCGCGAATCGCGCCTGGGCAAACCGCTGCCGTTTCTGGCAGCTTTCCTGGTGCCGGTGCTGGGCGTTGCGCTGTACCTGCATTACGGGGCAAGCGACAAGGTCGAACTGACCCGCGAATTCTCCCGGCCGCCGGTGTCCATGCAAGACATGACTCAGCGTCTGGAGCGTGCTGCCGCTGCCCAGCCGGACTCGCCGGAAGGCCTGTACTTCCTCGGCCGTGCCTATATGGCTCAGGACCGCTCGGCCGATGCGGCGAAAGTCTTCGAACGCACCGTGGCGTTGGCCGGTCGTCAGCCGGAACTGCTCGGCCAATGGGCCCAGGCGCAGTACTTTGCCGACAACAAGCAATGGTCGCCCAAGGTACAGGCGTTGACTGATGAAGCCTTGAAGCTGGACCCGAAGGAAGTTACCAGCCTTGGTTTGCTTGGCATTGCCGCGTTTGAAGGTCAGCGCTACCAAGAGGCAATCGACTACTGGAACCGCCTGTTGGCGCAATTGCCACCGGCAGATAATTCACGTGTCGCCCTGCAAGGCGGCATCGACCGCGCGGCGGAGAAGCTCAAGGAAAGCGGCGGTACCGTTGCGCAAAAAACCGTGATGAATTTGCGTGTGGACCTGTCTGCCGAGGTGAAGGCCAAAGCCTTGCCAACCGATAGCGTGTTCATCTTCGCCCGTGCCGTAAACGGTCCGCCGGCGCCATTGGCCGCCAAGCGCGTCACCGTTGCCGAACTGCCGGTCACTGTCGAACTGGGCGATGCTGACGCGATGATGCCGCAGTTGAAACTGTCGAACTTCCCCGAAGTCCAACTGGTTGCGCGCATATCCCGGGCCGGTCAACCGACCACTGGCGAATGGATCGGCCGCAGCCAACCCTTGGCCAGCAGCACCACTGCCTTGCAGACGCTGACCATCGACAGTCCGGACAAGTAAATCGAGGAAACGCCTATGACCGCTCTTGCACGCATCACCCTGCTCAGCCTCGTACTCGGCTTGAGCGCTTGTGCGGTCCACCGGCCACCTCCCGCGCCCACCGGCCCGACCATCCCACCGTCGGGCCCGTCGACTCAACCAAGCACCAAACCTTCCGGCCCGGTAACGCCACCGCCGAAGCCGCTGCCGAGCAAATCGCCGACCTTCGCCCCGCCACCGGGCGCCGCCAGCCACTGGGACGGCACGATGCAGGTGTATGTGCTGGACGAACAGCCCGACACCTTCTACCGCCAGCGCACCTACTACCGCTGGAGCAACGGCTGGAGCCGCTCCATCAGCCCGAACGGGCCATGGGAGGAGACCGACGTGCACGGCGTGCCGCCGGGGTTGAGCAAGCAATACGCGCAATGACAAAAGGCGACCTTCGGGTCGCCTTTTTCATGGCCTTGAAATGTATTTATCCAAACACCGGAGATCAAATGTGGGAGCGGGCTTGCTCGCGAAAGCGCAGTGTCAGCCAGCCTATCAATCACTGACCCACCGCCTTCGCGAGCAAGCCCGCTCCCACAGTGTTGATCTTCTTCTGATCTGACATTTAGGCCTGCTCCACCCTCGTGCGAGATATTCCCTGATGTACACCCACTCACTGTGGGAGCTGGCTTGCCATCAAGCCACGGGACACTCCCGATTCAGCGCTTGATCCACCAACTGCACGCCACAGAGATCGTAGGAAAAGTCGCGAAACTCCCCAGAGTTTGTTATCTGTATTCTTAATTCCCCGTCAACGAAATAGAGCTCAGTCCCGCATGCAACAAGTCTGGCGACAAGCAAAGAGAGGATGTTGATGGCAGGCAGGTTGATCTATCTCATCGGGCCATCGGGTTCGGGCAAGGACAGCCTGCTGGATGCCGCACGCCCACGGCTGGGCGAGCGCGGTTGTCGGATTGTGCGCCGGGTGATTACACGCTCGGCGGAAGCTGTGGGCGAGGCGGCCCAGGGCGTCAGCCCGGAGCAGTTTGCCGCGATGCAGGCCGAGGGCGCCTTTGCCCTCAGTTGGCATGCCAATGGGTTGTCCTATGGCATTCCCAAAGGCATCGACGAGTGGCTGGCGGCAGGGGACGACGTGCTGGTCAATGGCTCGCGCGCGCATCTGGCGCAAACCCGCGAGCGCTACCCGACGGTGCTGGTATTGCTGTTGACGGTTGATCAAGCCGTACTGCGCCAGCGCCTGGTCGCGCGCGGGCGTGAGTCCCTGGCGGACATCGAAGACCGTTTGGCGCGCAATGCGCGGTTCACCGCCGAGCTGATTGCCGGTCATGGCGCGGGGTTGTTCGTGCTGGATAACTCCGGCCCGCTGGAGCACACGGTCGAGCGTCTGCTGTGCTGTCTCGACCACGGCCACTCGGCATGCGCCTGACCTGCTCGGCAGCGGTTTGGTGAACTGAGCGTCACCGCGTTGCCGTTGCAACATTCAACGCTGACCTTGGGTTATCTGCTGGAAGGCGAAGGGCGGCGCATCGGCGCCAGTTGCCGTGGCGTGTGACGGTGGCAGGGGATGGCCGAATTATTTGAACACCGCATAGCCTGTGGGCGCTTTATTGTTCGCAGGTCTTTATTCCAAATCGGGCGGTGAAGGCCTTGCGCCCCTTGGCCGTCAACCCCAGCGCCCGACTGTCCAGGTCCTGGGTCACCCATTCACGGCGGATAACGCACTGCAAAAATGCTGCGCCCAACGCACCGGCCAGGTGTGGGCGGCGCATGCTCCAGTCCAGGCAGGCACAGGCAAAGCGCCGGCGCTGTACGCGCAGTGCGGCGGTATCAACCCCGAGTTCTATCATCGCTGTTTCGCCGAGCGCAGTGAGCTGGTAGGTGCCGTCGCCCACCAACCAACGGGACGCGATGAAGTGGTCATGCAGTTGCACGGCCAGTGTGCCCGCCATGTGGTCGTAACAGGTACGTGCGAACTGCAAACGACTGGGCGTGGTCGAGACGAACGCCGTGGTGGTCGTGCGGCTGATCACCATCAAGCCCTCGATAGCCTGGGCTACATGGGGGCCGGCCAGGCTGTAATAGCGATGGCGTCCCTGGCTGTGCAGCGTGAGCAAACCATCGTGCTTGAGCCTGGCCAGGTGGGCGCTGGCGGTGGAGGTGCTGACCCCGGCAATCGCCGCCATCTCGGTGCTGGTGCGCGCATGGCCATCCATCAGCGCGCAGAGCATTTTTGTCCGCGCAGGTTCCGCAATCGCACCTGCGACGTGTGAGAGCGCCGCGTCATCGTCATGGGCGTGCATAGTTCGTTCCTGAGCGAATCATTGCCGTGTGGGAGGGCTGATAGTAACGCTTCTTTGAGTACAGGACGTCCCGGATGACACCGCTGCAAGCTGCCACCCATGTTGATCCCTATCCGTATTACGCAGGCCTTCGGCGTAACCCTGAATTGATGTTCGATGCCGATCTTGGCCTATGGATCGCCAGCCGCGCCAGCACGGTCGAGGCGGTGCTGGCGCACCCCGACTGTCGCGTGCGTCCGCTTAACGAGCCGGTGCCCAAGAGCCTTGCACAAGGTGCGGCAGGCCAGGTTTTTGCGCGATTAATGCGTATGAACGAGGGGCAGGCCCATCAATGCCCGAGAGCGGCGGTTGAACCTGCGCTGGCGGCTATGGGCGCGCAACCCATCGCAGACGTGGTCGGGCAGCTCATCGACAGCATGGGTAACCTCGACACGCTGATGTTCGGCTTGCCTGTCTCGGTGGTTGCGGCGCTGTTGGGGTTTCAGGCGCAGCAGTTGGCGTCTGTCGCCGGGCTTACGCGGGACTTCGTCGCCTGCCTTTCACCGCTGAGCAGTGAACCCCAATTGCTTAAAGCGGATGCCGGCGCGTCTCGGCTGCGGCAGATGTTGAGTGACCTGCTGGAAGAAACAGCGCTGCTGGCCCACCTGCGTAGCGGCGACTGGCAGGACGCTGATGTGCTGACTGCCAACCTGATCGGGCTGCTGTCGCAGACCTGCGAAGCCACCGCCGGCTTGATCGGTAATTCGCTGGTCATGCTCGCTCGGCGGCCTGATCTGGTGGCTAGGATTCAGCACGCGCCAGCCCTCGCACTGTCACTGGTGGAGGAGGTCGCCCGCTACGACTCGCCGGTGCAAAACACGCGACGATTCGTCGCCGAGGGCTGCATGATTGGCAACCGTGTCCTTGCAGCGGGGGATAGCATTTTGGTGCTGTTGGCGTGTGCCAATCGGGACGTTGAGGCAAACCCGAATCCCGACAGCTTCCTGCTCGAGCGCGCGCACCGGCGCCTCTTCAGTTTTGGTTCGGGGCGCCATCAGTGCCCTGGCCAACGCCTCGCGCTGAGCATTGCCTCGCAGGCCGTATCGGCCTTGTTGCATCGTCAGCCTGGCTTGCTGGCCGGCGCTGGCCGGTTCAGCTACTGGCCGTCACTTAACGGCCGTATCCCCAGGTTTCACGCGGCGGCGCTAAGCCAGTAACCCTTCTACACAGGGGTAAAACCACATGGGTTCAATATCCCGTAAAACAACCGCCAGTCAGACTTACGCAATCTGTGCTTGAGTAAAGATAACTCTAGGGTTACTTTTATTCAGGCCAAGCCAAGGAGGCTGGGGTGCAAAGCAGGTTATTGATCAAGGCGCTGCAAGAGGCGGGCTGGGTGCTGGATAGGGTCACGGGCAGTCATCACATTTTCACTCACCGCTATAGCCCGTACACGATCCCGGTGCCGCACCCCAAGAAGGACCTGCCGTTGGGCACGGTCAGAAGTATCAGGAAGCGCGCCGGGCTGTTTCAGTTTTAAGGAGAGCACTCATGCAATACCCAATCTGTATCGAATGGGGCGATGACTTCACCGCCACCGGTATTCAGATCCCCGATATTCCAGGCGCTGTCACCGCCGGGGACAGTTTTGAAGAGGCGTACAACGCCGCTGTGGAAGTCGCGCACATCATGCTGCAAGAGATCGCGGCAGAGGGGGGCGTGATTCCGATGCCAACCTCAGTGGCCCATCATCATGCCCACGAAGACTACGCGGGGATGGGCTGGGGCATGCTGGAGTTGGACATCTCGCCCTATCTGGGCAAGACCGAGAAGGTCAATGTGACCTTGCCCGGTTATGTCATTCAGCGCATCGACCGCTATGTGCGCGAGCACAAGGTCAAAAGCCGCTCGTCATTTCTGGCGGACGCGGCGTTGGAGAAGTTGGTGCGCTCTTAGGAATACTCAGGCGGTCGCGACTGCGGTCTGCCGCGAGGTACTCAAAAACCGCAACAACGCCACCAGTGGGAACGCACTGCCCACCAGCATCACGCCCAACCAGCCGCCGTGTTCATACACGCTGCTGGCAATCGCCGAGCCAAACGCGCCGCCGATGAAGATGCTGGTCATGTACAGCGCGTTCAGGCGGCTGCGGCTGTTGGCGTCGAGGGCGTAGATGGCGCGCTGGCCGAGGACCATGTTCATCTGCACGCAGAAGTCCAGGACCACACCGGTCACCGCCAGGCCAATCACGCTGTACAGCGGGTGCACCAAGGCTGGCAGGAAGCTCAACGCAGCAAACAGCATGGCCAGCAGCGAGGCGCGGTGCGTGTGGCCGGCGTCGGCGAGGCGCCCGGCGATGGGGGCGGCAATAGCGCCCAGGGCGCCGACCAGGGCAAACAGCGCGATCTCGCTTTGGCTCAGGCCGTGATTACGCGCCAGTTCCAACGGGGCAGCCGTCCAGAACAGGCTGAACGTGGCGAACATGCAGCCCTGGTAAAACGCCCGTTGGCGCAATACCGGTTGCTGGCGCAGCAGGGTGCCGAGTGAGCGCAGCAGTTGGCCGTAGCTGGCACTGTGGTCGGGTTGACGTTTGGGGATGGTCAGCAACAGGACCACGCTGATAAACGCCATCAACGCGGCTGCAGCCATGAACATCGCACGCCAGCCGAAATGGTCGGCCACGACGCTGGACACCGGCCGTGCCAGCAGGATACCGAGCAGCAGCCCGCCCATGATGCTGCCGACCACACGGCCACGGGACTCGGCAGGCGCCAGGTGCGCGGCCAGCGGGATCAGAATTTGCACCGAGACGGAACTGAAACCGATCAGCAGTGACACCAGCAGGAACAGATTCGGTTGCTCGGTAAACGCTGCGCCCAACAGGCTGGCGATGGCCAGCACGGTGGTGGCAATCATCAGCTTGCGGTTTTCCAGCAGGTCGCCCAGCGGCACCAGGAAGAACAGGCCAAGCGCGTAGCCGATTTGCGTCAGCGACACAATCAGGCTGGCCATCGCCGGGGTCAGGCCGATGTCCGGCGCAATCAATTCGATGATCGGTTGGGCATAGTAGATGTTGGCCACAATGGCGCCGCAACAGAACGCAAACAACATCACCATGCCTCGGGTCATGGTGCTCGCAGCGGGTGGGGTAGCGTTCATGGCGTTCTCGTTAAAGCGAAGGAAGAAGGCGTGCGAGAGTAAAGACATCGCCGCGGCCGGAGTAGAGCGCTGGCAGTGATATCACTCATGCCGGAAATTAATGACTGAAACGTTAACTTTCGGGTCGAACGCCAATGATACATTCAGTCACAACTGCCGAAACAGGAAATCCACGTTCATGAAGATCACGTTGAACAAGATGCTCATGGCTTCAACCCTCGCCGCGGCCATGGCGATTGGCTTGGCCAATGCCGCTGAGGCCCCACGTGTCGGTGTGCGCGGCGCCATCACCGCGATGGACGGCGACGCGATGCACGTCAAGGTCAGCAGCGGTGAGGACGTCACCGTGCACCTGACCAAGGCCACCCAGGTACGCGCCGTCACCCTGGCCAAGATCGATGAGATCAAGCCCGGCAGCTACATCGGTTCCGCTGCCATGCCCAACGCCGACGGGACCCTCACTGCGCTGGAAGTTCACGTGTTTCCACCGGCCATGGCCGGCACGGGCGACGGGCACCGCGCGTTTGACTTGAAAGAAGGCAGCAGCATGACCAACGGCACCGTCGGTGACTTGGTGGTCAGCCATGGGCGCACCCTGACCGTAAAATACAAAGGCGGCGAGCAGAAGATTGTGGTGCCGGATGATGTGCCGATCGTCAACCTGGAGCCGGGGGATCGCAGCTTGCTTAAACCGGGAGTGAAGGTGGTGTTGTTTGCGGCGCAAGCGGCGGATGGGACGATCACCGCCCAGGCGATTTCTGCCGGCAAGGATGGCGTGACGCCGCCGATGTAACTGGCTGGCAGAGAGCCCAATGTGGGAGCGGGCTTGCTCGCGAAGGCGGAGTGTCAGTCACCGAATCAATCGACTGAACCACCGCTTTCGCGAGCAAGCCCGCTCCCACTTTTTTACCGTGTTTGTTCAGTTATTACTGACCGGAATAGATCTGGTCAAACACCCCACCATCATTGAAGTGGGTCTTCTGCACGGTGCGCCAGTCACCAAAGGTCTTCTCGACCGACAGGAAGTCGACTTTCGGGAAACGGTCGGTGTACTTGGCCAGCACCTGTGGGTCACGCGGGCGCAGGTAGTTGTTGGCCGCGATTTCCTGACCTTCCGGCGACCACAGGTATTTCAGGTAGTCCTCGGCGGCGACGCGGGTGCCTTTCTTCTCGACAACCTTGTCCACCACGGAAACCGGCGGCTCAGCCTCGGCAGAGACGCTTGGGTAGATCACTTCGAACTGATCACGGCCGAATTCACGGGCGATCATTTCCGCTTCGTTCTCAAAGGTCACCAGCACGTCGCCGATCTGGTTGGTCATGAACGTGGTGGTGGCGGCACGGCCGCCGGTGTCCAGCACGGGTGCGTGCTTGAACAACTCGCCGACGAATTTCTTCGCCTTGTCTTCGTCACCGCCGTTCTTCAGCACATAACCCCAGGCCGACAGGTAGGTGTAGCGGCCGTTACCCGAGGTTTTCGGGTTGGGCACGATCACTTGCACGCCATCCTTGAGCAGGTCCGGCCAGTCTTTCAGGGCCTTGGGGTTGCCTTTGCGCACGATAAACACCGTGGCGGAGGTGAACGGCGCGCTGTTGTTCGGCAGGCGGGTCACCCAGTTGTCCGGCACCAGTTTGCCGTTGTCCGCCAGGGCGTTGATGTCGGTGGCCATGTTCATGGTGATGACATCAGCCGGCAGGCCGTCGATCACTGAACGGGCTTGTTTGCTGGAGCCGCCGAAGGACATTTGCAAGGTCAGCTTGTCGTTCGGGTGCTCGGCTTCCCAGTGCTTCTGGAAGGCGGCGTTGTAGTCCTTGTAAAAGTCGCGCATGACGTCATACGAGACGTTGAGCAGCGTGACGGGGGCGGCCTGAACGGCGCCCGCCAGGGCAAGGCCGGCGGCCAGGAGAGACGCGCTAACAAGTTTTTTCACTGCTCATTCCTTGTTGTTCGAGAAGGTTGTTGATTGAGTAGGGGCAATTTGCCATCGACTATAGCCGGGCCCGCATAGACGCTTAAAGATTAAAACGAACTTTGCTTATTCCACTTTATGAAACAAGTTACTGCCACAGCGTGAGCAAAACGCCGCGTTGGGCTCGTGGCTGTCTTTCTTGCACACCGGGCAATCGTGTTGCAGTTGTTCACCGCGCATGGCACTTGCCAGCTCGGCGGTGAAAATCCCGGTGGGCACGGCGATGATTGAATAACCCGTGATCATCACCAGCGATGAAATCACCTGGCCCAGTGGGGTCTTCGGCACGATGTCGCCAAAGCCTACGGTGGTAAGGGTCACGATTGCCCAATAGATGCCCTTGGGAATGCTGGTAAATCCGTGTTCCGGGCCTTCTATCACGTACATCAAGGTGCCGAACACCGTCACCAGGGTGCACACGCTCAGCAGGAACACCACGATCTTCTGCTTGCTGCCGCGCAGCGCCGCCATCAAGTAGTTGGCTTGCTTGAGATACGGGCTGAGCTTGAGCACACGGAAAATCCGCAGCATCCGAATGATGCGGATGATCAGCAGGTACTGCGCATCGCTGTAATACAGCGCAAGGATACCGGGCACGATAGCCAACAAATCCACCAGCCCATAAAAACTGAAGGCGTAGCGCAACGGCTTGGGCGAGCAATACAGGCGCAAGCCGTACTCGATGGCGAAGATCACCGTGAAGCCCCACTCGATATAGGCCAGCAGATTCGCGTAGTTCTGGTGAACCTGGTCGATGCTGTCGAGCATCACGATCACAATGCTGGCGAGGATGATCAGCAACAAAATGCCGTCAAAGCGGCGCCCGGCCGCTGTATCGCTTTGGAAAACCATGACGTAGAGGCGCTGACGCCAGTCGTTGTTACTGTCCATAAAACCCGCCTAAATCGAATATCGGGCAAGCCTAGGGGGATTCGAACGGGCTGTCCACGCGGGCTTTGAACAATCGCTGGCTGGCGCGTACCAGCCAGCAGGCGAGGATAAACGGCGCGGTCAGCGCCGGCAGTTGCAGGGCGCTGAACCCCGGCGTGAGCGTGATTGCCAGGCCGATGCCGAGCAGCGGCAACCAAGGCTGGCGGCGCGTCTGGCTCAACGCCAGCGCGGCCAATGCTGGGTTATAGCTGTGCAGGCCGAGAAGGGCGCTGCTGGTTTCGCCCATCAGCAGGGCGATCAGCACGCCGCTGGCGGCACCGATCAGCGCCCACAGCGCGGCACGACGGTCGGCCAGCAACAGCCCAAACGCAATCAGGGCGCCGGCCAGTGGCTGGTCCAGCAGCATGATTTGCGCGAGCCCGGTGAAGGGCGCAGTGAGCACGCCGAGGGTGCCGGGTTCGCTCAAGGTGAAGGTGCCTGCAGGCACTGTGCCCAGCAGCAACCAGGCGAGGCCGACAAAAGGCGCGGTATAGGCGGGCAAGTCATCCGCTTGCGTGGCATGTTTCAACCATTGCCGTGTGAGCATCGCGCTCAGGCCGCCGCACGCCAGGATCAGCGGCGGCAACAAGGCCGACCAGGCGAAATGCTGGCTGATCAACAAGCCCAGCAGCACACCGTTATAGCTATAAAGGCCAGCCTGACGTTCAGCTTTGGGATAGCCCCGGCGCTGGGCCGTGAGCAACCCCGCTACGCCACCCAACAACGCCCCGCCAAACAAGGCCGGGGCGCCGATCAGGATGGCTAGCAGGCACAGCAGGCCGCACAGCGGCTGGCGCTGCAGGAAGATCTGGCTGAAGCCATTGAGCAGGGCTTCGGCCCAGTCGGGGCAGGTTGGGTTGTGCATGGTGGTTTAGTCAGTGAGACCGAGTCGCCCCCAATCGCAGGCAAGCCAGCTCCCACATTTGAATGTATTGCACATCAAAATGTGGGAGTCGGGCTTGCCCGCGATGAGGCCCTTACAGGCGCTAAATCAAGGTCTCGATGCGCAGCGAGTTGGTCGACCCCGGCTGCCCAAACGGCACTCCCGCGGTAATCACTAGCGTATCCCCGCGCTGCGCCATCCCTTGGGCCTGGGCAATTTCCAGCGCGGTGGAACACACCTCGTCCACCTGGCGCAGCCGATCATTGACCACCGAATGCACGCCCCACGCCACGCTCAAACGGCGGGCCGTGGACAGGTTCGGCGTAAGGTTGAGGATCGGTGCCACCGGCCGTTCCCGCGCCGCGCGCAGGCTGGAGCTGCCGGACTCGCTGTAGTTCACCAGCACCGCCACCGGCAGGATGCTGCTGATGCGCCGGATCGCGCAGCTGATCGCGTCCGACACCGTGGCATCGGCCTTGGGCCGGCTCACGTCCAGTTGCGTCTGGTAATCCGGGCCGTTTTCCACCTGGCGGATGATCTTGCTCATCATCTGCACGGCTTCCAGCGGGTATTCGCCCGAGGCGGTTTCCGCCGACAGCATCACCGCGTCCGCGCCTTCGGCCACCGCATTGGCCACATCCGTCACTTCGGCGCGGGTCGGCGCCGGGGAAAAACGCATGGATTCGAGCATCTGCGTGGCCACGACCACCGGCTTGCCCAATTGGCGACAGGTGCTGATGATGTCTTTCTGGATTTGCGGCACGCTTTCGGCGGGCACTTCAACACCCAGGTCGCCTCTGGCCACCATGATCGCGTCGCTCAGTTCGGCGATTTCCTGCAGGCGTAGCACGGCTGAGGGTTTCTCGATCTTGGCCATCAAAAATGCCTTGTCGCCGATCAACTCGCGGGCCTCTCGGATATCTTCCGGGCGTTGCACGAATGACAGTGCCACCCAGTCCACGCCCAGCTCCAGGCCGAAGCTCAGGTCGCGGCGGTCTTTGGCGGTCAATGGGCTGAGTTCCAACAAGGCTTGTGGGACATTCACGCCTTTGCGGTCAGACAGTTCGCCGCCATTCAGCACGGTGGTGTCGATGGCCTCGGCATGTTTGGTGATGACGCGCAAACGCAACTTGCCGTCGTCCAGCAGCAGGTCCATGCCCGGCTCCAGCGCTGCAATGATTTCCGGGTGTGGCAGGTTGACCCGGCACTGATCGCCCGGTGTCGGGTCCAGGTCCAGGCGCAGGGCCTGGCCGCGCACCAGTTGCACCTTGCCCTCGGCAAAGCGCCCGACCCGCAGCTTCGGCCCTTGCAGGTCCATCAGAATGCCCAGCGGGTAATTCAGCTGGCGCTCCACTTGGCGAATCCACTGGTAGCGCTGGGCGTGATCGGCGTGGTCGCCGTGGCTGAAGTTGAGGCGGAAGATATTCACCCCGGCTTCCACCAACTCGCGGATGTCATCGATACCGTCGGTGGCCGGGCCCAAGGTGGCGAGGATTTTGACCTTCTTGTCAGGCGTCATGGTTGGCAGTCTCAAGAATCAGAATGGCGCGGAAGTCATTGACGTTGGTGCGGGTCGGCTCGGTAACGATCAAACCGTCGAGCGCCGCGAAATAGCCGTAGCCATTGTTGTTATCCAGCTCGTCACTGGCCGACAGGCCCAAGGCCTCAGCGCGGGCGTAGCTGGTCGGGGTCATGATCGCGCCGGCGTTGTCTTCCGAACCGTCGATGCCGTCGGTGTCACCGGCCAGGGCGTACACGCCGGGCAGGCCTTTGAGGCTGTCGGTCAGGCTGAGCAGGAATTCGGCGTTGCGCCCGCCACGGCCATTGCCGCGCACGGTGACGGTGGTTTCACCGCCGGACAGAATCACGCACGGCGCCGCCAATGGCTGGCCATGCTGCACGATCTGCCGGGCGATGCCGGCGTGGACCTTGGCCACGTCCCGCGCTTCGCCTTCGAGGTCGCCGAGGATCAGCGGGCTGAACCCGGCCTGGCGTACTTTCACCGCCACCGCTTCCAGGGATTGCTGCGGGCGGGCGATCAACTGGAAGTGACTGCGCGCCAGCACCGGGTCGCCGGGTTTGACGGTTTCCGAAGCCGGGTTCTGCAACCAGCTGCGCACCGAGGCGGGCGCGTCGATGCCGTAGCGCTTGAGAATCGCCAGGGCTTGTTGCGACGTGCTCGGGTCGCCGACGGTGGGGCCGGAAGCGATGACGGTGGCCTGGTCGCCTGGCACGTCGGAAATCGCGTAGGTGTACACCGTCGCTGGCCATGCGGCCTTGGCCAATCGGCCGCCCTTGATGGCCGAGAGGTGTTTGCGCACGCAATTCATCTCGCCAATGGTCGCGCCGGATTTAAGCAGGGCTTTGTTGATGGCTTGCTTGTCGGCCAGGGTGATGCCTTCGGCGGGCAGGGCCAGCAAGGCCGAGCCACCGCCGGACAGCAGGAAAATCACGCGGTCGTCTTCGCCCAGGTTGCTGATCAGTTCCAGTACGCGCTTGGCCACCGCCAGGCCGGCGGCATCCGGCACCGGGTGGGCGGCTTCGACCACTTCGATTTTTTTGCACGGCGCGCCGTGACCGTAGCGGGTGACCACCAGGCCGGTGACTTCGCCTTGCCAGCAGTTCTCGACGACGAGTGCCATGGCGGCTGCGGCTTTGCCGGCGCCGATCACGATCACACGGCCGCTGCGGTCAGCGGGCAGATAAGGTTCAAGGACATGCCGGGGGTGGGCGGCGTCGATGGCTGTGGCAAACAGCTCGCGAAGCAGGTGTTGCGGATCGACCGACATAAGCGGGCTCCCGGGGATTTTTGTTATTAGAGATGGATCAATTTCAGACTTGGAATGCAATCAAAGGTGGGAGCGGGCTTGCTTGCGAATGCAGTCTTTCATTCAACATCCATGCTGACTGACCTACCGCTTTCGCGAGCAAGCCCGCTCCCACATTCGACCGCATTTCAAAGGTGGGAGCGGTGTGGCTTATTTATCGCGAATCGAAAAGTTGGCCATATGCTCCAGGCCCTTGATCAGCGCGGAGTGGTCCCAATTGCCGCCGCCAATCGCTGTGCAGGTGCTGAACACTTGCTGCGTACCGGCGGTGTTTGGCAGGTTGATTCCCAGCTCCTTGGCACCGGCCAGCGCCAGGTTCAAATCCTTCTGGTGCAGGTTGATGCGAAAGCCCGGATCGAAAGTACCCTTGATCATCCGCTCGCCGTGCACTTCGAGGATCTTCGAGGAAGCAAAGCCCCCCATCAGCGCTTCCCGCACCTTGGCCGGGTCTGCGCCGTTTTTCGAGGCGAACAGCAGCGCTTCGGCCACGGCCTGGATGTTCAGTGCGACGATGATCTGGTTGGCCACTTTGGCGGTCTGGCCATCGCCATTGCCGCCGACCCGCGTGATGTTCTTGCCCATGCTTTGGAACAGCGGCAGGGCGCGTTCAAACGTCTGCGGTTCGCCTCCGACCATGATGCTCAAGGTGCCGCCCTTGGCGCCGACTTCACCACCGGATACGGGGGCGTCGAGGTAGTGCGCGCCGGTCTGGTTGATCTTGGCGGCGAAGGCCTTGGTGGCGGTGGGGGAGATCGAACTCATGTCGATCACCACCTTGTTCGGCGACAACCCGGCGGCGACACCGTCGGCGCGGAACAGCACGTCATCGACCTGTGGGGTGTCCGGCACCATCACGATGATGAATTCGGCTTCCTGCGCCACTTGCTGCGGGCTGGCCAGGGCCACGGCGCCGGCGTCGATCAGCGCTTGCGGGGCCTTGCCGTGGTGTTCGGACAGGAACAGTTGGTGACCTGCTTTCTGCAGGTTGGCGGCCATGGGTTGGCCCATGATGCCGGTGCCGATAAATCCGATTTTAGCCATGATCAAAATCCTCTTGTTATTAGGTGTATGGGCCTGGCACGGCCTTCTAAACATGGGCGGTCCACTGTGGGAGCGGGCTTGCTCGCGAATGCAGTCTGACATTCAGCATTGATGTCCACTGATACACCGCTTTCGCGAGCAAGCCCGCTCCCACATTGGTCCCGTGTTTGTTCAATCAGATGGCGTTGTGGGTTTTGAGCCAGCCAAGGCCTGCTTCGGTGGTGGTCAGCGGCTTGTATTCGCAGCCAACCCAACCCGAATAACCGATGCGGTCCAAATGCTCGAACAGGAAGCGGTAGTTGATCTCACCGGTCCCCGGCTCGTTGCGGCCCGGGTTGTCGGCCAGCTGGATGTGGTTGATTTCACCCAGGTGCGCAGCCATGGTCCGAGCCAAGTCACCTTCCATGATTTGCATGTGGTAGATGTCGTATTGCAGGAACAGGTTGGCGCTGCCCACCTGCTCGCGAATCGACAGGGCCTGCGCAGTGTTGTTCAGGTAGAAGCCCGGGATATCGCGGGTATTGATCGCTTCCATCACCAGCTTGATGCCCACCGCTTGCAGCTTGTCGGCGGCGTACTTGAGGTTGGCGACAAAGGTTTTTTCCAGGGTTTCGTCGTCAACGCCCTGCGGACGGATGCCCGCCAGGCAGTTGATCTGCGTGTTGCCGAGCACCTGGGCGTAGGCGATGGCGAGCTTGACCCCGGCACGGAACTCTTCGACGCGGTCCGGGTGACACGCCAGGCCGCGTTCGCCCTTGGCCCAGTCACCGGCCGGCAGGTTGAACAGCACTTGGGTCAGGCCGTTGGCGTCCAGCTGCGCCTTGATCTCGGCGGAGCTGAATTCGTACGGGAACAGGTACTCGACACCTTGAAAGCCAGCATCGGCAGCCGCTTTGAAACGGGCAAGAAAGTCCTGTTCGGTAAACAGCATGGACAGGTTGGCGGCAAAACGCGGCATAGGGTTCTCCTTAGTCGAGCAGGGAAATGGCGGTCGGCGCATCGTTGCCAACCAGTGCCAGATCTTCGAATTCGTTGACGGCGTTGATCTCGGTGCCCATGGAAATATTGGTCACGCGTTCCAGAATAATCTCAACGATCACCGGAACCTTGAATTCTTCGATCATTTCCTGGGCCTTGCGTAAGGCCGGCTGGATCTGGGCCGGCTCGAACACCCGCAGGGCCTTGCAACCCAGGCCTTCGGCGACGGCGACGTGGTCCACGCCATAACCGTTGAGTTCCGGAGCGTTGAGGTTGTCGAAGGACAGCTGCACGCAGTAGTCCATTTCAAAACCGCGCTGGGCCTGGCGGATCAAACCCAGGTAGGAGTTGTTCACCACCACGTGGATGTACGGCAGCTTGAACTGCGCGCCCACGGCCAGTTCTTCGATCATGAACTGGAAGTCATAGTCGCCGGACAACGCCACCACCTTGCGGCTCGGGTCAGCCTTGACCACGCCGAGTGCTGCTGGAATGGTCCAGCCGAGCGGGCCGGCCTGGCCGCAGTTGATCCAGTGGCGCGGCTTGTAGACGTGCAGGAATTGCGCGCCGGCAATCTGCGACAGCCCGATGGTGCTGACGTAGCACGTGTCTTTGCCGAACACCTGGTTCATCTCTTCGTACACCCGTTGCGGCTTGACCGGCACGTTGTCGAAGTGGGTCTTGCGGTGCAGGGTGGCCTTGCGCTGCTGGCAGTCATGCAGCCAGGCACTGCGGTCCTTGAGCTTGCCGGCGGCTTTCCACTCGCGGGCCACTTCAATGAACATCGTCAGTGCGGAACCGGCGTCGGAGACGATGCCCAGGTCCGGCGTGAACACGCGGCCGATTTGCGTCGGCTCGATGTCCACGTGAATGAATTTGCGCCCTTCGGTGTACACCTCCACCGAACCGGTGTGGCGGTTGGCCCAGCGGTTACCGATGCCCAGCACCACGTCCGACTTGAGCATCGTCGCGTTGCCATAACGGTGCGAGGTTTGCAGGCCGACCATGCCCACCATCAGCGGGTGGTCGTCCGGGATCGTGCCCCAGCCCATCAGGGTCGGGATCACCGGGATGCCGGTCAGTTCGGCGAACTCCACCAGCAGTTCGCTGGCGTCGGCGTTGATCACGCCACCCCCGCTGACCAGCAAGGGGCGTTCAGCCTGGTCCAGCAGCGCCAGGGCTTTTTCGACCTGGATGCGCGTGGCCAATGGCTTGGCGAGCGGCAGTGGCTGGTAGGCGTCGATGTCGAATTCGATCTCGGCCATCTGCACGTCGAACGGCAGGTCGATCAGCACCGGGCCTGGGCGGCCGGAGCGCATTTCATAGAAGGCTTTCTGGAACGCGTAGGGCACCTGGCCGGGTTCGAGGACGGTCGTCGCCCACTTGGTCACCGGCTTGACGATGCTGGTGATATCGACCGCCTGGAAATCTTCCTTGTGCATGCGTGCACGCGGGGCTTGGCCGGTGATGCAGAGAATCGGGATCGAGTCGGCCGAGGCGCTGTACAGGCCCGTGACCATGTCGGTGCCCGCCGGGCCCGAAGTGCCGATGCACACGCCGATGTTGCCAGCCTTGGTGCGAGTGTAGCCCTCGGCCATGTGCGAGGCGCCTTCAACGTGGCGAGCAAGGACGTGATCGATGCCACCGACCTTCTGCAAGGCCGAATACAGCGGGTTGATCGCGGCGCCCGGGATACCGAAGGCGGTGTCGACCCCTTCACGGCGCATCACCAGGACAGCGGCTTCGATTGCTCTCATTTTGCTCATGGTTTTGGTGCCTCTTGCGTTTTGTAATTGTATACAAGTGGTGTCTGTTCAAAGTGTATTCATGGCGAGCGGCGCAGGTCAATCCATTTCATTCACTGACCTTTGCGTTCGTCGGAACGGCTTTTTTCGACGTATGGGGCCTTTGTGCGAAAATATTGTATACAAAAACAAATGTCATTGTGTTCTATTTGTTTGATCGAGCTTCTGATCAATCAGACCTCCACCGATTTACCCATAACAAGATAAGGACGGCAGCTATGAGCGCTTTAACCTTGAAAATCGCAGTCAGCCTGGCCGGTCAGGCCATCACCGCAGGCCGCACCATTTCAGCCGCGCCGCTCACCATTGCGGTGCTCGACAGCGGCGGACACTTGGTCACCCTGCAGCGCGAAGACGGCGCCAGCCTGCTGCGCCCGCAAATCGCCATCGGCAAGGCCTGGGGCGCGATTGCCCTGGGCAAGGGCTCACGTTTGCTGGCACTGGACGCGCAGCAGCGCCCGGCGTTTATCGCGGCGTTGAACAGCCTGGGGCAGGGCAGCGTAGTGCCCGCGCCGGGCGGGGTGTTGATTCGGGATCAGGAGGGCGTAGTGCTCGGGGCGATCGGGATCAGCGGGGACACGTCGGATATTGATGAGCAGTGCGCGATTACGGCAATTGAGGGGGTGGGGTTGTTGGCGGATGCGGGGGTGTCTGCCTGATTATTCGGTGACTGTAACGGCCTCTTCGCGAGCAAGCCCGCTCCCACATTTGATAGGGTTCACATATTTACATTTGTGGGCACGGTCAAATGTGGGAGCGGGCTTGCTCGCGAAGGCGGCGGCTCGGCCTCGGCTCTATACCCAAACCGCATCCCACAACGGATAGTCGCCAATCCGCTTCACCAAACCAGCCCGCAGCGGATTGGCCACCACATACCTGGCCATTTTCACCAAGTCGTCTTCCTTGCGCAGTGCACGATCATGAAAGCTGGTTTGCCAAAGCCTGCCTTTGCGTCCAGTAACGCCGTTCACTGTTCGGGTGCTTTTGGATTTCACCTGGCACATTAGGTCCCCCAGCGAGCCCTTCTGCAGTTCGATCAGCCAGTGAAAATGATCTGGCATCACCACCCATGCCAGGGAGTTTGCCAGCCTTTGGTATTGAGCGAGCCTGAATTGCCAGACCACCAAGCGACCCAGATGAAAGTCATTGAATATCGGTATGCGTTCGTGGGTGTTGGTAGTGATCAGGTAGATACGGTTCGGTTCGCTGAACCGCCCGACGCGCAGGCGATGTGAAGTAGCTAAATCAGGCATTCCTTGGCCTCTCTTCAGGTAGGTTTCTGAGAGGCTAGATCTCAGCGGCCGGTGCTGATCGTCAGGCTTTTGGCAGGATGTGTCTGGGAGGGCGCTTTCGCGAGCAAGCCCGCTCCCACAGGGGATTTGTGGCGTTCCGACAAATTATGTCTGGCGCAGATCAAATGTGGGAGCGGGCTTGCTCGCGAATGGCACTGGCACCTCGGTGTCTCAATCCGGCTCACACCCCTTCAGCACCAACCGAATAATCGTCTGCGCCGCCGCCTCGTAGTCGGCGTCATCCAGCTTGGCTTTCCCGGTCACTGCTGAAATTTGCCAGTCAAAATCCGCATACGTCTGCGTCGCCGCCCAGATGCTGAACATCAAGTGATTGGGGTCAATGGCGGCGATCAAGCCGCGATCCACCCAGCTTTGGATGCAATCGATATTGTGCTTGGCCTGGGCGTTGAGCTGTTCGACCTGGTCGGCGGTGAGGTGCGGGGCGCCGTGCATGATTTCGCTGGCGAATACCTTGGAGGCAAACGGCAGGTCGCGGGAGATGCGGATTTTCGAGCGGATGTAGTTGCTCAACACCACCGAAGGTTCGCCCTGCGGATTGAACGGTGTGGACGCGGCCAGGATCGGCTCGATAATACTTTCGAGCACCTCGCGGTAGAGGTTGTCCTTGGACTTGAAGTAGTAATAGACGTTGGGCTTTGGCAGCCCGGCCTTGGCGGCGATATCACTGGTTTTGGTCGCGGCGAAGCCCTTGTCGGCAAACTCCTCGCTCGCCGCCCGCAGGATCATTTCTTTATTGCGCTCGCGAATGGTGCTCATAAACCAGGAATATCCTTGCCAAGACAGGCGGTCGGGCATGGTAGCACCGGCCTTGCGCGGCGCTCAAGAATCTCGCCGTACCCCTTGTACATGGGGCGTTGCAGCTGACTTTGTCTGTCTTGATGCTGAACGTATTCACGGCAGTACAGGCATAGCCCGGGCGCACTGCTAGAGTTCAGGTCAACGACACGGTTATTTTGCCGGTCGTCCCGTCCAGTATTCGGCGTTCGAGTGAGAAACCGTGGAGAAAAGCAGACGACGTACGTTCGCCTGGGCAGTTGGCGTGTTGTTGCTGATCGCGCTGTTGATTGGCCTGGGTATGCACTACTTTGGCGGCGGCCATAAAGGCAAGCCACCGTCCCCCGGCGAGCCGGTCGCAGTCGTGCCGGTGGCCTTGCAGGATGTGCCGGTGTACATCGACGCCCTCGGCACCGTCACCCCCACCCGCAGTGTCACGGTGGTGACCCAGGTTGATGGCATTCTCAGCAGCGTGGCGTTCAAGGAAGGTCAGCACGTCAGCAAAGGCCAGGTCATCGCCCGTATCGACGACCGAGCACTCAAGGCGCAACTGGCGGTGGCCAAGGGCACCCTGGCTCATGACCAGGCTGTATTGAGCAACGCCCAGCGCGACCTGGCGCGTTATCGCGACCTGGTCAAGGCCGGCTCAACCAGCCAGCAAACCCTCGATACCCAGGCCTCGCTGGTTCAGCAGCAACAGGGCACCGTCGCCGCCGACCAAGGCAATGTGCAAAACCTCGACGTGCAATTGAGCTATTGCACCATCACCTCGCCGGTGGATGGCGTGGTCGGTTTGCGCCTGGTCGACCCCGGCAACTATGTGACCACCGCCAGCACCACCGGCATCGTGGTCATCACCCAGATGAACCCGGCGACCGTGGTGTTTGCCGTGCCCGAGGACGACCTGGGCGCGATCAACCAGGCGCTGGCCCATGGCAGCGTCACGGTGCTGGCTTACGACCGCAACAAAAAATCCCTGCTCGCCACCGGCACGTTGCTGGCCCTGGACAACCAGGTGGACACCAGCACCGGCACGATCAAGGTCAAGGCGCAGTTCGATGATTCGGGTACGGCGCTGTTTCCCAACCAGTTCGTCAACGCGCGGCTCAAGGCCGACACCTTGCGCCAGATCGCTGTGGTGCCCACCCGCGCTATCCAGCATGGCAGCAAGGGGGATTTCGTGTTTGTGATCAACGGCAACAAGGCCAGCCTGCGCACGATCAAGACCGGCCCGTCCACCGGGGACGTTTCGGCGGTGCTCGACAATGGCGTCAAAGCCGGGGAGCAGGTCATCACCGAGGGTGCCGACAAACTGGATGATGGCTCGGCGGTGAAGGTCGTCGCCCAGTGAGGAGCTGCCGAGCATGAACATTTCGCGGCCCTTTATCGAACGCCCGGTCGCCACCACGCTGATGATGGTCGCGGTGTTGCTGCTGGGCCTGTTGGGCTACCACTTGCTGTCGGTGTCGGCGTTGCCGGAGGTGGATTACCCGACCATCCAGGTGTTCACCCAATACCCCGGCGCCAGCCCGGACGTGGTGAGTTCCTCGATCACCGCGCCGCTGGAGCGCCAGCTCGGCGAGATGCCCGGGCTCAAGTCGATGAACTCGACCAGCTCCGACGGCGCTTCGGTAGTAACTTTGCAATTTGACTTGTCACTGTCGTTGGACGTGGCCGAACAGGAAGTGCAGGCGGCGATCAATGCGGCGGGCACCTTCCTGCCGGCGAACCTGCCGTACCCGCCGGTGTACAGCAAGGTCAACCCGGCGGATGCGCCGGTGCTGACCCTGTCGTTGACCTCCGATGTATTGCCGCTGACCAAGGTTGAAGATCTGGCCGACACACGCCTGGCGCAGAAAATCTCGCAGATCACCGGCGTCGGCCTGGTCACCATCAGCGGCGGCCAACGCCCGGCGGTGCGGGTCGAGGCCAATACCTCGGCGCTGAACAGCCTCGGCCTGTCCCTGGATGACCTGCGCACCTCCCTCGGCACGGCCAACGTTAACCAGGCCAAAGGCAATATCGACGGCAAATTCCAGGCGTATTCCATCGGTGCCAACGACCAGCTGCAATCGGCGGAGGAATACCGCGACCTGGTGATCGCCTACAAAAATGGCGCACCGATTCGCCTGTCGCAGATCGCCAGTTCCACCCAAGGCCCGGAGAACCCGCGCCAGGCCGCGTGGACCAACGACACCCCGTCGATCGTCTTGAATATCCAGCGTCAGCCAGGCGCCAACGTGATCGACGTGGTCGACCGTGTGCAGCAATTGCTGCCCACGTTGCGCGCCAGCCTGCCGGGCACGTTAAAGGTCGCCGTGCTGACCGACCGCACCCAGACTATTCGTGCCTCGGTCACCGATGTGCAGTACGAGCTGGGGCTGGCGATCCTGCTGGTGGTGATCGTGATTTTCATCTTCCTGCGTAATGTCCCGGCCACGATCATTCCTGCGGTGACCATCCCGTTGACGCTGATCGGCACGTTGGCGGTGGCCTATACCCTGGGCTTTTCCCTCAACAACCTGACGCTGATGGCATTGACCATCGCCATCGGGTTTGTGGTGGACGACGCCATCGTCATGATCGAAAACATCACCCGCTACCTGGAGGCCGGTGACACCCCGCTGCAAGCGGCGCTCAAAGGCGCGGAACAGATCGGCTTCACCATCATCTCGCTGTCCATCGCGCTGATTGCGGTGATGATTCCGCTGCTGTTCATGGGCGACGTGGTCGGGCGACTGTTCCGTGAATTCGCCATGACCGTGGCGGTGACCATCGTGATCTCGGCCTTTATCTCCCTGACGCTGACGCCGATGATGTGCGCGCGCATGCTCAAGTCCAGGCATGAGGAGCGCCGCGCGGATTTCTTCGACCGCATCAATAGCCATTATGTGCGCGGCCTGGATTGGGTCTTGGCGCACCGCACCTTGACGCTGATTTCGGTAGTGCTGACTGCGGCGCTGACCCTGTTCACGTTGGTGATCATGCCCAAGGGCTTTTTTCCCGACCAGGATACCGGCCTGATCCAGGGCATTTCCCAGGCGTCGCCGACCGTCTCGTTCCAGCAGATGCAAGTCGAACAGCAACGCCTTGCTGCACGCATTCTCAAGGACCCGGCAGTGCAAAGCCTGTCGTCGTTCGTCGGCATCGACCAGACCAACCCGACCATCAACCAGGGCAATTTGCTGATCAACCTCAAGCCGCGTGGCGAGCGTGACAGCGCCACCGACGTGATCCGCCGGCTGGCGGATGCCAACGCCGATGACGCCGGTATTCGCCTGTATTTGCACTCGGTGCAGGACCTGACTCTGGACGCCACCGTGTCCACCACCAGCTACCGCCTTGGCCTGCAAGCCACCGACCCGGCTGAATTGGAGCAGTGGACCACCAAGTTGCTCACCGCGATCAAACACGACCCGATGTTTGCCGACGTGCAAAGCCAGGCCATGCAGTTCGGCAACCAGATCAAGCTGACCTTCGACCGCGCCACCGCCTCGCGGCTGGGTATTACGCCGCAGGCCATCGACGATGTGCTGTATGACGCGTTCGGCCAGCGCCAGGTGTCGACCATCTATACCCAGCTCAACCAGTACCACGTGGTGATCGCCACCGACCACCCACCGCGCAACTTGCCGGATTTGCTCACCGGTTTGTACGTGGACATTCCCACAGGCGGCGTGGCGCCGCTGTCGAGCATGGCGACCCTGGAGGTGGTGCGCTCGCCGGTCACCATCAACCGGCTGGGGCAGTTTCCCTATGCGGATGTGTCGTTCAACCTCGCCCCCGGGCAGACGCTGGGCGCGGCGGTGACGAGGTTGCAGGACATTGAAGCCAACGTCGGCCTGCCGCTGTCGGTGCAAGCCAACCTCGAAGGCGCCGCGGCGACGTTCCAGGCGTCGTTGTCCAACCAGGTGTTCCTGGTGTTGGCGGCCATCGTGGTGGTGTACCTGATGCTGGGCATCCTGTACGAGAGCTTCGTGCACCCGGTGACCATCCTCTCGACCCTGCTGTCGGCGGCGCTTGGCGCCTTGCTGGCGTTGCTGCTGACCGGCACGCAGTTCGACATCATTGGCTTGATCGGCATTGTGTTGCTGATCGGCATCGTCATGAAAAACGGCATCATGATGGTCGACTTCGCGCTGGAGCTGTTGCGCGAAGGCGGCTTGAGCCCGCTGGAGGCGATTCGCCAGGCGGCGGAGCTGCGGTTTCGGCCGATCCTGATGACCAGCATGGCGTCGTTGTTCGGTGCGGTGCCGCTGGCGTTGGGCACCGGGATTGGCTCGGAGCTGCGCCACCCCTTGGGCATTGCGATCATCGGCGGACTGTTGCTCAGCCAGTTGCTCACGCTGTTTTCCACGCCGGTGATCTTCCTCGCGATGCACGGGCTGGAGCAGCGTTTCAGTCGCCGCCTGGTTGCCGTGGACTGATGCGATGAACCTCAGCGCGCCGTTTATCCATAGGCCCATTGCCACCACGCTGCTGGCGGCCGGGCTGGCCTTGTTTGGGGTGCTGGCCTTTAACCTTTTGCCGGTGGCGCCGCTGCCGGAAGTGGACTTCCCGACCATCAGTGTCAGCGCCTCGCTGCCCGGCGCCGACCCGACCACCGTGGCCAGCTCCGTAGCTACGCCGTTGGAGCGCCAGTTCGGGCAGATCGCCGGGGTCACGCAAATGACCTCGGCCAGCAGCCTGGGCTCAACGCGCATCACGATGCAGTTCGACCTCAGCCGCGACATCGACGGCGCGGCGCGGGATGTGCAGGCGGCGATCAACGCCGCACGCAGCAACCTGCCCAGTGACTTGTCCGGCAACCCGACCTACCGCAAGGTCAACCCGGCGGATTCGCCAATCCTGATCATCAGCCTGACCTCCGACAGCGCCACACCGGGGCAGATGTACGACGCGGCCTCGACAGTGCTCGAGCAACGCTTGTTGCAGACCACCGGCGTCGGCGATGTAACCGTGGGCGGCGGCGCGCTGCCGGCGGTGCGTGTGGAGCTGAACCCGGACCGGCTCAACCGGTACGGGGTCAGCCTGGAGCAGGTGCGCCAGGTGATCAGCGCGTCCAACGCCAACCTGCCCAAGGGCAATGTGGCGGTGGGTGATCGCTCCTATGGCATTGGTGCCAATGACCAGTTGCTCGACAGCAATGATTACGGGCCGCTGGTGGTCAAGGCGCACAACGGCGACCTGATCCACATTTCCGACCTGGGCTACGTGCGCGAAGACGTGCAGGACCTGCGCAACTTCGGTTTGTCCAACGGCAAGCCGGCAGTGCTGCTGGTGGTGTTCAAGCAGCCGGGCGCCAACGTAATCGACACGGTGGATGCGGTGAAAGCCTCGCTGCCGTTTCTGCAAAGCTCGATCCCGGCATCGATCAAGCTCAGCCTGCTGATGGACCGCACCACCACTATTCGCGCGTCGTTGCACGACGTGGAAGTGACCTTGCTGGCCTCGATCCTACTGGTGACCCTGGTGACCTTCGGGTTCTTCCGTGACTGGCGCAGCACGCTGGTGCCCGCCGTGGTGGTGCCGTTGTCGTTGCTCGGCACGTTTGGCGCAATGTACTTCCTCGGCTACAGCCTCAATAACCTGTCGCTGATGGCGCTGACCATTTCCACCGGCTTCGTGGTCGACGATGCCATCGTGGTGGTGGAAAACATCATGCGTCACCTGGAGCGCGGCAAGACGCGGGTGGACGCCGCGCTGGCAGGGGCGCAGGAAGTCGGGTTCACGGTGTTGACCATCAGCGTGTCACTGGTCGCGGTGTTCATCCCGTTATTGCTGATGGGCGGGATCGTCGGGCGGTTGTTTCGCGAGTTCTCGGTGTCACTCTCGGTGGCCATCGTCATCTCGATGGTGATCTCGCTGACCGTGACGCCCATGTTGGCCAGCGTGCTGTTGCGCGCGCCCAAGGAGATTTGCGAGGGCGACGAACACCCGGACTCACGCTTTCACCGGTTTTATGACCGCACCCTGGGCTGGGTGGTCGATCACTCGATCCTGATGGGCCTGGTCACGGTGTTGGTGATCGTGCTCGCGGGCGTGTTGTACGTGCTGGTGCCCAAGGGCTTCTTTCCCCAGGAAGACACCGGGCGCCTGCAAGGCAGCATCATTGCCGCGCAGAGCATTTCCTACGGGGCGATGCAAAAGGACTTCACCGCGATCAACCACAAGGTGATGCAAAACCCCAATGTTGAAACCGCGGCCGGGTTTGTCGGCGGCGGTGGCGGCGGGGGTGGAGCGGTCAACAGTGCGCAGCTGTTCGTGCTGCTCAAGCCGATCGACCAGCGCAAAGACAGCGCCACCGACGTGATCGGCCAGATCCGCCACAGCCTGGGCGACTTGCCCGGGACCAAGCTGTTTTTGCAGGCTGCCCAGGACATCACCGTGGGCGGTCGACAAAGCGGTGCACAGTACCAATACACCCTGACTGCCGACGATCAGCAATCCCTGGATGAGTGGGTGCCCAAGGTGGTGGAGGTGTTGCACAAACTGCCGCAGTTGACCGATCTCAATACCGACCAGCAGGACAACAGCCTGCTGGCCAATGTGACCATCAACCGCGATACGGCCGCGCGGCTTGGCGTGGGCATGTCGGCGGTGGACCAGACGCTCTATGACGCGTTCGGCCAGCGCCAGGTCTCGACCCTTTACCGCGCCGCCAACCAATACCATGTGGTGATGGAAATCGCGCCGGAGTACTGGAGCGACCCTTCGGCCCTCAAGGGTATTTATGTGCCGACAGGCAGCGCGGCAGTGGCGGCCAAAGGCACCACCGTGGCGCCGAACCTGACCCGGCAAACCACCTTGGTGCCGCTGTCCGCACTGGCGGATAACAGCGTCTCGCGCACGGCGATTTCCATCAGCCACCAAGGTACCTTTCCAGCGGTGACCGTCTCGTTCAACCTGGCCCCCGGCACGTCGATCGGCCAGGCCACTGCACTGGTGGAGGACGCGGTTAAACAGCTGCGCATGCCGGCCAGCGTCACCGGCCAGTTTGCCGGCACGGCCCAGGTCTTCCAGTCCTCGGTGGCCAGTGAGCCGCTGTTGATCGTTGCCGCATTGCTCTCGGTGTACATCGTCCTGGGCATTCTTTATGAAAACCTGATGCACCCGCTGACCATCCTTTCCACCTTGCCCTCGGCGGGTGTCGGCGCGTTGATTGCCTTGCTGCTGACCGGCACCGAGTTGTCGATCATCGCGCTGGTGGGGGTGATTCTGTTGATCGGCATCGTGAAGAAGAACGCGATCATGATGATCGATTTCGCGATCACAGAACGGCGTGAGTTCGGCCTCAGCGCCAAGGAAGCGATTCGTCGTGCCTGCCTGATTCGCTTCCGACCGATCATGATGACCACGCTGGCGGCGATTCTCGGCGCGCTGCCGCTGGTACTCGGCTCGGGCTACGGTTCGGAATTGCGTCGGCCCTTGGGGATTTCGATTATTGGTGGGCTGTTGTTCAGCCAAGTGCTCACGCTTTACACCACCCCGGTGATTTACCTCTGGCTCGACCGGGCGTCTCAACGCCTGGGACGGCACAAGGAAGCAAGGTCATGAAATTCAGATTCAGTGTGTTGTTGGTTGGCCTGATGCTGGGCGGTTGCATGGTCGGGCCGGATTACCAGAAACCTGCCATGGCGCTGCCGCAGTCGTTCAAGGAAGGCGCGCAGTGGCAACGTGCGGTTTCCAACCCTCGCGGCGCAATGGACAGCCAGTGGTGGCTGGCCTATCAGGACCCGGTACTGAATGACCTGGTGGCGCGCTCGGCCAAGGCCAACCAGTCGATCATTGCGGCCGAAGCGGCCTACCGATTGGCGCAGGCGCAAGTGGCCTCGAGTCGCGCCGGGTTGTGGCCGACGGTTGGCGTCGGGTTGTCGGGTTCACGCGGGTCGAGCGGCAGCGGCTCGGGCACCAGCACCACGTCCGGCACGACCACGGGTGGCGTACAAAACAGTGTCAGCGCCACCCTGACCGCCAGCTGGGAGCCGGACCTGTGGGGCCTGGTGCGCCGAGGCATTGAGTCGAGCCAGGCCACGGCCCAGCAATCGGATGCATTGCTGGCGGGGGTGCGGTTGTCCATCAGCTCCAGCGTGGCGAGCAATTATCTGGCGCTACGCCAGATGGACATCGACGTGCGTCTGTTGCAACAGCAGCAGACGATCAACCAGCAACTGCTGGACATGATCCAGGCGCAGTTCACTCAGGGCGTCGCCACCAATGACCAATTGCTGGTGGCTCAGGACCAACTGACCACCTCGATTGCCGGCTTGCAGACGTCGTTGCGTGACCGCGAGCAATACGAGCATGCGCTGGCGGTGCTGGTGGGTGTGGCGCCCAGCGAGTTCAGCGTGGCACCGCGCACGGATTTCACCTTTGTGGTGCCGCGGCCGCCGTTGACCTTGCCTTCGACCTTGCTGCAACGGCGCCCGGATGTGGTCGCGGCAGAACGCTCGGCGGCGTCGGCCAATGCCAGGATCGGCGTGGCCGAAGCAGCGTTCTTTCCTTCCCTGGACCTGACGGCCGAGGTGGGCTATCGCGGCAGTGCCTTGGGTGGGTTGTTCTCCTTGCCTAATCGGATCTGGACCCTGGGGCCGGCGTTGGCCGAGACGATTTTTGATGGCGGTGCGCGGGAGGCGGCGGTCAAACAGGCTGAGGCCAGCTACGATCAGATCGCCGCGAATTATCGCGGAACGGTGCTGAGTGCTTTGCAGAACGTCGAAGACAATCTGTCCGCGATTAATCATCTGCAAACCCAGGCAGATGCCTTCCAGCAGGTCTACCAGCGCAATCAGCAGCTGTTTGGGAGCCAGGAAGCGCAGTTGCGTGCGGGGACGGTCAGCCGGGAGACAGTGCTGACCCAACAGCTGGTGTTGTTGCAGGCAGAGCAGAATTTGCGCGATACCCAAGGGCAGTTGAGTCAGGGGAGTGTGGCGTTGATCCAGAGCCTGGGCGGGGGATGGCAAACTGCGCAGTAATGACCAAGACGGCCAATGAAGGTCTCAGCCCTCATTGGCCGTTGCGCTGTTGCAGCGTGCCTCAGATAACTAGCCTGCTTTGCTGGCAAGCGTAGAGGTTGGTTTTTTTACCGGGAAATCATCATCGAAGAACGTTGACGCTTCTTCAATTTGGGATTTACGTTGTTTGCGCAGAAACTCTTCGAAGTCTTTTTTGATCGCAGGGTCTTCAAGCGCTTCATAATCAAAGACGTTGGCGCCGTATTTATAGGAGAAGTTGATGTCGACAAACTCGGCACTGGCGCAGGCGGATGAGAATTTCGAGTTATTTCTATCAAAGTTGACGCGGTACTGTTTGATTTTTGGAATATAGACGATAGTGGTGCCCACCTTGAACACTTCGACGGAAACACCCACGGTAATGGTTTTGTAGAAGTCTTTGTTGTTTTCGACGCCGAAACGCAAGGCGTCGCCCTGCTTGGCCATAAACTTCTCAAAACTCTTCAGGGCACTGGTGCCTTGCGAGGCGACGATGTCCAATATGAAGTTGACGAAGTCGGCGGCAATACTGACCCCGCGTATATGCCGTGAATAGGATTGCTCATCGATTTTGCTCGGGCCCATCAGCGGGAGTTTTGACAGCGCCAGGCTCCAGAGCGCCACGTCGGTTTTGTACTGCTCCCCCTCGGCTTCGGCCTTGCGCTGCACATAATTGGTGACGACAGAGGTCATGCCGATCAAGTATTTTTTCAGCTCGCTGATCTTTTTCATGACCTCCGGGTCTTCGATCAACTCGTTGCCGATAATAAACTCAATCAGCCCATCGGTATCGGCGTAGGGGTTATCGGCGTCCTTAAGTTGAATATCCTTGAGGTGTGTGTCGCCAAAGAAACTATGGGCTTCTTTCAGTTGTTCGGAGAATAAGCGGACGTCTTTGACGTGAGCGGGCAGGGCGCTAAGTGTTTTCATTTCGTCATTTCCTTATGAAAGCAGTCACTAACTGTTTGACGCGACTCCATCACGGATGGCTGTCCGTCAGGGTCGCGAAAGTTCACCACGGATGAAACATGCTTGGCTGTTTTAAATCGGTATTTTAGTGCCTCGGTTATTCGAGGTATGGCCTCTGAAAAAGAGGTAGGGGAGTTATAGGTTTAATGCCGGGTATTGGCAATGAACACGCTCAACCAATTCGCTTGCTTGGCCGGAACAGTTATAGCGTTTAGGAGTGAGCCTTTAGAGGCTGTTTTTTGACGGCCGGCACCCTTGATTACGAGGTATGGCTAAGTGATGGCTTTTGCAAGGTTTTTGGTGGCAGCTTTCCAGCTGTTGAAACCTCACGATGAGGCAGGGCCGTCGGCCGAGGCCTGGAGGATACGACGAGTGGTTGCGTTCGAAATTAAAATCAAAAGCCAGGCGGCGCGTGATTGGCAATGTGCAGGAATATAGATACGATACTAATCATTAGCTTGCTATCTATGTGCCCATTGAATGAAGTCTTCCACGTTTCAACTCCCGGATTTCTGGCAAGCCACCCTGGCGCCCTCGCGGGTCGATCTGCTGTTTGCCTTGCGCAACATGATCGCCGGCGGGGTCGCGTTGTATCTGGCTTTTTGCTTTGACCTGCAGCAGCCACAATGGGCTTTGACTACGGTGTTTATCGTCGGCCAATCCACCAGCGGCATGGTCTTGGCCAAGGGCGCCTATCGGCTGCTGGGCACGTTTGTAGGCGCCCTGGCTTCGGTCGTAATGATCGGGGTTTTCGGCCAGGCGCCGTTGCTGTTCCTGCTGTGCATGGCGTTGTGGCTGGCATTCTGCACCACGGGAGCGTCGCTGCTGCGTAATCATGCCTCTTATGGCTTTGTGTTGGCAGGCTACACCACGGCCATTATTGCCTTGCCCGCGACCGCCGCGCCGCTGGGCGTGTTCGATGAGGCGGTGGCGCGCTGCCAGGAAATCAGCCTGGGGATCCTCTGCGCGTCTATCGCCAGCACGATCTTATGGCCGCGCCGAGTTGAGCAGACCCTCGCGGTTCAAGGACGCGCCGCCTGGCAGGCGGGAATGCGCGCAGCGGCGTCGGAGCTGCTGGGGACGGATCAGCGCAAGGGCTTGCTGGAGGCGCTGGGTCGTTTGGTGGCGGTGGACGCCCAGCGCGACCATGCCTGGTTTGAAGGCCCCAAGGGCCGGCGCCGCTCCCAGGCGTTGCGGGTGCTCAGTCGCGATTTACTCGGCTTGTTGCGCGCGGCACGCGGCGTGGCCCGGCAACGGATGATGCTGGATGACGCGTCCCTTGTTACGACATGGGTGGAAGACGTGGCCGCCACATTGCAGCAAGAGCGGCAAGAGGCGCTACCTGAACTGTCGCGTCGCCTTATTTCGGCGCTTACCGATCCAGGTCTAAGCCCAGACGCGCACTTTTGCCTGGTGCAGTTGGCCCAGGTCCTGCGTTTGGTGAACGTGGGGGCGCTGACACTGGCGGCTATCGAGACGGGCAGGGTGCCACCGGGCGCGCCGGGGGCCATGTCCTGGCATCGGGATATCGAGCAGGGCGTACTCGGCGGCTTGCGCAGTGCCTTGGCGTTCCTGGCGGTCGCAGCGTTCTGGGTGTTCACGGCCTGGCCCTCGGGGCTGGGCGCGGTGTCGATCAGCGGCGTCGTGTTGAGCCTGTTTGCCGCGCGGGAGAATCCCTCGGCGTCGAGTCTGAATTTTCTCAAGGGTATCGCGCTGTCGATCCCAGTGGCCGGTTTTGTGCGCTTTGCGGTGTTGCCCGGGTTTGACGCTTTCCCGCTGTTATGTGTGGCGCTGGGTGTGCCGTTGTTCTTCGCCTCGCTGTGCATGAGCCGGGTAAAACTGGCAGCCAGCGCCTCGGCGTTTTGCATTTTCTTCGTCAATAACGTCGGGCCGAGCAACCTGATGACCTACGACATCGCCGCCTTCCTCAACAAGGCCATCGCCACGCTGGTGGGCGTCGGCATTGCGGTAGTGGTGTTTTGCCTGATCCAGCTCAACCCGGGCGAGCGCCATTATCGGCGGATGTTCAAGGCCTCATTGTTTGACTTGGCGCAGCTGACGTCACGCCCCTTGGAGCAGGCCGAAAGCTGGTTTGGCGGGCGTATGGCCGATCGCTTGATTCGCCTGTCGCGCTACAGCCAAACCTTGCCTGCCGAGCGTCATACCCATTGGGACAATGGGTTGCTGGGGCTGGATGTGGGCGATGAGTTGCTGGAGTTGCGCGCGAGTTTATCGGGCAGCCAAGGCGCGTTGGCCCGTGTGCGCGATGATTATCTGCGGCAGTTGGCGGTTGTGCTCAAGCAGGGTGGGCCTGGCGTGGCGCAGGTATCGGTGCTGGATGCGCCAAGCACTGCGCTGTTGGACGTGCTTGAGCGGTCGTCGATGTTGACGGAGCAGGATCGGGAGATGGCCAGGGCGGCGGTGCTGCAGTTGCGGTTTACGTGGCAGAAGTGGTGTCGGCGGGGCGTCTGATTGCAGGAGCTGGCGAGCCAGCTCCTGCAACGAGTGTTACTCGGCGATCTGCAACTTGCGCGATTCGGTGTAGATGTAGCGCACCTTTTCATACTCGAACGGCGAGTTCATCTGACCGTAGCGGAAGCTGGTCTGGTAGCGCTTGTCGACGGCGCGCAGGGCCCAGATTTCCGGGTGGTTTTCGCTGACCTTGGACACGTTGAGGAAGTTGACCTCGGTTTCCGCGCCGTAGTCGACGATCAGGCCGGTGGTGTCGCGCAGGTTCGATGGGCCGAAGATCGGCAGCACCAGGTACGCGCCGCCGGGCACGCCGTAGAAACCCAGGGTCTGGCCGAAGTCTTCGCTCTGGCGTGGCAGGCCCATGGCGGTAGCCGGGTCCCACAGGCCGGCGACGCCGATGGTGGTGTTGAGCAGCAGGCGCCCGGTGGTTTCCAGGGAGCGGTGGCCCTTGAGTTGCAGCAGGCTGTTCAACAGGTTGGGCACGTCGCCCAGGTTGTTGAAGAAGTTGCTGACGCCGGTGCGCAGGAAGCTCGGCGTGACATAGCGATAACCGTCAACCACCGGCAGGAACACCCATTGGTCGAAGCGGTAGTTGAAGTGGTACACGCGGCGGTTCCACGACTCCAGCGGGTCGTAGACATTGAGCGCGGTGAGCGACGAACGCTCGAACTCGCGCTGGTCCAGGCCCGGGTTGAACTTGAGCTTGGTCAGCGGCTCCTTGAAACCGTCAGCGTCAACCTTGACCGGTTCGTGGGCCTTGCTGTTGTCGGCATTGGCGACGCCCGCGCACATCAGGGCAGCGAGCAGCAGAAGATATTTAGCCACGGAAGAACTCCAGCATGGCGTCGGCGTTGACGCGGTAATTGAGGTTGCCGCAGTGGCCGCCCAGCGGGTAGACGGTCAAGCGATCGCCGAAGGTTTTACGCAGGAAACCGAGGTCGCCAGGGCCGAGAATCACGTCGTCGGCGTTGTGCATCACCGCGATTTTCGGGCTGTCGTGCAGGTAGTCCTTGAGCGCATAGAGGCTGACCTGGTCGACCAGTTGCAGCAGGCTGCCGCCGTCGGAGCGTGCGCGCCACATCGGGATCACTTGTTCGGTGAGGTAGCAGTCGAAGTCGCATTGCAGCGCACGCTTGAGGAACGGCGTGAGGCTGGTGCCTTCGGTGATCGGGTATTTGGGCGGGATGATCAGGCCACGGCGGTTGATCAGGTCCGAGGTAAAGGCAATGTCGGCCGCCGAGAAGCGGAACGAGGTGCCGATCAGCATCGCCATCTGTTCGTTGGTCAGGTGCTGCTTGGAGTTCTGGAAGTCGTAGAGCAGGGCGTCATTGAGGTCGATGTAGCCTTTTTGCTGGAAGTAGCGGGTCAGCTTGGCCAGTACCAGCTCATAGAAGGTGGTGGTGTTGTTGATGCCCTTGACCTCGGTCTGTACCAGCTTGTCGAGGTTGGTGATCGAGGTGTAGAGGTTGACCGGCGGGTTGAGCAGCAGCACTTTCTTGAAGTTGAAGCTGCGGCGGGTCTCGTCCAGCTTGCTGACAAACGCAGCATCCAGGGCGCCCAGGCTGTAGCCGGTGAGGTAGAAGTCGGTCACTGGCAGCGAGGCGTTCTGCGCGCGCACGGCTTGCATCACGCGGTACATGTCTTCGGCGTCTTCCTGGGTGATACCCGGAGTGGCGAAGCGCGAGGCGGCGCTGATGAAGTCGAAGCTGGTGGGCGACGACAACTGCACCACGTGGTAGCCGGCCTGGTAATACAACTTTTTCAGGTATTCGTTGATGCTGCTGTCAAACCGCGCACCGGTGCCCGCGATCAGGAAGATCAACGGCGCGGCGTGGTCTTGTTTGGCGATGCGGTAGGTGAGTTTCTTCACCGCCCAGAAATTGTCCGGCAGGCTGAACTCGCGCTCTGGGCGCATGTTCAGGGTGTAGTCAGACTGGTTGATCTCATCGTTGGTCGGCAATTTGGGCCGAAGGTCAGGCGGGGTGGTGGCGATGGTCGCTTCGAACGGGTTGGTCAAAGGGAAGCCATAGGTGGCCTGGTCGATGTCGACGGCCAGTGCTGACGCACTCAAAAAAAGGCTGCCGAGTAAGGCAGCACAGCGCAAGGAACGGAGCATGACTTAATCCCTAAGAGGAAACGGGCTGAATGAAGTTCGCAGGCTATGACCACCGCGTTGCCACCGAAGTGCCAGCCTTCGGCACGAAAAGTCGGAAAAAAACGTCGGAATCGGGGTTATAGCAGCCAGAAGATACACGTTGCCACGCATTGATGGACACTAATTGTGTGTATGCGCCTTGCTAACGGCAGCCGGCGCATTAAGCTGAGCGGCGTTTTTGCCTATCGGAGTGCCCCATGTCCCGTCGTTTGCCACTGATCCTGCTGCTTATTGCCCTGCCGTTATGGTTGGCCGCCAGTTATGGCGCCCGTTACGGTTTTATGGAGGATGGCCGGTGGGTGGGTATCTGCGTTGATGAGGCCAGTCGCTGGGAATGCCAGTTGCGTTCGAACCTGGGGTTGATGATCCACTTCAAGGTATTGGGCTGGGCGGCGTTGATCGCGTCGGTGCTGGCGTTTTTTGTGCCGGGTCGAGCGGGGTGGGGCTTGGCAGTTTTGGCGATGGTGTTCGGCTTGCCGGCGCTGGCGTTGTACAACACCACGTTTGCGGTGTTTGCGGTGGTGATTGCCGGGTTGCGGTTGGTCAGGAAGCCTCGCGTTGCCTGATAGGGCCTCATCGCAGCATAGGTATCTCACATCTTTTTTTACGGGTTGAGTGCTGTGGTTGTCGGGGGGGCGCTGAGTACATATCCGTTGTTTGGGTCACGGCTGACATTGGTTTCGCCCTTACGGCGACTCACTTTGGAAAAGCCCCAAAGTAAGCAAAGGGCTCTTGCCCCACCACTCGGCACCTCGCCTAGGCTCGGTGTGCCCTCACTCCGGCATCACGAAGCGGGCCGCCGCGACGGGCCGTCCCTGCCCCGTCGCGGCTAAACCGGCGTCCTGCCGGTTTACCCGCTCCGTAATACCTGCGTTCGGCCAGCGTGGTTAACGGGGCGCCTAGGATCAACAGCAGATCAAGATCAAAAGCAGAGCACGGCGGCCTGGTAGCCGACCTGAGTGGTTAGATCAAAAGCAAAGCTGAAGCGGCCTTCCAGCCGACCTGATCTTGGAAACTGAACTCGGATAGTGTCAGTTGATGCATCTGGTGACTGACCCAGCGTATTCGCGAGCAAGTCGAATCGCCGCACCGCCGCTCCCACATTTGGAACTCAGTACATCAGGCAGAGAGTGTGCGGCTCTTCAGGCTGTACTCGGTCAATGTGGGAGCTGACTTGCCTGCGATGGCATCAGTTGGGTATCCCTGATGTACCGAGGTGTCTGCATCGCAGCGGTTCGGCGGTCCGACAAGCCAGCTCCCACATTAGAGCGCATTCCAAGGGATGCACTCGGTCAAATGTGGGCGCTGGCTTGTCGAATCGTCGCACCGCTGCGAAAGCGGTCTTAAGCCCTACGCACCCGCAAGCAACGCCACAACGCTACAACCATCATCACGCTGACCACTGCCCAACCCCACGCCTGCTGGTTCAGCAGACCTTCACGGTAGAGCTGCGGCGCAATGCCGGCACCGATAATGAAGGCCAGCAGCGCGATCTCCCGGCGTGGCCCCGTTACCGGGCGAACCAGGTACACCAAGGCCGGCAACACCAGTGCCGCACTCGGGAAGCTGCGATACCGCGGGTCAAATACCAGTGCGAGCATCATCACCGCTCCGGCAAAGCCGGCGATTGCCACCAGCCAGCCTGCGCGTTGCTCCAGCCAGTTGAACGCCCGTTCGCGCCAACCGTCCCGCGCACTCAGGGCCAGCGCGGCATGGGCCAGCACCAGCAGGTTCAGCACGACCAGCAAGCCTGCCCACACCCATTCATCGTTGAAGCGTGCGGTTACGCGGGTCAGTTCGGCCCAGGTGCCGATTGAGCAGGCGGCGACCGCTCCGAGCAGTGGCAGCATTAGCGCTGCGCGAGTGCTGCGAACGCGGCCGCCGAGGACCAAGGTGCCCAGCAGGATAATCCCGCCCACGCCCAACCACAGCGGCCAGTACGGCACATTGCTCACCGGCCCGGCGAGGATGCCCTTGTCCTGGCGGTCGGCGTCAAACAGCCCCCAATAACCGCCGACCGCGCCCTCACTGGCGCGCTTCCATGGCTGGTCAAAGGCTTCGATCAGGTTATAGCGCCAACCGTTGGCCTCGGCCATGGCCACAAAACCACGCATGAACTTGGCTTCGTTGACCCGGCTCGGTACGGCGGTTTCGCGCTGGCGACCTTCGCTGGGCCAGCCGGTCTCGCCGATCAGCACGTCTTTTGGCGCGAACTTGTTGCCGAAGGTCTGGCGCACATCACCCACGTGCTTGAGCGCCTGGTCGATGCCGGACGGGTCATCTTCCCAGTACGGCAGCAGGTGAATGGTCAGGAAATCCACGGCCGGGGCAATTTCCGGGTGTTGCAGCCAGAATTCCCAGACATCGGCATAGGTGACCGGCTGTTTGATCTGACTTTTGACTGTATGGATCAGCGTCACCAGTTGCTTGGCGGTGACTTCTTTGCGCAGCAGGGCTTCGTTGCCGACGATGACCGAGGTGACCACGTCGGGGTTTGCGTTGGCCGCCGCGATCAACTCGTCGATTTCTTTTTCGGTGGCAACCGGGTCACTGCTGACCCAGGCGCCGGCCATTAACTTCAATCCATGTTTGCGCGCCATGCCCGGCAGGGCTTCCAAACCGGTCATGGAGTAGGTGCGAATACATTCAAAGCGGGTGGCCAGCAAGGCCAGGTCGGCGTCCATGTGCTCGGGACGCAGCTTGAACGGCTGATCGAACGGCGATTGGTCTTTGTCGAATGGCGTGTAGGACGCACATTGCATTTTGTGGCTGGCGCTGGCCACATCCGGCAACACCACCGGCCGGCCAAGGCCGTACCAATAGCCGACAAGGGCAAGCACGCCGAGGATCATGGCGAAAAAATAGGGCAGGGCAGGGAAGCGGGCAGTCGCGGGCATGGTCAGCTTATCTGGGGGAGCAAAGGCGCGCATCTTACCCGGATTTGGCCCGTCCCAGTGGGGCAGCATGATTTAGACATGCAAAGTTCGGGCGGGATTTTGGCGGCATGTCCTGCAAACCGGGTTGCTGGCGATGTGATGTCGTTTCTTGCTTACCTGAGGTCGCAGTCAGAGCAGGTCCAAGCCCCCGGCAGGTTGATGATCGAAGTGTCAGCACTCCACTGATGTCTGTGCCGCCGGATCGATGCGCGTGAAGGGGGCGCGGTGCACCACATAACAACAGGTTGACGTCGCTCGGCATCCGTCGGGCGCAGCACTTTCGGGGAAGTACTATGAAGATGCGACGACTCTTGGGCGCAGCTGCCACTCTGGTAGTTGCGATGGGCTCCACACTGGCCAGCGCCGACAGCAAAACCCTGAGCATCGGCTATGTAGACGGCTGGTCCGACAGCGTTGCCACCACTCACGTGGCGGCAGAGGTGATCAAGGAAAAGCTCGGTTATGACGTGAAACTGCAAGCCGTCGCCACCGGGATCATGTGGCAGGGCGTAGCCACCGGCAAACTCGACGCCATGCTTTCCGCCTGGCTGCCCGTGACCCACGGTGAATACTGGGCCAAGAACAAGGACAAGGTGGTCGACTACGGGCCTAACTTCAAGGATGCGAAAATTGGCTTGATCGTACCGGAGTACGTCAAGGCCAAGTCCATCGAAGACCTCAAGACCGACACCTCCTTCAAGAACAAGATCGTCGGCATTGATGCCGGTTCAGGCGTAATGCTCAAGACCGACGAAGCCATCAAGGCCTATGGCCTGGATTACAAGCTGCAAGCCAGTTCGGGCGCTGCGATGATCGCCGAGCTGACCCGTGCCGAAGACAAGCAGGAATCCATTGCGGTGACCGGTTGGGTGCCACACTGGATGTTCGCCAAGTGGAAACTGCGTTTCCTGGACGATCCAAAAGGGATTTATGGTGCTGCTGAAACCGTCAACAGCATCGGCAGCAAGGGCCTGGAGAAGAAAGCGCCGGAAGTCGCCGCCTTCCTGAAGAAATTCCAGTGGGCCTCCAAGGACGAAATCGGCGAAGTCATGCTCGCGATTCAAGAGGGTGCCAAGCCTGATGCGGCGGCCAAGGACTGGGTTGCCAAGCACCCTGAGCGTGTCGCCGAGTGGATCGGTAAATAACCTCCGAAGCGTCTAAATAGCACCTTGCAAGCCCGTCTGGCGTTTTCGTCAGACGGGCTTTGTCATTTACGGGAGAAAAGCTGTCACTTTAATCAGTTCAAAGTTGGCGCGAACCCTCATGTCGTTCTAATACTAAGGTCGTCTGGAACCTGTTCTGCAGCCGCATACAGTGGATACGTTCCAATAATAAAAAAGCTGTGCTGCGAGGATAAAAACAATGAACGACAGCATTTACCTCTCGATTCAAAACAGCCCGCGTTTCAAGGAGCTGGTGAGAAAAAGGGAAAGGTTCGCCTGGATTCTCTCGGCGATCATGCTAGGGCTTTACTCCGCTTTCATTCTTCTGATTGCCTATGGGCCGCAAATACTGGGGGCCAAGATCAGTCCCGGTTCGTCCATCACCTGGGGAATCCCGATTGGGGTCGGGCTGATTGTTTCGGCCTTTGTCCTGACTGCGATTTACGTACGACGCGCCAACGGCGAATTTGACGACCTGAACAATGCGATTCTCAAGGAGGCTGCGCAATGATCCGTCGTCTATTGGCTGTACTCGGCGCTTCGGTCTTTGCGCCTGCCGTTTGGGCGGCGGAAGCATTGACCGGCGAAGTGCATAAACAACCGCTGAATATCCCGGCGATCCTGATGTTCGTCGCCTTCGTCGGCGCGACCTTGTGCATCACCTACTGGGCATCCAAGCGCAACAAATCGGCGGCCGACTACTATGCGGCCGGCGGCAAGATCACCGGTTTCCAGAACGGCCTGGCGATTGCTGGCGACTACATGTCGGCGGCGTCCTTCCTGGGGATTTCCGCGCTGGTGTTCACCTCCGGCTACGATGGCCTGATCTACTCGATCGGCTTCCTGGTGGGCTGGCCGATCATTCTGTTCCTGATCGCCGAGCGCCTGCGTAACCTGGGCAAGTACACCTTTGCCGACGTAGCGTCCTATCGCCTGGGGCAAACCCAGATCCGCAGCCTGTCGGCCTGTGGCTCGCTGGTGGTGGTGGCGTTCTACCTGATCGCGCAGATGGTTGGCGCGGGCAAGCTGATCCAGTTGCTGTTCGGCCTCGATTACCATGTGGCGGTGATTCTGGTGGGCATCCTGATGTGCATGTACGTGCTGTTCGGCGGCATGCTGGCGACCACGTGGGTGCAGATCATCAAGGCGGTCCTGCTGCTGTCCGGTGCCTCGTTCATGGCGCTGATGGTGATGAAGCACGTCAACTTCGACTTCAATATGCTGTTTTCCGAGGCGATCAAGGTTCACCCTAAAGGTGAGGCGATCATGAGCCCCGGCGGCCTGGTGAAAGATCCGATCTCTGCATTCTCCTTGGGGCTGGCGCTGATGTTCGGCACCGCAGGCCTGCCGCACATCCTGATGCGCTTCTTCACCGTAAGCGACGCCAAGGAAGCGCGTAAGAGCGTGCTGTATGCCACGGGCTTCATTGGCTACTTCTACATCCTGACCTTTATCATTGGCTTCGGCGCGATCCTGTTGGTCAGCACCAACCCGGCGTTCAAGGATGCGGCAGGCGCCTTGCTGGGCGGTAACAACATGGCGGCGGTGCACCTGGCCAACGCGGTGGGCGGCAGTATCTTCCTGGGTTTCATCTCGGCTGTGGCATTTGCCACCATCCTGGCGGTGGTTGCCGGTTTGACCCTGGCGGGCGCTTCGGCGGTGTCCCATGACCTGTATGCCAGCGTGATCAAGAAAGGCAAGGCCAACGAAAAGGATGAGATTCGCGTGTCGAAGATCACCACCATCGCCCTGGCGGTGCTGGCAATCGGCCTGGGTATCCTGTTCGAAAGCCAGAACATTGCGTTCATGGTCGGCCTGGCGTTCTCCATTGCGGCCAGTTGTAACTTCCCGGTACTGCTGCTTTCCATGTACTGGAAAAACCTCACCACCCGTGGCGCGATGATTGGCGGCTGGCTGGGCTTGATCAGTGCCGTCGGCCTGATGATCCTTGGCCCGACCATCTGGGTCTCGATCCTGCATCACGAAAAAGCCATCTTCCCGTACGAGTACCCGGCGCTGTTCTCGATGATCATCGCGTTCGTCGGTATCTGGTTCTTCTCCATCACCGACAAGTCGGCGGCGGCAGAGAAGGAGCGTGCACTGTACTTCCCGCAGTTTGTGCGTTCGCAAACTGGCCTGGGGGCGAGTGGGGCGGTTAACCACTAAGGGCTGTAACGGTTACAAAAAAAATGCCCCGGTCGTGAGATCGGGGCTTTTTTTTGCTTTTATTGGGAGTGGATACGACAAAACTGTTTCTTAAATCCTGCATCAATAAAAGCGGTTTTTCAGTGGGGGAGCGCGTGGAAGTGATCGGTATTAGAGGGTGCGTTGAGGCTGACAGTGGGGCTGCTTTGCAGTCCAGCTAGGGGCAGGCCCGCTCGCCACAGCGAGCCCGTCGGCCACGTGCCGCAGGCTATCGTTTGACGCAAACAAATAAGGCCTCCAGAGGAGGCCTTATTCGGTGCAACTAAGCGGTTAATGGCTTACTTGCGATCTTCCAGCTTGGTGATGTCACGCGACTCGTAGCCGGTGTACAGCTGGCGCGGGCGGCCAATCTTGTACGGGCTGGAGAGCATTTCTTTCCAGTGGGAGATCCAGCCTACAGTACGGGCCAGGGCGAAGATCACGGTGAACATGCTGGTTGGAATGCCGATCGCCTTGAGGATGATCCCCGAGTAGAAGTCGACGTTCGGGTACAGCGAGCGCTCGATGAAGTACGGGTCGGTCAGGGCGATCTCTTCCAGGCGCATGGCCAGTTCGAGCTGCGGATCGTTCTTGATGCCCAGTTCCTTCAACACTTCGTCGCAGGTCTGCTTCATCACGGTGGCACGAGGGTCGCGGTTCTTGTAGACGCGGTGACCGAAGCCCATCAGCTTGAACGGATCGTTCTTGTCCTTGGCCTTGGCGATGAACGTGTCGATGTTCGAGACATCGCCGATTTCATCCAGCATGGTCAACACGGCTTCGTTCGCACCGCCGTGGGCAGGGCCCCACAGTGCGGCGATACCGGCGGCGATACAGGCGAACGGGTTGGCACCCGAAGAGCCGGCCAGGCGTACGGTAGAGGTGGAGGCGTTCTGCTCGTGGTCGGCGTGGAGGATGAAAATCCGGTCCATCGCCTTTGCCAGCACCGGGCTGATCGGTTTGATCTCGCACGGGGTGTTGAACATCATGTGCAGGAAGTTTTCCGCGTACGTCAGGTCGTTGCGCGGGTACATCATGGGCTGGCCCATGGAGTACTTGTAAACCATTGCGGCCAGGGTTGGCATCTTGGCAACCAGGCGGATCGCGGAGATTTCGCGATGCTGCGGGTTATTGATGTCCAGGGAGTCGTGATAGAAGGCCGACAGGGCGCCGACTACGCCGCACATGACGGCCATCGGGTGGGCGTCGCGACGGAAGCCGTTGAAGAAAGTCTTCAACTGCTCGTGAACCATGGTGTGGTTCTTCACGGTGCTGACGAACTGGGCTTTTTGCTCGGCTGTTGGCAGTTCGCCATTTAGCAGCAGGTAGCAGGTTTCCAGATAGTCCGACTTCTCAGCCAGTTGCTCGATCGGGTAGCCCCGGTGCAGCAGAATGCCATTGTCGCCGTCGATATAGGTGATCTTCGACTCGCAAGAGGCGGTCGACATGAAGCCTGGGTCGAAAGTGAAACGGCCCGTGGCCGTCAGGCCCCGTACGTCGATAACATCGGGACCAACGGTGCCGGTTAAAATGGGCAGCTCGACGGGGGCTGCGCCCTCGATGATCAACTGCGCTTTTTTGTCAGCCATGTGGCCTCCTATTTATGCTTCAAATCATCAGACAGACCCCCCACGCAGGGCCCGCACCACTATAGTGAGATAAATTCAGATGTCAATTTGCCTAAAGTCTTGCTCCAGAAGGCTTTAACCGTACTTTTTCGTCGAAATTGACTGCCATTTACGCCTTTTATCCCGCCAGCGCAATCAGCTATTAGGGTGAGGTGTGCGCGTTGTCATTAGTAGCCTAACTGTCTATACTCGGCCACCGACCGCCAAGGGCTTTTGGGCTTGCTTTCATTGGGGGTCGCACTCCCTGGGTGGTGCTTACCTGACCAGTGCACTCCCCAACAACTTTGCCCTGATTGTTAGGGGCTCTTCAGTGTGAAAAAAAGCCGTGAATAGCCAACGACCTGTAAACCTAGACCTAAGGACCATCAAACTCCCCATCACCGGCGTTACGTCGTTCCTGCACCGTGTTTCCGGCATCATCCTGTTCCTGGGCTTGGGCATCATGCTTTATGCATTGAGCAAATCCCTGGGTTCCGAGGAAGGATACGCCGAGGTGAAGGCATGCTTGACCAGCCCGCTGGCCAAGTTCGTAGCATGGGGCCTCCTGTCCGCTCTGCTTTATCACCTGGTAGCCGGCGTGCGCCACTTGATCATGGATATGGGCATCGGTGAGACGCTGGAAGGCGGCCGCCTGGGCTCGAAAATCATCATCGCCATTTCCGTGGTGCTGATCGTTCTGGCAGGAGTTTGGATATGGTAACCAGCGTTACGAACCTATCGCGTTCAGGCCTCTATGACTGGATGGCGCAGCGTGTGTCTGCGGTCGTTCTCGCGGCTTATTTCATTTTCCTGATCGGATACCTCGTCGCAAACCCGGGCATTGGCTATGAGCAATGGCACGGCCTGTTTTCCCACAATGCGATGCGAATCTTCAGTCTGCTGGCACTTGTAGCCCTGGGCGCTCACGCCTGGGTCGGCATGTGGACCATCGCGACCGACTACCTGACGCCGATGGCGCTGGGCAAGTCCGCGACTGCAGTACGTTTCCTCTTCCAGGCAGTATGCGGCGTCGCGATGTTCGCTTACTTCGTCTGGGGTGTGCAGATTCTTTGGGGTATCTGAGTCATGGCTAACATTCCAACTATTTCCTTCGACGCCATCATCATTGGTGGCGGCGGTGCTGGCATGCGCGCAGCGCTGCAGCTGGCTCAGGGTGGTCACAAGACTGCCGTGATCACCAAGGTGTTCCCGACGCGTTCGCACACTGTTTCGGCCCAGGGTGGCATCACCTGCGCCATCGCCTCCGCCGATCCGAACGATGACTGGCGCTGGCACATGTACGATACCGTCAAGGGTTCCGACTACATCGGTGACCAGGACGCTATCGAATACATGTGTCAGGAAGGCCCGGCTGCCGTGTTCGAGCTGGACCACATGGGCCTGCCGTTCTCGCGTACCGAGCAAGGTCGTATCTACCAGCGTCCATTCGGCGGCCAGTCGAAAGATTACGGTAAAGGCGGCCAGGCTGCCCGTACGTGCGCCGCGTCCGACCGTACCGGTCACGCTCTGCTGCACACCCTTTATCAGGGCAACCTGAAAGCCGGCACTACGTTCCTGAACGAGTACTACGCTGTTGACCTGGTCAAAAACCAGGACGGCGCATTCGTCGGCGTGATTGCCATCTGCATCGAAACCGGTGAAACCACCTACATCCGCGCCAAGGCAACTGTTCTGGCGACTGGCGGTGCAGGTCGTATCTACGCTTCGACCACCAATGCCCTGATCAACACCGGTGACGGCGTCGGCATGGCACTGCGTGCGGGCGTGCCGGTACAAGACATCGAAATGTGGCAGTTCCACCCGACCGGTATCGCCGGCGCGGGCGTACTGGTTACCGAAGGTTGCCGTGGTGAAGGTGGTTACCTGATCAACAAGCACGGCGAGCGTTTCATGGAGCGTTATGCTCCGAACGCGAAAGACCTTGCCGGTCGTGACGTTGTTGCCCGTTCGATGGTTAAAGAAATCATCGCCGGCAATGGCTGTGGCCCGAATGGCGACCACGTACTGCTGAAGCTCGATCACCTCGGCGAAGAAGTGCTGCACAGCCGCCTGCCAGGTATCTGTGAGCTGTCCAAGACTTTTGCTCACGTTGACCCGGTGGTTGCTCCGGTTCCGGTTGTTCCGACTTGCCACTATATGATGGGCGGTGTTCCGACCAACATTCATGGCCAGGCGATCACTCAGAACGCTGAAGGCGTGGACGAGATCATTCATGGCCTGTTCGCGGTAGGCGAAGTGGCATGCGTGTCGGTTCACGGTGCCAACCGTCTGGGCGGCAACTCGCTGCTCGACCTGGTGGTGTTCGGCCGCGCGGCCGGCCTGCACCTGGAAAAAGCCCTGACCGACGGCATCGAATACGATGACGCTACCGACGCCAATATCGAGGCCGCCCTGGCGCGCCTGAACGCTCTGAACGAGCGTACCGATGGCGAAGACGTAGCCACCCTGCGTCGCGAGCTGCAAAACTGCATGCAGAACTACTTTGGTGTATTCCGTACTGGCGAATACATGCAGAAGGGTATCGCCCAGCTGGCCGATCTGCGCAAGCGTATTGCCAACGTCAAGATCAACGATAAGAGCCAGGCGTTCAACACCGCTCGTATCGAAGCACTTGAGCTGCAAAACCTGTTGGAAGTGGCTGAAGCGACTGCGATCGCCGCCGAGGTTCGTAAAGAATCCCGTGGTGCTCACGCTCGTGAAGACTTTGAAGATCGCGACGACGAAAACTGGTTGTGCCACACCCTGTACTTCCCGGGTGACAAGCGCGTAACCAAGCGTGCCGTGAACTTCTCGCCGAAGACAGTTCCGACCTTTGAACCGAAGATTCGGACTTACTAAGGGTGGCTGCCATGTTGAAAGTCAGTGTTTACCGCTACAATCCTGATCAGGACGCTGCGCCGTTCATGCAGGAATTCCAGGTCGATACCGGTGGTAAAGACCTGATGGTGCTGGATGTATTGGCACTGATCAAAGAGCAGGACGAAGGTTTCTCCTATCGTCGCTCTTGCCGTGAAGGTGTGTGCGGTTCCGACGGCATGAACATCAACGGCAAAAACGGCCTGGCGTGCATTACGCCGCTGTCCGCCGTCGTCAAAGGCAACAAGCTGATCGTTCGTCCTCTGCCAGGTTTGCCGGTTATCCGTGACCTGGTCGTCGATATGAGCATCTTCTACAAGCAATACGAGAAAGTTAAGCCGTTCCTGCAGAACGACACGCCGGCTCCGGCCATCGAGCGTCTGCAGTCCCCTGAAGAACGTGAAAAGCTCGACGGTCTGTACGAGTGCATCCTGTGCGCTTGCTGCTCGACCTCGTGCCCGTCCTTCTGGTGGAACCCGGACAAGTTCCTGGGTCCAGCCGCTCTGCTGCAAGCGTACCGCTTCCTGGCAGACAGCCGTGACACCAAGACGTCCGAGCGTCTGGCTTCGCTGGATGACCCGTTCAGCGTATTCCGCTGCCGCGGGATCATGAACTGCGTCAACGTATGTCCTAAAGGCCTGAACCCGACTAAGGCCATTGGTCACATCCGTAACATGCTGCTGCAAAGCGGCGTGTAACTGACGTTGTAACAAAGCAGGACCGTTGTGCCCGTAAATGCTACGGCGCAGGCTTCAACCGGCGCCGTAGTTTTAACTTGAGCAGCGACTTACAAAGCCGCGGCTCTTATTTTGAAGAAATGAGACAAGCAGGGGCATTCGGGTTGGTACCCGAACTATCAGCGTGATCCTAAGTGGCTTGTTTTGGTCGCTGCACTTGGCCTTTTGCAAGCAAACTCGGTGTTTCCGCCGGTGGTGTCCCCAAATCGAGGGTGACCAAGCATGCAAGAAAGCGTGATGCAGCGCATGTGGAACAGCGGCTATCTTTCAGGTGGTAACGCTGCCTATGTGGAAGAGCTTTATGAGCTCTACCTGCACGACCCTAACGCTGTGCCAGAAGAATGGCGCACCAAATTTCAGACGTTGTCTTCAGACGGCAACGCTGCCACCGATGTATCGCACGCAACAATTCGCGATCAGTTTGTGCTGCTGGCAAAGAACCAGCGCCGCGCTCAGCCGGTTTCCGCCGGGAGCGTGAGCAGCGAGCATGAGAAGAAGCAAGTTGAAGTATTGCGACTGATCCAGGCTTACCGGATGCGTGGCCACCAGGCGGCCCAGCTTGACCCGCTGGGGCTCTGGCAGCGTCCTGCACCTGCTGACCTGTCGATCAATCATTACGGCTTGACCAATGCCGATCTTGATACGACCTTCCGTGCCGGCGACCTGTTCATCGGCAAAGAGGAAGCGAGCCTACGCGAAATTCACGAAGCGTTGCAGCAGACATATTGCCGCACCATCGGCGCTGAGTTCACGCATATCACCGATTCCGAGCAACGCCACTGGTTCCAGCATCGCCTGGAAGGTGTGCGTGGCCGTCCGGTGCTGTCCGCCGACGTACGCAGCCACCTGCTCGAGCGCGTGACCGCAGCTGAAGGTCTCGAGAAATACCTGGGCACCAAATACCCGGGCACCAAGCGTTTTGGCCTGGAAGGCGGCGAGAGCCTCATTCCAATGCTCGACGAGCTGATCCAGCGTTCCGGTTCCTATGGCACCAAGGAAGTCGTGATCGGCATGGCTCACCGTGGTCGCCTGAACGTGTTGGTCAACACCTTCGGCAAGAACCCGCGCGAGCTGTTCGACGAGTTCGAAGGCAAGAAGAAGGTCGAACTGGGTTCCGGTGACGTTAAATACCACCAGGGCTTCTCGTCCAACGTGATGACCACCGGCGGTGAAGTTCACCTGGCCATGGCGTTCAACCCATCCCACCTGGAAATCGTTTCTCCAGTGGTCGAGGGTTCGGTCCGTGCTCGTCAGGATCGTCGTAATGATGCCACCGGTGAAAAGGTCCTGCCGATTTCCATCCACGGTGACGCGGCATTCGCCGGCCAAGGCGTGGTTCTGGAAACGTTCCAGATGTCGCAGACTCGCGGCTTCAAGACTGGCGGTACGGTTCACATCGTCATCAACAACCAGGTTGGCTTCACCATCAGCAACCCGCTGGACGCGCGCTCTACCGAGTACGCCACCGACGTTGCCAAGATGATCCAGGCGCCGATCCTCCATGTGAATGGTGATGATCCGGAAGCCGTGTTGTTCGTGACCCAGCTCGCTATCGACTACCGCATGCAGTTCAAGCGTGACGTGGTGATCGACCTGGTTTGCTACCGCCGTCGCGGTCACAACGAAGCGGATGAGCCTAGCGGCACCCAGCCGTTGATGTACCAGCAAATCGCCAAGCAGCGCACCACCCGTGAGCTGTACGCCGAAAGCCTGACCAAGGCCGGCGTGGTTGACGATGCGCGTGTTCAGGCGAAAGTCGATGAATACCGCAACGCGCTGGACAACGGTCTGCATGTCGTAAAAAGCCTTGTTAAAGAACCGAACAAAGAGCTGTTCGTTGACTGGCGTCCGTACCTGGGCCACGCCTGGACTGCGCGTCACGACACCTCGTTCGATCTGAAAACCTTGCAGGAACTGTCTGCCAAGCTGCTGGAAATTCCAGAAGGCTTCGTTGTGCAGCGCCAGGTTGCGAAGATCTACGAAGACCGTCAGAAGATGCAAGCCGGCGGCCTGCCGATCAACTGGGGTTACGCCGAAACCATGGCGTACGCGACCCTGGCGTTCGAAGGTCACCCGATCCGCATGACCGGCCAGGATATCGGCCGTGGTACGTTCTCGCACCGTCACGCGGTATTGCACAACCAGAAAGACGCGGGCACCTACATTCCGCTGCAACACCTTTACGAAGGCCAGCCACGTTTCGACCTGTTCGATTCGTTCCTGTCCGAAGAAGCCGTACTGGCGTTCGAATACGGTTACTCCACCACCACGCCTCAGGCGCTGGTGATCTGGGAAGCCCAGTTCGGCGACTTCGCCAACGGTGCCCAAGTGGTTATTGACCAGTTCATCACCAGCGGTGAGCACAAGTGGGGTCGTCTGTGCGGTCTGACCATGCTGCTGCCACACGGTTATGAAGGTCAGGGTCCGGAGCACTCTTCGGCCCGTCTGGAGCGTTACCTGCAGCTGTGCGCCGAGCACAACATCCAGGTGTGCGTGCCGACTACCCCGGCCCAGATCTACCACTTGCTGCGTCGTCAGGTGATCCGCCCGCTGCGCAAGCCGCTGGTAGTGCTGACTCCGAAGTCGCTGTTGCGTCACAAATTGGCCATCTCGACCCTGGAAGATCTGGCCGACGGTTCGTTCCAGACCGTTATTCCAGAAATCGACACCCTGGACGCAGCCAAGGTCACTCGCCTGATCCTGTGCAGCGGCAAGGTTTACTACGACTTGCTGGAAAAACGCCGTGCCGAAGGCCGCGAAGACATCGCCATCGTGCGTATCGAGCAGCTTTACCCGTTCCCGGAAGACGACCTGATGGAGGCCATCGCGCCTTACACCAACCTCACCCATGCGGTGTGGTGCCAGGAAGAACCGATGAACCAGGGCGCTTGGTACAGCAGCCAGCATCATTTGCGTCGCAGCATCGGCAACCACAAGACAGGCCTTGGCCTTGAGTATGCCGGTCGTGATGCTTCTGCTGCACCTGCGTGTGGTTATGCGTCGATGCACGCCGAGCAGCAGGAAAAACTGCTGCAAGATGCTTTCACTGTTTAACGCCTTCGCGCTGACTGAAACCGAATTTTAAGGACCCACAGATAATGGCTATCGAAATCAAAGCCCCGTCATTCCCGGAATCGGTTGCCGATGGCACCGTTGCCACCTGGCACAAGAAACCAGGCGACGCTGTAAAGCGTGATGACCTGATCGTCGACATCGAGACCGACAAAGTCGTTCTGGAAGTGTTGGCCGAAGCTGACGGCGTGCTGGGCGCGATCGTTGCTGAAGAGGGCGCTACCGTCCTGTCGAACCAGATCCTGGGCTCGATCGAAGCAGGCGGCGCTGCTGCACCTGCTCCGGCCGCTGCTGCACCTGCTGCTGCTTCCGCTCCAGCCGCTGCTCCAGCTGCCGCTGGTGAAGATCCAATCGCTGCACCGGCTGCGCGTCAGCTGGCCGAAGAAAACGGCATCAATCTGGCTTCCATCAAAGGCACCGGCAAAGACGGCCGTGTGACCAAGGAAGACGTGGTTGCTGCCGTTGAAGCCAAGAAAAACGCTCCGGCCGCCGCACCTGCCAAGGCTGCTGCTCCAGCTGCCGCTGCGCCTGTGTTCGCTGCTGGCGACCGCACCGAGAAGCGCGTACCGATGACTCGTGTACGTGCCACCGTGGCCAAGCGTCTGGTTGAAGCACAGTCGAACATGGCGATGCTGACCACTTTCAACGAAGTCGACATGACTGAAGTCATGGCCCTGCGTTCGAAGTACAAGGACCTGTTCGAGAAGTCCCACAATGGCGTGCGCCTGGGCTTCATGTCGTTCTTCGTGAAAGCGGCCACCGAAGCGCTGAAACGCTTCCCGGCAGTCAACGCTTCCATCGACGGCAGCGACATCGTTTACCACGGTTATGCCGACGTCGGCGTTGCCGTGTCCAGCGACCGTGGCCTGGTCGTACCGGTTCTGCGTAACGCCGAGCTGATGAGCCTGGCTGAAATCGAAGGCGGCATCGCTGGCTTCGGCAAGAAAGCCCGTGATGGCAAGCTGACCATCGACGAGATGACCGGTGGTACCTTCACCATCACCAACGGTGGTACCTTCGGTTCGATGATGTCGACCCCGATCGTCAACCCGCCACAAGCTGCGATCCTGGGCATGCACAACATCATCCAGCGTCCGATGGCCATCAACGGCCAAGTCGTGATCCGCCCAATGATGTACCTGGCACTGTCTTACGATCACCGCCTGATCGATGGTAAAGAAGCCGTGACTTTCCTGGTGACCATCAAGAACCTGCTGGAAGACCCGGCTCGTCTGCTGCTGGATATCTGATAGAAGCAGCTGCAGGCCTCAAGTGACAGGCTGCCGGATAAGGCAGTCGGGCTTGGGGCTTGCGGCTTGAAAGCTTGCTGCTAAATAGAGGAACTATTTTCATGTCGCAGAAATTTGACGTTGTAGTGATTGGTGCAGGTCCTGGCGGCTACGTTGCCGCCATCAAGGCCGCACAACTGGGCCTCTCGACTGCTTGCATCGAAAAATACACCGACAAGGAAGGCAAACTGGCGCTGGGCGGTACTTGCCTGAACGTCGGTTGCATTCCTTCCAAGGCGCTGCTGGACAGCTCCTGGAAATTCCACGAAGCCCAAGACGGTTTCGCGATCCACGGCATCAACCACGCTGGCGTGACCATGGACGTGCCAGCAATGGTCGGCCGTAAAGCCAACATCGTTAAAGGCCTCACTTCCGGCGTTGCGACCTTGTTCAAGGCCAACGGTGTGACTTCCCTGCAAGGCCACGGCAAACTGCTGGCCGGCAAGAAAGTTGAAATCACCAAACCAGACGGCTCGGTAGAAGTCATCGAAGCCGAAAACGTGATCCTGGCTCCAGGCTCGCGCCCAATCGACATTCCACCGGCTCCAGTTGACCAGAACGTGATCGTTGATTCGACCGGCGCCCTGGAATTCCAAGCGGTTCCCAAGCGTTTGGGCGTGATCGGCGCTGGCGTAATCGGTCTGGAACTGGGTTCGGTATGGTCGCGTCTGGGTTCCGAAGTGACCGTTCTGGAAGCCCTGGACACGTTCCTGCTGGCTGCCGACACTGCGGTGTCCAAAGAAGCCTACAAAACCCTGACCAAACAAGGTCTGGACATCAAGCTGGGTGCTCGCGTGACCGGCTCGAAGGTTAACGGCGAAGAAGTTGTCGTGACCTACACCGACAAGGATGGCGAACAGACCATCACTTTCGACAAGCTGATTGTTGCCGTTGGTCGCCGTCCAGTCACGGCTGACCTGTTGGCTTCCGACAGCGGCGTGAACATCGACGAGCGTGGTTTCATCCACGTTGACGATCACTGCGCTACCACGGTTCCTGGCGTGTACGCCATTGGCGACGTGGTTCGCGGCATGATGCTGGCGCACAAGGCTTCCGAAGAAGGCATCATGGTTGTCGAGCGCATCAAGGGCCACAAAACCCAGATGAACTACGACCTGATCCCATCGGTTATCTACACCCACCCGGAAATTGCATGGGTCGGCAAGAACGAACAGCAGTTGAAAGCTGAAGGCGTTGAAGTTAACGTCGGCACCTTCCCGTTTGCCGCTTCTGGCCGTGCCATGGCAGCCAACGACACCGGTGGTTTTGTCAAAGTCATCGCTGATGCCAAGACTGACCGCGTATTGGGCGTCCACGTGATTGGCCCGAGCGCTGCAGAACTGGTTCAGCAAGGCGCGATCGGTATGGAATTCGGCACCAGTGCCGAGGACCTGGGCATGATGGTCTTCTCCCATCCGACCCTGTCCGAAGCGTTGCACGAAGCAGCGTTGGCAGTGAATGGCGGCGCCATCCACATCGCCAACCGCAAGAAGCGCTAAGCGAGATAATAAGAAACCACGGCGGTTGCCCGTCGTGAGCCTTGCGCGCAAGACTCACCGCGGAATGTCCGCTGGACGCAGTCTTGCGCAGCTTTACGGGCCTTGAGCCCCGCAAGTTGCGCAAGCAGCAGTCACAGGTGGCGCGGCACTCATAATGAGCGCAGCGCCGAATGCGCAGTACCTAACGAAGACGGTAAAAAGCATGAATCTTCACGAGTATCAGGGTAAGCAGCTGTTCGCTGAATACGGCCTGCCAGTATCCCAGGGCTACGCAGTAGACACCCCGGAAGCAGCAGCAGAAGCTTGCGACAAAATCGGTGGTACCGAGTGGGTTGTCAAAGCCCAGGTCCACGCTGGTGGTCGCGGTAAAGCGGGCGGCGTTAAGCTGGTTCGCAGCAAAGAAGACGCCAAGGCCTTCGCACAGCAGTGGCTGGGCAAGCGTCTGGTGACTTACCAGACTGATGCCAATGGCCAACCAGTCACCAAGATCCTGGTTGAATCGTGCACTGATATCGCTAAAGAGCTGTACCTGGGCGCTGTCGTTGACCGTTCGAGCCGTCGCATCGTGTTCATGGCGTCCACCGAAGGTGGCGTGGACATCGAGAAGATCGCTCACGACACTCCAGAAAAAATTCTGAAAGCCACTATCGATCCACTGGTTGGCGCTCAGCCATTCCAGGGTCGCGAACTGGCTTTCCAGCTGGGTCTGGAAGGCAAGCAAGTTGCCCAGTTCGCCAAGATCTTCGTAGGTCTGGCCAAACTGTTCCAGGATCACGATCTGGCCCTGCTGGAAGTGAACCCGCTGGTGATCAAGGCTGACGGCGATCTGCACTGCCTCGACGCCAAGATCAACATCGACGCCAACGCCATGTACCGTCAGCCTAAGCTGAAAACTTTCCACGATCCGTCGCAAGACGATCCGCGCGAAGCGCACGCTGCCAAGTTCGAACTGAACTACGTAGCCCTGGAAGGTAACATCGGTTGCATGGTCAACGGTGCTGGCCTGGCCATGGGTACCATGGACATCGTCAACCTGCATGGCGGCAAACCAGCCAACTTCCTCGACGTGGGCGGCGGTGCTACCAAAGAACGCGTTACCGAAGCCTTCAAGATCATCCTGTCCGACACTAACGTCGCTGCAGTATTGGTCAACATCTTCGGCGGCATCGTTCGTTGCGACATGATTGCCGAAGGCATCATCGGTGCAGTGAAAGAAGTCGGCGTTAAAATCCCGGTTGTTGTTCGCCTTGAAGGTAACAACGCTGAACTGGGCGCTAAAGTACTGGCAGAAAGCGGTTTGAACATCATCGCGGCTACCAGCCTGACCGACGCTGCTCAACAAGTTGTCAAAGCTGCGGAGGGCAAATAATGAGCGTCCTGATCAATAAAGACACCAAAGTTATCTGCCAGGGTATTACCGGTTCGCAAGGTAGTTTCCACACCCAGCAAGCCATCGAATACGGCACCAAGATGGTGGGTGGCGTTACTCCTGGTAAGGGCGGCACCGAGCACCTGGGTCTGCCAGTGTTCAATACCGTGAAAGACGCTGTAGCTGCCACTGGCGCCACCGCCAGCGTGATCTACGTTCCAGCTCCTTTCTGCAAAGACTCGATCCTGGAAGCGGCATTCGGCGGCATCAAGCTGATCGTTTGCATCACCGAAGGCATTCCTACCCTGGACATGCTGGACGCTAAAGTTAAGTGTGACGAGCTGGGCGTAGTCCTGATCGGCCCTAACTGCCCAGGCGTGATCACTCCAGGCGAATGCAAGATCGGCATCATGCCTGGTCACATTCACTTGCCAGGCAAAGTCGGTATCGTTTCCCGTTCCGGCACCCTGACCTACGAAGCTGTCAAGCAAACGACTGACGCCGGTTTCGGCCAGTCGACTTGCGTCGGCATCGGCGGTGACCCGATCCCAGGCTCGAACTTCATCGACATCCTGAAACTGTTCCAGGAAGACCCGAAGACCGAAGCGATCGTCATGATCGGTGAGATCGGCGGCTCGGCTGAAGAAGAAGCGGCTGCCTACATCAAGGCACACGTGACCAAGCCGGTTGTTTCCTACATCGCTGGTGTGACTGCCCCTGCTGGCAAGCGCATGGGCCATGCTGGCGCAATCATCTCCGGCGGCAAAGGCACAGCAGACGAGAAGTTTGCTGCCCTGGAAGACGCAGGCGTTAAAACCGTGCGTTCGCTGGCAGACATCGGCAAGGCTTTGTCCGAGCTGACCGGTTGGGCTGTCAAGTAAGCCTCGCGCTTAGCTGACGCTTTACCAAGCAAAGGCCACCTTCGGGTGGCCTTTGTGCGTTCTGGGTATTGCTCATCAGATTGGATGCCCCGTTCACATGTGGGAGCTGGCTTGCCTGCAATAGCATCGACTCGGTTTACCTGATGGACCGAGTCGCCCGCATCGCAGGCAAGCCAGCTCCCACATGGGGTTGTATTGTCAAAATTAAGTATGAAAACGCGACATTGTGATGTCGCTTATCGGACAGTTCGCCCCGCAACAGTGCGTTTGTCGGCCTAATTCTGTACTCTAGCCGCCTCTTTATGCGTCCGCATCCCAAAAGGAAGCTGCGCGCTAGACCGGTCGGTCCCCATCAGGACCGGCAGCAGTTCCCTCATCCACAGGGAATCCCTCTCTAAATTCCGATTCAGTAGTGTGGTATTTCCTTAAATGAAAGTGTTGAAAAGCCAGGATGTCCTGGCGTTAGGCTTTATGACCTTCGCCCTGTTCGTGGGCGCCGGCAACATCATCTTCCCGCCTATCGTTGGTTTGCAGTCCGGGCCTCACGTCTGGATGGCAGCGCTGGGCTTCCTGATCACCGCGGTCGGTCTGCCGGTGGTCACCGTGATCGCCCTGGCCAAGGTCGGCGGCGGTATGGACGCGTTGAGCAGCCCGATCGGCAAGATCGCCGGCGGCCTGCTCGCGGCGGCGGCGTATCTGGCGGTAGGGCCATTGTTCGCCACTCCGCGCACTGCGACCGTTTCGTTTGAAGTGGGCCTGGCACCGCTGACCGGCGAAAGCCCATTGGCGCTGTTCCTCTACAGCTCGGTGTATTTCCTGGTGGTGTTCTTTGTTTCCCTCTACCCGGGCCGACTGCTGGATACCGTAGGTCGCTTCCTGGCGCCGCTGAAAATCATCGCCCTGGCTATTCTCGGCATCGCCGCGTTTGCCTTGCCGGCCGGTGACGTGGGCGTCGCGACGCCGGAATACGTTGCCGCACCGTTCTCCCAGGGCTTCATCAATGGTTACCTGACCATGGATACCCTCGGCGCGCTGGTATTCGGTATCGTCATCGTCAATGCCATCCGTTCTCGTGGCGTTGAATCGCCACAGCTGATCACCCGCTACGCGATCATCGCCGGGCTGATTGCCGGCGTGGGCCTGGCCCTGGTGTACATCAGCCTGTTCCGTCTGGGGTCGGGCAGCCATGCCGTGGCCGCCGGTGCAAGCAATGGCGCTGCCGTGCTGCATGCTTACGTGCAACACACGTTCGGCTCCCTGGGCAGTGGCTTCCTCGCTGTGCTGATCTCTCTGGCGTGCCTGGTCACCGCTGTTGGCCTGACCTGCGCGTGTGCCGAGTACTTCAGCAAAGTCCTGCCGCTGTCCTACAAGACGCTGGTAGTGATCCTCGCACTGTTCTCGCTGTTTGTGTCCAACCTGGGCCTGACCAAGCTGATTGCCTTCTCGATCCCGGTACTCACGGCGATCTACCCGCCGTGCATCGTGCTGGTGGCCCTGAGCTTCTGCAAAGATTTCTGGCTTGAGCAGGGCCGCATCGTCGGCCCGGTCATGCTGGTGTCGTTCATCTTTGGTTGCATTGATGCGCTCAAGGGCGCGGGCCTGGCGGATTGGATGCCTGCGCAGTTGGCACATCTGCCGCTGAGCGAGCAAGGCCTGGCGTGGCTGGTGCCGGCGGTGATGACGCTGGTCGTTGCCGTAGTGGTTGACCGCATGCTTGGCAAACGCAGCGAAGCCATCGCTTAACCCGCGATTTCACGCTGTACTGAAATGCCCCGTATCGATTGATACGGGGCATTTTTTTGTGTGTGAGGCCACAACCCCTAAAGTGTGGAATACGGTCAGTGTGGGAGCGGGCTTGCTCGCGAACGCGGTGGATCAGTAATGCACCAGGAGACTGACACACCGCATTCGCGAGCAAGCCCGCTCCCACATTTAGATCGCATTAATATCCGCACACCGAGCAAAAGGCCCCCGCATGTCGTTCGTCGAAACCAATCAGATCCACCTGCTTGCTGCTCTCTGGTTCGTATTGTGCTGGGGCGGTTACACCCGATACGCCACGTGGAAGGCCCGTGACACTGCGTGCCTGGCCAGCGTGCTGCATCTGTATCGTGAAGACTGGATGCGCCGCATGTTGCTGCGCGATAACCGTATCGCCGATGCCAGCGTGATCGGTAACCTGGAGCGCAATGCCTCGTTCTTCGCATCCAGTACCTTGATCATCCTCGCCGGTATCCTGACAGTGCTGGGTGCTTCCGAGCGTGCGGTATCGTTGCTGGCGGACATTCCCATGGTGCAACAGGCGTCCCAGGGCATGTCGGAAATCAAGCTGCTGTGCCTGGCACTGGTGTTCGTCTATGCGTTTTTCACCTTCAGCTGGTGCATGCGCCAATACAACTTCGCCGCGGTGCTGGTGGGGTCGGCGCCGATGATTGGTGAACGGCATGTGTCGGAGCAGGAGCGCAACGCGTTCGCCCTGCGGGCAGCGCGGGTGATTTCCATGGCGGCCAACCAGTTCAACTTTGGCCTGCGTGCTTATTACTTTGGCATGACCATGCTGGCCTGGTTTGTCAGCCCGTGGTTATTCATGTTGATGAGCAGCGGGGTAGTGTTGGTGCTGTATCGCCGCGAGTTTCATTCGGACGTACTGCAGGTCATGGTCTACACGCCAACCGATATGCCGGTGACGGAGCCGGCTAAAGAAGCCGTGTCTTAACGCGTGGCGCCAAGGTTAATTAAACTTTTCGGCGCTGGAAAAACAGCAGACAAAGTAAAGCCCGCTATGTAAGCGGGCTTCCTTTTTGCAGCAGTTGCCAGGCTATTAAGGCTTGGCAGGTGCTACTGGAGTAGCGGTACCGTCTTCTTTTGCTTTTTCAGCGTTCGCATCAGCCTGAGCTTTGGCAGCATCGGCGTTTTCTTTTGCAGCGTCGTTCACTTTATCCTGTGCTTTCGCCATGTCCTTCTGAGCTTGCTCAGAATGCGCTTGGGCATCTTGGGCTTTGTCTTCGGATTTCTTATCGCAGGCAGCGAGGCCGAGGGCAGCAGCCAGCATCATGGAAATAGCTAAAGTCTTGCGCATGGGGTGTTTCTCCTTAGTGAAGATATCTACTGGCCTTTCGAGCTTAGACGGCCAGCATTAGTTCCTTTTGTTTCAAAGATATATAAAACGTGACGCTCAAGGAACTTTTGCCCTTGCCCCCAGACGCCTCTAATCGACACTAATAAGAGTCTGAACACATGACCGAAAATCCCTTGTTAGCGCGTGCCACACGCTTTGTTTCGGCGCTGCGCCACTGCCAGGTATTAGGCATCACCGTCCATGCTGCCAGCGAGGAGGGCATGACGCTGGTCCTGCCTTACAGCCCGAGCATCGTCGGCGATCCTCAAACCGGCGTGATTCACGGCGGCGCGCTGACCTCCTTGATGGACACTGCCTGCGGCATGGCCACGCTGTGTGTCTTGCCGGAGTTCGAGGTGTGCCCGACGCTCGACCTGCGTGTCGACTACATGCATCCGGCCGAACCGCACAAGCCCGTGTACGGCTTCGCCCAATGCTATCGGGTGACCACCGACGTGATCTTCACCCGCGGCTTCGCCTACCAGGATGATCCGCAGCAGCCCATCGCCCACGTGGTCGGCACGTTCATGCGCATGGGCAAGCGCCTCAAGGGCACGCACGGGCTGGGCAGCACCCTCAAGGGAGAGCAGGCATGACACATCGATTCAAGACCCGCCTCGAACAGGCCCATCACCGGGGTAACTACGAGGCGCTGCTAGACCTGGTCCCCTACGCCAAGCTGATTGGCATTGAATGCACAAGGTTGGGGGATGAATTGCTGTTTCGTCTGCCGGCCAACAAGGACAACATTGGTAACCCCATATTGCCGGCGCTGCACGGTGGGGTGATTGCCGGGTTTATGGAGCTGTCGGCGGCGCTGCACCTGCTGGTATTTACCGGCGCGCCGGGCCTGCCGAAAATCATCGATTTTTCCCTGGATTACCTGCGCGCCGGCCAGTTTCGTGACACTTACGCCAAATGCCAGGTGTGGCGCCAGGGCCGTCGCGTCGCCAATGTGGCAATCACTGCCTGGCAAAGCACCCCGGCCGAACCGATTGCCACCGCTCGCGCACATTTCAAGATTGAGGAAACAGCCCGCCCTTGAAATCCTGGTCTTAGCCCCCAACTTTGATGACAACCCGCCGCCAACCCTTAAGGGCGCGGCCACTGCCATCCAATTGGAGTTTGATGACCATGAGTGTGGAAACTCAAAAGGAAACCCTGGGCTTCCAGACCGAGGTGAAGCAACTGCTGCACCTCATGATCCATTCGCTGTATTCCAACAAGGAAATCTTCCTTCGCGAATTGATCTCGAACGCCTCTGACGCTGTCGACAAATTACGTTTCGAAGCCCTGTCCAAGCCTGAATTGCTGGAAGGTGGCGCCGAACTGAAAATCCGTGTGAGCTTCGACAAAGACGCCAAGACCGTCACCCTCGAAGACAACGGTATCGGCATGAGCCGTGAAGACGCGATCACCCATCTGGGCACCATCGCCAAATCCGGCACCGCAGATTTCATGAAGAACCTGTCGGGCGATCAGAAAAAAGATTCGCACCTGATCGGTCAATTCGGTGTGGGCTTCTACTCGGCCTTTATCGTTGCCGACAAGGTTGAAGTGTTCAGCCGTCGCGCCGGCCTCGCCGCCAGCGAAGGTGTGCACTGGTCCTCCAAAGGTGAGGGCGAGTTCGAAATCGCCACCCTCGACAAGGCTGACCGTGGCACCCGCATCGTGCTGCACCTGAAAGCGGCTGAAGATGAGTTCGCCGATGGCTGGCGCCTGCGCAATATCATCAAGAAATACTCCGACCACATCGCGCTGCCGATCGAGTTGCCGAAAGAACAGGCTGCTGCCGAAGGCGAAGAGCCGCCTGCCCAGGAATGGGAAGTGGTCAACCGTGCCAGCGCCCTGTGGACGCGTCCTCGTACTGAAGTCAAAGACGAGGAATACCAGGAGTTCTACAAGCACATCGCTCACGACTACGAAAACCCGCTGAGCTGGAGCCACAACAAGGTCGAAGGCAAGCTGGAATACAGCTCGCTGCTCTACGTACCGGCGCGTGCTCCGTTCGACCTGTACCAGCGTGAAGCGCCCAAAGGCCTGAAGCTGTACGTGCAGCGCGTGTTCGTGATGGACCAGGCAGAGTCCTTCCTGCCGCTGTACCTGCGCTTTATCAAAGGCGTGGTCGACTCCAACGACCTGTCGCTGAACGTGTCGCGGGAAATCCTGCAGAAAGACCCGATCATCGACTCCATGAAGTCGGCGCTGACCAAGCGCGTGCTCGACATGCTGGAAAAACTGGCGAAGAACGAGCCTGAGCAATACAAGGGCTTCTGGAAAAACTTCGGTCAGGTCATGAAAGAAGGCCCGGCGGAAGATTTTGCCAACAAGGAAAAAATCGCCGGCCTGCTGCGTTTTGCGTCTACCCAAGGTGAAGACGGTGAGCAGGTTGTGTCGCTGGCCGAGTACCTGGCACGCGCCAAGGAAGGTCAGGACAAGATCTACTACCTGACCGGCGAAACCTACGCTCAGGTCAAGAACAGCCCGCACCTGGAAGTCTTCCGCAAGAAAGGCATCGAAGTGCTGCTGTTGACCGACCGTATCGATGAGTGGTTGATGAGCTACCTCAGCGAGTTCGACGGCAAAACCTTCGTCGACGTGGCCCGTGGCGACCTGGACCTGGGTAACCTGGACTCCGAAGAAGAGAAGAAGGAAGCCGAAGAAGTCGCCAAGGCCAAAGAAGGGCTGGTTGAGCGGATCAAGACCGCTCTGGGCGATGCTGTCAGCGAAGTGCGGGTTTCGCACCGTCTGACCGACTCCCCGGCGATTCTGGCCATTGGCGAGCAGGACCTGGGCATGCAGATGCGTCAGATCCTGGAAGCGAGCGGTCAGAAGGTTCCGGATTCCAAGCCGATCTTCGAATTCAACCCGGCTCACCCGCTGATCGAGAAACTCGACGGCGAGCAAAGCGAAGAGCGTTTTGGCGACTTGTCGCACATCCTCTTCGACCAGGCGGCCCTGGCCGCTGGCGACAGCTTGAAAGACCCGGCCGCCTACGTGCGCCGACTGAACAAGCTGTTGGTTGAATTGTCGGTTTAACACCGTTGTAGAAAAACCCGCTTCGGCGGGTTTTTTCGTTCTAGTGCACCTCAACTGGAGTAAATGATGAGCCAAGTCACTGTGCGTTCCGTGGTCTATCAGATTGATGGCCAGTCTTATGAAAGCCGCCTGGCATTCGATGCCAGCCATAAGGGCCCGCTGCCGGGTCTGTTGATGGCACCGAACTGGATGGGTGTGAGTGCGGGTGCCGAAGACATTGCCAAAAGCGTCGCCGCCAAGGGCTACGTGGTGCTGATCGCCGACCTGTATGGGCAAACCGTGCGCCCATCGAATGGCGATGAAGCGGGCGCGGCAATGATGCCGTTGAAAAATGACCGCCCATTGCTGAACAAGCGTATGCAGGCAGCCTTTGAGCAACTGCAAGGCCAGACCGAAGCCGCTGTCGATACCTCGAAGTTGGCGACCTTTGGTTTCTGCTTCGGCGGTTGCTGCTCCCTGGAGCTGGCGCGTACCGGCGCAGCGTTGAAGGCCGCCGTGTCGTTCCACGGCACTCTCGATACGCCGAACCCGGCGGATGCGAAAAACATCAAAGGTTCAGTGCTGGTACTGCACGGCGCTTCCGACCCCTTGGTGCCCAAGGAACAGTTGCCGGCGTTTGAAGATGAAATGAACGCGGCCGGTGTGGATTGGCAGTTGCTGAGCTACGGCGGTGCGGTGCATTCCTTCACTGACCCGCATGCCAATGTGCCGGGCAAGATGATGTACGACGCGAAGACCGCTGCGCGGGCGTTCCAGTCGATGCATAACTTGTTGGATGAAGTGTTCAAGGGCTAAACCTTTAGCGCCTGTGCTGGCCTCTTCGCGAGCAAGCCCGCTCCCACATTTTGATTGGTGAACACCGGTTAAATGTGGGAGCTGGCTTGCCTGCGATAGCTATCTGACAGGCAACTCAATCCTTTCAGACTCTCCCGGCACCGTCGGCCAATCCCGAGCCGCCCAACGCTGCCGCGCCTGTTCGATCATGGCCGGGTCGCTCGCCACAAAATTCCAGTTGATCCGCCGTGGCCCATCCAGTGGCGCACCGCCAAATACCATCAGGCGGCAATCGCTTTCAGCAAACAGCGTCATTGCCTGCCCGGCAGGCAGCACCACCAGGCTGTTCACTGCCAACACCTCGCCGTCCAGCTGTGCCTCACCCTCCAGTACATACACCGCCCGTTCCTGGTGCTCATCCGGGATCAACAGCGTCGTGGCCGTCTGCATCTGCACCTCGGCATACAACGTAGGCGACAGCACCGGCACCGGTGATTTGAGACAGAAGCCGCTACCGGCGATCAGACGAATCTGCACGCCCAGGTTGTCACTGACTGGCAGGCTCGCCGCCGAGTGATGGCTGTAATGCCCAGGCCCCGTCTCATGGTCTTTGGGTGAGGCCAGCCACACTTGCAGGCCATGCAGGCTGAAACCTTCAGCCTTGATCGCCTCGGGCGTGCGTTCGACGTGGGCAATCGCACCGCCGGCCGTCATCCAGCTGACGTCGCCGGCTTGCACCAACTGGTCCGAGCCGAGGCTGTCTTTGTGCTGCAAGGCACCTTCAAATAGATAAGTGAGCGTCGACAGCCCAATATGCGGGTGCTGGCGGATATTCATGCCGGTGCCCGGCGCATAACGCGTCAGCAGCATGTGGTCGAAGAACACAAAAGGCCCGACGCTGCGGCATTCGCGCGACGGCAACGGGCGCAGGATCGGCTGGCCTTCGACATCTTCCGCGCGCGGGCGGATCACGGTGAGGGTGGTCATGGTGCGTCCCTGTCTGAGCGGGTTAGATGGCCCTGAGCATAACCCGCTCGACGGGTGGATGGCGCTACTGGCTGAAAGCGCCTTCGGACAATTTCGTCTCGATGGTGACTTCTGCGGTGGTCATCAGTTTATGCACGGGGCAGCGATCAGCCACGCGGTGCAGCTCGTCGCGCTGTTCATCGGTGAGCACGCCCTTGAGGGTCAACTTGACGTTGAGCGTGTATTTGCCTTTTTGCTCCTCGGTGCTGTCGTGGGTGACTTCCACGGTGACGCCGGTGAGGGGAATGTCTTTTTTCTGGGCATACAGTTTGACGGTCAGCGCCTTGCACGAGGCCAGGGCAGCATCGAAATAATCGTGGGGGGAGGGCGCCGAGTCGTCGCCGCCCAGGCTTTTGGGTAAGTCGGTGAACAGTTCGTGGTTATTGATATTCACACTGTGGCGAAAGTTGTCGTGGTTCAGGGTGTTGACGGTAACAGGCATGGTAAACCTCACAGATTGGCAGGATGAAGGTCATGCAGTTATAGAACATGCTGGCACTGGGGTGTTCCGCGTTTTTTGCCTGTGAACCCGTTTGCATCGCGCAAGGTCTACCGCAATTCACCCCTATGAGATTTTACCGTGCCTTGGACCCGCCTCAGTCTTGCCCTGTTGCTCGCTGCCAGTAGCCTCGTCGTGCAGGCCCGCGAATATGCCTACAGCGATGCGCACCTGCATTACGTCGACTTCTTCCAGGAAACGGCAGGCATGGACACGCTGCTTAAGGCCATGGCGGATAATCGCATCGAGCATGTGATGATTTCTGGCATTCCTGTGGCCAAGAAATGGCACGAAGACGAACCCAAGCGCCCGCGTTACTACGCGGGTGACGATGCCGATGCCTATTGGTACAGCGCCACCGACGTGATCGTCGCGGCAGCGGTGAACACACTCACCCCTGAGCAGCGTCAGCATTTTCATCCGTTTTTGTCCGGCTTTAACCCTAACGACAAGAACTCGGCGGCGCATATCCAACGCATGCTCGACCTCAACCCAGGGCTCTGGCAGGGCATTGGTGAAGTGTTCACACGGCACGACGACCTGACGGCCTTGACGGCAGGTGACACCCCGCGGGCCAACAATGAAGCCATGACGCGCGTCTATCACCTCGCCGCCGAAAACGATTTGCCGGTGATGCTGCACTCCAACATCACCTCCAAGCGCGAACGCAACCCACTGTACCTGCCGGAGGTGGAGACATCGCTGCGCAACCACCCGCACACGCGTTTTATCTGGGCGCATGCGGGTACCAGTAAAGAGATCCATCGCCATCAGGTGCAGATGGACTTCTTGCTCCCTACCTTGAGCCGTATGTTGCAAGCCTATCCCAATCTGTACATCGACCTCTCTTGGAGCATGCTCACGCCGTACTTGCTGGATGAGGCAGGCAAGCCCCGCGCGCAGTGGTTAAAGCTGGTTGAACGCTTCCCTGAGCGCTTCATGGTGGGTTCGGATGTTGTAGGGCGCTTCAATAAGCTCGGTAAGGAAATGCGCCGCTTTGATCCTTTCCTGGACGCGCTGCCGGAGGACGTGGCCCGTAAGGTTGCGCGCGATAACTTCCTGGCTATTCTGCCGAAACACGCTCGCGATGAGCAGGCACATTGATATCGCGTTTTCGTCTTACGCAATTTGGCTGAAGGGCCGATAGCTTTCAGGAGACCCGCTGCAGGTGGATGCAGCGCATTTGGAAGGAACCAGGCAATGAGTATCCGTAGTCTGAATATCGCTCCCCGCGCCGGCTTGGGCTTTGGCGTGTTGGCGTTGATGGTGTTCGCCTTGGGCGGCTTCGCACTGCTGCAGATGGCCAACATGCGCCAGCAGTCGGACCAGGTGGAGAACAACTGGCTGCCTAGCGTGATGGCGGTGGGGGATATGAGCCAGGATCTGTTAAGGGTTCGCGCGCTGACCCTGCGGTTGGTGGTCAACCGTGATCCGCAGGCGCTGGCGCAGAACGAGCAAAAACTGACCGATCTGAAAAATGGCATGTCCCACGCCCAGACACTTTACGAGGGGCTGATCGTCCTGCCCGAAGAACGCACGCTGTTTGATCGTTTCAAGACCGAAGAGCAGCAATACCTGCAACGCCAAGAGCAGGTGATGACGCTCTCCAAGGCCAACCAGTTGGACGATGCGATCAAGATCGTCAACGGTGAGATGAATCAACTGGCCGATCAGATGGCCGGCACTCTGCATGATCTGGTCATTTTGAACAAAACCAATGCCAACCTGGCCGCAAGCCTGGCGCAAAGCGTGTTCACTCAATCGCGTACCTGGGTGGTCGGCATGATCGTGCTCACGGCGCTGATTACCATTGGGTTGGCGGTGTGGCTGACCCGCAGCATCGTGCTGCCGTTGGCACAGTCACTGAAAGTCGCGCAGGGCGTCGCCAGTGGCGACCTGACCGGTGAGATCAACGTGACCGGCAATGATGAGCCGGCGCGCTTGCAGCAGGCGCTAAAGGGCATGCAGGAAAACCTGCGCGACACCATCCGGCGTATTGGCGAATCCTCGAACCAGTTGGCTTCGGCTTCCGAAGAACTCAGTTGCGTCACTGAGGATGCGACCCGTGGCCTGCACCAGCAGAACCAGGAAATCGAACAGGCCGCCACGGCGGTCAACCAGATGACAGCGGCGGTGGAAGAAGTGGCGAGCAATGCGGTGGCCACGTCGCAGGCGTCGCGCGAGTCCGACCGCATCGCCCAGCGCGGGCGTGCTCAGGTGCACCAGACAGTGGAGTCGATTGAGGCGTTGGCCACGGACGTGACCGCCAATGCCACTCAGGTCGAAGAATTGGCGCAAAAGGTCTATGGCATCAGCAAGGTGCTGGACGTGATTCGCTCGATTGCCGAACAGACTAACCTGCTGGCGCTGAATGCCGCGATCGAAGCGGCGCGGGCCGGGGATGCCGGGCGCGGTTTTGCCGTGGTGGCGGATGAGGTGCGGGCCTTGGCCCATCGCACGCAACAGTCGACCCAGGAAATTGAGCTGATGATCAGCGGCATTCAGCAGGGCACCGATCAGGCCGTCAGTTCGATGCAGCAGAGCAATACCCGGGCGCGCTCCACGCTGGATATCGCCAAGTCGGCGGGCACGGCGCTGGAAGAAATTGCGTCGGCATTTACCCTGATCAACGAGCGCAACCTGGTGATTGCCAGTGCCTCGGAGCAGCAGGCGGCGGTGGCGCGAGAAGTGGATCGCAACTTGATGAATATTCGTGATCTGGCGCATCAGACGTCGACCGGCGCCAATCAGACCAGTGCGGCGAGCCAGGAGTTGTCGCGGTTGGCGGTGGATCTGAACACGATGGTGGCGCGGTTTTCGGTGTAGGGCGTAAGACCGCGGTTATTCAATCGCAGGCAAGCTGGCCCCCACATTTGACTGTGTTCACAATTCAGCATGTGGGCGCTGGCTTGCCTGCGAAACGCATAGGTATCTAAGTAACTCTTTGTGTTGCTTTGAGCCTGTGAGGGGTTAGGTAGATTGAGGACATATCCGTTGCTGCGGTAACGGCTGCTATGGGTTTCGCCCTTACGGCGGGTCACTTTTTTACAAGGGAACGCCTAAAAAAGTAACCAAAAAACGCTTTGCCCCACCACTCGGTACCTCGCCCAGGCTCGGTATGCCCGCACTCCGGCTTGAATCCGTGGGCCGCCGCAATGGGCCATCCCT
>NZ_JBKEZW010000010.1:0-251124 GCF_053345295.1 Pseudomonas sp. M5A4_2d | reverse complement strand
GGGTTTCCCCATGTGAGAGTAGGTCATCGTCAAGATTAAATTCCAGAACCCCTGTTTGCTAACGCAGACAGGGGTTTTGTTTTGGGCGGTCGAAAAGTGAAGCGCTACGGCTTTTCCTAAAATCCTTGCTGCTTGATCAGCTCAATCAGTGCTCTCAGACCGGCCGGTACATGGCGTCTTCCCGAGTAGTAGAGGCGTAAAGCGTCGAAAGGGGGTGTCCATTCTTCGAGCGCCCGCACCAACGTCCCCTTCGCCAGGTCTACAGAGGCATTCCATTCCGTTAGATACGTCAATCCCATTCCAGCTCTGGCTGCCTGAAGCATCAATGTTGGATTATCAAGTGTCAGCGCGCCTCGTACGTCAACTGCAATGGTTTCGCCGTGGCGCTCAAACTCCCAGCGATAGATTGAGCCACTTGGCATCCGGCTACGGATACATTCATGAGCGCTTAGATCCAAAGGGTTCAAAGGGGCAGGGTGCCTGGCAAAGTAGGCTGGGCTACCCAATACGGCAAACCTCTGAGGCGGGCTGATATCAATCGCGATCATGTCTTGTGGAACGCTATCGCCAAGACGAATACCCGCGTCAAACCCTTGAGCCACAATATCCACCAGCCGACCTTCAGTGACGATATCCACTTTCATCAGCGGATAACGCCGCATGTACTCCAGCAGCAGCGGCATTACCTGCTTGGCGGCACCTGCTGAAGTATTAAGCCGTAATGTGCCACTCGGCGCCGCCTGACTATTGCCCGCTTGTTCAAGCGCCACACGGATAGTCGAAAGGGCGGGTGTGATCGTGCTGACAAACTCTGTCCCTATTTCTGTCAGCGACACACTTCGCGTCGTACGATGAAACAGTCGAACGCCCATCCGCGCTTCAAGTGTGGCGATTGAGTGGCTCAGCGCTGATGTCGATACATTCAGCTCGGTCGCCGCTGCCCTGAAACTGCGATGTCGCGCAACGGCCAGCACCGCTTCCAGTTCATTCAGTCCGGATGTGTTCATTGTCCTGGATCGCTCATCAAGTCATGCGGCGTTGTGCGGATTATCAGGTCAATCATAGTGGCTTACCGTAAGGCATACCAACTGAGTGCCCTCGGAGGCTCCATGCATCAGGTCGACCAGATCTACATCAATGGCCAATTTGTTACGCCCCACGGCGAAGAACTTTTTGACCTGTTCAACCCAGCGACCGCCCAGTGTATTGGTCAGGTTCGCCTGGCTGATGAGCAAGATGCGAACAACGCGGTCAGCGCCGCAACACAGGCATTTCCCGAGTTTTCGCGAACGACAAAATCCGTGCGTGTCGATTATCTGAAGTGCATGCATGCCGCGGTCGCAGCCATAGAGACGGAACTTACAGGCGCCATCATCGAGGAGTATGGCGCCCTGGTATCCCGTGCACGGTGGATGGCCAAGCATGCAGCAAGTGTGCTTCTGGACGCGGCGGCCGTGCTCGCTGACTACGACTTCACGCGACGCATCGGCATCGCTGATGTGACGATGCAGCCCCTGGGTGTTGCCGGGCTCATCACCCCTTGGAACAGTAACGCCGGCTTCATCTGCGGCAAGCTGGCCGCAGCATTGGCGGCCGGTTGTACAACAGTGATCAAGCCGAGTGAAATGAGCGCCATCCAGACATCTATTGTCACGCGCGCTCTGCACGAGGCAGGCTTGCCACCCGGTGTATTCAATATTGTCACCGGGCGTGGTGAAACCGTAGGAACCGTGCTGAGTGCGCACCCCGACATTGCCAAAGTCTCATTCACTGGCTCTACCGCTGTAGGCAAACAGATCCTGATGGCTGGGGCGCAAACGCTGAAGCGCATCACACTGGAGTTGGGTGGTAAGTCGCCGGTATTGATACTCGATGATGCCGATCTGAAAAAGGCCATACCCATGGCACTTCAAGCCGGATTCATGAACAGTGGCCAGGCGTGTATTGCCGGTACCCGCATGCTTGTGCCGGCCCACCGCTTGGCTGAAGTAGAAGCGCTGATCGTCGAGGAAATGGTCGCTATCCGAGCGGGCGACCCCAATGACAGCGACACGAGTATCGGCCCGATGGTCAGTCTCAAGCAGTGGCAGCGGGTTCAGCGATATATTCAGATCGGCATCGAAGAGGGCGCGCATTTACTGGCGGGCGGTCTTGGTTTGCCTGATGAGCTCGGTGCCGGCTGGTTTGTCAGGCCCACCGTATTCAGTCGTGTCACAAACCAGATGACCATTGCCCGTGAGGAGATTTTCGGTCCTGTGCTATCGATCATCACTTACAGCGACGAGGAGGACGCGCTGGCGATTGCCAATGACACGCCCTACGGTCTCCAGGCTTACATTCTGTCATCCGATCTACCGAGGGCTCACGCGTTGGCTGCTCGCATCGATGCCGGTCGCGTGTTAATCAACACCCTGGCCCACGAGCCCCGTGCACCCTTTGGTGGCTTTAAACAATCAGGCATCGGCCGTGAGTATGGCACTTTCGGTTTGGAGGCCTTTCTGGAGCCAAAATCTGTCCTCTCCTGACAAAACAGCATGCCGTTGGGGAAATCGATGCAAAGTGTTTCTGCATTTTTGGTATGGTGCAGCACATTTTCACAAGGATTGATCTGTCATCCGCAGGACGCGGCGTCGACCTTCTTCAACGAGATGCTGTAGAAATGCCTGAACCGATACCGATCAAGGATCACGAAAAAGAAAACCGCCTGGTCAACAAGCGTTTGTTCGCCTGCGCGCTGTTGGTAATTGGCATTACTTGCGCCCTGGTCGGGCGCATGTATTTCCTGCAGGTTGTGCAGTACGACTACCACTCGACGATTTCTGAAAACAACCGCGTCCACGTATTGCCGATTACGCCAACTCGCGGCCTGATTTATGACCGTAATGGCGTGGTTCTGGCTGACAACCGCCCCAGCTATAACCTAATTATCACTCGCGAGCGCACCACTGACCTTAAGGGCGAATTGGACGCCATCGTCAACCTGCTGCATTTGCCGGCAGAAGATCGCGCGGTGTTCGACAAAGCGCTGAAGCAGGCCCGCCATCCTTTCGTGCCCGTTACGTTGTTCTACGAATTGACCGAAGAACAGATCGCCGTATTGGCTGTTAACGAGTTCCGCCTGCCCGGTGTCGACGTCGAGCCGCAATTCGTGCGTCATTATCCGCTGGGTGCGCATTTCGCCCATTCGATCGGCTACGTCGGCCGGATCAATGAAAAAGAATCCAAGGCGCTCGATTCGGTGGAGTACCGTGGCACCCAGTCTATCGGCAAGACCGGTATCGAGCGCTTCTACGAGTCCGAACTGCACGGCCATGTCGGCTATGAAGAGGTCGAGACCAATGCCCAGGGCCGCGTATTACGCGTGCTCAAGCACACCGATCCGATCCCCGGCAAAAACATCGTCCTGAGCCTCGATGTCAAACTCCAGGAAGCCGCCGAAGAGGCCTTGGGCGATCGCCGTGGTTCGGTCGTCGCCCTTGACCCGCAAACCGGCGAAGTGCTGGCCATGGTCAGCAAGCCGAGCTTTGACCCGAACCTGTTCGTCACCGGCATCAGCTTCAAGGAATACGCTGCGCTGCACGACTCCATTGACCGGCCGCTGTTCAACCGCGTACTGCGCGGGCTTTACGCGCCCGGTTCGACGATCAAACCGGAAGTGGCCATCGCGGGTCTAGACAGTGGTGTGGTGACCGCGCAAACACGAGTGTTCGACCCCGGTTACTACCAGTTGCCAGATTTTGACCACAAATACCGCAACTGGAACCACAGCGGCGATGGCTGGGTGGACATGGACGCGGCCATCATGCGCTCCAATGACACCTACTTTTACGACCTGGCCCACAAATTGGGGATTGACCGCCTGCACGACTACCTGGCCGAATTCGGTCTGGGTCAAAAAGTCTCACTGGATATGTTCGAAGAGTCGGCCGGCTTGATGCCTTCCCAGGCCTGGAAGCGTGCGACACGGCGTCAACCCTGGTTCCCGGGCGAAACCGTAATCCTCGGCATTGGCCAGGGTTACATGCAGGTCACGCCGTTGCAGCTGGCGCAGGCCACTGCGTTGATCGCCAACAAAGGTGTATGGAACCGGCCGCACTTGGCCAAGACCATCAATGGCGTGCCGCCCGTGGACGAAAATCCGATGCCTAACGTGGTTCTGAAAGATCCGCGTGATTGGGAACAGGTCAACCACGGCATGCAGCTGGTGATGCACGACCCGCGTGGTATCGCTCGTGCGGCGGCGCTTGGCGCCCAATACCGGATTGCCGGCAAGAGTGGTACCGCGCAGGTGGTGGCAATCAAGCAAGGTGAGCGCTACAACCGTAACAAGACCCTTGAGCGCCATCGTGACAACGCCCTGTTCGTTGGCTTCGCGCCGGCTGAACACCCGAAAATCGTGATCTCGGTGATGATTGAGAACGGCGAGGCCGGTGGCCGCGTGGCAGGCCCTGTGGTGCGGCAAATCATGGATGCCTGGCTGCTCGATCAAGAAGGCCACCTGAAGCCGCAATATGCGACGCCGGCCAAAGCGCCAGGTGACCCGCACGTCTAAGTCAGGCCTTCCACTCGTCCCATTGTTCCAGGCTTTCATAAGCCAGCCAGGGCACATCATGGGCTGTCCAGATGTGCGAGGTGGGCCGGACACCCGGATCATCATCCAGTGTCGCCACCCGCACAATCACATGGGGCTGATGCCCGCGCTCTGCCACCAGGTGTGAGCCGCAGCGCGAGCAGAAATGCCTGAATTTGCCCGGCGATGACTCAAAAGCCGACAGCAGTTCTTCACCCTGCGTCCAGCGAAAGTGCTCACGCATCACCCCGGCCGTGGTCACAAAAGCGGCTGCATGCACCTTACGGCAGCTGTCGCAATGGCAGTGGCTGATGGGCATATCCAGGCTGTCAATTTGATAGCGCACTGCTTTGCAGAAGCAACTTCCATTCAACGGGTCAGTCATAAACGTATTGTCGGATCAAGGATAGGGTCATCATCATCGCGCACAACCCAAGGTTGCGCATTGGTCGATGTCGCCTACTGTCAATGGAGGAGGTGACTTATGCACGTATTAGATCGCATCGAACGAAAGGTCCTGCTCAACGCTTCACGCAAACAGGTCTGGGAAGCACTCACCGATGCCGAGCAGTTCGGCAGCTGGTTCGGCATCGCCCTCAAGGGTAAAACCTTTGCCGCTGGGGAAACCATCGAGGCGCCGATAACCTACCCTGGCTACGAACATGTCGTGTGGAAGGCCAGGATCGAACGCGTCCTGCCACAAACCCTGTTCTCTTTCTGGTGGCATCCTTACGCGGTGGAGAAGGACGTGCCCTACGACAAGGAAACGCCGACCCTGGTCGAATTCACCATCGAGGATCGCGCGCCCGGCATCCTGCTGCGGGTGGTCGAATCAGGCTTTGACGCGGTGCCCGAGGCCCGACGCCAGAAAGCGTTCAAGATGAATTCCCGTGGCTGGGATGAGCAAATGAGCAACATCGAAACCTATCTCGGCCAGGCCCGTCGCGCCTGACCCAAACGGGCATCTCGAGGATGCCCGCCTTCGTTGCAATCAGTCTTCGTGAACCGTGGTGATTGGCCGGGTGACCGGTTTTTTTTCAGGTCGATGTGGGTAGTCATCAATTGCACCTGTATCGGGTGGTGGGTCAGCGATGCGCCAATCCGCTGGCCCACCCGGTTATAACGGTTTTAGAAATCAACCGTCGCCGATAACTTGGCTACTCGCGGATCACCTTGGGTCAGATAGCCGCCCAACGCCGACTCCCAATACTTGGTATTCGCTACGTTTTCCACGGTGGCGCCCACCGTCACATCGCGCTGGGCCACCTTGAAGTTGTAGCGAGCCCCCACGTCGAAGCGGTTCCAGGTCGGCAGGCTCAGGTTGTTGGCCGCATCGGCGTACTGACCGCCGGTGCGCAACATACGTCCGTTCACGGTCACGCCTTGCAGGCCGGGCACATCCCAGTCCACGCCGGCGTTGAGCTGGAACGTCGGCACGCCGATGGCACGGTTGCCGTCGTTGGCGCCGTTTTGCGTGCCGTTGACTTCAGTGTGAATAACGGTCGCGCCGCCCAGCAGGCGCAGGCCGCTGACCGGTTCACCGAAGACGCTCAGTTCTACGCCCTTGTTGACTTGCTCGCCCTGGAACACAAAGGTCGCGCTTTGATCTGCGTTCAGTTGAGAGTAGCCCTGAGTCGGTTGCTCGATTCGGTAGACACCCAAGGTCGCCCCGTAGGTGCCCATATCAAGCTTGACGCCGGCCTCGGTCTGTTTCGAACGAGCCGGTGCAAAGGTCTGGTTGGCGTTGGTCACGGTGGCGTTGCCGAACGTGGTCGGTGCAGTCGGCCCGGAAGCCAGGCCTTCGATGTGGTTGGCATAGAACGACACGTGGTCCCAGGGTTTGAATACCAGGCCATACACCGGCGTGGTGATGCCCTTGGCGTAGTTGGCGGTGCGCGTGCCTGTGCCGTATGCATAGCCCTGAACCACCAGTTCCTGGCGGCGCAGACCGGCAGTGAGCAGCAGGCGGTCATCCATGAACCCCAAGGTGTCTGACACTGCCGCGCTGCGAGCGAATGTCTTGGCGGTGATGCCAGGATCGTTCAGGTCACTGCCGGCGGTGTAGCCGCCCTTGGCCGGCGCGGCCACGTCGGCTGGATTATAGAGGTTGGTCGCCTGGCTGCCGGAGGCAAAGTCAAACGCGTTGCGTGCCTGGGTCCAGATGCCGGTCAAGCCCAGGTTCAATTTGTGGCTGACAGATCCTGTCTGGAACTTGCCGTTCAGGCCGGCCATCAGGCTGGTGTTGTCTTCCTGGTGAGCGATGTTCGAACCGCTGACGCTGGCATTACCCAATGCGTCGTTCAGGGTGACCGACGAGTAACGCCCGATCTCGTTGGTGTGCTTGGCGCCGCCAGCGACATAGGCGGTCCAGTTGTCGTTGAGGTCGTACTCGCCACGCAACATGCCGAAGGTATCTTCAAGGCTGGTGGTGCCCCAGTTCGGCGCGTAGTTGGTGTCGGCGGACGGGGCGTTCGGGATATGGGTCAGCCCATTGCCGAGCAACACCGTATTGCGGCCGCCATTGACTTGCTGCTTCTGATAAACAAAGTCGCCCGACAAACGCAGTGCATCACCGCGGTAATCCAGCCCGACGGAGAACAGCTTCGAACGCTGGTTCTCATCGTCGATCGCAGTATCGCCTTCACGCTGGGACAGGTTCACCCGCGCACCAAAGCGGTTGTCCTCGCCAAAGCGCTGGCCGATGTCGAGGTGTTCACCCAGCCGCCCATCACTGCTGATATCCGTGCTGAAACGGCGCAGCGGCAGATCATCGGCGCGCTTGGGTTGCAGGTTTACGCCGCCGCCAATGCCTGAGCCGCCGGGCGTGACACCGTTGATAAAGGCATTGGGGCCTTTGAACACTTCAACCCGTTCCAGGGCGTCGGTGGACATGATCTGGCGCGGCAGGATGCCGTACAAGCCATTGAACGAAATATCGTCGCCATTGAGTGGCAAGCCTCGAATCACGAAGGCCTGGGCCTGGTTTGCGTAGCCCGATGCCTGGCGCACGGACGCATCATTGAGCAACACATCGCCGACGGTTTGCGCTTGCTGGTCGCGAATCAATTTCTCGGTATAGGAGGACATGCTGAACGGCACATCCATGATGTCCTGGTTGCCCAGCACTCCCAATTGGCCACCGCGTGCAACCTGGCCGCCAGCGTAAACCGGGGGCAGGGCGTTCGGCGCAGGCGCCTCGGCATTGATGTTGGTGGCGCCCAATTCCAGTGTGTTGCCGTCCTGATGGTTGTTCGCATCCTGCGGGGTGACTGGGGATGCAGCATGAGCGGTGAGGCTCAAAGAACAGCAAAGGGCGAGCAGGGTCGGGCGAAACGGTACAGAAAGTCGGCTGCAGGTGGGCATGGTCGATCCTGACGGCGAACCGTCAATGTGAGGAAAAGGGCAACAACGCTGCGCTTCCTCGCTGCGCGGATACGACTCCGGCGCGAATGATAGTGATTGTTATTAATATTCTGCAACAAATTTTTGGGATTGCAGTCTGCGTGCGCGTTAACGTGCCGCATTTGGCCGGATGCCGAGTAGAATCACGCCCTGAAAGCGATTCCTGAGGTGCGGTACGGTGGATTTACAGCAGGGTTTTGTCCTGACCCGGCATTGGCGCGACACCCCGGCGGGCACGGAGGTCAGTTTCTGGCTGGCCACGGACCTCGGGCCGCGGTGCATCCGTCTCCCCATGCAAACCTCGGTCATGTTTATCCCCGAGGCCCATCGCAAGCATCTGGATTGGCTGCTCAAGGGCGAGCGCGATATCGAGTTGCGCCCGTTGCAGCTGTGCGATTTCCACCATCGACAGGTCCTGGGCCTCTACACCCGCCAGCACCGCCAAATGATGGACCTGGAAAAACGCCTGCGCGCTGCGGGAGTTGATGTATACGAAGGCGACGTGCGCCCGCCCGAGCGCTACATGATGGAGCGCTTCATCACCGCCCCGGTGTGGTTCGGTGGTACACCGGACGTGAATGGCACGCTGCTCGACGCACACATGAAACCCGCGCCCGAGTACCGCCCGCCGCTGAAACTGGTGTCTTTGGACATCGAGACCACTGCCCAGGGCGAGCTGTATTCCATTGCCCTCGAAGGCTGCGGCGAGCGCCAGGTATACATGCTCGGTCCGCCGAACAAGACCGATGCCGTCGACTTCAAGCTCGACTACTGCGACACCCGCGCGCAATTGCTCGAACGCCTCAACGCGTGGCTCGCCACCCATGACCCCGACGCGATCATCGGCTGGAATGTGGTGCAGTTTGACCTGCGTGTACTCCACGAACATGCCCAGCGCCTCAACGTGCCCTTGCTGCTGGGCCGTGGCGGTGAAGCCATGGCCTGGCGCGAACATGGCAGCCGCAATCACTATTTTGCGGCAGCCGCGGGGCGCCTGATTATCGACGGCATCGAAGCCCTGCGTTCGGCTACCTGGAGTTTCGAATCCTTCAGCCTTGAAAACGTCGCGCAAACCCTGCTTGGCGAAGGCAAGGACATCTCCACGCCTTACCAGCGCATGGATGAAATCAACCGCATGTTCGCCGAGGACAAGCCCGCCCTGGCGCGCTACAACCTCAAGGACTGCGAGTTGGTCACGCGGATTTTCGAGAAGACCGAGCTGCTCAAGTTCCTGCTGGAACGGGCCAGCGTCACCGGGCTGCCGGCCGACCGCAACGGCGGCTCTGTCGCCGCGTTTACTCACTTGTACATGCCGTTGATGCACCGCCAGGGCTTTGTCGCACCGAACCTTGGCGACAAACCTCCCCAGGCCAGTCCCGGCGGGTTTGTCATGGACTCGCGGCCCGGCCTCTACGAATCGGTGCTGGTGCTGGATTACAAAAGCCTCTACCCGTCGATCATCCGCAGCTTCCTGATCGACCCGGTCGGTCTGATTGAGGGCCTCAAGCACCCCGACGACAGCGAATCGGTGGAAGGCTTTCGCGGTGCGCGTTTCTCGCGTAGCCGGCACTGTTTGCCGTCCATCGTTGCACGCGTTTCCGAAGGGCGCGAAGTGGCCAAGCGCGAACACAACGCGCCACTGTCCCAAGCCCTGAAAATCATCATGAACGCGTTCTATGGCGTACTCGGTTCCAGCGGCTGTCGGTTCTTCGACACCCGGCTCGCGTCCTCAATCACCCTGCGTGGTCACCAGATCATGCGCCAGACACGGGAGCTGGTTGAGGCCAAGGGTTATGAGGTGATCTACGGCGATACCGACTCCACTTTCGTTTGGCTGGGCAGCGCCCATTCCCAAGAGGACGCCAGCCGTATCGGCCAGGAATTGGTGCAGTACGTCAATGCGTGGTGGCGTGCGCATCTGCACAACGAATTCGGCCTGCAAAGCGCCCTGGAACTGCAATACGAAACCCACTTCAGCCGCTTCCTCATGCCAACCATTCGCGGCGCGGAGGAGGGCAGCAAAAAGCGTTACGCCGGCTTGGTCGTGCGCGCCGATGGCAGCGAAGAAATGGTCTACAAAGGCCTGGAAACCGTGCGCAGCGACTGGTCGCCCCTGGCCCGGCAATTCCAGCAGGAACTCTACCAGCGCATCTTCCATCGCCAGCCCCATCAAGACTATGTGCGCGACTATGTGCGTCGAACGTTGAGCGGCGAACTCGACGACCTGCTGATCTACCGCAAACGCCTGCGGCGTCAACTGGACGACTACGAGCGCAATGTCCCGCCTCACGTGCGCGCTGCGCGCCTGGCGGATGAATACAACGACCGCCTCGGGCGCCCACGGCAGTACCAGCGGGGTGGCTGGATCAGCTACGTGATCAGCGTCAACGGCCCGGAACCGCTGGAGGTGCGGCAGGCACCCATCGACTACGACCACTACGTTACCCGTCAATTGCAGCCGGTGGCCGATGCGATCCTGCCGTTCGTGAATGATGATTTCGGCACCTTGGTCGGCGGGCAAATGGGCCTGTTCTAAAACGCTTGCCTGGAGGCCGTGAGAGCCTGCACTCTTTGCCTCTAAAGACCCCTCGGACGGCGCGCCTCTCCATGAACCAGATCACTCTGACCGGCACTACGGTCGAACTCCAACCCCTGCAACGTGAACATGCGGCTGCACTGGTCGAGGCTGCCGCCGACGGCGAGCTTTGGAACCTCAACGTTACCCACGTGCCGGGCCCCGAAACCGTCGCCAAGTACATCGACCTCGCCATCGCCGGGCGTGAGGCCGGCACCATGATCCCGTTCGCCATTGTGCGTCGCGACGGCGGCCAGGTGCTCGGCAGTACACGCTTCTGGAAGGTCGACCGGGTTAACCGCAAGCTCGAGATCGGCCATACCTTCTTGGCGCAATCGACGCAAAAAACCTCGGTCAACACCGAATCCAAATTGCTGCTGCTGACCTACGCCTTCGAAGTGCTGGAGTGTGTGCGGGTGCAGTTCACCACGGATGAACTCAACGAAAAATCCTGCGCCGCCATCCTGCGTCTGGGTGCCGTGCAAGAAGGCATTGTGCGCCACGAACGCATCATGCCCGACGGGCGCAAGCGCAACTCGGTGCGCTTCAGCATCATCGATTCGGAATGGTCGCAGGTGAAGGCCAATTTGCAGGCCAAGCTGCTGCGATAAGGAGGAAGCACTCATGTACACGCTCTACGGCATTGATGAATCCGGCTCCTGCATGATCGAAATCGCCCTGCAGCGTTGCGCGGTGCCGTGGCGACGGATCGACGCCAGTTCCTGGGACTACAGCGAGGGCAGCGAAGCCCTTGCACGGATCAACCCGCTCAAACAGATACCGACCCTGGTCACCCCCGATGGGCAGGTGCTGACCGAAAGCGCTGCCATCCTGATCCACCTGGGCCTGGAGTTTCCCGCTTCCGACCTGCTGGCCGGCAACCGCGCGCAGATCCTGCGTGGCCTGCTGTACATCGCTGCCAATTGCTACTCGGCAATCGGCATCATCGACTATCCGCAGCGCTGGCTGGGCAATGCGGATGAAGCGGCGCAGGCGCAATTGATCACCGGTACGCGTCGCTATCTGCATCATGCGTGGGTGGTCTTCGCCGAACAGTTTGCCGACCAGTTGTTCGCCCCGAACGCGGTGCCGAATGCACTGGGCATCATGGCCGCAGCGGTGTCGCGCTGGGACGAGGCGCGCGAGGTGTTGGGCAACTTGGCCCCAGGCTTTGCCCAGACACTGGTGCAGGTGGACACCGACCCTGTTGTGGCGCCCGTGTTTGCGCGACATTGGCCGGAGTGGGACGTCTCGTAATGTTTCCGCAATCAGAAGAAACAATGACCGTTGCCCCCACTCAACCCCTTGCGTAGCGGGCGTCCTGACCTACGCTTCTTAACGTGGTGTAGGAATCATCCTTGAATTTGACTGTCGCAGACATGAAACTCAAGAACCCTGCATGGAATTCAAAGGAGGTGCGCATGCTCATCCGGTCGCTGACCCTGGCTACCTTGATGGCTTTTACGGGGCCGCTGTTGGCCGCGGATGATATCAACCCGCTCAAGCAGGACTTGGGCAAGTCCCGCCCGCTGGTAGTGGTGGAGCTGGATTCCGGCAACGAAACGCTGGCCACCCTCAAGAAACAGCTGGACGAGCCTGCCAACAAGCAGTCCTTTGAAGAGCGCAGCATGGTCTTCTACACCGTCAAGTTCGGCAGTATCGGTGCCGAAGGGGAGAAGTTCGCCAAGGACGCGAAGGACAACAAAAAGCTCACGCCGCCTGAAACCAACGCGCTGATCCGCGCCCTCAAGTTGGGCGCCGGCAGCGGCACCAAAGTGATCCTGGTGGGGAAGGACGGCGAGAAGAAAGTCGAGAAAACCGTGCCACCGGATACCCTCGATCTGAAGGCGTTTTTCAGCGCCATCGACCAGATGCCGCAGGCTGAAAAAGACCTTGCCGCGCCTGCCGAGCCGGAGCCTGCCGCAGCTGCTCCAGCCAAGGGCGCCAAAGCGGCCAAGCCCGCAAAACCCGGCAACAAGCCTGCCGCGCAACAACTGGATGATTGAAAATACCTAACCCCTGTGGGAGCGGGCTTGCCCGCGATGACGCAGTGTCAGTCAATACACCTTTGAATGACCCATCGCTATCGTGGGCAAGTCCGCTGCTACAAGTGTGTCGCAGCCTTTTCAAGTTTTTGGGGCTTTACGCACCGGAAACGGAAAGTAGAAAAACCGCAAGAACGCCACTCGCTTGATCACTTCCCCGATCAGCAACGGCACGACTACCGCCACCACCAGGCCCAGGCATGCGGCCAGGAAGGGATGCAGACCCAGGCGCTCCATCAGGTCGACGGTCTTGTGCTGGATTTCCCCATGGAAGATCAACAGGATCAGGGTCGACTGGCCGATATACGTCATCGCCCGCGTGATGACGGCCGACACCATCAGCACCCGCGCCAATGCCCAGCACGCGTACACGCCGATCACCGCCAGCAGGCTGGTCCACAACCAGTGGTCGTAGCGCCGTTGTGCCAGGTCCATGGTGGCGTGGCTGTAGAGGAACACTGCGGCGAACAATGCCACCGCAATCACCACCGTCAGCAGCGAGCCCTCATGCCTGCGCAGCCAGTCGCGCAACAGGTAGCCATAGATGAAATAGGTGCTGCTGATCAAGGTGACTTCAAGGCTGAACGGGAGGCCGGGCAGCGTCCAGGTGTGCCCGCCGACGGTCACCGGTATTTGCCAGAACCACGGCAATACCCAAATACCGATTAACAGTTGCACCACTATCAGCAGGCAGCTCACCGGCAGTGACAGTTTCAGACGCTGGATCAGTCGCAGCATCAACCAACTGAACAGAATCGCCACCCAGAAATGCGGCAAAAACCACAGGGCCTGCCACGGAATGGTGTCCACCGAGGCGTACAGCACACCGCCGATATCCGGCAGCAGCGGTTGCCAGCGCAACACCGCGCGCACGATCACGTACACCAGCATGGTGAAGAAAAACGGCTTGAGCAGGCCGTCGGCCTTGCGTATCGCCATTTCCACAAAAGGTTGCTCGGGCTTGAAGAACACCCCGGACAGGAAAAAGAACAACGGCAATATGAACGAGGCGATGATCGGATACAGCACGTCCGGCGAGTTAGCGACAAACCAGCTGTGGCCATACACGATCATCAGGATGCCGATGCCTTTGGCAATATCCATCTGAATCCAACGATGTTTCAAGTGACCACCCCCAATTGCTCGTTCATGCCTTGCGCCACGGCTTCAGCCACAGCCCCATACTCAACAACACCACGGCGCCGGCCAGGGTACTCAGCCCCAGTTGCAGCCACACGCCTTGAATTCGAAACAGCGCCAGCGCTGCCAGGCTCATCAGCCCTGCACTGAGCAGCCATTGCCGCGCCCAGGGCAGGGCGCCGAGCAACGACTGTCGCTGCATCAGCAGCAATGCGGTGCAAATCACGCCCGCCAAGGCGGCCAATGGAATACCCGCCAGGCCAAACACAAAGGGCAGGGCGCCGAGCAACAGCACATTGACCAGGCTACCCAGCAACTCGCAACGCAACGGCTGGCGCGTGTCGCCGGCGGCATAGGCATAACGCGCCAGCAACGCGTTCCACGCGCCGAATACGAGCGGCACGGCAAACCACGCCAGCAGCAGCGGCAAAGGCGAGTCCGCCGATTGCTTGGGCAGCAACAACGCCACCAGGCTGGGTGCTGCGGCCACCAGGCCGACGCCGGCAGGCAGCGTGAGCACGCTGGCGGTTTCCAGGCCGCGTTTTAGCAAGGCCAGGCGCTCATCGCCCTGGCGTCGGCTCATCATGCCCAGCAACACTTGGTTGAGGCTCATCAGTGCAATCAGCGGCAGGTTCATCAGCTTGCGGGCGAGGTTGACCCACGTCACGGCGCCTTCGCCGAGCAGCGACGCCACCAGGCGCTCGATCAACGCCAACCCCTGGCTGGCACCATTGCTTAACAGCAACGGCCCGATGCGTTGGCCCAGTTCCCGCAACGGCGTGAACGACAACTGCCAGCGCCACGGCCGCCAGCCCTGACGCCAGATCGACGGCAGCAGTGCCAGTGGCATCAACAGACTCCCGGCCACACACGCCAAGGCGAGGGTGTGCGGTTGAGTCGCGGTGCCCGCCAGGGCGAGGTACGTCACCGGCGGCAGGTTGAACAGCAGCGAACCCAGGCCCGCCAGCACAAACCGCTCACTGGCCTGCAACGGAATACTGAACAGTGCATGCAGCATCAACCCCGGCACGCACCAGGCCACGATCTGTAAGTTGCTGCCGGCGAGCGCCGTCGCGCTGGCCGCCAACCCTGGCCCGAGTAATTGCACCAGCCACGGCGCCAACAGCGTCAGCAACAGGCTGGTGAACAGCGCGATCAGCATCAGCGCCGGGAACAGCACCGCCAGCCAATCCAGGCGTTCAGCGTCCTTGCGTTCCAAGTACAGCGGCAGTGCGGCGGCGCTCAATACGCCACCGGCCAGCGACATGCGCAACGCCTCGGGCAAAAACAGCGCGATCAGGAACGCATCGCTGCGTTCGCCCGCGCCCCATGCGGCAACCAGCAACCACTCGCGGGCAAACCCGAGGCACAGGCCAAGCAAGGTCGCAAGCGTCAGCCAGACGGCAGAACCGAGCATGGTTAAGGCCGCGCGCCGTCAAGGATCGGCTTGCGATAAGCCACGGTCTTGAGCTGCGGCAGGCGTGCCGGAAACAGTCGGCGCGCCTCCAGCACATTGAGGCCCACCATCAGCCAGAACAGCGCCACCATCACCACCGCAAAGCTGAAGTAGTGGTCAAACAAACCGCTGACCAGCGCCGAGAGAATCCCGGCAGTGCTGCCCAGCCACAGCGCGTTGTCCTTGGTCAGGCGGATCGGGCCTTTTTCCGGGCGCGCCTCACGCCACCAGCGCACGGTGACGGCGACAAACAGCAGCATGCCGACAATGCCGATCTTGTAGATGAGGTTCAGCCACAGGTTGGAGATGCCCAGCAACAGAGTGCCCGGCACCGGTGGGTCGACCTTGAAGCCAATGCCGAACGGATACGCCGCCACCGCCTGCGGGAACATGCGGTATTCATCGACGCGCACTTCGGTACTGGCGTTGTCCGACGAAAAGATCGTCGCCAGGCGGTCCTGTAACGGTGGATAAGCCATCACCAGCGCCACCGTCAGCGCGGCGCCGATCATCAACAGACGCCCGGTGTACGGCACACGGCGTGTCGCCATCCACATCAGCACCAGCGCCAGGCTGACCATCGCGCCACGGCTACTCGCCAGCAGCAAGGCCGCAGCGCCCAGGCACGCCACGCCCAGGCCCAGCGCGCGCTTCCAGCCTTGTTCTGTCATGCCATAGCAGAACGCCAGGGGCAGCAGCAGCGCCATGATTCCGCCGATGGCGTTCGGGTGCATCCACGGCGAGCCCATGCGCGACGCCATCGCCTCCAGGCCGAATTTCAACATGTCGAAGTTGCCGTAATTGAATACCGCCAGGATCGGCGCAATGCCCGCCCCCGAGCGGGTGCGCACAAACACTGCAATCGACAGCACCAGCATCGTCAGTGTGCCCAGCAGCAGGGCGATGACCAGCGATTCGCGTTGCTTGTAGCCCGTCAGCAACTTGGCGCAAAGGAACACGCCCGAGAGGTTCAGCAACCAGCGCAGCCAGTTGGCCGTGCCGCTGCTGTCGGCGTGGATGCTGACCTGGCCGACGATAAACGGGAACACGCTGAACAGCATCAGCCACAACAGCGCCTGGTCGGTGGGGCGCCGTGACAGGCGGGGTGTATCAGGCACGCGCGACAGAAAACTGTGCCACACCACCGCCCCCCAGGTCAGCGCGAGGACGGCTTCGCTCACCGTACTGCGAATGCCCAGGTTGACGGTCGAATACGGCATAAAGGTCGCGACCCCGGCGAACAGCAACAAGCCCCAGAACGGGAAGCGCAGGATGGTTACCGCAGCCGCCAGACCGATCACGGCGAGGAAGGCCTTGGCCGGTGATAGCATCAAGGCGAGTGCGCCGAACAACAGGCCCAAGAGTATGGCGACGAGGCTTGCCAGGGGGAGTCTCATTTCAATTCCTCGATCAGTTCGGCCAGACGTCGACGATAAGCCTGGTGGTTGAAACGTTGTGCCCACAGCTTGCGTTGTTCGGGAGAATCTTCGGTAGGGCGCCCCACCAGCTCGACCATCAATTGCACCAGCGCGGGTGCGTCGCTGGGCGAAAAGCGCGGGGCCGAAGGCGGCGTGATTTCATCCAGCGACGTGCCGCTGGCCACCGCCACCGGCGTGCCGACGCTGAGGGCTTCAATGACCGGTAAGCCAAAACCTTCAGCATAGGACGGCTGCCACAGGCGCGAGGCCTTGCGGTACAGCCCGTGCAATTGTGCATCTGACACACCACTCAGGGCGCGAATACCCGGCAGGCTGCGCTGGGCTTCGGGCAGATGTTCGAGGCTGCCTACCAGCACCAACTCGGGTACGGCGGGAGACAGGCGACGTGCCTGCTGCCAGGCGTCCACCAGAAACGGCACGTTCTTGCGCAACTCACGGGTGCCGACCAGCAGCCAGTAATGTTCCGGCAACTGGTGCGCCGACAGGTCAGCAGCCAGTTCGACAAAACCCTCCACTTGATTAGGCAAGACGCGAATCTTGCCCGCCGCCTTGGGAAACAGCCGCGCGGTTTCATCGGCGCTGTACTGCGAGGGCGTCCATACCCGATCTGCGCTGTGCACTGCATAGGCGATCGAGAGTCGATCGCTGGTCTTGTAGATCAGCGCCTTCAAACGGTTGGCGTGGTAGTTGTTCAGGGTGATCTGGAACAGGTCATGCAACAGCACCACGGTACGCAAACCCTTCGGCTTGGGGGGGAGCGGCAGGCCCATATTGAACGTGCTGATGTACAGGTCGATGTGCTGCTCACGTAACGCGTGTGGCAGAAAACCGGCCTCGAACCGCAGGCGATTCTGCGGTTGGTGCATGGCCGTCTTCGCGCAGCCCCAGGTCGGGCAGTGGGCCTGCAAGCGGGTTTCATCGCCCAGGGGGGCGACGGTGAACCGTTCAACCTCGACATCCGGCAGCGTGCGCAGGGCATTTTCCAGCGCGTACACCTGGCGACTGATCCCCGATTGCGGTGAGGTGCCGACGGTGCGGTAATCCAGGCCTACACGCATGCGGGTTCCTTTTGACTGAGCGGCGACAGGCTTGCATACACCTGCTCCAGTTGGCTGGCGGCGACACTCCAGTCGTGGGCCCGGCGCACATAAGCACGGCCCGCTTCACCCATCGGCGTGGCGGCTTCGGGAAATTGCAGCAGGCGTACCACGGCTTCCGCCAGGCTGTCGGCGGTTTGCCCACCGAGGTAATCCAGGCCCTCCACCAGATCCAGGCCCGACACGCCTTGTTCGGTGCTCGCCAAAGGCAACCCGGCGGCCAGCGCTTCCAGCACTTTCAATTTGGAACCGCCGCCATGGCGCAAGGGCGCCAGAAACACCGAACAGCTCGACTGCAGGTTCAACAGGTTCGGCACAAACCCTTGCCACTCGATACGCGGGTCCTTCCAGCGTTCACGCCAACTGTCGGGCATGCCGAAACCGCACACACTCATGCGCGCATCCGGGCAGTGCTCCCAGACCCTGGGCAGGATTTCATCCAGGGCCCATTCGATGGCGTCCACATTGGGCGCATATTCATAGTTGCCGAGGAACAACACTCGGCGCTTCGATGGGTCGGGGTGAGCGGCGGCAAAGTGATCACAGTCCACGCCATTGACGACTACCGGCACCGGTTTGCCGGCGATCCTGGCCAGCACCTGTGCATCGCTTTCGGTGACCGCCACCACCTGCGCGGCCTGGCGCATCACGCGGCGTTCCCAGCGCGCGTAGCGCCATTGATCGTAGCGAATGAACGGCAGCGCCCACCGCGGCAGGCGATCGTAAGTGGCCGCGCCCAGCGCCGATTCAACATTGTGCTCCGTCAGCACGAAAGGCTGGGATTTGCGTGCCAGGGCGTCTTCATAAGGCTGGAAGGCATACGTGTGCTCGATCTGCACCACGTCCCAGTGCTCTTTGAGCAATTGATTGAAAGTGTCCTGCAGCGCGCCCGACAAGCCATTCACGCTGGCCAGCAGCGGGTAGGGCGCAAACAGCCCGGCCACCAGGGTTTTCAGGCTGCGCAGCGGGCGGCGTGGCAGTACGATCAATTGCTCGAGGAAGGCTTCCAGCACCTGGCGGTCAGTCAGCGACACCGGGTGCTTGTCATGTAGCAGCAAGGTGATCCGATGTCCGCGCGCGGCCAGGCTGCGCAGCAGGTGGAACTGGCGCGTCTTGCCGCCGCTGGTAGCGGGCCAGGGCGAGTAGGGCAGGATCCATAAAATGCGCATGGCGGGCTTCAATCCCATAACAGAATTTGCAGGTTCGACTTGACCGGAACGGTCAGCCCATTCGTGCCACTCACCGGCGTTTGCGTGCCGCGCAACGGGTCGTACAGGGTGGCGCTGGTGAGGTTGGGCAAGTGTGCGTTACCGCCCTGGGCCGACCAGAAAAACCACAGCTTGTGGCCATCGGCGCGAGTCCAGCCGATGCTGAACAGGCCGTCGGGCAATTGGTCGGCAGTAGGCGGGTCGCCGGGCGTGAGTTGTGGCCCACTCACGTCGAGGAAATTCTTCAAGGCGGTATAGACCGGCTTGGGGTTGGCGTCGATGTCGAGTAAACCGTAAGACTGGTCGCGCACGCTGGCGCGTTGATCCAGGTCGCTCAGGGTGAACAGGAAAATCTTGTCGAAATCCATCGCGCTCATCAGCGCCACGCGGCGCACCACGTAATCGGCCTGGCCCTGCAAGGTAATGAGGTCCTGGGCGTCTTTCGGCCCGGGGTAGGTCGACCAGCCCCATTCGGTGCTCCACAGGGTTTTTACACCGCCGGCACGCAGGGTCTGGTTGAGCGCGGTGGTCTTGGCGATAAAGTCCAGGTTCGCCGGGTCGTTGCCTTCGGGCAGTTGGGTGTAAGGGTGATAGGAAATGACCGTGTTCAAGCTCGTCACACCCAGCGCGCCGAGGGCCGCGAGCATGGTCTGGCCGTTGGGCATTTCGCTGAAGAACGCCATGCCGGCAGCCACCACGGGTTTGTTCGCATCAACAGTTCGCAATGCGGCAGCAGTGGCGGTCAACAGGCTGGCGTAGCCTGCCGGGTCAGCTGCCGGGCGCCAAAACCCCAGCAAGTTGGGCTCATTCCAGACCTGCCAGGCATCCACGCTGGGGTAGCGTTGCGACAGCAGTGCCATGCGGTTGGCGAAGACGTTCGGGTCCTTGGGCGGATACTGGTCCTGATACGGCGCGCCGGCCGGTGCGGTGGTGATGAAGGGCGCCGAGCCCACCAGGTAGAACACCGATTTGAGCTGGTTGGCTTGCAGGTTGCCCACCAACTGATCAAGGGTTGCGATCTGATACTGGCCCTCTGCTGGTTCCAGTTGATCCCAATGCAAATCCAGGCGTACCCATTGCAGGCCCAAGGCCTTGAGGCGGTCGATCTGCAACTGATAAAGCGTGGGGCTGAACCACAGGAACTGCGCGTTCACGCCCAGGAAGTCCTTCCACACCACCACCTTGTTGCCCTTGAGGACATGGTTCTCGGCGTCGGCCTGGCGCCCCCACATAAAGGCAGTCAGGCCGAGTGCGGCAACCACCGCGAGGATAGCGAGATAAGCCCGTTTACGCGCCATAAGGGGCTCCCGCAATCGCCTGCTCGAAAAGTAGCTTGAACTTCTGCGCGGTCAACGGCCACAGGCGTTCACGCCCAATTTCCCCGGCACGCTCGGCCCATTCGCGCGCCAATGTCGGTGTGCGCGCCAGGCGCAAGAGTTGTTCGCTCAACGCTGTCACATCGCCTTGGGGATAGATCGCGCCATTGCCGCTGGCGACTTCTTCGGCAAACGCCCGCGCATCCGACGTGATAGCCCCGCGCCCACATGCGGCGGCCCAGGACAGTGCGCCGCTGGTGCCGCGTTGGCGCCCGAGCAGGCCGAGCTTCTTCGACTCGCGGTACGGCAGTACCATCACATGGTGCGCCTGGATTGTTTGGGCAATCTCGTTGGCCGGCAAGTTCAGCCGCCAGTCGATGGAGCCCGCCAGGCCGAGTTCGGCGATCTGGCTGTTCAACTGCTCCAGGTAGTTGCCGCCCGCGCCAAACGCCATTTCGGCGGCCGTGCCACCGGCCAGGGTCAGGCGCACTCGGTCACGCAATTCGGGGGCTTGCTTGAAGACATCGGCCAGGGCCTGCAACAGGTCTTCAATGCCTTTGCCACGGTAGATAAAGCCGAAATACAGCAAGTGCAAGGTGTCCAGCGGCGGCAAGGGCGCCGGTGCAATTGCCAGGTTGGCGTGGTTGATAACTGCCACTTTGCCAGCCGGCAGGTGCATGCGCTGGCTCAGGCAATCGGCGCCGAGGCGGGTGAGGGTAATCAGCCGCGTCAGGCCTTGGGCGACATGGCGTTCTTCGCGCAAGGTGAGTGGATCGGCCAGCACCACGGCCGCCTGCGGCAATGGGCTGGGCAAACGTTGCAGCAGGTTCAGCGGGAAGGGCAGGTGCTCGCGCCGCCACACCATGCGTTCCGGATCATGCACGGTGGCGGTCAGCGGCAGCCTGGGGTAAGCCTTGCGCAACTCGCGCAGGGCCAGGAACTCCCCAAGCCGGCCGCCACCCAGTTCGGCGTGGACCAGGTCCACGCTGTGCCAGTCGAATGCGGCGATAGCCTGCTTGATTGCTTCGGTAGTGCCTTCCGCGCCGCTCAACGGTGTCGCCACCGTCACGCCCAGCTGTTCCAATGCCGTCTTGAAATGGTTCGCATAGTCGGCGATCCCATTTTTTTCCGGTGGCAAAGGCGCAAGCAAGGCGATGCGCATCAGAACGCTCCCCGGTACTTGGCGATCGTTTTAAGCACCTTGGCCGGCACTTCGAATTTGCGTCGGTTGATGATGATGCCATCCACCTTGCCGAACGCCGTGTTGAGGATCGACAGCGCGTGTTCCACCACCGGCACCGTGCTTTTCTGTGCTTCCACCACCAAGGCGATCAAGTCGGCACGGCGCAGGTTGATAAAGGCATCGCGGTTATCCAGCAGCGCTGAGGCATCCAGCAGCACCAGTTCGCCAGGTGCAGCAGGTTCCACGCCGCCGACCCGCACGGCAATGCCGTTTTCCTGCAGCAATTGGCGCAGTTGCTCGACCACGAAGGTCACCCCTTCACCATGACGTGCCGAGGTCAGCCCCAGGGTCATGCCTCGCTCGGCAATACGGTCCAACTGCAGCAACCCGTACAGCCGGTAAATACTCGCATTGAACGCGTTGGTACTTTGCGCAGTGCTCGTGTCCAGCTCCGGCAACGTGGTCCACAGTGGCAGACCGAACTTGCGCTCCACCAGGCCGCCGTCATGAATGCGCTGGTCCAACAGGTAGCACAGGTAGATCACCAGCAAGCCGACAACGATGGCAAACGGAATCGCCAGTAGCAGCATCACCAGGGTTTTCGGGAAGATGCGGCCCGGGTTCAGGGTGGCTTCTTCGATCACCGCAATATTGCTGATCTGGCTCTTGTCCAGTTCACGGTCGATACGTGATTTTTCCAGGTTGTCCACGTACAGCGCGTAGTTGCGTTCGGTAGCGCTCAACTCGCGCGCGAGACGCGCCAGTTCCGGTTCGATCTCCATGGCGTCTTTGCGTTGGGCTTCGAGGTTCACCAGTTGTTTTTGCTGCTGTACAAGCTGGGTGCGCAGCGCCAGGTTGTTGCTCGACTCGTCCAGCAGCACGCGCTGCAGGTGGATTTCCAGGGTGTTAGGCGCACGGTTTTCGGAGGATTGCACCGTGTTGCTTTCACTGGCGACCTGGGCTTGCATCGCACGAATCGACGCATCCAGGGCTTTGACCGGCGGCGCGTTGTCGGTGTAGGTGCGCATCATGTCGGCTTTTTCCAGCAGCTTCTGGTTCAGCAGGCGACGCAAATCCTGCTGCTGCGGGTTCAGCGCGATCTGGCGTACGGTGGTGACTTCCTTGGGTTGGGATTTCAGTTGATCGCGTGTGCTCTGCAGCGCACTGTCGGACGAGGCGATCAGGCGGGTGGTGTTGAAGGTCTCGCCGCGCAGCACGTTGATGCGTTCGGACAAGTCTTCCAGGCGATCGGTGATGCTCGCCGCGCCGATCTCATTCAAGTGCTTGAGGATCTGCTCTTTATAGCTCTTGATCTCGGTGGCGCTGGTGTTCACCTGGCCTTCATAGAACGCGTACAGGCTCTTGCGACCCAGCGCCTGGGTGCGTTCGGTGATATAGGTCTCGATCCAGTCCTTGACCACGGCCTGGGCAATTTCCGGGTCGCCCCACCTGAAGCTGATATCCATCACCGTGGAACCTGCGGCGTGGCTGACCTCAAAGTTCTTTTCCAGGCTCGCGGCCAGGCGCTCCACCGGCGTGGTTTTTTCCACAATGCCTACGGTTTCGAGTACCACGCGAATGCCATCGAACACCGCACCCACGCCTGCCTTGACGTAGTGCTTGGTGCGCTTCCAGAAGCCTTCGGGTGGCGGCGCGTTTTCGATAAGTTCCAGATAATGCTCGGCGACGGTGCGCACGATCGGGCGCCCGGTCAGCAAGCGTTCCTCGTCGACAATCGGGTCGCGCTGGGTGCTGGGCATCACCAGCGCCTGGCGGTTGCTGATCTCGATCGGCAAGGTTGAATCACGCCCCGGCTTGACCAGCAGGCGAGCGGTGGATTCGTACTTGGCCGGCAGCAAAAATGCACCCAGCAGGATGATCACCAGCGCCGCGATGGCGGCCAGTTTGAACTCTTGCCGGAAGATGAAGAACAGGCGCAGAAGATCACGAAAAGAACGGATCTCGATCATGGGATGTCGCTCCTTTAGTTACTGGAACTGCTGCTGGTTCGCGTGTAGTTGTAGCCAACCCCGATCGACTTGGTGAACGGGATCAGTTGGTTCAAGTAGGTGTCCACCCCTTGGATACGCTCGCCCACGTTGGATTTAGGCACGAACACCACATCCCCGCGTTGCAGGCGCACCGATTTACGCCCGTTGGGGCCGGGTTTGAGGTATTGGCTGAAATCCAGGAAGTAGGCGTGATAGGCGCCCTGGGCGTCTTCACGCAGCAGTGCAACCATGCTCGCATCGCCCGAGGGGTTCACCCCGCCAGCACCGACAATGGCTTGCTCCAAGGTGTTGGCCGTGCCGATCTGCACCGCAGTCGGGTTATTCACCGCGCCGCCGACGATCACCGAGTTAGCCGGTGCCTGGTTGATGTTCACCGTCACCCGTGGCTCGCGGTACACCGGCGCCAGCTTTTTGGTCAGCTCGCTGGCCAGTTCCGAGGGTTGGCGACCGGCAACCTGGATCGGGCCCAGGAACGGATAGTTGATCTTGCCGTCCGTTTGCACCGTGTACAGCGTCAGCTCATAGATCGTGCTGACGTTGAACGCGGACAAGGTCGGCATCTCCCCGGCATCCCGTACGATACGCAGTTGGTCGCCGACGCGGATACGCTCTACGGCCACTGGTAGCTGTGCAAGCTGGTCGAGGGCGCGCTTGCCATCTTCGATGGTCTTGTCGTCCGGAGGGACGATGCGTGCGGGCGTATTGCAGGCGGCCAACGCCATCATGGCCAGGACGAGCAAGGTTCTTTTCATCAAGGGGGACTTCCTGTGGGTCATGATGCTCACCTCCAATAACCGGGGAACATGCTGATGCGCCGCTTGAGGGCGAGGGGGAGCCGGCGTTCCAGATGGCCCAGCCGATAGCCGAGCAACTTGAACGCGCTGCGCACCAGTACTTCGGGTACGCGGTGCAATGCACCGGCTGCGCGCAAGGCCGCGAGCTCAGCCAGTACATAGCGTTTACCTTCACCGCCAGCGTCGCCAAAGGCCTGGCGAATCCACGGCTCGCGACCGTAGAACACGCCAATGTCGAAGTAGCGGTGAAACTCATCCATGAGTCGGTAATCGTGGGAGTGATACACCCGCGCGGTGGCGGCGTAGCGCACGGTGTAGCCCTGGAGGAGCATGCGCGCAGCGACGTAGGCGTCTTCGCTGCCGATCACATTGGCGGGGAAGCCGCCGACTGCCTGCAATGCGCTGCGTCGGTATACGCAAAACGAATCGGAGCTGAAGCAGGTCTTGATGCCCAACTGCGGTGCATCGGCCATGCTCTTGCTGCGACTCTGGGCCGGGTAGTTGAAATGCCGCGACTGCGCGCCCAGCACACCGGCGCCGGGGTGTGGCAATTGCCGGCCGTACGCCACGCCGCTGCGCGGGTCTTGCTGCAATTCGTCAAGCAGGTTGGCAAAGGTCTCGGGGCCGTCGGGGATCGCGTCCTGGGTCATCATGATCAGCGCATCACCGTCCACCTGTTCACTGGCCCAGCGGCGCGTGCCGCCGTGGTTGAAGTCTTGGGCGTCGATCACCTCGACCCGGGCGCCGAAGTCGCGAAACCGTGCCACGGTGTCATCGCTGGAGGCGCTGTCGACTACCAGCATCTCGTCCGGTTGCAGGGTTTGCATTTTCAGCGCAGGCAGCAGCCGCGCCAGGTGACTGGACGCGTTGCGGGTCGGGATGATCAACGAGGTGCGCATGTCACTTTTTCACTTCTGCGGGCGCGCGCCCATAGATGTCATCAAAACGCACGATGTCGTCTTCGCCCAGGTACTCGCCGCTTTGTACCTCGATCATCACCAGGTCGATGATGCCGGGGTTGGTCAGTCGGTGCTTGTGCCCGGCCGGAATGTAGGTGGACTCGTTGGCGTTGATCAGAAAATCGCGGTCGCCATTGGTGATCTGTGCGGCGCCGCTGACCACCACCCAGTGCTCACTGCGGTGATGGTGCATTTGCAAGGACAGCGACGCCTGGGGCTTGACCACGATGCGCTTGATCTTGAACCGGCTGCTTTCCTCCAGCACGGTGTAGGTGCCCCACGGCCGCGTGACGGTGCGGTGCAGGCTGTACGCCGGATGATTCTGGCGCTTGAGTTCGGCGACAATAAAGCGCACGTCCTGGCTGCGGTGGGCGTCGGCGATCAGCAGCGCATCGGGGGTGTCGACGATGATCAGGTCGTGTATGCCCACGGCGCCCAGTACGCGCTTGGGCGAGTCGATGTAGCAGTTGTGTACGTCATGCAAAATCGCTTCGCCGTTGACCTGGTTGCCATGCGCATCGCTGGGCGTGAGTTGGCGCAGCGCTTCCCAGGAACCGATGTCGCTCCAGCCAATGTCGCAGGGCACGACCGCGACTTGCTTGGACTTCTCCATTAACGCCACGTCGATGGATATATCCGGCGCGCTGCCGAAAGCGTCAGGGTCCAGTTCACGCTGGCGCGAGGTTTTGTTTTGCAGGTCATGGCTGTGTTCCAGTGCCGCTTTGGCCGCTGTCAGCACGTCGGGGGCGTGGGCGGCGAGTTCGTCCACCAGGGTGCTGGCCTTGAAGCAGAACATGCCGGCGTTCCACAGGTGCTTGCCGCCGTCGAGGTAGCCTTGCGCGGTGACCAGGTCAGGTTTCTCGACAAAGCGTTTGACCCGGAAGCCGTCGCCCAGTGCTTCGCCTTTTTCGATGTAGCCGAAACCGGTTTCCGGGTGGTCGGGCTTGATGCCGAAGGTGACCAGGTAGCCGGCTTCGGCCAGGTCGCGGGCTTGGGTGACCGCTTCGGCGAACGCGACCTCATTGAGAATCAAATGGTCGGCGGGCATCACCAGCAACTGCGCCTGGTCGCCGAAATGCTCTTGCACGTGCAGCGCCGCCACTGCGATGGCCGCCGCCGTGTTGCGGCCGAATGGTTCCAGCAACAGGTCCAGGGGCAGGTGGGCCTTGTTGACCACGCGGTAGTCATCCAGGGTGCGAAACAGCAGGTCGCGGTTGGTCACCGTGAGCACGCTTTCCACGCCGGGCAGTTTGGCGGCGCGCTGGAAGGTTTTTTGCAGCAGGCTCTGGCCATCGCGCATGCGCATGAAAGGCTTTGGCATGTTCTGCCGGGAGACCGGCCACAGCCGTGTGCCCGAACCACCGGAAATGATGCAGGGAATTAATCCGTTGAGGGTATTCATCAATAGACTTCCTTGGTGGAGAGGACGGCCGGGACCGTCATGAAGACGATGTACAAGTCAAACCACACCGACCACTTGGAGATGTATTCCAGGTCGTACTCGACACGTTTCTGGATCTTGATCAGGGTATCGGTTTCACCCCGGTAGCCGTTGATCTGCGCCCAGCCGGTGATGCCCGGCTTGACCCGATGCCGCGAACTGTACTCGCTCACCGCGACTTCGAACGGAATACCCGCGGCCTTGGTTGCTGTGGCGTGGGGGCGTGGGCCGACCATGGACATATTGCCCAGCAGCACATTGAACAACTGCGGCAGCTCGTCGATGCTGGTCTTGCGAATGATGCGGCCCACACGTGTGATGCGCGGGTCTTTGCGGGTGGTCTGTTGCTCGGCGGTGAAGTCACTCTGGTCGGTGAACATCGAGCGGAACTTGAACACGCGAATCTCGTTGTCGTTGTAGCCGAACCGGTTCTGGCGAAACAGCACCGGGCCCTTGGAGTCGAGCTTGATCGCGATCGCCGTCAGCAGCATTACCGGCGACAGCGCCACCAAGGCCAGGCTGGCCAGCAGCAAGTCTTCACAGCGCTTGATGAACGGCGACCAGCCGCGCAGCGGTAACTGCGAGGTGTTGAACATCAAAATGCCGCCCACGTCGGTGATGCGGCTGTGGCCATAGCGCAAGGCGGCCATGTCGGGCACCAGCATCACGTTCACCGACATCTGGCGCAGGCGATTGACCAGCCCGTGGATGCGTTTTTCGGCGGCCCAGGGCAGGCAGATCATCACTTGGTTGACCTGTTCGGCACGAATCAGCTTTTCCAGGTCGCGGGTATTGCCCAGTAGGGGCAGGTGGCTCAATTCCTTGGGAATGCGCTCGGTACGGTCGTCGATGAAACCGATCAGGCCGGAACGGATATCGCCATTGCGTTGCAGGTGGTCGGCGACGTGCACGGCCGTGTCGGTGAAGCCCAGGATCACCGTGCGTTGCAGGTATTTGCCTTTGCGCATCAGGTTGCGATACAGGCGCAGCATCACCAGGCGCTCAAGGCAGAACAGCCCGAGGCTGGTGAAGTACCAGGCCACCAGGTTGCGCGGAGTCAATTGCGGGAAAAACTGCAGGATCTGGTACATGAACAGCAAGATGCAGAACGCGGAGGACCAGGCCACGATGCTGGTCCGCAGGCGCAGACGATTGCTGAACAACTCTTCTGAATAGATCCCCAGTGCATGGAAAAGAATCACGCTCAGCACTGCAAAAAACAGCAGCAGGCCGAGGAAATGGGGGCGCAATTGGGGGTCCATTGTGTCGAAGAAAAATACCAGGACCAGCGGTGGCAAGATAGCAGTCAGGCCGTGTACCAATTTGACGAAAACCACAAAGAACTCAACAAAACCCGCACGGGTTAGAAACAGGCTTACGACTGACGACTTTTCTCGCATAAAAACATCCCTCATTGCACTCCAGGCTTTCTGTTCGCTGCTTTTGAGGGCGGGCGAACGATGGCAACTCTGGGTAAAACGCAAGCCTTTCCCTTCCAAAACAAAGGAAATGCGTGGGGGCAGTGGCTAAAGGAGTTTTCCGGTTATTGGCTTTGTCAGTGAGAGAAAACGCCTTTTTTCTGACCTTGTCAATAAGTTGACTTTTTTTCGGATGGGCTGCCGTAGACACCTTGTTTAGTCTTTTTGTGTGTCATTTTATTGACCTTCCTTGTCGATTCACTCGGTCCTAGGGTGTGATTTTGAGTGTAGAAACAAATGTGAGAATTTTCCTGCCGGGCGGGAAAACCTTTTTTGAATGGAGGTAGGAAAGAGGGACAAGGAGGGTTTTGAAAGGCGGCCCAAGTGCCCTGAAAATGGCGTTCGAGCGGGTATGAGCGACCTTTCAAACGCACGCGTAAAAATCGTGTGCCTTGTTATAAAGTTGTCCAAAAGGCAGTTGGCGCCGACCACGGCATTTTTATTAAAAAAGTATCAGCGCAATTTTTTGTTTGTATCCATTTGACTACTTTACCGGTCGCGCGCTCGGGCGGATGACGTGGAAGAAATGATCGACTTCACGCATTCAGCCATTTCTTCGAGCGCTACCCGCAGTGCCAAGCCCCATTAATGGGCTGGGCGCTGATGTCGCGTCCAGCGGGGCAGGGTTAGTCAGCGCAGCCGTGCAGCGGCGCGCGCCACAACCTCGGCACGTACCCGATGCGACTCCGCTGTGCGCTTGTTGGCTTCCTCCAGAACGTGCTTGGGGGCGGTTTCCGGGCTGCCCGCGTCGAAGGGTGGCGCCGGTGCGTATTCGATCTGTAGTTGCACCCGTTGCGCGACGTCCTCGCTGTACAGCTCGGCGGCCAGCGTGAGGGCGAAGTCGATCCCGGCGGTGATGCCGCCACCGGTAAACAAGTTGCCGTCACGCACCACCCGCGCCTGCACCGGGATCGCGCCGAGCGGAGCGAGCAGGTCGTGGTAAGCCCAATGCGTGGTGGCCTTGCGACCGCGCAGCAAACCCGCCGCGCCGAGTACCAGCGAACCGGTGCATACCGACGTCACGTAGCGCGCGGTCTGTGCCTGGTCCTTCAAGAAATCCAGGGTTTGCGGGTCCTCCATCAGCGCGCCGACACCGGCCCCGCCGGGCACGCAAATCACATCCAGGCGCGGGCAATCGGCAAAGGTCATGGTCGGGGTGAACACCAGCCCGGTGCTGGAAGTGACCGGCGCCAGGTCTTTCCACAGCAGGTGCAACTCCACATCCGGCAGCGAGCCCAGCACGTCATAGGGACCGGTGAGGTCCAGTTGCTGGATACCGGGAAACAAGAGAAAACCGATCTGCAAGGTCATGAGTGAAGCTCCGATTACGGGAGAGGTAGACGGCTTCACTCTAGAGGCCTAGGCTTTGGCGTATACGCCATTAAGCCCACCAATTACGCCAATCATGACTCGAATAATCCACGTACTCGCTTTTGATAACGCACAGGTACTCGACGTAACCGGGCCGTTGCAGGTGTTCGCCTCGACCAACGACCTGGCACGCCAGCGCGGCTTGCCGTTGCCCTACGCGGCCTCGGTGATCGCCGCGCAGACGACGCCGGTGATCACCTCGGCTGGCTTGGCGCTGTTGGCCGAACCTCTGCCCGCAGCCGACACGCCGTGCGACACACTGGTGATCGCCGGCGGCTGGGGTGTGTACGGTGCCGCCGAAGACGGCGCACTGGTGGGGTGGGTGAAGCAAAAAGCCCAGCACACCCGGCGCATGACCTCGGTGTGCACCGGCGCTTTTTTGCTGGCCGCCAGCGGCTTGCTCGATGGCTGTCGCGTGGCCACCCACTGGACTCGCTGTGACGAACTGGCGCGCAAATACCCTTTGCTGACGGTGGAGTCCAACCCGATTTTCATCCAGCAAGGCGCGGTGTGGACCTCTGCCGGTGTAACGGCCGGCATCGACCTGTGCCTGGCCCTGGTGGAGGAAGACCTCGGCCGGGCCGTTGCCCTGGAAGTGGCGCGGCATCTGGTGGTGTTTCTCAAGCGTCCGGGTGGCCAATCCCAATTCAGCGCGGCCTTGTCCTTGCAAAAAGGTGACAGTCGCTTCGCCGATTTGCACGTCTGGATCGCCGAAAACCTCAGCCTCGATCTGAACATTCCCACACTGGCGGCCCAGGCGGGTATGAGCGAACGCAGTTTTGTACGCCACTATCGCGCTGAAACCGGGCAAACTCCGGCGCGTGCGGTCGAGTTGATACGCGTTGACGCCGCGCGCCGGCAGTTGGCCGACAGCACAGCCTCGATCAAACGCATCGCCGTGCAGTGTGGTTTCGGTTGCGAGGAGACCCTGCGACGCAGTTTTCTGCGGGCCCTGGACGTCACGCCCCAGGCCTATCGCGAGCGCTTCTGCCAACCGGCCTGAATGAAAACGTACCGGTTTGAACCCAGGTGATGTGTTATTGCACCGTCTTCAGCGCCGGCGCTTTCAGAAGATGAAATGATTCGTTTCGCCCAGGCCTGTTGCCAGGGCAGGGCAGGGTAACGTCTTCAGTGTCAGGGTCGCGGCTGCACGCTGACGTCACGTCCGATCAAGCAATTCGCAAATCGCTGCAAGAGTCGCCTGCGGTGCTTCCTGGGGAATATTGTGACCGACGCCGGCCAAGACTTCGCGCCGATAAACGCCGGTGAACTGTTCCACATCGTCATCCTCAACCGCGGCCGGGCCCACGCCATCATCGGCGCCGCACAACGAAATGCTCGGTACCGAAATCGGCGGCTGCAGTGCCAGGGCCCGCTCGATGAACTCCAGCGTCGGGTCGCCGGGGACGTACATGAAACGATGGCGGTAGGAGTGAATCACCACCTCGACAAAATCCGGGTTATCAAACGACGGCGCGGTCTGGCCATACAGAGCCGGACCTTCGGCCCAGGTCGGTGACCACAGCTGCCACAATAACTCACAGAGCTCACGACGATTGGCGGTCAGACCGTCTACGCCGCGCGGGGTGTGAAAGTAGAACTGGTACCACAGCCTATGCTCAGTCTCCGGTGCGCTTGGCGTGGGCGACTGGGCGATATCCTGAATGTTATAGCCATCCCCGGTCACCAACCCACGCACCCGCTCCGGCCACAGCGCCGCGACGATACAGGCGGCGCGCCCACCCCAGTCATAGCCCGCCAGGGTCGCGCGCTGGATAGACAGCGCATCCATGAAATCCAGCAGGTCCTTGGCCAACGCCGCCTGTTGGCCGGAACGCATCACCTGCTCATCGATAAACCGCGTCGGGCCATAGCCACGCAGGTAGGGCACTAACACCCGGCACCCGCGCTCGGCCAGGGCCGGCGCAATGTCATCGTAGCCGCGTGGGTCGTAGGGGAAACCATGCAACAGGATAACCGGCTCACCGTCGTCGGGGCCGTGGGCTTCATAGGCCACATCGAGCATGGAAGTGCGCACGTAAAGTAGCGGGGCGGATGTGTTCATGATGCGCTCGAACGAGGTGGCCGAAGGTGCTGGAACTCTAGCCGATACCGAATGACGATGCGGCATGTACTTGAGGGCAATAGTCTTGCTCGCCGGGATGGGTAGCCAGCAGGCCGGCGTTTTTCAGCACCGGCTGGGGTTCCCTGGTGGCGTCCCGGTCAGGGTTGCCAGACGGTCTTTTCCCCACTGAGTTTACGGTCCAGAAAGGTCGCTGCGCTGATCAGCGCCAAGTGGCTCAGCGCCTGGGGTGTATTGCCCAGATGCCGGGCCTGGCTGTCGAACTCCTCGGCGTACAAACCCAGGGGGTTGGCATAGCGCAGCAGTTGTTCGAATTCCAGGTGGGCTTTCTCGACTTGACCGGCCCGCGCCAGGCACTCGACGTACCAGAACGAGCAGGCGGCGAACGCGCCCTCGGTGCCTTGCAAGCCGTCAATCTGGCTGTCATCGTTGCGGTAGCGATAAACCATGCCGTCACGCACCAGGCTTTTCTGGATCGCCTCCAGTGTCGACAGCCAGCGTGGGTCAGTGGCCGCGACGAAGCGCACCAGCGGCATCAGCAACATCGAGCCATCAAGGGCGGTGCTGCCGATATGTTGCACGAAGTGCCCGCGCTCTTCATTCCAGAAGTTGCTCCAGATATCGGCATAAATCGCCTGCCGTGTCTGGTCCCAGCGTGCGAACGGGGCGGGCAGCGAGCGTTTGGAGGCCAGGCGGATTGCGCGGTCCAGCGCCACCCAGCACATCAGGCGTGAGTGCAGGAAGTGATGCTGCTCGCCGCGCATTTCCCAGATGCCGACGTCCTTCTGATTCCAGATTTCGCAAACCTGGTCGGCGACTTCCACCGTGTGTTTCCAGCCTTCGTGGGAGATGGCTTCACCGTATTTGTTAACCAGGTACACCGCGTCCATCAGCTCGCCGTAGATATCCAGCTGGATCTGGTCGAAGGCCTCATTGCCGACGCGCACAGGCTTGGCGCCGCCATGCCCGCTGAAGTGGTCCAGCTCGGTTTCCGGCAGTTCCTGGCGACCGTCAATGCCATAGAGGATGTTGATTTTGGTCGGCTGGCCGCAGCAGTCACTGACCCGGCCTTTGAGCCAGCGCATGTAGCTGTTGGCTTCCTCGATAAAGCCCAGGCGCATGAACGCGTAGACGGTAAACGAGGCGTCGCGGATCCACGTGTAGCGGTAGTCCCAGTTGCGTTCGCCGCCGGGTGTTTCCGGCAGGCCGAAGGTGGCGGCGGCGATGATGGCGCCGTGTTTGCGTGAGGTCAGCAGCTTGAGGGCCAGGGCCGAGCGGTTGACCATTTCGCGCCAGCGCCCGCGGTAATTCGACTGCGCGATCCAGCCGCGCCAGAACTTCAAGGTGCGCTCCAGGTACAGGTCGGTACAGTGGTTGGTCACGCGCGGATCGTCCTCGCCGCCCAATACAAATTCGGCGCCTTCTTCCTGGGTCAGGGTAAAGCTGGCGACTGCCGAATGATCGTCGAGGCTTAACGGGTGGCTGCCGACCAGGCGCAGGCCAGGCTGGCCGTCGGCAGTGAACAGCACGCCGCCCTCGTCGGCCGCGGCGTGCGTTGCCGAGCGGGCATAGTCATGACGCACGGCGCAGCGCAGGTGGATCGTGGCCTTGCCGCTGACAACGCGCACCCGGCGGATCAACAGCGGCAGGTCGTCGATTTCTTCGGTGACCGCCAGCAGGTCGGTGATTTCCACCACCGCCTCATCGCTCAGCCACCGGGTTTGCAGCACGTTGGTGTCGGGCAGGTAGATTTGCTCGCGGCGGGCGTTGGGCAGGTCGGGAGTGAGCTGGAAAGCGCCGGCCTCAGGTGTGTCCAGCAGCGAGCAAAAGATCGACGGGCTGTCGAATTCCGGCCAGCAGAAAAAGTCGATACTGCCGGTGTCATTGACCAGCGCTGCACTGCGCATATCACCGATGATGCCGTGGGCATCAATGGCGCTTTGAGGTTCGTTCTTGAAATCAACCATTGCCACGAAACTCCGGATAAAGGCTCATGCCGCCATCGATGAACAGGGTGCTGCCGACCACGTAATCGGAGGCGTCACTCGCCAGCCAGACCACCGCATTGGCCACGTCCTCCACGTCGCCGACCCGGCCATAAGGAATCAGCTTCAATAACTCCTTTTGCGCCGCGCCTTCCGTGGCCGCACGGTTGATCGCCGTACGAATCGCACCCGGTGCAATGCCATTGATCCGTATGCGCTGCTCGCTGACTTCCTGGGCAAGGGTACGCATCAGCATCTCGACCCCGCCTTTAGAGGCCGCGTAATTCACGTGCCCGGCCCACGGGATGATTTGATGCACCGAACTCATGTGAATGATCTTGCCGGCCGCTCGCGACACGCCTTCGCGCACGCCTTGGCGATTGAAGATACGCACGGCGGCGCGGGCACACAGGAACTGGCCGGTGAGGTTGACGCCGATCACGGTGTTCCAGTCGTCGAGGGTCATGTCCACCAGGTTGGCGTCTTTTTGCAAACCGGAGTTGGCGACCAGAATATCCAGGTGGCCGAAGGCGTCGAGGGTCTGGGCGAACAGGCGTTCCACGTCGGCCTCTTTTGACACATCACCACCGATGGCCACCGCTCGGCCGCCGTCGGCGTTTATCTGAGCGGCGAGGGCTTCGGCGGGTGCCGCCTGGGAATTGTAATTGAGCACCACGGCCGCCCCGGCTTCGGCCAGGGCCTTGGCGGCGCCAGCACCAATGCCGGAACTGGCGCCGGTGACCAGGGCCACTTGTTGTTGCAATGAAATCTGCATCGCCCACCCACCGTTTTATGAGAGTCCTTTCTGCTGACTGACGCGATGGGGCACAAGTTCACCCGGCACCCGCACGCCGGGAATCAATTGCCCCGCTTAATAGGAAGCATTACTATTCACGTCCCGCCTCCCCAGTGCTCTCGCGATGATTCCTCAGCCGCCCCGCAGAACAGGCTTTTTCGAGCATTACGAAGAGTTGATCGGAACCTGGACACGTCGCCTGAAAAACCGTCAGCAGGCCGAAGATCTGGCCCACGACACTTTCGTGCGGGTGCTCGAGTCGCGTCCGACCGAGGTTGAGCAACCGCGCGCTTATCTGCATCAAACAGCGCGCAATATCGCCGTAGACGCTTACCGCCGCGAAGACCGCCGTGAAGCGCTGGCGCTGGAAACCTTTGATCAGCGTTCGCCCCACAGCGGCGACCCGGAGCATTTCATGCACGCGATCCAGTTGGCGGACTCCATCGAGCGGGCCTTGGCCGAGTTGCCCGTCAACTGCCGCAGGATTTTCATCTGGCAGAAGATCGAGGGTCTCACCCAGCAGGAAATCGCCGTACGCCTGGGGCTTTCAAAAAACATGGTGGAAAAGTATATGATCCGCACCCTGCGGCATCTGCGTGACCGCCTGGATGCGATGGCCCCATGACCCGCCTTGAAACAGGATCTTCCATGATGGATAACCGTTCTCGCGACGAAGCCGCGCAATGGTTTGTACGCCTGCAAGACGCCGAGTTGAGCGTCGAAGAGCGCCAACGTTTCGACGCCTGGCGCAATGAGTGCCCGGAGCACCAATACGAATTTGACCTGCTGCAAGGCGTGTGGAGCGCCACCGACCTGTTGCCCAAGGCCCGTTTGCAGGCCCTGTGCGATGAGCCGGTCGAGCGCCCCGAGCGCCGGGCAATCTTGCGTTATGCCATCGCCGCCAGCGTGGTCGCCGCTGCCTTGGGGTTGGGACTATTCAGCGCGCTTGATCACACCAAACCCTACAGCGCCGAGTTCAGCACTCGCCTGGGCGAGCATCGCCAGGTGGCCTTGCCCGACGGTTCGATGATGGACCTCAACAGCCGCAGCGTCGTCGCGGTGCACTACGAAAAGGGCCGGCGCGGTGTCGAGCTGAAACAGGGCGAAGCCATGTTCAGCGTCGAACATGACACCCGCCGTCCCTTTATTGTCGCTGCCGGGGCCGGCCAGGTGACGGTCACCGGCACGCGGTTTGATGTGCGCCGCGATGACGACCAGACCCGCGTGGTGGTCGAGGCCGGCACGGTCAAGGTACAGGGGCGCTCGTCGGATCAAATCGTCACGCTTACGGCGGGGCGGGGCACGCATGTTGATCCTCAAGGGCAAGTCGCAGCGGCGTATGCGGTGAATGCCGATGAGCTGACGGCCTGGCGCACCGGCAAGTTGGTGTTCAACAACGCCACCCTCGGCGAAGTGGTGCGGGAAGTATCGCGTTACCGCGAGCAACCGTTGCGGGTCAATACCGCTGCGGTCAGCAACCTGCGCCTGACCAGCGTGTTCAAGTCCAGCGACACCGACGCCTTGCTCAAAGCCTTGCCGCACATCCTGCCGGTCGCGGTGCGCGCCTTGCCGGATGGCAGTCAGGAAATTATTTCACGCTGAGATTCAGGTTTTTTTCGAGTTCTACGTCTTCTTCTGCAACTGCAACTGGTTTGCATTAACAGTCGCGCACTCTTGCGATCACAGGACTAGGTTCGACGTGAAAAAACTCGCCGTGTACAACAATAAAGTGAGCAACACTAAAATCGCCTGCTGGGCTCCACTCGCCCTGGCACTGGCTGTCAGCGCCGCGTTGCCTGCAGCCTACGCTGCCGATGGCATCCATATTCGGGCCCAGCCGTTGGGCGCAGCGTTGAGCCAGCTGGGCCAGCAAACGTCCCTGCAAGTGTTTTTCAGCCCTGAGATGGTTGCGGGCAAACAAGCCCCTGCGGTAGATGGCAATGTCTCGCCCGAACAAGCACTGGGCCAATTGCTGCACGGCAGCGGCCTGGATTATCAGATGGACGCGGGCTCCGTGACCCTGCGCCCGCAGAGCAACGGCACCGGGGAAGCCGGCTCGCCGCTGGAGTTGGGCGTCACCGACATCAAGGTGGTCGGCGACTGGCTGGGCGACGCCAATGCCGAAGTGGTGCAGAACCACCCCGGCGCGCGGACGGTGATCCGCCGCGAAGCAATGGTGGAGCAGGGCGCGATGAACGTCGGTGACGTATTGCGCCGTGTGCCTGGCGTACAGGTGCAGGAAGCCAACGGCACCGGCGGCAGCGACATTTCCCTGAACGTAGGCGTTCGCGGCCTGACCTCGCGCCTGTCGCCACGCTCTACCGTACTGATCGATGGCGTGCCGGCGGCGTTCGCCCCGTATGGCCAGCCACAACTGTCGATGGCACCGATTTCCGCCGGCAACCTGGACAGCATCGACGTGGTGCGCGGGGCCGGCTCCGTGCGTTATGGGCCACAGAACGTCGGTGGTGTGATCAACTTCGTGACCCGCGCCATCCCGGAAAAATTCTCCGGCGACGTCGGCACCACCCTGGAAACTTCGGCCCACGGCGGTTGGAAACACATTGAAAACGCCTTCGTCGGCGGCACCGCGGACAACGGTATCGGCGCAGCGCTGCTGTATTCCGGGGTCAAGGGTGATGGCTATCGCAGCAGTAACAACAGCAACGACATCGACGATGTGATCTTCAAGACCCACTGGGCACCGACCGATCAAGACGATTTCTCGCTGAACTTCCACTACTACGACGCCAGCGCCGATATGCCCGGCGGCCTGACTCAGCAGCAGTTCCGCGCCAACCCGTATCAGTCGGTGCGTGACTGGGACAACTTCAGCGGCCGGCGCAAGGACGTGTCCTTCAAGTACATCCGTCAGATCGACGACCGTACCCAGGCCGAAGTGCTGACTTACTACTCCGACAGTTTCCGCGGCAGCAACATCGCCAACCGCGACCTGAAGACCATCAGTTCCTACCCGCGCACCTACTACACCTTCGGCATCGAGCCACGGGTGTCCCACGTGTTCGACGTGGGGCCGAGCACCCAGGAAGTCAGTCTGGGTTATCGCTACCTCAAGGAAGGCATGCACGAGCAGGCTACCAGCTTGAACCTGGTCAATAACGTACCGACGCCGGGCGGCCAGAACGACGGGCACGTCTACCAGGACCGCACCGGCGGCACCGAGGCCAACGCCTTCTATATCGATAACAAAATCGATATCGGCAAGTGGACCATTACCCCGGGCATTCGCTTCGAAGACATCAAGACCACTTGGCACGACCGCCCGGTAGTCGCCTTGAACGGTGTGCGCACCCAGGAGAAAAATCGCGAGGTCAGCAACAACGAGCCGCTGCCGGCCCTGAGCGTGATGTACCACGTCTCCGACGCCTGGAAACTGTTCGCCAACTACGAAACGTCCTTCGGTAGCCTGCAGTACTTCCAACTCGGGCAGGGCGGTAACGGTGACCAGACCGCCAACGGCCTGAACCCGGAAAAAGCCAAGACCTACGAAATCGGTACGCGCTACAACGACAGCGTCTGGGGCGGCGAAGTGACGCTGTTCTACATCGACTTCTCGGATGAGCTGCAATACGTCAGCAACGACGTGGGCTGGACCAATCTGGGTGCTACCAAACACCAGGGTATCGAAACCTCGGCCCACTATGACCTGTCGCACCTGGACCCACGCCTCGACGGCCTGACCGCCAGCGCCGGTTTCACCTACACCAAGGCCACCTCCGAAGGCGATGTACCGTTCAAGGGCCGCGACCTGCCGCTGTACTCTCGTGAAGTGGCGACACTGGGCCTGCGTTACGACATCAACCACTGGACCCATAACCTGGACGTCTATGCCCAGTCCGGTCAACGCGCGCCAGGCACCGGCACCACTTACATTACCCAGGGCACCGCCGATGGCCAGTACGGGGATATCGCGGGTTATGTGTCGGTTAACGTGCGCAGCGGGTATGACTTCGGTGCGCAACTGTCGAACCTTAAACTGGGTGTGGGTGTGAAAAACGTCTTCGACCAGCAGCACTACACACGCTCCAGTGACAACAATTCCGGCTTGTACCTTGGCGAGCCGCGTACGTTCTTCGTACAGGCAAGCGTCGGGTTCTGACCGGCCGTTGAAATGAAACATCGCAGCTCACGGGCTGCGATTTTTTTGCCTGTTTACCCAGCGGCTACCCACTTGCGTACGGCCTGCGCAGGAACTGTTTTCGCGCGTTTGCCACACAGCCTATAACCAGAGGATTTGATCGTACTGGTCGCTTTTCAGACGCTGAGCCAGGGCCCATACATGACTTCAACTTTGTTTCAATCCGGCCAATCCGCTGGCCGTGGCGCCTTCCACTGCCGGCATATCCTTGCTCGCTCAACATCGGAAAACGTGGACGGGGCATCAGCAGCGCTGCGCAAGGTGCACGCCACCGAAGCGCTGCGAGTGAAAGCCTTTGTGGGCCAGCGCAAATTCCAGGCCCCAGTCGCCGATGATTTTATCCGTGGCCTGCTTGCGCCGGGGCATGCAAGCCAGCCGGATGCCAAGGGGTTGAGGCAAGCCCATTGCGTGTGGGCCGCGCTGACCAATGGCCTCGCCGCCTGGTGGCGTGGGCAAAGGCCAGCTTTAACCGGCGTCTCAGGGTCTTTTTACATGCTGTTATGGGTATTCGCCCGTTGACCGGAACTATTGCACGCCACTAACCACATATCCGCTGCTTGCTGCCCAGGCATCAATTCGATGATTGGGGGCACCTTGATGGTGACTTTCAAGCAAGTACAGATCTGCAACAGGTGGGAGATGACGTATGAAGATTGATGGTGCAATACCGTGCGGGCAGCCAACGACGATGGGCGGGCCAGAGGCCCGTTGGGTTTCGCCGCCACCCGTTTTTCATCCACCTTGCGACGCGCAATACGCAACGCCGGATGTGCCGGTACGACGGCCTGCGTTGTTGCGCGCAGGCCTGTCTTCGCTGCGCCACCAGACGCTGCAGAATGCACCCACTGCTCGCGCGAACACCACACCTCCCGGTCCGACCTCGACGGATAGCCAATTGGCGGGCGAGTTGGAGAGACACTTTGGCGACCTGCATGCGTTCTTGAAAGAAGGTCGCTTGACGCAGTCGTCGCTGCGCCAGATCGCAGCGCAAGCGTTGACGGGAGAGTAATGTGCGGGACCGTATGATTCTGGTGATCAGGGAAATTCTCAATCGCCCGTCGCTGAACGACGCGATCATCGATTGCACGGGGTATATCACCCGCGACAGCTTGAACGCCGCCGCCGCCACGTTACGGGGCAACAGCTCCTCCAGCGCCTTCAGCCAGGACCCTTTTCATGGCCAGGGCAACACCGAGGTCGTGCAGGCTTTACAAGGCTATTTCAAACCATTGAGGGACACGTCCAAAGACCGCACGGTGTTTTTTGAAACCTTTGAATATCTGGACATCGCACTGCTTGAAACCGTGATGAATGACCCCGACGACACCGATTCACGGGGCATGCCCATTCTGGAGCCCGCCACTGGGTTACCCAGGAAGAAGTACAGCGAACACTGCGTGTACACGGCAAAAAACATCATTGAGCGCCCGGGTTTACTACGCTCATTGGAGCGCGCCAATAACACGCGTATGTTTGGTCGCCCCAGGCACGAGGGATGGCTTTGCAACAAAAGCCTGGAGCGCTGGCTGGAACAGCACGCGACACACAAAGCCAGGTAACACCCTGGTCTTGTGCGGTGAGCGGTTTACACCTTGAGAATTTTGCCGCTGATAGCCACGCCGGCCAGCAGCATTGCAATCAGCACAAAGGCGGTGCTCAAGCTGCTGCCGTGAGCGATAAAGCCGATGACTGCAGGGCCGGCGAGAATGCCGGCATACCCCAGAGTGGTGATGGCCGGCACCGCGATATGTTCCGGCATGACCTTCTGTTTACCGACGGCGGTGTACAGCACCGGCACGATATTCGAACAACCGGCACCTACCAACGCATACCCCAGCAATGCAGTTTCCCAGGCCGGGAATAACGTAGCGAGCAACATGCCGGCGGTTGCCAGCGTGCCGCCAATCACGATCACCCGGGTGGCGCCCAGGCGTCGAACGATGGCATCACCGGTCAGGCGCCCCGCAGTCATGGTCAAGGCGAACGCCGCATAACCCAGGCCGGCATAGGCTTCATCGAGGCCGCGCTCGGCGCTGAGGAACACTGCGCTCCAATCCAGCACCGCACCTTCGGCCAGAAACACGATGAAACACAGGCAGCCGATAAACAGCACCACACCGTGCGGTACAGCAAACGCCGGGCCCGAGCTTTCACTGCCGTAGGGCAACAGGTGCGGTCCGGCTTTGAGCAGTGCCGCCGCCATGATGACGATCACCACCAGTGTTGCCTGCAGCGGCGACAAGCCCAGCCCCAGCAACCCGGCCACGCCCGCCGCGCCGACAATGCCGCCCAGGCTGAACAAACCGTGGAAGCCCGACATCATGGTTTTGCCACTGGCGCGTTCAACGATCACCGCTTGCAGGTTGACCGTCGAATCCACACTGCCCAGGCCTGCGCCAAACAGGAACAGCGCGGCCATCAGCAATGGAATCGAACTGACCGTAGCGAGCATTGGCAGCGCGAGGCAGATCATGAGGGTGCCGGCCGTCAGTACGCGTCGGCAGCCATAGCGTGAGGCCAGGGCGCCCGCGACGGGCATGGCGATAATCGACCCAACCCCCAGGCACAACAGCAACAGGCCCAGTGTGCCCTCATTGAGATTTGCGCGCGCTTTGGCATACGGCACCAGCGGCGCCCAGGCCGCGATGCCGAAACCGGCGATGAAAAAGGCGATACGGGTCGACATTTGCTCCAGCCGCCCGGGAACCACGGGCGCTGGGGTGGGGATGGCAGTCATGAAAAATCCTTGGTTTTGCGTTCAACGAACGATGTCCGGCGCGACATCCTTGCACATCAGGCCCTGTCGAGCGAGCCGGGTTCCCTTGGCGATAGGGATTGGCGCGCAGGCGGGGAATTTATTTTTATAGCCTTGGAACGCACTCAAGGGCCGCTACCACACAAAGGCTATCGAGTCTTCAGGCGGTGGTCTGGAAGGTGCGTAATCTGCGCGAGAATGGACGAACCCCAGCTATCTTGCGTTGGATTACCACCTTCCAGCTCACTTCCCACGGGACGACCGTTCTGTAATACGCTGCCGCCAAATGTGAATGCAATTGGACGGATGAGCCGATGAAAATTTTCAGTCAGGTAGCGATATGACCCTGTTCTACGACGCACGGGGCAATATCTATGGCGTGGTCAGTCCGGGCTATTTGCGCAACCGAGGCATTGACGTGCCCGAACGCGCCGACCTGGCCGCGAACACGCGCAAGGATTGGGCTTCGTCGGCTATCGCGTCTGAATGTGGATGGGGCGCGTTGCCGCGTGCAGCGGATGCCAAGGCACACCGCTGCGATGGTTTATTGGTCGGGCCCTTCCAGTCGGCGCCGCCGTTTGACGTATTGATCGTCAATACGGACGGCTCACTTGCCGAGCGCAGTGGTAATGGACTGACGATTTTTTCTCAGTCGCTCACTGATCAAGGCTTGATGACTCAAGGCTGTGAGTTACGGGTGCATCACGACAACGCGGATACCGCGTCACCCCTTGCGACCTATGTGGAACCTGCGGTCTACGAACAGCTTGCAGGATTCTGGCTGGCCCTGGGACAGCCGGAGTTTGGGCCAGCAGCGGTGGGTGCTTGCGGTATCAATTCGGTTGCCATGGGCGCGCGCGAATTCAGTCACGTCGACGCGCTGGCGGCGATCAACCGGCACTGGGCACAAAGCCAGTTTGTCCGTGTCGGTAATCCCCATTGCGTCACGCTCGTCGAGCAAACCTCGGCGTTACCTGACAATCAGTCGATGCTCCACCCCTCACTGTTTGAGCCGCTGCAGGCGATTGCTTTTGCGCCACCAGCCGGGCGCGGCCAACCGTGTTTGGCCGGGGTTAATCTGCAATGGGCCGCTCGGTCTACAGGCAATCAGCTTATCGCGCGCGTGTTTGAGCGGGGTGAGGGGCCTACCGCGTCCTCCGGGACCAGCGCCAGCGCGGTGGCATGCGCAGCGTGGCGGGCGGGTTGGGTCGAGGCAGGGGACGTGGCGGTGGTCATGCCGGGTGGCACGGCGCCGGTACGGTTGCAGAGTCAGGGTGAAACGCTGCTGAGCGTCAGTTTGTTCGGGGCTGCACGCCCGCAAACCTGAATTTGGAAGTGCAGCTGATATCTTTAATAAGTGTCAGCTGTTTCCTTGTCTGTTAGGTAATTTTGTAGAGTTAGTGTGGGAGTGTTCTCGTTGTTGGAGGAGGGTAACTAATCTTTTGTCTTATTCTGTAAAAGACACTTCCGGCTACACCGTACGAAACTTCTTTTTTATCTTTTAAGGGCCGCTTTTCGCCTGGAATCGCTAAGCTTCAACGCATTCAGGCGCTTTTTCCCGGCAGTTAAATCAGCATCCGAAGGGAGAAAGCCTTTCAATCAAATCATTGATGATGGGTAACTTGCGGATGGTTGATACGTTTGCTGTTTCACGTTTCAAATTGATACTTCCAGAAATAAACAACGACTTTCAGGTGCTGGCGTTCAAAGGCCGCGAAGTCGTTAATCAACCCTTTTTCATTAAACTGCAATTAGTCAGTGAAAATCCCTCCCTGGATCTGGAGGCGCTGCTCCACCAGCCCGCCTACCTGGACTTCGGCGAAGCCGATGCCGGGCTGCACGGGCAGGTCTACGCGGTCGGCCGGTATGACCCGGGCGTTCGACTCACCCGGTACCATCTCACTCTGGCCCCCCGCCTGGCGTGTCTTGCCCATCGGCGCGACCAGCGGATTTTCCAACAATGCAGCGTGCCGCAGATCATTGCGGCGGTCCTTGAACACCATGGCATCTTTGCCGACGCCTATGCCTTCGAACTCGGCCCTGTGGTCTACCCGCCACGCACGTTCTGCGTGCAGTACGCGGAAACCGATCTGCACTTTATCCAGCGGTTGTGTGAGGAGGAGGGCATTCATTACCATTTTCGCCACAGCCCGAACAATCATCTGCTGGTGTTCGGTGATGACCAGACTGTGTTTCGGCGCTTGGCTGCGCAGCGCTTTTGCTCGACGGGCGAGCTGGCAGGCGAAGCGAGAGCGATCCGGCGTTTCGACCTGTGCCTGGAAACCCGCACTCGGCAAATGGTGCTTCGCGATCACGACTTCCAGCATCCGTCGCTGCGCCTGCAAGACACGGCCGGCCCTGCATCGGCGCAACCCCTCGAAGACTATCGTTATCCCGCCGGTTTCACCGCTCATGCGCGGGGCCGGCAATTGGCGCGTCGTGGCTTGGAGCGACATCAAAGCGACCGTCATCGCGCACTGGGCAGGAGCGATCAACCGGCGTTAAGCAGCGGCCATTTTCTTGAGCTGTGTGAACACCCCGATCCTTCCTGTAACGACTTGTGGCTGCTCACCTCGGTGCGCCATGAGGGCTATCAACCGCAGGTGCTGGAGGAAGCGGTGTTTGCGGCTGACACATTCCAGGGGTATCGCAACCGATTCACCGCAACACCCTGGCGCGCAGCGCACAGGCCGCCCCTCAAACACCCGAAGCCGACCATCCAAGGCAGCCAAACCGCCACTGTGACGGGGCCGGCAGGCGAGGAGGTGCATTGCGACGCCTATGGCCGGGTGAAGGTGCGTTTTCATTGGGACCGCCTGGACAACACCGACGACAAAAGCAGTTGCTGGGTGCGGGTGGCATCCGGTTGGGCGGGAGATGGCTTTGGCGCAATGCTGATTCCGCGCGTGGGCATGGAGGTATTGGTGACTTTCCTGGAGGGCGATCCCGACCAGCCGTTGATCAACGGTTGCTTGCCCAATGCATTGCACATGCCTGCTTATCCTTTGCCGCAACACAAGACGCGCAGTGTGTTGCGCAGCCGCAGTTCCCAGGGCGGCGCGGGTGCCAATGAGTTGCACCTTGAAGACCGCCACGGCGAGGAACTCATCTACCTGCGCGCCCAACGCGATCTGGAGCAGCGGGTGGGCCATGACAGCCGCTTGGAAGTGGCCGGAGAGCGCCGTGAAATCATTCGGGGGTTAAGCACGGTTCAACTGGAAAACGGGGAGTATCGATCCATTACGGGTGATCGCAAGGCCGAGCTCAAAGCGAACGATCATTTGCACGTGCAAGGTGACAGCCAGACACATATTGGTCAGTCCATGGTCATCGAGGCTGGGCAGCAGATCTACCTCAAGGCAGGCGCCAGCCTGGTCATCGACGCGGGTGCACACCTGAGTTTCAAGGCCGGTGGCGAGCACCTGCTGATCCAGGCGGGTGGCATTTTCAGCAGCAGGCCAATTACCGTCGGTGGCTTGCCTCCCGTGACCAGGCCAGCGAACCCTTTGTGGGCAGCGGGTGTACCGAACATCTCGGCGGCGCAGGGCGCCATTCTGGACATGGCCCGACAGTTGGGCGCGGACTTTTGCCCGGTGTGTGAGCAATGTCGCGAAGGCCGTTGCACTGTCACGCAGAGGGCCGCGTGATGCCGAGTGAGCCAGGCCAGTGGATGGCCCAACAGCACCAGGCGGGGCGCCGACTGTGCCTGATCCTTGACGGTAACTACGACGCACGCCAATCGCTCTTGGCGGGCCGCAATCTGTCGCAGTATTGCAGCCTGTACGGTGAAACAGCCGTGGCCGAGCTGGCAGCGGCAGGCCCCTTTATTCTGCTGCTGGAGCAGGTGGGTGAGCCCGCGCTGGTCGACCTGTTGCAGTATCCAGAGGCGAACTGGGGCTGGCTGGGCAGCCTGCCCGACGATGACCTGTCTGGCGTGGTCCGACACTGGCGCGACCGCCTGGTAGTAGGGGCGGTTGGAAGCCAGACCCTGTATCGCTTTCAAGATAACCGTACCTTGGCCCGCGCTCTGGCCCATCTGCCGAACGAGCATTGGCCGGCGTTCCTCGGCCCACTGATCAGTGTGTGCTATTGGCACGACGGCCATTGGTGCCAGAGCGAAAACCCGGCGCCCGGCGAGTATTCGGTCCCTGTACCTGCACCTTGGTTGAACACGCCCAACCCCCAGGCCGAAGTCATCCTGCACGCCAATATCCTGCGCTACCTGCTGACCGAGCACAGCGAAAGCCTCGCCGCGCTGGTTGAATTCCAAGACCCCCGGGTCTGGCTGGACCAAGTGCTGCAACAAGCCCGTGCCTGGCAATGGCGGGAGCCGCAGCAGCTCGAATTTTTGGTCGTGCACAGGTTGGAAGAGGCGACGCAAAGCAGCGTGATTCGCTGGCAGCCGATGGTGGGCGAGGCGCCAGGTGATCATTTTGAACGGGTGGTGGAGCAGTGGCGAAGGTTGGGAGATACGCATGAGTAGGTTGATACACAGCGTTTGGGTTGCGCTTGGAATGGGATGGCTGTCGGGGTGTGCGATGGGGCCGGTTGATCGCTTTACGCTGGAGGTGGATTTACCGGCGGATTTTGAACTTAAAACTGCTGCTAATTACCGCCCGGCTACAGGTGAGACCTGCACGTTGCCAGTACGTAGAGGCAAGCGACCAGAGCGGAAGGTCTTTTTTACTGAGTTCAGCCCGGTGGCCAACCGGGTGAGTTATGAGCTGCCGTTAAGCGAAACCATTGAAGGTTGCCCTTCGGTGCTGCACAGCGTTCAGTTCGAGTTTTATGGGAAGTGGGGGAAGCGGGACACGGACGTCGGCAGGGATTTTGGGAGTATCGCTATTCGAGATCGCCTGCCAGATGATTTTCCGACCATGCCCGAATCTGGGGTTCAGGTGTTGCAAGGGCAATGTCGATGGCATTTTCGGACGGTGGGCCCATTGCATGCGATCAGGAAAATTTTGCAATGCCATTCGTTGGATGCAATGGGGCTGCCAGAAAAAACAAAGCCGGGCGGTGGCGCTCAACGTGATCAGATCGAGGGTAAAAAACTCCGATTGGTGCTGACTGTTACCAAGCAAGAGTTACCTGCGTTTAGAGACAGATGGATAGCGGTTCCGAGAGGGTGGAAGCGTTGCAGAGGAACGAGTTTCGAAGACCTGACGGGGGCTTGTGGCGGCTTTACTACAGACTTTAAACCCATACAAATGCCGGATGGGCGCATATGTGATGTTTACCCAACGTGCAATGAATAAGGAGCGAGTTCATGAAACTGGACGCATGGAAGCAACCATTTTTCAGTGGGAAGATGCCCGCTTGCGCATTGAAAGGGCACTGGGTGAGTTTTTCTTTGGTAGATGAAACTGGCAGTGGAAAGGCCTATGGCGGGCTTCCATACACCCTTTACGACAGTACAGGATGCCAGTACGACGGCAGATTGAATGGTGAGGGATTTGCAAGACTACAAGGTTTTTACTGCGGTCCGGTCGTACTCAAATTTGATGGTCTGTATTCCGGGGCGCAAGCACCGTATTACCAACTGCGGACTCGCGTTGCGTACGAGCTACCTATCACCGAACTTCAAATTCGCGCCGAGCAGACCAGGTTTTCTACTAAAGATGGCCGGCGTACCGAAGGTAATCCGGCACAGTCGCAAGCAGACAGGTTTTACCAAGTTGAGGTGCGCGATTTGGTTCGCCATGTCGCCCATCTTCCACCGGTGACGCCTCGGACTCATCGCCCCCAACGCCATGCATTGAAAATGATGGCTGACCTGGGATTTGGACCACCTCAACCTGCCTTGTCAGGGGTGGTGTTATTCCCGAATCAGCACTCTGTACTGGAAGTCAGACCGCTGCGAGCACTGCGTCCGATGCTGTCTATTGAGGACAGCTTCTGCGCGTTGAACCTGTATCAATTGGCTCTGATGTCTACTTTGAGTTACTGCGATTTTGGTCAGCAACCGCCCAAGAAACCTATTGACCATGTGTCCTTCCCGCTGGACCCAACGGTTGGAAATCTGTTTGCTGAAAAACTGTCGCTATTTGAGGACGCCTGGCGAGTTGATCCCGAGCAAGTCCAGCGTTTTTATCCGCTTTATCAAGAGGTTCCTTACTCCCTGCGTTTTGAAATCCTTCCCTTCGATCCGGAGCTATACCCACAGAATCGTCCGGCATTGGAGCATGAGCAGGAGCATCCTGCGCGCTTACATTTTTTCGATGATGAAAAGTTCGGTACTGACACTCAAGCTTTCATCACTCACCATGATGAAATAGTCCTGATCGCTGTGCGAGGTACCGCCAGCGGCGCGGACGCACTACGAGACGCAAATGCCCACCAAGTGCCATTTTCCGAAGGTGTTGGCAAAGCCCATGAAGGCTTTTACCAAGCCTATCGAGCGATGCGAGATTTCGTTTTGCACTACCTCGACCTGTTCCACAGCGGCCAACGTATTGTGATTTGCGGCCACAGCCTGGGAGGCGCCATCGCTTTGCTGCTGGCAGAAGGGCTGCGCCGAGTTCCCGGGTCGCAGTACAACATCCTCCTCTACACCTATGGCGCGCCCCGCGCTGCCGATTCGGAATTCGCTGACGGCGCCTCATCCCTGATCCACCACCGCATCGTCAACCACAACGACCCGGTCCCCAGTGTCCCCGCCACGTGGATGAACACCACCGCCAAACTGTGGGTCCCGGGCGCCGTCACGCTCTTCAGTGCTCCCGCAGCAGGCGGCCTGCTGTTTGCGGCGGGCCTGGTACGCGTGGGGGGCAATCCTTACCAGCATCACGGCGAACAACAGCACTTCATGCCGATCAAACTGCCGGACGGTACGCACTCCTCGGTGTTATGGACGCCTGGCTGTGAATCCATCCTGGAGGCCGGCTGTAACCGTGCGGTGCAACTGCATGGCGATATGCCGGGCCGCGACAACCTGCTGAAACAGCTGTTCCAGGCGAACCAGCATTTCATGACCGCCAGCTACATCCCGGCAGCCTGGGCCACTTTGCGTCGCTGGCAACAAACCCTGGATAGCCAGGGGCCTTTGGTCACGCCAAGAGAGTTTGAGTTACTCGACCTTGCGCTCGAAACCATGACTCGACAGTTGCGCAACAAGAACCGCGAACTTGAGCGTCGCCGCCCTGCGAACCAGCGCGGCTATGGACATGAACACAACCAGGCGCTCAACGCAGAAATTGACCGCCTGCACACCAGCCGTCGCCGTCTGGAATCCTTGCGTTGGCGCCGCCTGGAAGCGCGTGACGTGTATGGAAGTCACGCTCAATCCAGCCAGTTGCAGCCCAGCCTGAAACGTTGGTTCAGCCACCGGGAAAACCGTGAATTGGCGCAAATCGCCAGTATTCCTGCACCCATTCAAAGCAGCCCGTTGAACCCGCAACCGTTGGATATCGACTCGATCGTCTAGTGGTCGGTTTTACAAGAACTCGACCTGCGCCGGTTGCCGCTTCATCAGCACCTTGCCATTACGGATCGAGTAGAGCGGCAGGCCCTGGCTGCGGATCACCTCATAGTCGCTGTCTGCCGAGAGGATCAACAGATTGGCCGGGCGCCCGGGCTCCAGACCGTACCGGTCACCCAAGGCCATGGCCTTGGCGCTGTTGTCGGTCACCAGGTCCAGGGCGCTTTGCAGGTTGCGGTAACCGAGCATGTGGCAGATGTGCAAACCGGCTTCCAGCACACGCAGGATGTTGCCATTACCCAGCGGGTACCACGGGTCGACGATGGAGTCCTGACCGAAGCAGACGTTCATGCCGGCCTCGAGCAGTTCGTTGACGCGGGTGACGCCGCGGCGTTTTGGAAAGCTGTCGAAGCGACCTTGCAGGTGGATGCTTTCGGTGGGGCAGGAGACGAAGCTGATTTTTGAGTGCCCCAACAGGCGAAACAGCTTGGCGCAATAAGCGTTGTCGTAGGAACCCATGGCCGTGGTGTGGCTGGCGGTGACGCGTGTGCCCATGTCGCGGCTGCGGGCTTCTTCGGCAAGAACCTCGAGAAAACGCGAGTGCGGGTCATCGGTTTCGTCGCAATGCACGTCTACCAGGCAGCCGGTACGTTCGGCCAGGTCCATGAGAAACTTCACCGAACTCACGCCTTGGTCGCGGGTGTATTCAAAGTGGGGGATACCACCGACCACGTCGGCGCCCAGGCGGATGGCTTCCTGCATCAGTTCGCGGCCATTGCGGTAGGATTCGATGCCCTCCTGCGGGAAGGCGACGATTTGAAGGTCGATCAGGTGCGTGCTTTCTTCGCGGACTTCCAGCATGGCTTTCAGTGCGGTGAGGTCGGGGTCGGTGACGTCGACATGGGTGCGAACATGCTGGATGCCGTGAGCGGCCAGGGCCTGGATCGTTTGCTTGGCGCGGGTCTTGGTGTCTTCCTGGGTGATGGTGGCTTTGCGCTCGCCCCAGCATTCAATGCCCTCGAACAATGTGCCACTCATATTCCAGCGCGGTTCGCCGGCGGTGAGGGTGGCATCAAGGTGGATATGCGGCTCGACGAAGGGCGGTATCACCAGGTTGCCGGCGGCGTCCAGGTCGTCTGCCCTTAAAGTTGGCGCCACGGTTTGTGGCGTGATGCTGGCGATCCGGCCGTGTTCCAGGTGCAGATCATGCAGGCCTTCACGGTTGCGCAGGCGGGCGTTGATGATATGCATGGGCAAGTTCCTCTTGGCTAATGACAATCAGGCAGACAACGCCAGATTATCCGGGCTGTTGTGATGTACGGCCTGGCGCGTCGGCCATAAGGTTACCATTCCCGAGACGCCCGCCAGACTCATCCCCGTGCATCAGCCAGCGGTGCCCGTACGCGCAGTACTGCGCTCAGCCCAATGTAGGTCAAGGACGCGGCAACAATCCCCACCAACGGTGCCACCCACGGCGAGTGGAACGCCAGCATGGTGCCCACGGCGTACGCTCCCAGCCCAGGCCAATTGAAGGCCGGCAGGCGGGTCTCGGCCAGGCGCGGATATTGGCCGCGATAACGGTAGAAGAAGTCCGCCATGATCACCCCGCCAATCGGCGGGATCACGGTGCCCAGCAGAATCAAGTAGGGCACCAGCAGGTCGTACATGCCGAGCAACGCCAGCAGGGTGCCGATTACCGCGCCGGCCAGGGTCACGGTCTTGCGCCTGCGGGTGCGCAGCAAATTGCAGCCTGCGACGGCGAAATTGTAGATGGTGTTGTCCTGGGTGCTCCAGATGTTGAGCAGCAACATGGCCATCGCCGCCATCGCGAAACCTTGGAGCAGCAAGACTTCGACCACGTCCGGCTGCTGATAGACGATGGCGCCATAGGCCCCGATCAACACCATCAAACCATTGCCGATAAAGAAGCCGATCAGGCTCGCCAGCACCGCGACTTTGGCCGAACGAGAAAACCTCGTCCAGTTGGTGGCCTGTGTCGCGCCGCTGACAAAGGTGCCGAACACCAGCGTAATCGCGGTGGACAAATCCAGCTCGCCTGTCGGCACCACCGCCAACAGGCCGTCCAGGCCGCCGACTTTGAGGGTGGCGACCCCTATCGACAGAAACAGTAAAATGCCCATGGCCGGCACCGCGATGTAGGACAGAATCTCCAGCCCGCGATAGCCCACATAGGCCGTGGCGCAGAACACCAGGCCAAACAGCACCATCAATGCCAGCACCGTGCCTTGGCCCAATTCGAAATACTTGCCCAGCACCACTGCGGCGGTGGCAGTGCCCCAGGCGTACCAGCCAATCTGAGTGAAGCCAAGGATCAAGTCACTGAGCTTGCTGCCCACCTCGCCAAAGCAGAAACGCCCCATCAGCACCGAGTTCAAGCCGCTTTTGAAGGCGATGTAACCCAGGCTTGCCGCGTAAATACCCAGCAACAGGTTACCCAGGGCCACGACACCGAGCATCTCGGTGAAACTGAATGCTACGCCCAGCTTGCCGCCGGCAAACATGGTCGCGGTAAAAAACGTAAACCCCAACAGCACCATGGCGGTAGACGCCAGGCCCTTGCGCGCATGCATCGGCACTTCGCTGAGGGGGTAATCGTTGCCCGGTTCTTGCTGCGTCATGGCCTTGCTCCCTGGATGACTGACGCAGGGCTATTGCACTGCGCGTGCCAAACCGGCAGCGCAGTGTATGTGGAGCCAAACAGGCGCGTATCGTCACATTGCATGTTCGTTGTGCCCGGTCGGGCACGAAAGCAGTGCAGCGGTGATACACATTGGATCAGTCGAACAGCGTCTGGGTGACCTCGCCGCGATGAAACGCAAAGGCTGCTTCAAGATCGCTTTCGATGGTGCGCCCACGGGACAGCGGCGGCAGGTCGTCCAAGGTAAAAAAGCCCACTTCAGTGGTCTCGAAACCGGGCATCGGCGCCAGTTGGTCCACCCGTTCGCAGAGGAAATACAGCTTGTAGAAGTCCCGCACGTCCGGGCGATAGAGGCCCTTGGCCTTGTGAGTGACGCTATACAGCGCGCGTGCCGTCACGCTTAGCCCGGCTTCCTCGCGGATTTCCTTGACGATGTTTTCCGCCGCCGATAAACCGATATCGGCATAACCACCAGGCAGCGCCCAGCAACCATCAGTCAATTCGCGCACCAGCAGAATCCGGTCGCCATCGATCACCGCACCGCGCACTTCAACCATCGGCGTTGAATAACGCTTGGCAAAATCCGACACCAGCCCGGTGATGCGTTCCAACGGCACATCCGCCAGTTGCGCCAGCATGCTGTGAGCAATCTGCGCAATTTCTTCAAGGCGCTCACGCTCGAAATCGTCGGTGCAAAAGTGCAGCCCTGTGGACGCCAGTGCCTGTAGGCGCTTGGCCTGGGCCAGCCAGATGTTTTCCATGAGGTTCTCCTAAAGGCGCTTTGTCATGTACACACGGTGCAGGCCGTGTTCCTCGATGCGATGGGTTTCCACATAGCCGCGGCGGGTGTACAACGTGATGTTTTCAGTCATCGCTACATGGGTGTAGAGGCGGATGGTTGCGTAACCCGCAGCGAGTGCCTTGTGCTCGGCAAAGTCCATCAACTGACGTCCCAATCCCAGGCCCTGGGCATCTGGGGCGACGGCCAGGTTTTCCAACAGCAGGTCGTTATCGGCGTTGAGCAAGATGATAAAACCCTGGACCTGCCCGGCGTTGTCCAGCACATGTACGTGCCCTGCCTCGACCTGCTGGCGGTAGTCCTCAAGCATTGGCCCGGGCTTGCGGCCGATCCGTTCGATGTAAGGCGAATAGGCGGCCTGGACGATGGCCTCGATGGTCGCAACATCAGCAACAGTGGCGGGGCGCAGCATTGCAGTGTGCTCCTGTCAAAATGGATCAGCCCTTCGGCGCCTCGAAGAACGCCTCGATACGGCATTCGAACACCTTGGAGATCTTGAACGCCAGAGGCAAGCTCGGATCATGGCGACCGGTTTCGATCGCATTGACGATTTGGCGCGATAAACCCAGACGCCTCCCATGAGTGGCCACACCCATTGGATGCGGGTACATGCCGCATCAAGATTGCTTCCCAGGCATAAAAAAACCACCCGCAGGTGGTTCTTCAGCACTTCATCGCTTATTCACCGCGATAGATGCAGCCACTGGTGCAGGTCTCATGGATACGAATTGCACTGAGTTCCGGCAGCAGGGGTTTGAGCTCATTCCAGATCCACTTGGCCAGCACTTCGCTGGTCGGGTTTTCCAGGCCTGGGATGTCATTGAGGTAGTTGTGGTCGAGGCGTTCATAGAGCGGCTTGAAAATCGCCTTGATCTCCGAGAAGTCGCGAATCCAGCCGGTATGGGGATCCAGGTCGCCGCTCAGGTGGATCGCCACTTTGAACGAATGCCCGTGCAGGCGCCCGCATTTATGGCCTTCCGGTACGTGGGGCAGGCGGTGGGCGGACTCGAAGGTAAACTCTTTGAAGATTTCCACGGTGTGACCTGTAGGGCTTGTGTTGCGTGGGTTTGAAGTGATTGTCAGTTTTAGATGCACTGATCAATGTACTGATAGGTCGTCGCTGGGCGCGATTAAGGCCATCCATTCGGCGCTTGCCGACTGGCGCCAGGCGACCGAGTTGGGGCCTATTCTAACCTGTTTTGGCAACGCGCTCTTCCTGGTCGCCGATAAACCCGCATAATACCAACCGTTTCAAGGCTCGCCACTGAGCGTTTTTTTTTGCCTCGGGGGCAACCATGGCCTTTACCAACAGAAACTCTGTCGAGCCGAATGGCGCGAGCGATCGTTCAGACCGTACCTGGCGTGCAAGGCTGGGTAAGACCCTGAAGCGCTGGGCAGGCATGAAAGCGGCGCAAGACGGCGCCCGGGCGCAGGAAACGTCGGCCCTTGAGTACGCGCCTGAAACCGTTGGTCTTGCACTGGCGCCGGTGGATCGCCCCGACCGCACAGAGCCGCAACCGACCGCTGCCGATTTCGAGATATTCTCCAACCTGGGCAACTTGGACCGGCTCAACGCAGCTATTTCCGAGGGCACCGTACGCATAGCTTTTGCGGGCGATTCGATTGTCGAAGGCGATCGCGACGGCCTTTATGAGCACTCGGTTGTGGCAACGGTCATGCGGGCTTTGCGCGAGCAGAACCCTGCAATCAACTTTGTAGTGGGCAACTTCAGCCTGTCAGGCCGAGGTATCGGAGCACTGGCAACCGAGACGTACGTGGGGCAGCCCTACCCGGAAAACCTCAGTACCGGATTTTATCGCCCTGACGGCGCTCCCGTGACTGACCAGTGGCCGGGAGGATCCGTCGTCGGTAAGTCGTGGATGGCGCACCTCAAGGATTTCGCCCCCGACTTTGTCATGGTCATGCACGGTGCTAACGATTTGTCCGGCTCGAGTGTCGGGAACACGACCGCACTTAAGTATGTGGTCGGGCTGATTAGCCATTTCCCCAAGGCTCCGTCTATTGGGGTATCCACCACCGCCCTGCCGGCCGTTTCAGCGGGATACCAGGAAGAGGCTCAAATCGCCGCTGATGGCGTACGCGGCGTGGCCCGGGAACTGAACCTGACGCTGGTCGATATCAACCGGGCATTCAACCTGCTGCGTTCCGGCTTTGACGTCGACAACCTCCACTACACGCGTGATGACAACTTCGCCGGATATCCAACCGGCTGGAATGTCGAGGACGGCACCACGCTGTCACTGGCAAATGCGGACGCGAGCTCAATGAGCGGCACCGGGTCGGCACTGCATCACGCGCAGTCGCTGGACATCATGATCAAGGCTACGTTTAGCTGCCCCAACTGGGTGTTTACGACCTGCGCCCTGCGTTATCGGTCGAAGGGCTCGGCTGCACACCAATACAGCGCGCACGTCTCGTCGGGCTTTCTGGCTCTTTGTTGGGGCGCAACCACCATTGGCTACAAGGCCATTGGTGAAATCGCGTCCGGCTCAAAGGTTGTGTTGCAGGTTGATGTGCGCGGAGCGCTGCACAGGGTATATGTCAACGATGTGCTGCAACTGAGTGTCCATGACTACAACTATCTGCGCCGTGGCAGTCACGGGGTGGCGATCATCGGCGGCACTGGAACCCTGACTGAATTTATCGTAGACAAAGGTAACTACTGCGCGAATGGCGTACCGCAGCTGAGTGATCTCGACCTCTACGGCGGTGATGCCTGCGCCACCCACAATCACACGCCGGAAGGGAACGGTATCAACCATCCAACCAAGCTGGCCAACAGCGTCTGCTGGGCGGGATCTTTCTCGGCGCTGACGGAGCACATCCGAGTGCAAAAAGAGTCAACGCAGTGAGCGCAGAGATTATTCGCTGGTGAAGGACGTTGAGTTCAGCGTATTAAGAAACCCGATAACAGCGTGGCTGTTACGGTGAAGAAACCTGCGCTGTTTAGTTCAACATCACTTCAGTAAAGGTTTCGGCGTTCGGTATGCACCTTTGCGACAAATTAAGTGGAATTCAGTAGAATTAAAATTCTCTATTGAATTGGCGTGTCACGACGTGTCTGCTTACCCTGTGCACTACAGAACGAAACCACTGATTTTCTTGATTGCTTTTTTCATTAGCGTCCCACTCAACCTCTTTGGTTCCGGTCAATACGTATTTGGGGCGGATCTTGCTGGCGCGGTCGCACCCACCCAAAACGACGCGACGCTAGCCGCTCCCGCGCCCGCTATTTCCGTTAGCGCTCCGAGCCTCCCGAGCAACCAGAATGCGCCGGATGATTTCTCAACGCTGTCCAACGTGGGCAATCTGGAGCGGCTTGACGCTGCTATTAAAGAAGGCGCAGTTAAAATCGCCGTCGTCGGCGACTCTATTTCCCAGGGTGATGTTGACGGGCTTTACGAAAACTCCGTCGTGGCCACCTTGATGCGATTGGCCCGCGAGCAGAATCCCGACATTGCTTTCACCTTTGGTAATTTCAGCCTGGCTGGACGCGGGATGGGGATGTACTCAAACCGTAATTACATAGGGGAGGCGGGCGCTGTCGAAAATCCGATGACGGGTTTCTACAGGGAGCCGGGAAGGGAGGTCACGCGTCAATGGCCCGGCGGCTCCGTTGTGGGAAAGAGCTGGGCTGACCACGTTAAGGACTTTGCTCCTGACCTCGTGATTTATATGTTTGGTGCCAATGATCTTACGGGAAGCAGTAGTGTAAACGCCGACTATTATTTCAAGTCACTTGATTATCAGAATACCTGGTCAAAAGTCCCTTCTACTGCTATTGCGCCTGCCGCGTTACCGTCCGTTGCTTTTGGGCATCAAGAGCAGGTTCAAGTCGCGGCTGACGCAGCGCGGGATGTTGCGAAAGTTCGAAATCTGACCGTCCTGGATATTAACCGACTGTTCAATCTTCACCGCGCAGGCGTCGATGTGGATAAGCTTAGTTTTATTCGCGACGATAACCTTGCGAGCTACCCCACCGGCTGGAGTCCGGAAACAGGCACTACATTCGCGGTATCCGGTTCGCCTGAGCAATACACCCTGAAGGGGCGTGGCGCTGCGATGTTCAACAGGGCGTGCCAGGATGTCAGTTTGTCGGCTACTTTCACGATGCCCAGTTGGTCTGGACAAATAGGCGGTATTCGCTATCGGTCTATGGGCTCAGGCCTGAGTCAGTACACGGCGCAAGTGACAGCCAACCAGGTTCTGCTTTACTGGGGCGGCACCGTGATTGGTCGGTCAGCGGTTTACGCACCCATACCGGATGGAACTTCGGTCAGCGTGAAAGTGACGGTTCGCGGGGCGAAGCACGAGGTGTATTTGAATGGCGTTAACGTTATTTCCGTGTATGACTTCAACAACCTGCGCTTTGGTAAAGTCGGCTTGGTGGTGTCAGGCGCAGAGGGCACCATTTCCAATTGGATAGCGAATTTGGGTGTTCCCGAGGCTCACGGTGCTCCCGATTTAAGTGACATTGAAATATATGGATTAGGGGATTTCAGTACCAACCCCGGCAGCGTGGGTGGAAACACCATCAACCACCCTACCAAACTCGCTAATGCGGTTATTTGGGGCGGTGCGTTGAATCCTCTGCTGCAGCATATCCGGTCGCAGCCAAGGGGCGGCGTGCCAGCCTCGACTCAAGCCAGTCACTGACGCTCGACGCTTGGCAATGTGGGTCGGCGCGCATTCAGTGCGCCGACCCATCCGCTTTGGGGCGTGATACGCGTCTGCCTGACGTCTGAATAGCGCGTGAAGCTCGAACGCTGGCAATCTTACATTTTGCGGCGAAATTTTAAGGGTGGGGCGATGCAACAACAGGCTGAACGCGCGGCGAGGATACCGCTCACGGTCAGGAGATCGCTGTTGCGTTAAAGGGCCTGCAAGTGCTCGCCCAATTTGCCGTTGTCCGCCCACTCAAGAAACTCATCCCCCAACCGTTGGCTCTCGCTCATCGCGGTTTGCCAGTATTTGTTGCGGCTCGGGTCATCGCCCATGAAGCGCTTGAAATCACTGCGGTCCGGCAATTTGCCGTAGGGCAGGCGGGCCAGGTAGTCCTTGGACGGCGCCAGCAGCAATACATCCTGCAAACCCTGTTGATTGCTGCGTCGCCATGGCAGGCCCTTGTCGAACCAGCCGGGGATGATCCGGTCGGTAAAGTGCGGGTACAGCACGATGTCATCGCCGTGGTAGGGCAGGTCGAGGTGGTAGTCCAGCAGGCCGCCGTCACGGTACGTGCCGGCGCCTGCGCCAGGCAGGTCGCGCACGCCTTGCATCACCATGGGGATTGAGCCGGAGGCGAGCAGTGCCTGGCGCAGGTTGCCCAGTTCCAGGTTAAGGAAGCGCGACGGGAAATCCTTAAGCGGATGCACCGGCGGCGCCTGGCGCGGGTCGTGAATGATCAGCCGCTCGAAATGCCGCGACAGCCGCGCGCGGCCCCGCAGGTTGTCGGCAATCACCGACGACAGGCCCAGGCCCAACCGCCCACGGTGGTCATCGGCGAGCAGGCCGTGGCTTTTGACCACCATGATGTTCAGGCGGTAGTCGGGGTTGTCCAGCACCCGAGCATCGCGGCCGGCCAGCAGATCATCGAGCATGCGCTGGCAGCTGTGGCTGACCTCGGCCATGGTCACACCTTTGGCAAAACGCTGTTCGTTGTACAGGCGGCCGAGGTCGAGCAGGCCTTGCACCGGGTCGGGCAGGCACGCGCTGGCAAACCGCCAGGAGCCGATGGACGCGCCGATGAGTGCGCGTTCGCGCGGCGCGCGTGGCAGCCAATCGCCGAACAGCGCCAGGTCCAGGCCCTGAATGCCCAGGGCTTTGGGGCCACCGGCCGCGCCGGGGAGGATACCGACGTCTGCCGGCGCGAGGCCTTGTTCGCGAATGCGCGTATAGGCGCGTTTGCCGGCCTTGAGGGTCAGGGCGGGAAACTTGATGTGGATGGCTGTCATACCGGTCTCTTTTGACGCGAATGAGCCAGTATAGAAAATCTGGCACGATGAGGTAAAAGCGCTTGGCTCAAATTGCCATGGTGGCAATTCAGTTTCAGTTAAGTTGCCAGGGTTAACGTGGGTCGCGTAGGACATTCATCCAGAAACGCAGGCTTACGTGAAAACCCTCACGGGTCGGTTCGCCCCCCGTATCATTGTCCCCATCGCCTATTTGGCCCAAGCCCCTAACCGGGCCGCCCTCAGGAACATCAGGACACGCAATGAAGGTAAATCTAAGCGCAGGCAGGCTGGTGGTGCTGGTATTGATACTGACCAGCTCAAGCCTGTCGGCCCATGACCTTGGTCAGGACGAAGCCTTGCGCCTGCGCCAGAAGGGCGTGATCGCCCCGCTGGAGCACTTGCTGGGCCCGGCGTTCGCGCGCTACCCGGGCGCCAAACTGCTGGATGCCGAGCTTGAAGAGCACAAGGAGCGGCCGGTGCGCTATATCTATGAAATCGAGCTGTTGACCGTCGAAGGCGTGGTGCGTGAAATCGAGCTCGACGCCAGCACCGGTGAGTTGCTCAAAGATAAGGAAGACGACTGATGCGCCTGCTTCTGGTGGAAGACAATGTGCCGCTGGCCGATGAACTGGTGGCGGGCCTGCAGCGCCAGGGTTACGCCGTCGACTGGCTGGCGGATGGGCGCGACGCCGCCTATCAAGGCCGCAGCGAACCGTATGACTTGATCATCCTCGACCTTGGCTTGCCAGGGCTGCCGGGGCTGGAGGTGCTGGCGCAGTGGCGCGCAGCCGCCCTGGCCACCCCAGTGCTGGTGCTGACCGCACGCGATTCATGGGCTGAGCGTATCGAAGGACTCAAGGCCGGCGCCGACGACTACCTGAGCAAACCCTTTCACCCCGAAGAACTGCACTTGCGCATCCAGGCCCTGTTGCGCCGCTCCCATGGCCAAGCCAACCAGCCTACGTTGCAAGCGGCCGGCTTGCACTTGGATGAAGGGCGCCAGTGTGTGCTGCGTGAGGGTGACGAAATCCAACTGACGGCCGCCGAATTCCGCCTGCTGCGCTACTTCATGCTGCACCCGGAACAGATTCTGTCGAAAAGCCACTTGGCTGAGCACTTGTATGACGGTGAGACCGAGCGTGACTCCAATGTATTGGAGGTGCACGTCAACCACCTGCGCCGCAAACTGGGGCGCAGCGTGATCGAAACCCGGCGCGGCCAGGGTTACCGGTTTGGCGCCGCCCCGGCATGAGGTCGATTCAGCGGCGCCTGAGCCTGGGGCTGATCAGCGTGATGGTGGTGGTGGGCGTGGTGCTCGCGCAGACCAGTTTGTGGCTGTTCGAGGCCGGTTTGCAGCGTTATCTGGACGCTGGGTTGCGCAACGACAGCGAGAACTTGCTGGTGGCGCTGGTGCGCGGGCCGAATGGTGTGCAACTGGATGAGCAACGCCTGTCACCGGCTTATCAGCGACCGTTTTCCGGGCACTATTTCCGCATTGATTTTGCCGACGCGCACTGGCGTTCACGCTCGCTCTGGGACCAGGAACTGCCACGCCTGCCCGAGGCCGGGCTCAAGGGTAACCTGCAATTGGGGCCGGAAGGCCAGCAACTGCTGGTGTTGCGTTCGGACTACAAGCGCTTCGGCCAGTCGATTTCCATCAGCGTGGCCCAGGACTACACGCCTGTGCGGGAAAGCTTCCGCCTGATGCGCCAGATTGGTCTGGTGCTGGGGCTGGCGGCGCTGTTACTGGTGTTGATCCTGCAACGGGTCACCGTGCGTCGCGCCTTGCGGCCGCTGGAAACCGCCCGCGAGCAGATCGCCCAACTGCAACAGGGCCAGCGTTCGCAACTTGATACTCAAGTGCCGCTGGAGCTCGAGCCGCTGGTGGCGCAGATCAACCACCTGTTGGCCCACACCGAAGACAGCCTCAAGCGTTCGCGCAATGCCTTGGGCAACCTCGGCCATGCGCTGAAAACCCCGTTGGCGGTGTTGTTGAGTGCGGCGTCGAGCGAGGTGCTCAAAGACCACCCGCACCTGAGCAAGTTGCTGCGCGACCAGCTTGAGCAGGTGCAACAACGCCTCAATCGCGAACTCAACCGTGCCCGTCTTGCCGGTGAAACGCTGCCGGGGACCTTGTTTGATTGCGAAAAGGAACTGCCCGGCCTGCTGGCCACGTTGAACATGATTCACGGCGAACACCTGGATTTGAGCTACCGCGTTGTGCCCGGCCTGCAACTGCCCTGGGACCGCGAAGATCTGCTGGAGTTGTTGGGCAACCTGCTGGACAACGCCTGTAAATGGGCGGACGCCGAAATACGCTTGAGTATCAGCGAAACCGCGCACAGCTATCTACTGGCGGTCGAAGACGACGGCCCGGGCATTCCACAGGCCCAGCGCGACCAGGTGTTCAGCCGTGGCACCCGCCTGGATGAACAGGTCGACGGCCATGGCCTGGGCCTTGGGATCGTGCGGGATATCGTCGAGGTGTGGGGCGGGGTGTTGCAATTGCAGGAGAGTGAGCAGGGTGGGCTCAAAGTGCTGGTCGAGTTGCCCAAACGCCAAAGCTGACACAATGCAGGTCAACCTGTGGGAGGGGGCGTTCTCCCACAGGGGCCCTTCATCGGGCCCAGGGTTTGTGCCATTCGCTTATACGCGGAACTGATCCATCAGCCCCTGCTGCTGATTCGCCAGGCTGTTCAACGCCTGGCTCACCCGTGCCGATTCATTCGCTTGTTCCGACAGCGACTCGGTCACATCTCGAATCGTCGCGACATTGCTGTTGATCTCTTCGGCCACCGCGCTTTGCTCTTCGGCGGCGCTGGCGATTTGCAGGTTCATGTCGCTGATCACCGTGACGGCATCGCCGATCTGGCGCAGGGCGGTGACCGCCTGGCCGACCTGCTCGACACTGCCCTGAGCCTGGCGATAGCTGTTGCCCATGGAACTGACCACCTCGGTGGTGCCGCTTTGCAGATGCTCGATCACCAGGCGGGTTTCTTCCACCGACTCCTGGGTGCGTCGCGCCAGGTTGCGGACCTCGTCGGCGACCACGGCAAAGCCACGGCCGGCCTCACCGGCGCGCGCGGCTTCAATGGCGGCGTTGAGCGCCAGCAGGTTGGTCTGCTCGGCAATGCCGCGAATCACTTCCAGCACCGAACCGATTTTCTCGCTATTGGCTGCCAGGCCTTCGACCTGGGCCATGGCCGTACTCATGTCCGCCGCCAGGTTGCCGATGTTGGTGGTGGTGCGGTCGATAACGGTCAACCCTTCACGGGTGGCCTGGTCGGCGTCGCGCGCAGCTTGTGCCGCTTGGGCGGCACTGCGGGCCACGTCCTGGGCGGTGGCACTCATTTCATGGGAGGCGGTAGCCACCTGATCGACCTGGCGGTATTGCTGCTCCATGCCGGCGCTGGTTTCGCTGGCAATCGCGGCGGACTGGTCGGCGGTGCCACGGGCGTCCTGCACCGAGCGTTTCACCTGAGCAATAATCGGTTGCAGCTTGTCGAGGAAGCGGTTGAACCAGCCGGCCAGTTGCCCCAGCTCATCCTTCTTGTCATAGGCCAGGCGGCGGGTCAGGTCGCCTTCGCCGCTGGCGATGTCTTCCAGCATGCGTGCCACGCCGAGGATCGGTCGGGTCACGCTGCGAGCCATCAGCCACACCAGGATCAAGCCAATCACCGCAGCCAGCAGGCCCAGGCTCAGTTCCAGCAAAGTGCCACGGGCGTTATCGGCGTCCAGCTGCGTCTTGAGTGTTTCGGCCGGGCCCACCAGGACTTTTTCCGGCACATCCAGCAACACGCCCCACGGTTTGCCGCCGGGAATCGGTGTGAAGGGTGCCAGCACCTTGAGTTGGTGGTCGGCGCGCAGGCTGCGGGTCTGCGTGCTGCTGGCCAGGGCGTTGATCAATTGCGCACCGCTGGCAGGGTCGACCTTGTCCAGGCGCTGGCTGAGTTTGCTGGCGTCCGGGCTGTAGCCGGCGAGCAAACCGGTGGGGCTGAGGATGCTGACTTGGGTCTGGCCGTCATACAGCTTCTGGCTGGCCTGTTGGCTAACGGCCTGCAGGCTGTTGAGGTTGATGTCCGCCGACAGCGAGGCGATGACTTTACCATTGACCATCAGCGGGAAGACGATGCTGGTCATCAGCACGTTTTGCCCGTCGATCATATAAAAGTAGGGTTCGATGACGCAGGGTTTCAGGGTGGTGCGCGGGCAGGTGAACCAGGCGTTGGCTTTCTCGCCGCTGGGGCCTGTGCTGGTGTCGGACATGTCGCTTTCGGGCAGTGCCATGGAGGTCAGTTTGCCGGGTGTCGGCTGCGACCAGTAGAGAGCGAATCGGCCCTTGTCGTTGCTGCCCAGTTCCGCCTGGTTGGCGAACAACTCATCCTTGCCGTCCAGCGCATTGGCTTCGAACACCAGCGACAAACCGAGTAAATCCGGGTTGGCCTGCAGCGCGGCCTTGACCTGGCGGGTCAGGTCTTCGCGCGTGTCGAAGGCGTCGAGAAAGCGTTTTTCAGCCTGTTCGCGCAAAAACAGCACCTGGCGTGAAAAACCATGGCCGTACTGGAAGGCATCCATGAATTGCTGGCGAATCCCCAGCGCCTGTCCTTCACCTTGCGCTTCGATGCGGGCCTGGGCGGACTCGTCGAGCATCTGCATGCTGGAGGCTTTGACCTGTTGCGAGCTCTGCTCCATGCGATACAGCGACAGACCCACCAGCAGGGTCACGATTCCCAGCAGGCACAGGCCGGCGAGCAGGGTGATTTTCCATTGTATGGAGAGCTGTCTGATGGACATCGAGGAGCATCCTTAACCTGAAAACACAGAGAGTCAGGCTATCGGCCGCTTTTTCGGTTTCTTTATTGTTTAAACGTTCAATTGAAAGCTGAAAAGCGACGCCGTTTTTTGACATGCGCGCCCGGCTGCTGCAAAGTGCGCGCCCTCTAATAAGACCTCTTAAAGCCTGCACGCTGGCGCCAACCAATGGCCGCCCGGGCGCGGGTATGCCTGTTTTTATGTTTCTGTCTTGAGGTAACCATGATTAACGCAGTCATCGCCGCGGTCGGCACCATGCTGGTGCTCAGCTTATCCCGCGTGCATGTGGTCATCGCCATCATTGTCGGCGCCCTGGTGGGTGGCTTGACCGGTGGCCTGGGCATCGAGGCCACGCTCAAGGCATTCAACGGTGGTTTGGGCGGCGGCGCGACCGTGGCGCTGTCCTACGCTTTGCTCGGCGCTTTCGCCGTGGCGATTGCCAAATCCGGCTTGGCTCATGCCCTGGCGGACAAGGCGCTGCTGTTGGTCGATCGTCAGGAAGCTACCGGCGGCAGCCACGTCAAATGGCTGTTGATCGGCCTGTTGTGGGTGGTAGCGATTGCTTCGCAGAACATCTTGCCGATCCACATCGCGTTTATCCCGCTGCTGGTGCCGCCACTGTTATACGTGCTGACCAAGCTGCAACTGGATCGCCGCCTGATCGCTTGCGTGATGACCTTCGGCCTGATCACGCCTTATATGTTCCTGCCGGTGGGTTTCGGCAACATCTTCCTCAACCAGATCCTGCTGGCCAACGTGGCCAAGAGCGGTGTGGATATCAGCCAGGTCAACGTCACCCACGCCATGGGCCTGCCTGCGTTAGGCATGGTGGTCGGCCTGCTGGTGGCGGTGTTTGTCAGCTATCGCAAAAAGCGTGTGTACGACCTGGAAAAAATCGAGCGGGTCGAGCAAGTGGCGGTGCAGTACAACCCGCTGACCTTGCTGGTGGCCGGGCTGGCGATTGCTTCGGCGTTCATCATTCAACTGTGGCTGGACTCGATGATTATCGGCGCCCTGGCCGGCTTCCTGATCTTCTCGGTGTCGGGCATTGTGCGCTGGCGTGAAACCGACGACCTGTTTACCGAAGGCATGAAAATGATGGCGATGATCGGCTTCATCATGATCGCCTCTTCGGGGTTTGCCGAAGTGCTCAAGGCCACCGGTGACGTGCGTTCGCTGGTGGAAGCATCGGCGGCATTCATCGGCCATAGCCGTGGGGTGGGCGCGTTGCTGATGCTGCTGGTGGGGTTGCTGGTGACCATGGGCATCGGTTCGTCGTTTTCCACGGTGCCGATTCTTGCCGCGATTTTCGTACCGTTGTGCGTGCAACTAGGCTTCAGCCCGCTGGCCATCGTGTGCATTGTCGGCACGGCCGGTGCGCTGGGTGACGCCGGTTCGCCTGCATCGGACTCGACTCTCGGCCCTACCTCCGGCCTGAACATCGACGGCCAGCACCACCATATCTGGGACACGGTGGTGCCGACGTTCCTGCACTACAACATCCCTTTATTGGCATTTGGCTGGCTGGCTGCCATGACCCTCTGATAACCCACAAATGGAGGCGCTGGCCACGCATACCTGGGGCCTACAGATATTTCTCGGTTGGCCGTTAACCTCTCAAGTCGCCACGAATAAGAGAGAAAAGCCATGCGTCTGAGCTTGAAGGCCAAAGTCCTGTCCCTCGCTGTAGTGCCGGTGTTGTTGTTTGCCGTGGTCATCAGCCTGACCACCGTGTGGATTCTGCAGGGCCAGGCGCGCAATGAGGTGGATGAAACCCGCCAGCGCCTGCTCAACGACGCCAAGACCACGCTGAAAAGTTATGTGGAAGTGGCCATGACCACCATCAAGCCGCTCTACGATGCCGCCTCACCGGGCGACACCGCCGCTCGGGCTGAGGTGGTCAAATTGCTGTCCAACACCACCTACGGCAAGGACGGCTACTTCTTCGGCTACGACTCCGAGACCATTCGCCTGTTCAAGGGCAACAGCCCGGACGGCGTCGGCAAGAGCTTCAAGGACAACCGCGACCCCAACGGGGTCTACGTCAACCGCGACCTGGTCAAGGTCGGCAAAGACGGCACCCACTACCTGCAATACAGCTCGACCCAGCCGGGGCAGACCGAATTGGTGCCCAAGCTGGGTTACACCGAGTACCTGCCGAAGTGGGACATGGTGATTGGTACGTCGGTCAACCTCGACGGCATTGAAGGCCAGGTGGCGGTGGTCGAGGCCAAGGTCGAGAAACGCATGGAAGGCGTGCTGCTGAGCATTCTCGGCGTGGCCGTGGTGGTGCTGTTGGTGATTGCCGCCGTGGGTATGGTGACGGCCAATACCATCCTGCGCCCGCTGAACCTGATGAAAGCCAACCTCGACGATATCGCGGCGGGCGAGGGCGACTTGACCCGCCGCCTGGCCATTACCAGCCAGGACGAACTGGGCGATCTGGCCGGCGCATTCAACCGCTTTGTCGACAAGATCCACGGCCTGGTGCGCCAGATCACCGAGATGACTGCGCAACTCACCGGCCTGGTGAGCCAGGTGTCGGACCAGGCTCAGCGTTCCGAGCAGGCCATGGAGCGCCAGCGTCACGAAACCGATCAGGTCGCTACCGCGATCAACCAGATGTCCTCCGCTGCGCAAGAAGTCGCGCGCAGTGCGCAGGGTGCTTCCGTGGCGGCGCAGCAAACCGATGTGGAAGGCCAGGCTGCCAAGCGTGTGGTGGACGGCAGCATCGCGCAGATCCATGCACTGGTGAACGATATCCGCAGCAGCGGCGTGTCCCTCGACAGCCTGCAACAGGACGTGTCGTCGATTGTCAGCGTGCTTGGCGTGATCCGCTCGATTGCCGAGCAGACCAACCTGCTGGCGCTCAACGCCGCCATCGAAGCCGCGCGGGCCGGCGAGGCCGGGCGTGGTTTTGCCGTGGTCGCCGACGAGGTCCGCGCCCTGGCCAGTCGCACCCAGACCAGCACCCAGGAAATCCAGGGCATGATCGACCGCCTGCAAAAAGGCACCGAAGCTGCGGTGGAGTCGATGCGCCGCTCCAGCGATGCGGGCGACGGTACCTCAGCCCGCGCCAACGAAGCCGGCGCGTCGCTGGACACCATGGCCCAATTGATCGGCACGATTAATTCCATGAACGCGCAGATTGCCAGCGCGGCGGAAGAACAGACCGCCGTGGCCGAAGAGATCAACCGCAGCGTGCATCAGATCGCCGTGGCGGTGGACAGCGTGGCCGATGAAACCCAACTGGGCGCCCAGACCTCTCGTAGCCTGGCAGACCTCGGCCAGCGGTTGGGGCAGCTTGTCGGTCAGTTCAGGATCTAACCAGACCTGGCTTGGAGGCTGGGTTGTTTGGCGTTAAAACCAAGCCGGCGCCCTGTCAGATATCCCGCATCAGCAAGCCAAATTGCAGGTCTATCTGCGCCGGCAGCGGTACATAAACGGTGTGCCCATCACCCGGCGCCACCTCGATGGCTTCGCCCTGGGCGTTGTGCAGCGTGGCCAGGTCAAAGTGAAAGTTACCGGCGGGGGTCATCAGTTCCAGGTGATGACCCACGGCAAAGCGGTTCTTCACCTTGACCTCGGCCAACTCGCCCCGGCGTTCGCCGGTCAATTCGCCGACAAACTGCTGACGTTCCGATACCGAGCTGCCGTTCTGGTAGTTCTGGTATTCGTCATGCACATGACGGCGCAAAAAGCCTTCGGTGTAGCCGCGTTGGGCCAGGGACTCCAGATCGGTCATCAGGTTACGGTCAAAGGCTCGGCCGGCCACCGCATCATCAATGGCTTTGCGATACACCTGGGTGGTGCGCGCGCAGTAGAAGTGGGATTTGGTACGGCCTTCGATCTTCAGCGAATGCACGCCCATGTGGGCCAGGCGTTCCACATGCTGCACCGCGCGCAGGTCCTTGGCGTTCATGATGTAGGTGCCGTGCTCATCCTCGAACGCGGGCATCTGTTCATCGGGGCGGTGGGTTTCTTGTAGCAGAAACACCTGATCGGTCGGCGTACCAATACCCAGCGTAGGCTGAAACGCCTGGACGATATCGCCGGTGGCGTTTTCCATCGCCGGCACCGCCTGGTATTTCCAACGGCAGGCATTGGTGCAGGTGCCTTGATTGGCGTCGCGTTTGTTCATATACCCGGAAAGCAGGCAGCGGCCGGAATAGGCCATGCACAAGGCGCCGTGCACAAACACTTCCAGCTCCATGGCCGGCACGTGCTGGCGGATTTCGCCGATCTCTTCCAGTGACAGCTCCCGCGACAGAATCACCCGGCAGATGCCTTGCTGCTGCCAGAACTCCACACTGGCCCAATTCACCGTATTGGCTTGCACCGACAAGTGAACGGGCATCAAGGGGAAGTGGCGTCGCACCAGCATGATCAGCCCCGGGTCGGACATGATCAGCGCATCCGGGCCCATGGCGATTACGGGGGCCAGGTCTTTGAGGAAGGTCTTCAGCTTGGCGTTGTGCGGCGCAATGTTCACCACCACGTAGAAGCGTTTGCCCCGCGCGTGGGCTTCGTGGATGCCGAGTGCCAGGTTGGCGTGGTCGAACTCATTGTTGCGTACTCGCAGGCTGTAGCGCGGCTGGCCGGCGTAGACCGCATCGGCGCCGTAGGCGAAGGCATAGCGCATGTTTTTCAGGGTGCCGGCGGGGGCGAGCAGCTCGGGGGCGATCACAGGGGGCATAGGCTCAAGTCGCAAAAGGGCGCGAGGGTAAAGGAGCCGGCAGCGGGCTTTATTGATCCAGATCGTCCTTTTGCTGACTTTGTATCGCCAGCGGGTTCGCGACACACGCGCGACACCTCAAGGGCTTCCAGGCCGTGTGTAAAGACCTCGGCGCAGCGCTACGAAAAGGATGGCCTGGCGGTCATCGGCGTACACACCACGCAATACGCGCTCTGTTGAGTGAGGCGCGGTCGGATACTTCAAGCCATCGAGCGATGCGGTCTATGCTCGTTCTATAAACAAGGGCACTCCCAGGTTTCGCAGCGGACTAAGCAACAGGGCTTACGAAGGCCCTTTGCTATCTGACATGGACCGGACATGAACCAAACGAACCTGCAATTCAAAACCCTGCTGTTGTTGCTGGCCCTGGTCACCATCGCCTTTATCTGGATATTGCTGCCGTTCTACGGCGCGGTGTTCTGGGCGGTGATCCTCGGCATTATCTTTGCCCCTATGCAGCGTCGCCTGCAGCTGCGGTTTGGCTGGAACCGCAACCTGACATCCCTGGCCACCCTGACGGTGTGCCTGATCATTGCGATTCTGCCGGTGATCATTACCAGCGTGCTGCTGGTGCAAGAGGGCGCGACGCTCTATAAAAATATCGAGAGCGGAAAACTGGATGTAGCGGGGTATATCGAGCAGTTCAAAAACGTGCTGCCGCCTTACTTCCAGCACCTGCTTGACCGCTTTGGCATGGGCAACCTGGAAGGTCTGCGAGAAAAAATCGTCAAGAGTGCAATGCAGGGCAGCCAGTTCTTTGCGACCCAGGCATTCAGCTTCGGCCAGGGGACGTTTGATTTCCTGGTGAGCTTTTTCATCATGCTGTATCTGCTGTTTTTCCTGCTGCGCGACGGCCCAGAACTGGTGCGCAAGGTACGCACGGCAGTGCCGCTGGCCGAGCCGCAAAAGCGTCGGTTGCAGCTCAAGTTCAACCGGGTGGTGCGCGCGACGGTCAAGGGCAACGTGCTAGTGGCCGTGACCCAAGGTGCGCTGGGTGGTTTGATTTTCTGGTTTCTCGACATTCCCAGTGCGTTGCTCTGGGCGGTGCTGATGGCGTTTCTTTCGCTGTTGCCGGCGGTCGGCGCAGGAATTGTATGGGCGCCGGTGGCTGCCTACTTCCTGTTGAGCGGTTCGATCTGGCAGGGCGTGGTGCTGGGACTGTTCGGCGTTTTCGTGATTGGGTTGGTGGACAATGTGCTGCGCCCGATCCTGGTGGGTAAGGATACCAAGATGCCGGATTACCTGATCCTGATCTCGACCTTGGGCGGCCTGTCTGTGTTTGGCCTTAACGGGTTTGTGATCGGTCCGCTGGTAGCGGCGCTGTTTATGTCCAGTTGGGCGCTGTTCGTGGAAAGCAAACCACGGGTCAAGCTGCCGTTGCCCTAGACGTTACAGAGCGTGAGGCTCATGCGTGGAGTCTGAAGTTCGACGCTTGCTGCAGCTGTTTTTCGGCAGCGGACAACGAGGTGAGCGGGCCGCTGATGGGCTCGCCATCGCGCACCAGATACCAACAGGCCAGCAACCCGTGCTCACGAAGAGGGGCGGGGACTGCGCTGCCGATGACGGACATGATCTGAACAGTGGGCATAGGTACCTCCAATTGCTATGGAGGTCACCATACTGGCTGTTTGCCCGTAGGAAAAATCACCTGGCTCGATAGTCGACATTAACGCCAGGCGTCAATCCACCACTTGATCGAGCATGGAAACCACTTCCTGTTCACTGAGCAGGCCTTTACGCACCAGGTTTTCCGCCAGCAGCGACAGGAATTTTGCGCTGCGGTGGCCCTCAAGGTGCTTGAGTTCGGTCAGTGCGCTGTAGACCTTGCTGGACGTACACAGGCCAGCGGTTCGATGCGGGTTTTGCGTGGGCATGGTCAGTCGTCCTTGTTGTTATTGGGTGGACAGTGTCGATAGTGGGAGTGTTTCGTGACACAAACATGACAGCGCGAGGCGCGTTCGAGCAAGGGGTCATTGGCCATAATCATGTGCGATTACGCGTCGACCATTGTCCTCAGAGCGACCTTGGCAGGATGAATCCGGACTTTTCAGGCAAAAAAAGGCCCCGCGTGTAGGCGAGGCCTGTACCTGTCATCTCAATTGCGTGTTACCAGCCGCGACCATAATAGCCGTGGGGAGGGCCGTAATAGCCGCGCGGTGGGCCGTAATAGACCGGCGCCGGGCGGTAGTAAACCTGTTGTTGCACATACACCGGTGGTGGCGGTGCGTAGTAGACCGGCGGCGGCGCGGCGTAAACCGGTTGCGGCTGGACATACACCGGTTGCTGCACGTAGACCGGCTGGGATTGGCTGGCAACCACGGAGCCCACTACGGCTGCGCCGACCAAAGCACCCAATACGGCCGGGCCACCCCAACCACCACCGTGGGCGGAGGCTTGGCCTGCCATAGCGAGTGCGCCGATAAGCAAGGCGATTTTGGGGATTTTACGAATCATGGTCATTCCTCGGTTAGCCCCTGCGCTTGTGGTCTGCAATCAATAGACTCAAGGATTGTCGCGGGGATACTTTTAAGACAACGTATTTCTGAAAAACAGCACGGCCGATAGGTAAAGGTTGTGTAAGGTCTGTACCGAATTGCTTACTCAAAGGAGTTACCCATGCAGATGCACCCCAACAAGGACACCCAGCTGTGTATGTCATTGTCGGCGCGCCCTGGGAATTTTGGCTTGCGTTTCCATAACCATCTGTACGAACAGTTGGGTTTGAATTTTTATTATAAAGCGTTCAGCAGCCAGGATTTGCCCGGCGCGATCGGTGGTATTCGGGCGCTGGGCATCCGTGGTTGCGGTGTGTCCATGCCGTTCAAGGAAGCCAGTATCGCCTTGGTCGACGAGCTGGATGAGTCGGTCAAGGCCATCGCTTCCCTCAACACCATCGTCAACACCAACGGCCATCTCAAGGCCTATAACACTGACTACATTGCTATCGAACAGCTGCTGAAAAAACACGCAGTGCCAAAAGACGCGACCTTTGCCCTGCGTGGCAGCGGCGGCATGGCCAAGGCCGTGGCCAGTGCCTTGCGCGACGGTGGTTATGCCAACGGCGTGATTGTGGCGCGTAATGAGGCGGCAGGCCGGGCGTTGGCACAAGGTCTGGGGTATGAGTGGCAAGCGCAATTGGGTGAGTTGCGCCCGCAGATGTTGGTCAACGTGACGCCGATTGGCATGACCGGCGGGGCGGAGGCCGACCAGTTAGCCTTTGAGGCTGGCGCAGTGGATGCCGCGGACACCGTCTTTGATGTGGTGGCGATCCCCGCCGAAACGCCACTGATTGTGCGCGGGCGTGCCCAGGGCAAGCGGGTGATTACCGGGCTGGAAGTGATCGCGATCCAGGCGTTGGAGCAGTTTGTGCTGTACACCGGCGTGCGGCCGACGCAGGCGCAGTTTGAAAAAGCCGTGGCGTTTGCCCGCCGAGCCTAGAGAACACTGAAGAACCCATGTGGGCGCTGGCTTGCCTGCGATAGCATCACCCCGGTGTACCTGATGTACCGAGGTATCTGCATCGCAGGCAAGCCAGCTCCCACCTGTTGACCGTGTTAAGCCTGTTCCAGCTGCGAAAGGCGCTCTTCCAGCGCTGCAATCCGGGCTTCAAGTTCTTCGATACGATCCGAAGAGACGGCACCGGCCGACCGCTCCACCGGATTACCCCGCGCCGACAGAATCACTTCAATATCCGCCGGATCGCCCAGCGCATGGGTATAACGATCTTCCCGTTGCCCCGCCTGACGCGGCACCAACAGCGCCAGCCCGCGCGCAATTAAACGCTCCAGCTGGTGTACAACCTGCTCGGCATCTTCAAAATCATGCATGCGTCCGCTGCGGGTCAGCAGTTCATTGACCGTCTGCGGCCCGCGCAGAAACAGCAGCCCGATCAGTATCACCTGGGCTGGCACCAGCTCCAGTGCCTTGTCCACACGATGCTCCCAGCGGTCGGCCCGGCTGCCCATGACCAGGCGCGTAAAGCCTTGGCCTTCCAGCGCGCGCAGGCTTTGCCCGACTTGGCCTTGGCTGAGGTTCGTCACCGGCTCGCGGCTGGTTTTCTGGTTGCAGGCCAGCACCAATGCATTAAGGGTCAGGGGGTAGGTTTCCGGGTTGGTCGCCTGTTTTTCGATCAGGCAGCCCAGGATGCGAATTTCCGTGCTGTTCAGGCGCGGTTCTGGGGTGTCGGTGGCGTGCTCGGCGGTCATCGCGCTTTCCCTATGCAGTGAGTCCCCTAGCCTAATCCTGAAAAAATAAAAGACAAGCTGCACACGCGGCTGGCATGTCTATAATCGCCGCTGGTTACACACCCTGCCATCACCGCGAGACTGTCATGACTATTTCCCTGTACGCCGCCTCCATCCCGGTCTTCAAGCAAATGCTCAACGCCCTGAGCGATGTGCTGAACAAAGCCGAAGCCCATGCCACCGCCAAGAACATCGAGCCCAATGCACTGCTGCAAGCGCGCCTGTTCCCGGATATGTTCCAGCTGGTGCGCCAGGTGCAGATCGCCGTCGACTTCGCCAAGGGCGTTTCCGCACGCCTGGCCGAGATTGAAGTGCCGAAGTACGAAGACAGCGAAGTGACCTTTGCCGACCTGCAAGCGCTGATTGCCAAGGTGCTGGCGTTTGTCGACACCATCAAGCCCGAGCAAATCGATGGCAAAGAAGGCATCGAGATCATCACCCGCCCAGGCACCCCGAAAGAGAAGCGCTTCAGCGGCCAGTCCTACCTGCTGACCTACGGCCTGCCGCAGTTCTTCTTCCACGTCACCACCGCTTACGCCTTGCTGCGTCACAACGGCGTAGAAGTGGGCAAGCGCGATTACATGGGCGCGTTCTAAGCACCCAGGTACAAAAAAGCCCGGTGCGGTTCTGCAACGAACCGCACCGGGCTTTTTTTCGCCTGAGGGTTAAGCCGGCTGTTCTTCCTGGCCCAGGCAAGCGGCGGCGGTAAACAGCACATCGGTGGACGAATTGAGCGCGGTTTCCGCCGAATCCTGCAACACACCAATGATGAAGCCTACGGCGACTACCTGCATGGCGATCTCGCTGGGAATGCCGAACAGGCTGCACGCCAGAGGAATCAACAGCAACGAGCCACCGGCCACGCCCGACGCCCCGCAGGCACACACTGCCGCCACCACGCTGAGCAACACGGCGGTCGGCAGGTCGACGGCAATCCCCAGGGTATGCACGGCCGCCAGGGTCAGCACGGTGATGGTGATCGCGGCACCGGCCATATTGATGGTGGCGCCCAGTGGGATCGATACCGAATAGGTGTCTTCATGCAGGCCCAGGCGTTTGCTCAACGCCAGGTTTACCGGGATATTGGCCGCCGAACTGCGGGTGAAGAAAGCGGTGATGCCGCTCTCACGCAGGCACATCAGCACCAGTGGGTAGGGGTTACGGCGCAGCTTCCAGAACACGATGGCCGGGTTGACCACCAATGCCACGAACAGCATGCAGCCGATCAACACCACCAGCAGGTGAGCGTAGCCGAGCAGGGCACCAAAACCGGAAGTGGCCAGGGTCGAGGCCACCAGGCCGAAGATCCCCAGCGGCGCGAAGCGAATCACCACGCGCACGATCAGCGTCACGCCGTTGGACAGGTCGTCGAGCACGGTGCGGGTGGTTTCGCCAGCATGGCGAATCGCGATGCCCATGCCGATGGCCCACGCCAGAATGCCGATAAAGTTGGCATTCATCAGTGCGCTCACCGGGTTATCCACCACGCTCAACAGCAGGCTTTGCAACACCTCGCCGATGCCGCCGGGAGCGCTTACCGCGACGTCATGGGTGGCAAGCACCAGGGACGACGGGAACAGCGTACTGGCAACCACCGCCACGACGGCAGCCGCAAAGGTGCCGAGCAGGTACAGGAACAGGATCGGCTTGATATGGGTTTCCTGGCCGTGTTTATGGTTGGCGATCGAGGCCATGACCAGCACGAACACCAGGATCGGTGCGACGGCCTTCAGGGCGGTGACGAACACCTTGCCGATAAAACCGGTGGCGCGGGCAGCCTCGGGCATCCACAGGGCCAACAGGATCCCGGCAATCAAGCCGAAGACAATTTGGGTGACCAGGCTAACGCGCAGAAGTCGTTGCAACAGGGAAGGGGCAGCAGTCATAAACAGTTGTCTCTAGTTTTTTTAATAGAACGCAGCATTGCAGGCGGAAAGTGCTGTAGGCAGTAGGTGCGAAGTCTAACATGCTGTAGGAAGTGTCCCGTTCGGTGCGGCATTGCGTCACCCACGCCCGCAGGCTTTGGCAAAATCCAGACATACTCTGTTAATATTCTCCCCTCTCATCTTTCCTCTCCGTCAGCGAGCCCTTCGGGCTGTCGTTGATGTCGTCGTTGATGTCGTCGTTTCTGGAGTTTTCATGTTGTTTCCCATCCTGCTGCTGTCGGCCGCCGGCTTTACTGTGTTGACCACAGAATTCGTCATCGTGGGCCTGCTGCCGTCGATTGCCCGGGACTTGAATGTCAGCGTGTCCCAGGCGGGATTGTTGGTGACCTTGTTCGCCTTTACCGTGGCGGCGTTCGGTCCGTTTCTGACGGCGTACTGCGCGCGCTTCCCACGCAAGCGCTTGTTTATCAGCATCCTGATCATGTTCGGCGTGGCCAATACCGTGGCGGCGCTGGCGCCGAATATTTGGGTGATGGCGTTCGCGCGGTTGATACCGGCGCTGGGGTTACCGGTGTTCTGGGCCTTGGCCAGCGAAACCGCGGTGGACATTGTTGGCCCCGAATACGCCGGGCGAGCCATCGAAAAAATCGGCTTCGGCATCGTCTGTGCGACGGTGTTCGGCATTCCGGTCGGTACGTTGATTTCCGACATGTTCGGCTGGCGTACCGCGTTTGCCATTCTGGCGGTCGTGGCGTTGGCCAAGGCGTTGCTGCTGTTCATCTACTTGCCGGTGACCCAGCCGAAGAACGACCAGGTGACGCTGCGCTCGCAATTCAAGATCCTGCGCAACCCGTTGATGCAGGGTCATATCCTGCTGTCAGTGCTGGTGTTCAGCGGCATGTTCACCGCTTATACCTACCTGGCGGACATCCTTGAGCGCCTGGCCGGGTTCGACGGCACACTGGTGGGCTGGTGCCTGATGGGGTTTGGCGCGGTAGGCCTGATCGGCAACTCACTCGGCGGGCGCGCAGTGGATCGCCACCCGTTGATCGCGTCCATGGTGTTCTGTGGGTTCATGGTCGCGGGCATGGTGGCGTTGGTCCCGGCGATTCACTCCACTGTCGGCCTCGCGGCGGCGATGGCCGTGTGGGGCGTGACCCAGGCGGCGCTGTTCCTGGTCAGCCACGTGCGGTTGATGAAGGCCGCGCCCCATGCGCCGGCGTTTGCGGCGTCGTTGAATATTGCCGGGGCCAACCTGGGCATTGGCCTGGGGGCAATGGTCGGTGGGCATGTGATCGACACCCTCGGCCTTGGCAGCCTGGGCTTTGCGGCGTCCGGGTTTATCCTGGTGTCGATCTTACTGGCGTTGTGGCTGATGACCGCCAGGCAACCAGTCGCATCCAACGCCTGAGTCGTCAGGGCAGGGCGGTAAACAACTCGCGTCGGGCACCTTCGGTAATCGCCACGATGCCGGGGTGCTTGACCTTGCGCTCCACCGAGATCGCATAGAACGACTCGGTTACCGAATCAGTCTGGCCGATCAGCGCCACGCCGTACTGGCGCACCACCTCGTCGGCAATCACGCTGGGAGCGATAAAGATTCCGCTGCCCGATTGGCCAAACGCTTGCATTAATGCACTGTCATCGAACTCACCGATGATCTTTGGTTGAATCTGCTGCTCGGCGAACCAGCGTTGCAAGCGGCTGCGCACCACTGTCTCGGCCCCCGGAATCAATAATGGCGCCCCCTGCAGGCATTGTGGGAAATCGCCACCGTACTGGTCGGCCAACGCCTGGGTGGCGAAAAAGCTGATGCCACATTCCCCCAGTTTCTGGCTGTAGCCTTTGATGTCCAGGTGACTGGGCATGGGGCTGTCGGAGATCACCAGGTCGAGACGCTGGATCGCCAGGTCTGCCAGTAAACGTTCGAGTTTGTCCTCGCGGCAGGTGATACGGATTTGTTCGCTCAGCTCCATCGTAGGTGCAATCAGCCGGTAAACGATGGATTTGGGCACCACATCCGCCACGCCGACCCTGAACAGGATCTGCTGTTCATTGGGCTGCGCGCGCAACATCGCCTCCAGTTCGTTGCCGGTCTGGAACATTTGCTCAGCGTAGGGCAACGCCTGGCGCCCGGCTTCGGTGAGTTCAAGCTGGCGGCCGACACGCTGAAACAGTGCAATACCGAAGGTCTGCTCCAGCAGGCTGATCTGCCCGCTGATGGTCTGGGGCGTGAGATTCAATTGCTCACAGGCGCGCACGATGCTGCCGGTCTTGGCCACCACCCAGAAATAATGCAGCTGTCGGTAATTGAGCATCGTCGTCTACACTTCGTAAAAATCGAAGTATACGCGAGAAAAATACGAATTTTCCTGAACTGTTCAGCTGCATAGAATGCCTCGCTATCGAGGGGCCACTATTTGGACCCACTGGTTCTAACGAGGAATACAGCATGCAACTCAATTCCCTGGGCGCGGCGTCCTTACTTGCGCTTTCATTGGTGATGATCAGCGGGTGTGATCAGGTCGAAAAAAGCGCCCAGCAAGTGTTGGGCAAGGCGACCGAGTCGGCCAAGCAAGCCATCGATGACACCCACAAAGCCGCCGAGCAGGCATTGAGTGAGGCGACGCAAGGCCTGATCAGTCCGCAAAAAAAGGCTGATCAGCAAGAAAAAGAGCCTGAAACGAGCAACAAAGAAGCCTAATTCCCCAGCACAACGTCAGGACTGACCTATGGATTACCTTTTACAACTGGCCGCCAGCCCCACCGCCTGGGTGGCACTGGCCACCTTGATCGTCATGGAAATCGTGCTGGGCATCGATAACCTGATCTTTATCTCGATCCTCACCAACAAATTGCCTGAAAAGCACCGAGCCAAGGCGCGCCGTATCGGCATCAGCATGGCGCTGGTGTTGCGCCTGGGCCTGTTGAGCACTATCGCGTTTATAGTGCAGTTGACGGCCCCGGTATTTGAAATCTTCGGCCAGGCGTTTTCGTGGAAAGACATGATCCTGATCGCCGGTGGCCTGTTCCTGGTGTGGAAGGCGACTACCGAGATCCATCACAGCATGGACCCTGAGCCGGAAGAGAAGGCGACCACCGGCAATGTGGTGACCATCGGCTTTGCCGCGGCGATTGGTCAGATCCTGCTGCTCGACCTGGTGTTCTCCATCGACAGCATCATCACCGCCGTGGGCATGACCGAGCATTTGCCGATCATGATCATTGCCGTGGTGACCTCGGTTATCGTGATGCTGGTGGCGGCTGAACCGCTGGCCAAGTTCATCAACGACAACCCGACGGTCGTGATGCTGGCCCTGGGCTTCCTGATCATGATCGGCATGACGTTGATCGCTGAAGGCTTCGGCGCTCACGTGCCAAAAGGCTACGTGTACGCGGCCATGGCGTTCTCGGCGGTGATCGAGTGCCTGAACATCGCGCGGCGCAATCGCCATAAGCGTTTGCTCGCTGCCAGGCAGTAACGGCTAAACCCAAAAGCCGGCTGAACTCCCAAGAGTCCAGCCGGCTTTTTGCTGTCTGATAGAATCCGCCCACTTGTTACCTTGAGGTCCACCATGAACGAGCCGATTCGCCTCACCCAGTACAGCCACGGCGCGGGTTGCGGCTGCAAGATTTCGCCCCAGGTGCTGGAAGTGATCCTCGCCGGCAGCGGCGCGCAGAACCTCGACCCCAATCTGTGGGTCGGCAATGCCTCACGCGACGATGCGGCGGTGTACGCCATCGACGACGAACGCGGTGTGGTTTCCACCACCGACTTTTTCATGCCGATCGTCGATGATCCCTTTGACTTCGGCCGCATTGCCGCCACCAACGCGATCAGCGACATTTACGCCATGGGGGGCGACCCGTTGATGGCCATTGCCATTCTGGGCTGGCCGGTGAATGTGCTGGCGCCGGAGGTTGCCCGCGAAGTGATCCGTGGCGGCCGTTCGGTGTGCGATGCCGCCGGTATCCCGCTGGCGGGTGGCCACTCCATTGATGCCCCGGAGCCGATTTTCGGCCTGGCCGTGACCGGCATCGTGCAAAAGCGCCATATGAAACGCAACGACACCGCTACCGCCGGCTGCAAACTGTACCTGACCAAACCGCTGGGTATCGGCATCCTCACCACTGCCGAGAAGAAGGGCAAATTGCGCGAGGCGGATGTCGGCGTGGCCCGTGACTGGATGTGCACACTCAACAAACCCGGCAGCCGCTTCGGCAAGTTGGCCGGCGTCACGGCCATGACGGATGTCACCGGTTTCGGCCTGTTGGGCCACCTGGTGGAAATGGCTGACGGCAGTGGTCTCACGGCCCGCATCGAGTACGAAAAAGTCCCACGCCTTGCAGGGATCGAGGATTACCTGGATCAGGGCTGCATGCCCGGTGGCACCTTGCGCAACTTCGACAGCTACTCGAGCAAACTCGGGCGCTTGCAGGAGCTGCACAAACGCGTGCTGTGCGACCCGCAGACCAGTGGCGGCCTGCTGATCGCCGTTACCGCCGAAGGTGACGCTGAGTTCCACGCGGTGGCCGCCGAGCTGGGCCTGAGCCTGGAGCCGATCGGTGAACTGGTTGAGCGACAGACACACGCGGTAGAGGTGTTTTGATGGCAACCGACATCACCAACTACCGCGACATCTTCCTCAACGACCGGCCGATGATGGATACCCGCGCGCCGATCGAATTCATCAAGGGCGCGTTTCCCGGGGTGATCAACCTGCCGTTGATGACTGACGACGAGCGCCAGCGGGTCGGCACCTGTTACAAACAGCAGGGCCAGCAAGCCGCGATTGTGCTGGGGCATGAGCTGGTCTCGGGGGCAATCAAGGCCGAGCGTATCGAACAGTGGGCGCAGTTCGCCAAGGCCAATCCTGACGGTTACTTGTACTGCTTTCGCGGCGGGCTGCGCTCGCAGATCGTGCAGCAATGGTTGAAGACTGAAGCCGGTATCGAGTATCCCCGCGTCGGCGGTGGCTACAAGGCCATGCGTACCTTTTTGTTGGATACCGTGGAGCAAGCGACCGCCGAGTGTGATTTCGTATTGCTGGGCGGCATGACCGGCACGGGTAAAACCGAGGTGCTTGGCCAGTTGCATAACGCCCTGGACCTTGAGGGGCACGCCAACCATCGCGGTTCCAGCTTCGGCAAGCGCGCCACGACACAACCGTCCAACATCGACTTCGAAAACCGCCTGGCGGTGGACCTGCTGAAAAAACGCGCGGCGGGTATCGAGCAATTTGTCGTTGAGGATGAGAGCCGCATGATCGGCAGCTGTGCGCTGCCATTGGCATTGTACAAAGGCATGCAGACGTTCCCGATGGTGTGGCTGGAAGACAGCGTTGAAGGCCGGGTCGAAAGGATCTTGCGTGATTACGTGGTCGACCTGTGCGCCGAGTTTATCCAGGTGTTTGGAGAAAATGGCCCGGCGCTGTTTGCCGAGCGCCTGACCCAGAGCCTGGCCAATATCCACAAACGGCTGGGCGGCGAGCGCTTCCAGCGCTTGCAGGCTGTTTTGCAGGACGCTTTGGCTGAACAGGCCCGCAGCGGTGCGGTGGACTTGCACCGGGTGTGGATCGAAGGGTTGCTGCGTGAGTATTACGACCCGATGTACGCCTTCCAGCGTGAAAGCAAAGGCGCACGGATCGAGTTCGCGGGGGAGCAGGGCGCGGTGGTGGATTATTTGCGCGAGCGCAGTGCCAGGCGAGAATAATCGGTGGGTTTGAGGGCCTCTTCGCGAGCAAGCCCGCTCCCACATGTCGACCGCAATCCTACAGGATGAGCCCGGTTGGATGTGGGAGCGGGCTTGCTCGCTAAAGGGCCCTCAACGTCGCCAGAAATCTAAAGAAGGATCGCCCCGATCAACCCACACACCACGCCCATCAGCATGGTCAGCCCGGCCACCGTCACCAGCACGCGCGCATCGAAATCCTTGCGCAGCATCAACAGTGACGGCAGGCTCACGCTGGGCAGGGTCATCAGCAAGGCTACGGCCGGCCCGGTGCCCATGCCCAGGGTCATCATGGTTTGTACGATTGGGATCTCGGCGGCGGTAGGAATCACGAACAGCGTGCCGACGATCGCCAGCGGTACCAGCCACATCAGGCTGTTGGCCATGGCCCCGTCAATATGGGGGAACAGCCAGACCCGCGCAGCACCCAGCACCAGCACGGCGACGATATAGATCGGGATCGTGCTCCAGAACAATTGCCACAGGGTGCGTAACCAACGGCTCAGGAACGGCTGAGACTCGACCTGGCTGACGTCGGCCACCGCATCCAGTGCGGCTTCAGGCACTTGGTCGGGCCGGGCAATCCGCTGCGCCACCAGGGACACGCCGACCACCAGCACAATACCAGCGACCAGCCGCAATGCGGTAAAGCCCCAGCCCAGCACAAAGCCCATGAACACCAGGGTTGCCGGGTTCAATACCGGGTTGGCGATCCAGAAGGCCAGGGCCGCGCCCACCGACACCTGCTGACGGCGCATGCCGGCCGCCACCGGGGCCGCGCAGCAACTGCACATCATTCCCGGCAAGGCGAACAGCCCGCCACGCACGGTCGAACCCAGCCCGGCGCGGCCGAACAGGCGCAGCAACCAGTCGCGGGGAATCAACACTTGCAGCAGCGAGCCCAGGATGACCGCCAGCACGGCGGCCTTCCAGATCGCCAGGAAATATACCTGGGCATAGGCCAGCGCCGCTGCCAGTGGCGAGCTTTGCTGGTCATTCAGAATCGAGGCGCCGATGCTGTGGTTATCCGCCGCCACGAACGCCTTGAGGTAGTAGGGCGACCACTTCACGTAGTAGAGGCCTATGCAGGCCACCAGCACGAACAGCGCTGGTTTCCACCAGAAGGACCAGCCCCGGTTGGGCTGGTGGGAGATGAGGTTGGGCATGGTGCAGATCCGCAGATGGTTCAATAGCGGGGCATCATACGCCTGTGGCGCCCAGGCTTCAGATATCTGCGCTGACTTGAGTTGCGTCCGGGCATGTCTGCTGGCCGTTATTCAGGCCTTGCTTGTAATTGCGGCTCAGCAGCGACGCTTTGCCGTTATGCCAGGTCAAGGTCAGGACATAGAGCGTGTCGTAGTCATCGCCTGACCAATCCTCAGTGATGGTGTGTTTTTCCCCCGAGGCTTCACTGGCCACCTTGTTGATCAGCTCCGGCAGATAGCCATGGGACCAGGCGGTATAGATGATCGCGTTGTGGTACTTGTCTTCGACCAACTCGTCGGCGAGGGCGCTGGTGTCATTGGCTGAGAATTTGATATTCACCGGCAGGCCGAGCTTGATGGCGCTGGGGCTGATGGTCATCAGCGGCCGAATGTAGCTGTAGGAATTGTCGTGTTCACCTTCCTCGACGTTGCGTGTCGGGTTGGCGGCGAATACGTAATTGGCCTTGCCGAATTTTTCCGGCAATACGCTCGCCAGGTTCATCGCGCGATTCAGGCCCTGGCAGTTGAGCTGGCCGAGGCCGCCGACCGGTTTTTCACCGTGACGCAGGAAGACCAGGGTTTGTACGCCATCCACCGGTTCGGCGCGGCTGGTCCGCGACTCCAGCGTCAGGCCGATTGCGCCGCCGACCAGAAGCAGCGGCAACATGATGTATGAATAGCGTTTAAGGCGTTTAGCAAGGCACAGAGGCTTGATTGTCATTGTAGTGTCGAGTCTTCGTGCTTGGGGTTAAGTCGTACAGGCCCGGCGCCAGTGACGCATCCGGCGTCCTGCGGTTTTCCGTGTCGTTGTAACGAGTGTCTCCGTTCACCCTGATGGCGCACTTAAGAGTGTTTATCCGCTCTTTGGTTCGTCAGCACGCGAGATTAGCGCGGCTATGTTGCGCAATCATGACCCATGCAGGACGCCGAGCCTGTGGTTATTATGAGGACTTTCCGCCTGGGGACTTTCCGATGAATGCACTCGCCGCTTTCCCGATCAACACCAAATGGCCCGCCCAACACCCTGAACGCTTGCAGCTGTATTCGTTGCCCACGCCCAACGGCGTCAAAGTGTCGATCATGCTCGAAGAACTGGGCCTGCCTTATGAAGCGCACAAGGTCAGTTTCGAGACCCAGGACCAGATGTCACCTGAGTTTCTGTCCCTGAACCCCAACAACAAAATCCCCGCGATCATCGATCCCAATGGCCCGAGCGGTCAGCCGCTGGCGTTGTTCGAGTCCGGCGCGATTCTGATTTACCTGGCGGAAAAAACCAGCCAGTTGCTCTCCGAAGACCCGGCCACCCGCTACGAAACCCTTCAGTGGCTGATGTTTCAGATGGCGGGCATCGGCCCGATGTTCGGCCAAGTCGGGTTCTTCAATAAATTCGCCGGCAAGGAATACGAAGATAAACGCCCGCGTGATCGCTACGCCGCCGAGTCTCGGCGATTGCTGGGCGTGCTGGAAAAACACCTGCTGGGCCGCACCTGGATCATGGGCGACGATTACAGCATCGCAGACATCGCCACGTTCCCGTGGATTCGTAACTTGATTGGCTTCTACGAGTCCGGCGACCTGGTGGGCATCGCCGATTTTCCTAACGTGCTGCGCGCGCTGGACGGCTTTGTTGCGCGCCCTGCGGTGATCCGCGGCCTGAACATACCGAGTTGAAGCATGCCGACTTTCGATTTCAAACAGCTGGATGTATTCAGCAGCGTCTCACTCAAAGGTAACCCGTTGGCCGTGGTGCTGGGCGCTGACAGCCTCACCGACCAGCAAATGGCCGACTTCGCCAACTGGACCAATCTCAGCGAAACCACGTTTTTGCTGACGCCGCGTGATTCGCGGGCGGATTATCGGGTGAGAATCTTTACCACGCTCAACGAGCTGCCGTTCGCCGGGCACCCGACGTTGGGCAGCTGCCATGCCTGGCTGCAAGCTGGCGGCGTGCCGAAAGGCGAGGAGATCATCCAGGAGTGCGAAATCGGCCTGGTGCGTGTCCGTCGTGAAGGCGATGAGTTGGCGTTTATTGCGCCGCCGTTATTGCGTTCCGGCGCGGTAGAGGCCCCTGTGCTGGAGCGCGTGCGCCTGGCGCTCGGTCTGGCGCCCGAGGCCATTGTGCGCAGCCAATGGGTGGACAATGGCGCGGGCTGGCTGGCGCTGATGCTGGCCGATCGTGACCAGGTGCTGGGCTTGCAGCCGGATTACGCGCAACTGCACGGGTTGGCCATTGGCGTCATCGCGCCGTGTGACCCGGCGCGCGACGATGTCGACACGCACTTCGAAGTCCGCGCTTTTATCGCTGGCGATGGTGCCCCGGAAGACCCGGCCACCGGTAGCCTGAATGCCGGTCTTGCCCAATGGTTGCGCAGTGAAGGCCTTGCGCCGAGCCGTTACGTGGTCAGTCAAGGCACTGCCATGGGGCGCGCCGGGCGTATTCGCGTCGAGCATCGCGGCGATGAAATCTGGATCGGTGGCGCGGTAGCGGTATGCATCGAAGGGCGTGTACAGCTCTAGATCAATGAATTGTTACGGGCCGCGCAATACACTGTTGGCCCCTTGGCGTTTGTACTGCCGGGGCCTGGGGGCATAAGCTTTGGCCCCAAAGATTATTGCCTCTACTGTTTTAGCATCCAGTCAGGAAAACCATGACCAGCCAGTTCCCCCAAGCCCGCCCACGTCGCCTGCGCCGCTCCCCGGAGCTGCGTGGCTTGTTCCAGGAAACCGAATTCACCCTCAACGACCTGGTGTTGCCGATTTTCGTCGAAGAAGAAATCGACGACTTCGTACCGATCACCAGCATGCCGGGTGTGGTGCGAATCCCAGAGAAGAAACTGGCCGGTGAGATCGAGCGTTTTGCCCGTGCCGGGATCAAATCGGTGATGACCTTTGGTGTGTCCCACCACCTGGATGCCAACGGCAGCGACACCTGGAAAGAACGCGGCCTGGTTTCGCGCATGTCCTCGATCATCAAGGACGCCGTGCCGGAAATGATCGTGATGTCCGACACCTGCTTCTGCGAATACACCGACCACGGCCACTGCGGCGTGATGCACGGTGCTCATGTCGACAACGACGCGACGTTGGTCAACCTCGGCAAGCAAGCCGTGGCCGCAGCCCGTGCCGGCGCCGATGTGATCGCCCCTTCGGCAGCGATGGACGGCCAGGTTCAGGCGATTCGCCGCGCCCTGGACGACGCCGGCTTCACCCATATTCCGATCATGACCTACTCCACCAAATTCGCCTCGGCCCTCTACGGCCCGTTCCGCGAAGCCGGTGGCAGCGCCCTCAAGGGCGACCGTAAAAGCTACCAGATGAACCCGATGAACCGCCGCGAAGCCGTGCGCGAATCGCTGCTGGACGAGCAAGAGGGCGCGGACGCGCTGATGGTCAAGCCTGCCGGTGCCTACCTCGACATCATCCGCGACATTCGCGAAGCTTCGCGCTTGCCGGTGGCGGCCTATCAGGTGAGTGGTGAGTACGCGATGATCAAATTTGGTGCCCAGGCGGGCGCGATTGATGAGGCGCGTGTGGTGCGGGAGACGTTGGGGTCGATCAAGCGTGCGGGGGCGGATTTGATCTTTACGTATTTTGCGATGGATTTGGCGTTGGCTGGGATTTAGGGTTATCGCGAAGACCCGTGGTGAGAGAGCGAGCATGTTCGCTCTCTCACCACGGGGGTTGGGCTGTAACGTCGAGTGGTGGCGTTCTTATGATGTCTATTGGTCTTTAAAACTGACCATGTATTGCTTTAAACGGCTTAAAAGGATCTGCATAAAGATTCGTTGATCAGCTATAGGGTCGCTGAAGTAAGTTGCCATTGTTTTAAATATGGCGTTGAAGTCATCATTAATAGATAAGTAGTGTTCGATCGACTCGATAAACCAATCTTGTTCTGGTTTCGTATAAGACAGAAATTCTGGCTTGGTCAGTTCGTCAAAAAGCTCAATAAGTTCTTCTTTATTGTTTACATTCTTTGAGGAGATGAGATCTTCTCTTTCCGGATTATCCGTATTTTCAATGTCGTATGTGAATAGTAATCCACGGATTATTGCCATACTTGGATTTTTTTTCATGTCCATCACTCGGTATATGCAGTTTTTGGTTTTCCATCTTTATCTAGTATTACTCGTGCTTTGCGTTGTTGACTATATTTCAGGTCGCCACTGGAATACCCTTCACCAATCACTCTTCCCATGTCCATCGGCTCCAATGATGCTGCATGACCGTTTCTTCTAAATATTAGCTGTGCTCGATATATCGAATTCAACTGATCCCTATGGCTCAGGTAATGCGTTGCTGCAGGTGGGTATTTAGGTTCTCCTTTTTTCTTACCTGATGTGTAAATCTCAACAATTCCTGTTGTTGGGTTTTTTGCTGATCTGACTCTTTCGAGCTGAGATTCAAGTGTTGTCTGGGCGCCGTGTTTTTCTAAAAAATGTGCGCCTGGTGTCTCCTCTTCGAGCTTGTCCAAGCGTCTGTAGGTATTTGCCTCTACGAGCTCATCAATTTTTGCCAGTCGTTCCGCACGTGTCAGTTGAGGTAACGCGGGCTCTCCGTGATGTACACCTTTAGTTGAGTTTTGAACGTTAGCGCTTGACTTGCAACCATCTCCACCAGGACATGAATTCAAGCCTAGCGGATCAATCCACCCCGTAGGGTTGGGCACGTACTGGTACGCGTTAATCCCACCCGCCAGCTTCACCGGGTCAGGCGTCAGGTAACGACCACTGTCCGGATTGTAGTAGCGATGGCGGTTGTAGTGCAGCCCACTTTCCGGGTCGAAGTATTGGCCTTGGAAGCGTAGCGGATTGTCGATTTTGCTGATGTCGAGTCGGGCAACCTCGCCGTAGGCGCGGTAGCGCGCCGACCAGACGATTTCGCCGTCTGGGTCTGTAAGCTCCTGCGGTGTTCCGAAGTGGTCGAGTTAGTAGTGGAAGGGCTGGGTGTCTTTTGGACCAAAGCCTTCCAGCAGTGCCAAAGGCCTAAAACTGTCCGGTTCGTAGATGTAGCTGCGATGACGATCTGCATGGTGTTCGGCAATCAGCTTGTCGCCTTGCCAAAAAAACTCTGTGGTGATGTCGTCGACGGTTTTGCTGATCCGCCGCCCAAACGGGTCATAGCGATAGCTGGCTGTTTTCCCGTTCGGCTGGGTAATGCCGATCAGCCGATGCTGGCAGTCATAGCGATATTCGGTGACAAGTTGGTGACCCTTACCGCGCCTTTGACGGATCAGGTTACCGAAGGTGTCATAGTCGTAATGATGATCGCCCTGGATCATCAACCGATTCCCCGCCGGGTCGTGGCCGAAGCGTTCTTGCACGCCTTGCGAGTGATCGGCGCGGGTCAGGCGGGCGAAGGGGTCGTAGTGGTAGTAACTTGTCCGCTCCTATTGGGGCTGCTTCGCAGCCCAACGCAAGCTCGCTCACTACAAGGTTTCCGCCTTATTTGTTTTTTATTTGGAGCTTTGTTTTTTCAGGGTTGAAGCCACATGTTTCAACCACGTTCGAGCGTCCTTCCATTCGTTAAGATAATAGTAGTAGCATCCAATGTCGGCGAATAAATAGTATTGAAGCTCTTGCTCCGTCTTGTTGGTCATTATTAATCTGTCTAATTCTGACTGTACTTCGAATAGTGCGTCCGCAGAAACATCGGAGATGAAAAAGTCAATTACATCATCTGCGTTCTTGTGGTCGTGCACCCAATCTTGATTAAAATAGCCTGCAAGGAATTGCTGTAATTCGGGATAGTCTTGGTTTATGGGTTTGGATGTCCAGTATGAATTCGGTAGCCATTATGCATATTGTTATCTCTGCGAATGACAAGGTGAATTTCCGTTCCGGGAACGGAAGTCGTGGTGTTCTTTTTAAAGCTGGTGCCTATAGGGTGTTTGACTTTTTGAACAATGACAACTTGATTATTTTGCCATTTGAGAAAGTTGCTAATCTTGGCTTTGTTGTCATCTAATACGTTTGATATTGCTAACTCTGCCGTTGCGCGATCATTTTCCGGTCCGTGGTCCTGTGGCGAGCGAGTGTGCTCGTCGCAGGTACCAGCTTGGGGGAACACGCTTCATTAGATGTTTTCAATCGATCAATGAATTGGCTTTTTTTGAAGTTTTGCGCTAATCAAAACTTGAGCGAGCAGCAGTTGCTCGGTTAGCGCATCAATTGACTGCGCGGTAAGCGTTAAAGTGGGAGACTCCCATTCATAGTCTTTAACGACCTTTATTTGGAAGTGCCCTTTTGCGTCGAATGAAGGATACCAACCTACGTCAATTAGGAAACCGTCTGGATACTCCACTTGAAGCAAGTCCTCTTTCAGATGGTAGGCTTGATGCTCAATCCCTGATTCCTGTAACATCGAGAGCTCGTCGTAAGTTACTTTGCCTTGTAGAAAATCTAACGAGATCATTTAGTTAATCTCCGGAATTCTTGCTCTGATATAGGGTGGCCGTGGATTGTTTTCGCGCTTAATTCAATACGTATCCAACGGCTGGATACTCCTTCGCTGGCGCCAATGCTCTCAGGATACTCCATCACTTTCCACGTTTTTCCATTAGTAACTGTTCTGCCATTTTTATAGGATTCTCTTTCCAGATTTTCAATATTTATGCCTGGCTTGTACTTGGCTGGGCCGGACTTTGTTGTAGCCAAAATATCTTTCCAAGGCATTTTTTTTGAGGGGCTGTGCTTATACCCATGAGCGGTCCACTCGATTTCTTCAGGTGCAGGCAGCGTCGGCTGGCTGCCTTTGACTATTGCACTGTTTGCCGGATCTTCGACGTCCTCAAAGGGACCGCAATTACCAGGACATTTACTGAGTCCTAGCGGATCTACCCACCCCGTAGGGTTCGGCACGTACTGGTACGCGTTGATCCCACCCGCTAGCTTCACCGGGTCAGGCGTCAGGTAACGACCACTATCCGGATTGTAGTAGCGATGGCGGTTGTAGTGCAGTCCGCTTTCCGGGTCGAAGTATTGGCCTTGGAAGCGCAGCGGATTGTCGATTTTGCTGATGTCGAGTCGGGCAATTTCTCCGTAGGCGCGGTAGTGCGCCGACCAGACGATTTCGCCGTCTGGATCTGTAAGCTCCTGCGGTGTTCCGAGATGGTCGAGTTGGTAGTGGAAGGGCTGGGTGTCTTTTGGACCAAAGCCTTCCAGCAGTGCCAAAGGCCTAAAACTGTCCGGTTCGTAGATGTAACTGCGATGGCGATCCGCGTGATGCTCTGCAATCAGCTTGTCGCCTTGCCAAAAAAACTCTGTGGTGATGTCGTCGACAGTTTTGCTGATCCGTCGACCAAACGGGTCATAGCGATAGCTGGCTGTTTTCCCGTTCGGCTGGGTAATGCCGATCAGCCGATGCTGGCAGTCGTAGCGGTATTCAGTAACGAGTTGATGGCCCTTGCCACGTCGCTGACGGATCAGGTTGCCAAAGGCGTCATAGTCGTAATGATGATCGCCCTGGATCATCAGGCGGTTGCCGGCAACGATGTCCGGGCCGGGTCGATCCTGCATCAGCAGGTTGCCCGCCGGGTCGTGGCCGAAGCGTTCTTGCACGCCTTGCGAGTGATCGGCGCGGGTCAGGCGGGAGAGGGGGTCGTAGTGGTAGTCGTGTTGGCCTTTACGGGTGTCGAGAACGCGGCTGAGGTTGCCGGTTTTGTCGTAGTCGTATTGGCGCTGGTAGAGGGTGTGTTGCTGTTGGCTGACAGCATGGGTGTGCAGGCGGTTTTGCTCGTCGTAGTGGTAATGGCTGAGGAGCTGGCCTTGTTGGCGCTGGCGCTCGCGGCCGGTTTTGAACAGGTGGGAGGTGAGTGTTTCACCGTTCAATTCAATGGTGGAAAGGTGGCCGCCTTTGTCGTGGTTGAAGGTGAGGCGGTTGTTGTCCGGCAGGCGCAGGTTTTGCAGTTGGCCGCAGGCGTCGTAGCCGAAGCGCAAGGTGCCCCAGCCTTGGTGGTCGGCAGTGAGGCGGTTTTGGCTGTCGTATTCGTAGGCAAGCGCCCAGTGCCCGTCGTCGACGCTGAGAAGGTTGCCTTGGCGGTCGTAGGCGTAGTCAACAAGGTTGCCGTCGGGCAGGGTTTTTCGTACAAGTCGGCCAGCGTGGTCTCGCTCGTAGCCGGTGACGAGCTGACTACCGTCATCACCATATTCGGTTTTCTCGAGCAGGTTGCCATTGAGGTCGTAGGCGTAGGCGGTACGCTGGCCGTCAAAACCGATTTCCTGCTGGATCAGGCCACTGGGGTGGTAAGCGAGCTGGTAGGTTTCGCCGACTTCGTTTTCGATGGCGGTCAGCAGCAACCGTACGTTGTCGTAGCGGTAGTTGACCTGGCTGCCGTCGGCATTGATGCGGCGGCTGATCAGGTGCAGACCGTCGGCGTACTCGTAGCGGGTGACGTGGCCCCGTTCATCGCGTTCGGCGGTGATTTTTCCGTAGGGGTTGTAGCTGTATTCCCGCGTCGTGCCGCCTGGCAACACGACGCGAGTCAACCGGCCCACGCTGTCCCATTGATACTGAGTCAGCGCGCCCTGTTCATCCTCGTGCGTAACCTTCCGCCCAAGATCGTCATAGCGATAGCGCTTGATACCGCCATTCGGCAGCTGTTCCTCAAGCAGCTGACCACGTTCATTCCAGACCAGCCGGTGACAGCTGTTATCCGGATACCAAATCCCGGTCAGTTGCCCGTATTTGTTGTAGCTGTAGTCCGTAATGTGGCCGTCGGGATCGGTCTTACGAATGACGTCGCCCTGGTCGTTGCGCTCATACTTCCAAACCGCTTCACCACGCCGTACTACCCGTACGAACCCGTTATCGTGCTCGTAGGAAGTCGGTTCATCCTCCCCAGGAAACAACGCCACCAAACGTCCGGCGTCGTCGTACTGATACGCCGTCACCGCCCCCAACGGGTCCTGCTCGACCGTCAGCCGGCCTTTGTCGTCATAGGACTTGAAATGCTCGGCGCCATCGGGATCAATGCGCTGCACCAGCCGCGCCCGCTGGTCATGCACGTAAACTTCCCGGCTGCCATCAGCGTTCTGAACCGCGACCCGGCCGTTGTCATCCCACGCATACCGCGTGTCCATCTGCGAAAAGCTGGCCCAGTGCCGGACACAGCGTGCCGCCTTGCCAGCCCGTTCCCACGCCCAAAAGAAACTTGCCCCACCGGCCAACTGTCGCTCAAGAATGACGTGCTGATCGTCGTACCGATAAACCTCGCTTTCACCGACAGCATTGGTCGCCGACGCCAGTCGGCCAATATCGTCATAGGCGTAGGAAACGACGTTCTGTTCAGTCACCCATTCAAAGGGTTCATGCCCTTTGGCGCGATGAACCTGGTAGTCCACGGCCACGATTCGGCCGAACTCATAGCGCAAAAACAGCGAGCGACCTGCACCGTTATCCAGTCGTTCGATTCGCCCCAAACGATCACGGCTGATGCGCAGCCGATTTTCATACGTATCGCTGATGGCCGTCAGCACACCGTCGCGGAAATGGTAGAAACGCGACGCCTGAGCCAGCACTAACTCATCGGGCAAAGCGCCCAAGTAGATCGCCGCTTCGGCCAGGCTGTTGGTAATCGCCGGCCGAGCCACCGTAGCCAAGGGCAGGGCAGTCGACCGATTCTCATGATCCGTCCACACCACCGAATCGCCATCCACCACCAGCCTTTGGGCCAGCGAATGACTCCAGCCAAACCCCAACCCGCAATCCACGTCCACCGCACTGGTGCGATACAGCCGCGTCCACTCAAACGGCAAAACCCCATCCAGGGTGCCATCGGTGAGGGTCAGCAGTTCCTCCCCGGTCACCATCGACACCGGGCAGCCATTGGTGGCGGTCTTGTCCGCAGGGGCCGCCGCCTCGCCGTTCGGGTTCTTACCCGCAGCAGGCACATCGTCGACATGTTCCTGGCGCACCAATGCCGTCTGCTGGGTCTTCTTACGAACCGCAGGCACCGCGTTGGAAACCAACTGCTCACCCGCCTTCAACGACGCAACCGGCACGGTCTTGATCGGCGTCGCCGCGCTACCAATCAGCAGTGGCTTCACCACCTCGGCATGCGGCTCCAACCTGGGCATCACCAGCTTTGTCGCCAACAACTCCAGCAGATCCCGCGTCCGCCCAGACTTAATATGCCCAAGCGCTTGAGCACCCAGGCGCACCGCCACACCCATTCCCGCAGTCGCCCAGATCAGCAGCAGGTTGATCAACACCTCGCCAGTGATTTCCCCCATCAGTTCGTTCATTTCTTGCGGCGGCAGCATTCGCATCCAGCTGACCATCGCCGACACATAAATGAACAACAGCGGCTCATCGCTGAGTATCAGCAGGCCGTTGGCAATCGCGTCGTTGCCGAGCTTCAGCAGTTCATCAAGTTCGGTTTGGGAGATGTATTGCAGCAACTTCTCGCTGTTGGGCTTGATGTCCGCCAACAAGTCAAACAGCTGCGTGATGTTGTCCCACAGCCCGTAAAGCGCTTTGCCCATGCCACTGAGAAACGCCGCTTCCAGCATCCGGCGCCGATCCAGCGCAGTAGCGTCCGTATAGTCTTTCCACTGCGCTTGGAACCTGCTGTTCCACTCTCCCCGCAGGCGCGCTTCCAGCTCGCCGATCACCGACTGATAAGACGCGTACAGCGCCTTGACGTGCTCCGTGGAAACGTTGGGATAGAAGCTGATTCGGTACGGCTGGTTGCGATCACACTCGGTGATTTCGAGAATGCCGCTGGGGCCGATGGTCTTGTGGATCGGCTCGCCCAACGGCCCGCCGTTGGGATCGACGCGTTGCAGCACCACCGGCGTGTTGCCGATGGGCACAAACCGCGTGCTCTGGAACATGTGCACCAGGGTCAACGTGCCGTTGGCCTGGCACGTGGCGACGGTGCTGCTGGGAAAAATGGAGCGGTTGATGGGCGCGACCAGCGCCACCTCGTCGCCGACCTTGAACACCTGCTCGACATCCAGCGCCGAAAAGCTCCAGAAGCTCGAAGCCCAGTCGTCAAAGGTGTTCAGGCACTCTCTAAAGTCGCGCAAGACGGTTTCAACATCGACCGTCTTTGCATCCATTGGGGCCAGGGCCAGCCTGCCAATGGCCGGGTTCAAGCGACAGCCCCATTAACGCGGGCTTTAACGAAAAAAACCATCTGCAATCCCTCGCACTGTGTGATCAGGCGAAGGACTTTGCAGAGGTTTTCAGGAGAGGTATGTAGAGCTTATCCGGAGGCTGGGTAGGATGTTTCAGTAGTCCTTGTCAGTGATCCATTAACACGATTCGACACGTTTTCAGCGCTGCGCAAACGCCAGGTTTAACCCAAGCCCTGCAAAGGCCGCGGCAAAACTGCGACGCAGCCAGTTCTGCACACGTGGCGATTCGACCACCGCACGACGAAACACATTGGCCAACAGGCCATACAGCACAAACACTGCAAGCGTCATCGCCATGAACACGCCGCTCAGTACCAGCATCTGCACGGCTGGCGCCGTGCCGCCTGGCGTTACGAATTGAGGCAGGAAGGCCAGGAAGAAAATCGTCAGCTTGGGGTTGAGGATGTTCAGCAAAAAGCCACGCAGCATCAGGCTGCGCGCGGTCGCAACCGTCGGCGTGTCGCTCATTGCAAAGGCCGAGCGGTCACGCCAGGTGGCATAGGCCAAGTACAGCAGGTAGGCCGCGCCGGCGAATTTCAATGCTTCGAAGGCCAAGGCGCTGGTGTGGAGCAGGGCGGACAGGCCCAGTATCGACGCCAGCAAGTGAGGAATGATCCCGGCGGTGCAGCCCAGCGCGGCAAACAAGCTGGCGCGTTTGCCGGAGGTCAGGCCGGTAGAGACGGTAAAAATCACGCCAGTGCCGGGGATCAGTACGACGATCAGGCAGGTGACGAAGAAATTCAGATTGAGCATGGCATCCAACTCCGTGTACGAATGGCTGATGACGGATCCTGTCATGTTCGGTGATAACTGGCGAGTGCAGCAGGTCGGCGAACCCCGGTTAGACTTACCTGTCGATATCCGCATTGCCCGGCCCGTCGTTACTCAAGGAAGCCCCATGTATTCAAGCCGTCTGATCCTGTGCCTCACTACGTTGCTGGTGCTGGCCGGCTGCTCCACCCCACGTGGCCCGCAGCAGCCTGAACGCAGCGAGGCCGAGGTAAAGGCGCAGATCGTGCGCCTGTTGCCGACCTCGGTTCCCGACCGCAGTGGCTGGGCCCAGGACATTTACACCGCCTTCGACACCCAGAAAGTCTACCCCAGCACCGAGAATATCTGCGCTGTGCTGGCGGTGACCGAGCAAGAGTCCACCTACCAGGTCGACCCACCCGTGCCAAACATGGGCAAGATCGCCCAGGATGAAATTCTGCGGCGTGCCGGCAAGGTCCATGTCCCGGCCTTCGTGGTGCGGACCACGCTGCAATTGCGCTCGCCCAGCGGTAAGACTTACGCCGATCGCCTCAACGCGGCACGCACAGAGAAGGACCTGAGCGGCATCTTTGATGATTTCATCAGCATGGTGCCCTTGGGCAATTCATTGTTTGGCGGTTTCAACCCGGTGCATACCGCCGGCCCCATGCAGGTCAGCATCGACTTTGCGCAACAGCACGCCCGTGATTATCCCTACACCGTGGATGGCACGATTCGGCGCGAAGTCTTCACTCGTCGTGGCGGGATGTACTTTGGTATCACCCATCTGCTCGGTTACCCGGTGAACTACGACCAGCCGTTGTACCGCTTTGCCGATTTCAACGCGGGCTGGTACGCCAGTCGTAACGCTGCGTTCCAGGCTGCCGTCAGTCGTGCCAGCGGCACCGAGCTGGCGTTGGACGGGGATTTGATTCGCTACGGGTCGCTGCTGCCGGGCACCACTGAGCTGGCGGTGCGCTCACTGGGTTCGAAGTTGGACATGCGCAACCCCAGCATCCGCAGCCAGCTGGAGCAGGGCGAGCAATTGGACTTTGAGCAGACCACCCTCTACCAGCGTGTGTTTGCTCTAGCTGATAAGGCTGCAGGCAAGCCGATGCCACGGGCGATCCTGCCGGGCATCGTGCTCAAGAGCCCGAAGATCACCCGCAACCTGACCACGGCGTGGTTTGCCAAGCGGGTGGATGAGCGCTATCAGCGCTGTATGAAGCGCTGATCATGGGCGGCGTTTAACGAACCGGCGCCACAGCCAGACCCACAACCACACCACCGGGAACGCCAGGATCACAAACGGCAGCACATAACTGGCGCGCTCCAGGGCGTCTGCCGTGCCGTTCACCAAGTTGTCACCCAGGTTGCTGAACATCCGGCTGAAGCGTGAGGGTTGATTCTCACCGTCGGAAGAACGGAAATTCAGGGTCACACGGTTGGTATCAAGGCGACGTTGCTGGCCCGCGGCGACCTGTGCCAGTTCCTGCAATTCGTTTTCGATAGCAGCCTGTTCCTTGCTCAGGGCGATCAGGTCGCTGACGGTGATGTCCTTGCGCTTGGCCAGTTCGTCGAGGCGTTGCTGTTGGGCTTGCAGGCGATCCTGGCGACGGCGCACATCGGCCACCGCGTCGGCCAGGTCTTCGGCGCTAGTGATGCGCTGGCCGAGTTTTCCGCCTTCAGCGGCCAGTGCGACCATCGGCTCCACGCCGGTAGGTGCGATGCGCAGGATGATCGTGCCGCCATTGTCATCTTCGGTGATACCCAGAATATTGCAGGCGCCGAAACGTGCCGATTCACACGCCTCACGGGTAGCGTGCATGCGGGGTGCAAGCAGGGCGCCGGGCAGCGCCAGCATCAGCTCATGTTCATAGGCCAACTGCGCCCCGGCCCGGCCCTGTTCGCCATTGATCACCGTGGCACGGGAGTGGTCCTTGGGCGAGCAACCGGCCAGGGCCAGGCCGGCCAGCACGATCAAAAGCAGCGGTTTTGTTGTGCCGTCCAGATGGCGCATTGCAGTTCCTTGGGGTGTGCAGGGGAAATGATCGCGATTAAAGCGGGTCTGGCGTATTTACGCAAAGCATCGCACAGGATTTGCGTGGCTGATGGTGATGGCAGCCTCGCAGAGCCAGGCGTACACCTCAAACCTTATGCCAAGGAAGAACTCGCCATGATCGCTCACGCCGTGCCCCAAGGGTTCGTCTCGCTACCGCGCAGCAGCCCGTTGCTCGACTTGTTAGGCCCGGCCTATTGCCGGGGTGAAGGTTTGCAACTGGAAATCGGCCTGCGCGCCGACAACCGCCACGCCAATGGGCGCGGCACGGTGCACGGTGGGGTGTTGGCGACTCTGGCGGATATCGGCATGGGGTATGCGATGGCGTTTTCCAGCGAGCCACCGTTGCCGTTAATTACCGCAAGCATGACCTTGGACTACCTGGGCGCGATGCAGGTGGGTGAGTGGATGGTGGTGCGGTTGGAACATCATAAACGTGGTCGGCAGATGGCGTTTGCCACGGCGAGCTTGCAGGTGGGGGAGAAGGTCGTGGCGCGGGCGAGTGCGGTGTTTGCGGTGCCTCGTACCGACTGACACTGAAATCATTACCGTGTTTTTTCAGGAATGCTGCCCAAAGAAAAGGCCCGGTTTTCGTGGAACCGGGCCTTTTCCATGTTGCTCTTGAATCAGCTGCGTTCGAGGGCGAGGGCTACGCCTTGACCGCCACCGATGCACAGCGTCGCGAGGCCTTTCTTGGCATCGCGCTTGATCATTTCATGCAGCAGGGTCACCAGCACGCGGCAGCCTGAGGCGCCGATCGGGTGGCCGATGGCGATAGCGCCACCGTTGACGTTGACCTTGTCCGCATCCCACTCCAGCTCTTTGCCCACCGCCAGGGATTGCGCGGCGAAGGCTTCGTTAGCTTCGATCAGGTCCAGGTCGCCCAGGCTCCAGCCGGCTTTGTCCAGGCAGCGGCGTGTGGCCGAGACCGGGCCGATGCCCATGATGGCGGGATCAACACCGGCGTTGGCGTAGCTGGCAATACGCGCCAGAACGGGCAGGCCGAGCGCCTTGGCTTTATCAGCGCTCATCAGCAGTACCGCCGCCGCGCCGTCATTGAGGCTGGAGGCGTTGCCGGCGGTGACGCTGCCGTCCTTTTTGAACGCGGGCTTGAGCTTGGCCAGGGATTCGGCGGTGGTGCCGGCGCGCGGCTGTTCATCGACCGCGAAGGTCACCGGGTCGCCTTTGCGCTGGGGGATCAGGATGGGCGTGATCTCATCGACAAACCGGCCAGCTTCGATCGCCGCAGTGGCTTTCTGCTGGGAGGCAGCGGCGAAGGCGTCCTGGGCTTCACGGCTGATGCCGTATTTGTCCACCAGGTTCTCGGCGGTGATGCCCATGTGGTAGTCGTTGAACGCATCCCACAAGCCGTCAGTGATCATACTGTCGATCATCTTGGCGTGGCCCATGCGCAAGCCGGTGCGCGCAGCGGGCAACACGTACGGCGCCAGGCTCATGTTTTCCATACCGCCGGCGATGATCACGTCAGCGTCGCCGCAACGAATCGCCTGGGCGCCCAGGTGCAGCGCCTTGAGGCCAGAACCGCACACCTTGTTCAGGGTCAAGGCCGGCACGGCATGGGGCAGGCCGGCAAGGATCGACGCCTGGCGCGCAGGGTTCTGGCCACTGCCGGCCGTGAGCACCTGGCCGAGGATGACTTCATCTACTTGAGCGGGGTCCAGGCCGGTCTGCTCCAGCAGGCGACGGATCACGGCCGCGCCCAGTTCCGGCGCCGGGATACTGGCCAGCGAACCTTGAAAGCTGCCCACGGCGGTGCGGGTGGCAGCAACAATCACGACGTCTTGCATGGAATCTGTCCTCACTGGAAGTGCATTTCTGGAACGTGGTCCGGGACGATCAGTTTACCGGCGGTCTTGCTCACAATCTCTTCAACGCTGACGCCAGGTGCGCGTTCCTTGAGGACAAAAGCGCCATTTTCGATTTCCAGGTAGGCAAGATCGGTCAGCACACGCTTGATGCAATTGGCGCCCGTGAGCGGCAGGCTGCATTGGCTGAGCAACTTGGATTCACCGTCTTTGGAGGCGTGGGTCATGATGACGATGATGTTTTCCGCGCCGGCCACCAGGTCCATGGCGCCGCCCATGCCTTTGACCAGTTTGCCGGGGATCATCCATGAGGCGATATTGCCGTGTACGTCCACTTCAAACGCGCCGAGCACGGTGAGGTCGACGTGGCCGCCGCGAATCATCGCGAAGGACTCGGCGGAGGAGAAAATCGACGCGCCAATGCGCGCAGTCACCGTCTGTTTGCCGGCGTTGATCATGTCGGCATCGATGGTTTCTTCAGTCGGAAACGGACCCATGCCCAGCAGGCCGTTTTCCGATTGCAGCATGACTTCCATGCCTTCGGGGATGTAGTTGGCCACGAGGGTTGGAATGCCGATGCCGAGGTTGACGTAGAAACCATCCTGCATTTCGCGGGCGACGCGTTGAGCCATTTGTTCGCGGGTAAGAGCCATTTTTTGTCTCCTTATTATTTGGGCTGGAGGATTATTTGCGGACAGTGCGCTGTTCGATGCGCTTCTCGAAGGTGCCGCAGATGATCCGGTCGACGTAGATGCCAGGGGTGTGGATCTGCGCCGGGTCCAGCTCGCCCGGTTCGACGATTTCTTCAACTTCGACCACGGTGATCTTGCCGGCGGTGGCGGCCAGCGGGTTGAAGTTCTGGGCGGTATGACGATAGATGACGTTGCCGAAGTGGTCGGCTTTCCAGCCTTTGACAATCGCGAAGTCGCCGGTGATGGACTCTTCCATCAGGTACGGGCGACCGTTGAATTCACGGGTTTCCTTGCCTTCGGCAACCGGGGTGCCGACGCCGGTGGCGGTGAAGAAAGCCGGGATGCCGGCACCGCCTGCGCGCATTTTTTCCGCGAGGGTGCCTTGTGGGGTGAGCACTACTTCGATTTCGCCGCTGAGCAGTTGCTTCTCGAACAGGGCGTTTTCACCGACGTAGGAGGCGATCACTTTGCGGATCTGCTTTTCTTCCAGCAGCACGCCCAGGCCGAAACCGTCGACGCCACAATTATTGGAAACCACGGTCAGGTCGCGGGTGCCTTTGCGTTTGATCTCGGCGATGAGGTTTTCCGGAATGCCGCACAGGCCAAAACCACCGGAAAGTACCGTCATGCCGTCTTCCAGGCCTGCCAGTGCTTCTTCATAGGACGCCACGCGTTTATCGAAACCTGCCATATGCACCTCTTTTATTGTTTGTGGGCCAGCCAATGAGCCGAGTGTTGCGCTGACGGATTGATTTGTTAAGTTGTTTTTTAAGGTTGATTGATTTAGAAAACAGCATAGTCCACCCGTCGTTCGGAGCAACCTCATGACCGTTAAACAGATGCGTGCCTTTCTCGCCGTGGCCCAGAGCCTGAGTTTCGCCGCTGCCTGCGAGCGCCTGCACCTTTCCCAATCGGCGCTGAGCCTGACGATCAAAGGGCTGGAGGAGGGCTTGGGTGGCCGCCTGTTCAGCCGTAATACCCGCAACGTCGCGCTCACGCCTGAAGGTGAATCGTTGTTACCCCTGGCTCGGCGCTTGATTGCGGATTGGGACAACGCCGAGGATGAGCTGCGCCAGCGCTTCACCCTGCAGCGTGGCCGGGTCACAGTGGCTGCCATGCCATCGTTTGCGGGCAACCTGCTGCCGCCGATTCTGAAGATATTCCGCGCACGTTACCCTCAGGTGAACGTGACGGTGCATGACCTGATCAACGAGCAGGTACTGGAGATGGTCCGCGACCGTCAGGTGGAATTGGGCGTGGCGTTCGAACCGTCGGAAGGTTCGTCATTGGCGTTCACACCGTTGTACCTGGACCGGTTCATAGCCGTGGTGCCGGGTGACTCGCCCTTGGCACAGTGTGCCGAAATCGACTGGAAAACCTTATTGGAGCAACCGTTCATTACCTTGCAACGGCCTTCCACGGTGCGGGTGATGCTGGAGGAACACTTGGGCGCCTTGCAGATGAAATTGCCGGTAGCGCTGGAGAGCCATCAACTGGCAACGGTGGGCAAGATGGTTGCTAGCGGCCTGGGCGTCAGCGCCGTACCGGCATTGTGCGCACGACAGATGGAGGAAGCGGGTGCCCATTGCATTACGTTGAGCGATCCGGTGATCGAGCGGCCCATTGGTGTACTGACCAAACCCGGGCATGAATTGTCGGCGGCGGCGCAGGTGTTGTTTGATATTTTTCGCGATGAAGCGGCGAAGGGCAGGTTTCCCGCACGGGTATAAAATTTTTGAAAATCAGGTATTAAAAAGCCCGCTCGAATAAACGAGCGGGCTTAAAATCAAGTGGCACTGTTATCAGCAGTATTTATCAATCACTTTAACCTGCGATTGGCCTTTGAGGTGCTGCCATTCGGTATTAAGTGTATGGAAAACTTGCTCGATAAAGTTGCGATCGGCAGCCGCTTTCTTGCCAACATAACCCTGGCCGCGGCGGTACATCTTCAGGCGCGCCGCCAGTTCATGGTGATTGCGGTCGAACTCGGCTTCTTCAGTATGGGGCGCCAGGCAGTCAATATTGACTTCGCCCGATTTACCTATCCACAGGATATGGTCGTCGAGTTTGTCTTTCTGCGCTGCGAACATCTCAGCCAATTCATCAATAGTAGGTTGGTTGTTCAGATTCATGTGTAAGCCCCTTGACCAGTTGGCGATCTATCAGTTGATTCGTTAATACTGCTTAGTTGTCTCCGGTTCCGAAAACCGGGCGTCAGTGACGGTCTGCCGAATACGGGCAGGGTCTTGAACCTGATGTATGTAGTCTTGCTGATGAACTGCTACGCAATGGTTTCATAACGAAGACAAGCAGCGTTTGAGCCCCTTGTACCGATTCTTTCGAGCCGGTCAGCTTCATCAATCTGCCTTGTGGGCAGTGCACATCCGGAAAAAACAGCTCGGCGGTCAGACGAGCTTGTTCAAAACGCTTGTTACCAACGCTCCCGATCCGGGAGACGTCTCGATAATGCAAGGACAAAAAGGTTACGTCAACGGTTATGTAGTGATTTTTTTAGGGCACTACATAAATCGCAGCAGGGACGGGAGAATGCGGGAAAACGTGACTCGGGCGTCATTTTTTGTGCGGTTGGTCGAAGGGCACGATAGTCGAACCACCACACGAACCCTGTGGGAGCGGGCTTGCTCGCGAATGCGGTGGGTCAGCTAAACATTTGTTAACTGACAATTCGCTTTCGCGAGCAAGCCTGCTCCCACATTTTTTGATCTGCAGTGTTCCTACTGTCCCAATCGTTCGACCAGCAAGGGCAACAACCGCTCGCACGAGGCCTCGATCTTTATCTGCAACAGCTCATCCCCACGGGTCTTGCCCAGGTTGATGGCAATCACTGGCTTGCCTTGTTCCACCATTGCTTTGCACAGGCGGAACGCCGAGTAGGCCATCAGCGATGAGCCCACTACCAGCAAGCCCTCGGCGTGTGCCACAGCGGCCATTGCCTTGGCCGCCGTTGCCTGGGCGACGTTCTCGCCAAAAAATACCACATCCGGTTTCAGCCGTTGGCCGTTGCAGTAAGGGCAGTGGGGGACCTGGAAGCGTTCTTCAAAGGCAGGATCGAGCAGCGTATCGCCATCGGGCGCCTGCACGGCATCAACACCGGCCAGGTACGGGTTCTGATCTTCCATGACCCGCTGGATCACATCGCGCTCGCTGCGCTGTTGGCAATCCAGGCACAGCACCCAATGCAGGCTGCCATGCAGTTCGATCACCTCATGGCTGCCCGCCTGGTCATGCAAGGCATCGACGTTTTGCGTGATCAGCCCGCTGATGCGCTCACGTTGCTGCAATGTCGCCAGCGCCCAATGAGCCTTGTTCGGCTGTGCGATGCGTACCCGTGGCCAACCCAGCATCGCTCGCGCCCAGTAGCGGCGCCGCGCTTGAGGGGTGGCCAGGAATTCCTGGTACATCATTGGCGCCTTGCCTCGACGCACGCCCTCGCTGTCGCGATAGTCAGGGATACCCGACGACGTACTGATCCCCGCGCCGGTCAACACCAAAAAGCGCCGTTCAGCCATGGCCCGGTGCAGGGTATCGAGGTGGTCCTGTTGATATTCCAGCGTGTCGAGCATGGGGTCTCCTATTCGCCGCGGATGTACTGCTCCAGTTGCTTGATCAGGTCAGCCTGTTCGGCAATGGCTTCCTTGACCAGGTCACCGATGGAGAGCAGGCCCAGCAGTTTGCCGTCTTCGACCACCGGCAAATGGCGCAGGTGACTGTCGGTCATGATGTTCATGCACTCCTCGACACTTTTATGGGTATCGACGGTTATCACCGGTGAACTCATCACCTCATCAACCCTTGTGGTGACCGACGATAAGCCTTTGAGGATGAGTTTACGTGCGTAATCACGTTCGCTGATGATCCCTACAACCGTGCCTTCTTTGACGACCGGCAAGGCCCCGACGTTCTTCTCGGACATCCGCACCAGTGCCTCAAACACGGTGTGGTCCCATTGGATTGTGTGGACGTCGTGATTCTTCTGGTCCTTGGCTTTGAGCACTTGTGCAACGGTTTTCATGGCGGCCACTCCGGTGTTGTTGTTAGGAAGTCAGCGGGTCACCTACAGAATCCTAGACGGCCCACGGCGGAGCAAGGTCCAAAGCGGCGTTAAACCCGTCGAAAAACGTCATTCGCCGGATTTTTTCGACGTTATCCAGCATTTGTCGGCTTTTTTGCGCGCTTGGTGGGGGTGGCTGTCGTTTTGCGCGGTGTGCTCTTGCGTTTCTTTTTCCACGGCGTAGCGCCTCGGCCCGCAGGGCTGGCCGGGCCGCTGATGGTCATGCGCATGCCATTGCAGCGCGCCACTTGTTTACTCATCCAGGCGGCCTGCTTGGCGACGAACTCTTCCAGGCTCATTTCACCGCTTTGCACCATGTCCAGTGCCTGCTCCCAGATCGCGGTGGTGCCGGGGTCGGCGATCGCCCGTGGCACCGCGTCGATCAGGCTGAACGCCGCCGCAGTGGCTGAAAGCGCCTTGCCGTTTTTGACCAGGTAACCACGGTCCAGCAGGCCCTGGATGATCCCGGCGCGCGTGGCTTCGGTGCCGATGCCGGTGGTGTCCTTGAGTTTTTGCTTGAGCAGCGGATCTTCCACCAGTTTGGCGACGTTTTTCATCGCTTTGATCAAGTCGCCTTCGGTGAATGGCTTGGGCGGTTGGGTCCAGAGGTCCTTGAGGTTGACCTTGGCCACCGCATAATCCTGGCCCTGCACCAGCGTCGGCAACGCTTGTGGCGCGGCGGCCTCTCGGCCTTTGGCGGGCGCCAGCGCTTCGGGCAGCGCGCGTTTCCAGCCCGGCTCGATGATGACCTTGCCGACTGCACGCAACGCCTGGCCGGCGCAGTCGAAATCCGCCTGGGTACGATCGTATTCATGGTTGGGCAGGAACTGCGCCAGATAACGCGCACGAATGAGGGTACAGACCGCACGATGTTTGCCGGTGAGCTGCCCGACATCCTTGCCTGCGCCGGTAGGAATGATGCCGTGGTGCGCGCTGACCTTGGCGTCGTTCCAGGCCCGCGAACGGCGTTGCGGGTCGATATGCGGCATCAGCTCGTTCACCGCCGCATCCGCACGGCCCAACGCTGCGAGGATCTTTGGCGCGTCGCCGTGCTGGCTTAACGGCAAGTAGCCGCAGTCACTGCGCGGGTAGGTGATGACCTTGTGGGTTTCGTAAAGGGATTGCGCGACATCCAGGGTTTCCTGGGCGCCGAGGCCGAGCTTCTTGGAGCAGATTTCCTGCAATGTGCCGAGGTCGAAGGGCAGGGGGGCTACCTCGCGCATGCGTTCGGTGCGCAGTTTCATCAGGCGCGCAGTCCCGGCATTGGTCATCGCATCGGCCGCTTCCCGAGCCAGCTGGGGGTTCAGGCAGCGGCCCTGATCATCACAGGCGTCCTCGCTGGCGCGCCATTGCGCGGTGAAGGTCATGCGTTCATGGCGCAAGTCGACATCGATGGCCCAGTAAGCCACCGGCACAAAGTCTGCGATGCTGCGGTCGCGGTCCACCACCAGGCGCAACGTCGGGGTTTGCACCCGGCCCACCGGCAACACGCCTTGATAACCGGATTGGCGCCCGAGCAAGGTAAACAAACGGCTCATGTTCATGCCGATCAGCCAGTCGGCGCGCGAGCGGCCGAGGGCCGAGTGATACAGGCTGAAGGTCTCGGCGCCCGGCTTGAGCGCGGCCAGGGCCTTGCGAATGGAGGCGTCATCCAGCGCCGACAGCCACAACCGCTGGATGGGCCCGCGGTAACGGCAATGCTCCACCAGTTCACGGGCGATCATCTCGCCCTCACGGTCGGCGTCGGTGGCGATCACCAGTTCCTGCGCTTCCCCCAACAAACGCTTGACCGCCTTGAACTGGCTGGCGGTCTTGGGCTTGACCAGCATCTTCCATTTTTCCGGGACGATCGGCAGGTCGGCCAGCACCCAGCGCTTGTATTTGGCGTCGTAGGCATCGGGCGGGGCGGTTTCCAGCAGGTGGCCGATGCACCAGGTCACTGTGACGCCATTGCCCAGCCAGCAGCCATCGCCACGGCGACTGGCGCCGAGTACGGCCGCGATATCCTTGGCCTGGGAGGGTTTTTCACAGAGGTACAGCCGCATGGTCATCACATCACATCGGGTTGATGCCTTGCAGGATGCTTAGTCAGAAGGATTTGAGCAATCATTATCTGTATGGATGTACAGCAATTTGTGTGAGCGCCGCGAAACCAAAATGTGGGAGTGGGCTTGCCCGCGATAGCGATGTGTCAGTCATTACAACAGTGACTGAACCACCGCCATCGCGGGCAAGCTCGCTCCCACAGGGGCTTCAGCGTTTTTTAGATCAGTTGTTATCGATGTCCACATTCCGCGTTTCTTTGAGGCAGAACAAACCCACGATCAAACTCACCCCGGTCACGACCACCGGGTACCACAAGCCATAGAAGATATCGCCGGTGTACACCACCAAGGCAAACGATACGGTCGGCAGGAACCCGCCAAACCAGCCGTTACCGATGTGGTAGGGCAGCGACATCGACGTGTAGCGGATACGCGTCGGGAACAGCTCTACCATCAACGCCGCCAGCGGGCCGTAGCACATGGCGGCGATCAGGATCAGCGCCACGATCAGCACCACCACCATCACCTTGTTGACCTGGGCCATGTCCGCCGAAGTCGGGTAACCGGCCAGGGTCACCGCACCGCGCAGGGCGGCTTCGTCGAAGCCATCGATGCGCACGTCACCGACGCTCACCTGTACCGGGCTGCCCGCCGGGGCTACCGCGCTGCTATACGGCAGGCCCTGCTTGACCAGGAAGGTCTTGACCTTGTCGCACGGGCTGTCAAAACGCGCCTTGCCCACCGGGTCGAACTGGAAGGTGCACGTGGCCGGGTCGGCCAGCACGGTAATCGGGGCCTGGTGGCTGGCCTGGTCCATCGCCGGGTTGGTGTAGTGCGCCAGCCCCTTGAAGATCGGGAAATACAGCACGGTGGCCAGCAGCAAGCCGAGCATCAGCACCGGCTTACGGCCGACCTTGTCCGACAGCCAGCCAAACAGGATAAAGAACGGCGCGCCGATCACCACACTGATGATCAACAGCATGTTGGCCAGCGCCGGGTCCATCTTCAAAAACTGCGTGAGGAAGAACAGCACGTAGAACTGCGCCGCGTAGAAGGTCACCGCTTGCCCGCCGTTGATGCTGAACAGCGCGATCAGCACCACCTTGAGGTTTTCCCACTTGCCGAAGGACTCGCGGATCGGCGACTTGCTGGCCTTGCCTTCCTCCTTCATTTTCAGGAACGCGGGTGACTCATGCAGGCTCATGCGAATCCAGGTGGAAATGCCCAGCAGCACGATGGAAAACAGGAACGGAATACGCCAGCCCCACACTTCGAACTGGTCGCCGGTGAAGTAACGGCAGGCCAGCACCACCAGCAGCGACAGCAGCAGGCCGAGGGTGGCGGTGGATTGAATCCAGCTGGTGTGCAAGCCGCGTTTACCGGCGGGCGCATGTTCGGCCACATAGGTGGCTGCGCCGCCGTACTCACCGCCCAACGCCAGGCCTTGCAACATGCGCAGCGCGATCAGGATGACCGGCGCCGCAATACCGATGCTGGCGTAGGTGGGCAACAGCCCGACACAGAATGTCGCCACGCCCATCAAAATAATGGTGACGAGGAAGGTGTACTTGCGCCCGATCATGTCGCCCAGGCGGCCGAACACCAGCGCGCCAAACGGCCGCACGACAAAACCGGCGGCAAAGGCCATCAGGGCAAAGATAAACGCCGTGGTGTCGTTGACCCCGGCAAAGAACTGCTTGCTGATCACCGCCGCCAGGGCGCCGTACAGGAAAAAGTCATACCACTCGAACACCGTCCCCAGGGACGAGGCGAAAATGACTTTCCTTGATTCGCTGCCGGTGCTCGCGCGGACCGCGGAGCCCAGGGGTTGAGCGTGTTCTGACATCGGGTATCCCTCACAGTGATTATTTATTGTTGTTCCACTGTCGGCGCCGGGTGTGGCGCCGCTATTCAGATTGCATGAACCGTTTCTTTCTGCGGGGCGAGGCTCCTTGTGTTCGGCGAAAGGATCAACTGCGCGGCTTTCTCCGCAATCATCAGTGTAGGTGAGCAGGTGTTGCCGGATGTGATGCGGGGCATGACCGAGGCATCGGCAATGCGCAGGCCGGGCACCCCATGCACGCGCAGTTGGGCGTCGACCACGGCGTCGGTGTCGCTGCCCATGCGGCAGGTGCCCACCGGGTGGAAAATAGTCGTGCCGATACGCGCGGCGGCTTCGTGCAGTTGTTCTTCGGTTTGCAACGACTCGCCAGGCAGGTATTCCACCGGTTTGAACGCGCTCAAAGCCGGTGCGGCGACAATGCGGCGCGTCAGGCGGATCGCGTCGGCGGCTACCCGCAGGTCTTGCGGATGGCTGAGGTAGTTGGGCCGGATCAATGGCGCATCCGCCGGGTTTGCCGAGCGGATATCGATACGGCCACGGCTCTGCGGGCGCAGGTCGCAGACCGATGCGGTGAATGCCGGGAATGCATGCAACGGCTCGCCAAAGCGCTCCAGGGACAGCGGTTGTACATGGTATTGAAGGTTGGCCGAGGTCTGTTCCGGGCCGGAGCGAGCAAAGGCGCCGAGCTGGCTGGGCGCCATCGACAGTGGACCGCTGCGGTCATACAGATAGCGCAGGCCCATGCCCATTTTGCCCCACACGGTGCCTGCGATCTGGTTCAGGGTTCGCGCGTTTTCCAGCTTATAGATCAGCCGCAATTGCAGGTGGTCCTGCAGGTTACCGCCGACGCCGGGCAGTTCATGCAGCACGTCGATGCCCAGCGGCTTGAGCACATTCGACGGGCCGATCCCCGAGCGCTGCAGGATGCCCGGTGAACCGACGGCGCCGGCGCACAGCACGATTTCCTTGCGCGCCTTCCAACTCACCGGCTGGCCGTGCTGACGCCCGACTACCGCCGATGCGCGGCCGTTTTCCAGCGCCACACGGTCCACTTCCACTTCGGTCAGCACCGTCAGGTTAGGCCGCTGGCGGATCGGCTTGAGAAATGCCTTGGCCGCATTCCAGCGTACCCCGGCTTTCTGGTTGACCTGGAAGTAGCCGCAGCCTTCGTTATCGCCCTGGTTGAAGTCGCTGATCGGCGCAATGCCACTTTGTGCCGCCGCATCGCGAAAGGCATCCAGGATCGGCCAGTGCAGGCGCTGTTGCTCAACGCGCCACTCCCCGCCGTCGCTGTGAAACTCCGAGCTACCGGCAAAATGGTTTTCGCTCTGTTTGAACAGCGGCAGTACATCTTTCCAGGCCCAACCGGCGTTGCCTTGCGCTGCCCAACCGTCGTAATCCCGGGCCTGGCCGCGCATATAAATCATACCGTTGATGGACGAGCAGCCACCCAGCACCTTGCCTCGTGGGTAACTCAGTGCACGGCCTTGCAGGCCTTCCTGGGCTTCGGTCTTGAAGCACCAGTCGGTGCGAGGGTTACCGATACAAAACAGGTAGCCGACGGGGATATGGATCCAGGGGTAATTGTCGCGGCCACCGGCTTCAAGCAGCAGCACGCGGTGGGCGGGGTTGGCGGACAGTCGATTGGCCAGCAGGCAACCTGCGGGGCCGGCGCCTACTACCACGTAATCGTATTCAGCAGCTGCAATGGGCATCTGAGGTCTCGCTTGTTTTTCTTATTGGCTCCATCCTAGTTGTTAGTTTTCGTCTTAAAAATGTTAGTTTTTACCCAGCTGCTGTGCGTTTTTAAACAGCGCGGCTCAGGCTCTCGCAACGGAGACGACATGTTCGACTGGAATGACTTGCGGTTTTTTCTTGAGTTGCAACGCAGTGGCCGTTTGCTCACCGCCGCGCAACGCCTGAAAACCACCCACGCCACCGTGGCCCGTCACATCGAGGCGATCGAGAAAAGCCTCGGCACCGCGTTGTTTGTCCAGCACGCGCAGGGCTACGAGCTGACGCCCTCCGGCGAAGCCCTGCTCAAACACGCCGAAGCCATGGAAAACGTTGCGCTGCTGGCCGAAGACGAACTCACCCATCGCGCCGCGCCCTTGGGCAAGATTCGTCTGGGTGTGGCCGAAGGGTTAGGCGTGATGTTCCTCGCCAGTCGCATGGGCGGGCTGTTTGAGCGTTATCCGGGGCTGGAAGTGGAACTGGTGGCCGTGCCGCGCTTCGTCAGCATCCTCAACCGCGAAGCGGAAATCAGCATCCACCTCGAACGACCCAGCGTCGATCAACTGGTCACGCGCAAACTCACCGACTACCGCCTCGCGCTTTACGCCAGCCGTGGCTACCTGGACCGTAACCCGCCGATCGAGAAACGCGAAGACCTCGCGGCCCACGCCTGGATCGATTACGTGGACGACCTGCTGTTCAGCCAGGAACTTAAACTCCTCAGCAGCTTTTGCCGAAACCCCAAGGTGGTGTTCCACAGCACCAGCGTGATCGCCCAGCATCAGGCTGCGCGTTCGGGATTGGGGATTGCCGTGTTGCCATGCTTCATGGCTGCCGGCGATCCGGACCTAGTGCCGTTGCTGCCGGGGGAGGGCATTCAGCGAAGCTACTGGATCAGCTCGCGCCGTGAGCTGCACAAGTCAGTGCGGCTGCGCGTGTTGTGGGATTACGTGGTGGAATTGTGCGCGCGTGAGCAAGGTTTGCTGCTCGGCGAATCCCGTTGAAGAAACCGGATGAACCTGTGGGCGGAGCTTGCTCGCGAAAGCGGCGTGTCAGTCAGTAAATGTATTAACTGAGCCACCGCGCTCGCGAGCAAGCCAGCTCCCACAGGTTGATTGTGTGGTGTCAGGCAGGGGTTAGAGCTTTACCACCTGATGCACCTGTTCGGCACAGGCCCGCGCATCTTCAATCATCTTGCCAAACGCATCACTGGTGATTTGAGCGTGGGTCAACCAACGCGTCTTCTGGCTCAGGCGATAGTGGTAACGCAACCCGTCATCCGTGCGTTGCCCTTCCAGATCCAAGTCATACCACGGCGAGCGTACCTGGCAGCCGGGGATCGCTTTTTCCATTTTCCCGCCCGTCAGCACGAAGCTGTAGTCGTGGGTCTCCGGGTTGCCCATGTAGAGATCTGCCTGTTGGCCGTGGCGGCGATAGTTGATAAAGCCGTCCCAGAGACCTTTGAGTGACTCATCGGTATAGACATAGTCATTCGCCAGTTTTTCCAGGGCGCGATGGTCGTTCAAGGTTGCGCTGACGGTGTAGCCGTCGTGTACCACAAACGCGGTGGGTGGGCGGGTGATGTGGCAGTCGCTGATCTCGTTGCCGAAGCGCGCGCAGAACGCCTGGTCGGTGGCGGTGGTGCCTTGTTGGCGGTCGGACACGCTCATTTGCATCAGCGGCAGGCGGCTGAAGACGATGGTGGCTTGAGTCGCGCCGTTGCCTTGCTTGTCGTAGTGCACCTGCTTGTTCAGACGCATGCTCGTTTCGGGACGCTCCAGCGGGATATGTTCTTCGCGCACCTGGCTTTGGGCGTCGTTGACCAACACCCAGCGGTCCTGGATGTCGGGCAGCGTCTGGCCTGGGGCGAACACCGGGTTGGTCGGGTCGAGCCACCAGACCTGGCCATCCACTTCGGCGCGAACGATGGCGTGGTTCGGCGCGTTGGTGCCGGGAATCAGCAAGGAATCCACCACTTCGCCACGGCTTACCCACGCCGTCTCGGCCTTGATGCCGCTGGCCTTGAGCATGGCGGTCAGCAAGATCGCCAGGTCTTTGCAATCGCCATAACCATGCTGCTCGATTTCAGCCAGATTGAACGGCACATAGCCGCGCTCTGTAGCGCGCCAGTCGCCCAGGTAGCGGTAGTGATCATTGATGTGCTGCATCAGGGCGGCGACTTGTTCAGCCGGCGGTAAACCGCGCGCGGCGGCCACGGCCGCGGCACTTTGCGCTGGCAGGGTGGCCCCGAGGATCTGGTTGTAGCGTTGGGCGAAATCACCGAAATACGCTTGGCGATCCAGGGCGCTGCCCACTTCCAGGCGCGGGGTGCGCAACAGTGCGGCGCCGGGGGATTCATTGATGTAGTTGAGGTAAATCGGGGCTTTTTGGACCACGTCCAGGGCTTTGCCGTCGGCCGACGGGGTCACGGTGAAATCGTCGAACAGTTCGCTGCGCCACTGGATCGGTCGCTCAGCGGTAAAGCGTGCCTTGACGTGGTCGCGACGGACCGCGCTCGGGCCGAACTTGAGGGCGTAGTGAAACTGGGTCATCAGCGGCTTGGCCGCGCGATGTTCGCGCACGGTGTAACGAATCTGTGTGCCGACGCGCAGGTTCGGGAAGGCCAGGGAGGTCTGTTTGTCGCGGCGAAAGCCCTGGTCCGGGTTGGGTGCGGTGCGGGTGTCGATTTGCGCGGCATCCAGCGCGATCGGCCTGGCGCCAGGCTGGGTGGATTGGGCGCTGATCACTTCAAAGGTGTCGCCTTCGGAGTAATCGAAGTCGATGCGCGAGAGTATTTCGCGGCCGTTGGGCGCAAGGATTGTGTAGTGATAGGTGGTGGTGCAGTCGGTACTGGCATCGCGGTTGAAGTGGCAATGCAACTCGGTGTCGCCGGCCAGCGGGGCTTCGGCCATGGGTTGCAGTGCGGCGTTAACGGAGTGGGTAACCAGCCCCAGACTGAGGGCAATCAAAGGGCGGTGAAACGAAAAACGGTACATGGGCGCCTCGGGTGACACATTGAAACAACTACCCTGTGGGTAGCAAGAAGGCGCAGATGATAATTGATCTCAACAGCAAAGGCCAGGATTGTTCTACAATTTATTGGTCTGAAAGGCCCGTTCTAGAGCCTTTTGTGTAAGAAATGTCAGGTTTTAATCAGCTCGAATTCGGCGCTGGCGAGCTTCTCGCCGTTGATCAGCACGTGTACCCAGTGTTTGCCTGGGTAGTGCTTGCGTGTGGTCAGCTCACGCATATGTTGTTCGCGGCGAATGCTGTGGTGCTCGCCCGCATCCAGGGTAAGCACCTTGAGCTTGAACACTTTGGCTGCGCTATGCCCCGCGCTTTTTACATAGTCGATGGCGTAGTCCACCACCAGTTTTTGTGCGGTGGCGGCAGTGGACTCCAGGCTGAAAGAGAGGCTGATGCGCTCGCCCAGGTTGATCACCGCCGGGGTGACCGTCAGGTGGTGAACCTTCACCTCGGCCTTGGCACCGGCGCCCATTATTGTCAGCGCACGGGTGTTGCCTTGCTTGATCAGGCTGCGCAGCGCGTGGCGGGCGATCCACGCGGTGTGCGGGTTATCCAGGTGCCAGCCTTCGATCAGGCTGAGCACCCAATCCGGGTCATCCTTGGTGATGTCATTGAGGTGGTTGGCCACGGATTTGCGCACATACAGGCTGCTGTCAGCCTTGAGGTTATCGAGGATCGATGCGCACAACTCGGGGTTGGCCTGCACTTCGGCAAGGCGAAAGGACCAGGGCAGGCGCGGGCGCGAGCCTTCGCTGGCCAGGCGCCGTACATGTTCGTTGGCGTCCAGCGACCATGCCTGCATCGCGGCCAGCGTGCGCTTGAAGTCGTGCAGCAAAAAGTGGCGGATGGCGAATTCGGCCGAGCCAAACGTGGTGAAATATTTGAGCGCGGCCATGGAGCGTTTGAAGTCACCTTGGCCGTAACTGGCCACATAGTGCGGCAGGAACAGGCTGACAAACCCACTGTTCAGGCGCGGGGCGAGGGCGTAAAGCAGCTTGAGGGTTTGCGCATAATCCAGTGGGATGACGGCGTGGAGGCTTTCGCTGACCCGCGCCATGCGCTGCATCACCGACAACTCGGCAAGCCCTGCCTTGGCGTGCTTGAGGAACCCCTTGGCGTCGAATGCCGGGTACACCGCCGACATCTCGCTGGCGATGTGTTGCAGGCGTTCGACGTTGAAGATTTCCTTGAGGGCTGGGGCGCTTTGCTCGGTCATCGGGGGTTCCAGGGCGTTAGAGAAACCAGCGGTATTCCCGCGCGTTGATCTCTTGTTGAAAGGCCAGGTGATCCTGGCGTTTGTTCTCGCAATACACGTCGACAAATTCGGCGCCCAGCTTATCGCGCACGACCGGTTGATGTTGCATGGCGCGCACGGCATCGAGCATTTCCAGGGGGAAGTCGGCGCCGCTGTTACGGTCTTCGTTCAAGGGGGCGATGGGTTCTTGCCTGGCTTCAAGGCCATGCTCCAACCCAGCGAGGATCGCCGCCAATACCAGATACGGGTTGGCATCGGCACTGGCCAGGCGGTGTTCGATACGCAGGTTGCGCGGGTCGGACTCGGGGATGCGCACGCACGCGTCGCGGTCCTCAAAGCCCCAGCTGGCGCGGGTCGCCGCATTGACGGTGCCACCCAGGCGGCGGAAGGCGTTGTGGTTGGGCGAGAAAATCGGCATGCAGTGCGGCAGCAGTTCCAGGCAGCCGGCCACGGCGTGACGCAGCGGTTGCTGCTGGTGCGCCGCCAGCACATTGTTGCCCGCGCCGTCGTATAGGCTCACATGCACATGCATGCCGCTGCCCGGGTATTGCAGATAAGGCTTGGCCATGAAGCTGGCGCGGTAACCATGCTTGAGTGCCACACCTCGGGTGCTGCGGCAGAACAGGGCGGCCCAGTCGGCGGCGCGCAAGCCGTCGTCAAGGTGGCCGAAGTTGATTTCAAACTGGCCGGGGCCAAGTTCGGCGGTGATTACCGTGATGTCGATGCCCTGGTCCCTGGCGGTTTGTGCCATATCGTCGAGCACGTCGGAAAAGCGCGACAGCCGTTCGATATGCAGGTTGGGCTGGTCATCGGTGTCATCGCTCAGCGGGTCGCGGGCAAATTGCGGCAGGCCGCTGTCGAGCTTTTTATCGAACAGATAGAACTCCAACTCGAACGCCACCACCGGATGGATGCCTTTGTGGTGCAGACGCTCCAGTACCTTGGCCAAGACTTCGCGGGGTTCGAATTCGATCGGCGCTTCGGTACCGTCCGAGGTAATCAGCATTTGCCCCAGCGGCTGTGACTCCCAGCTCACCGGCTTGAGCGTGCCAGGCACCAGGCGCCGGTTGGCGTCCGGGTCGCCATCGTGGAAGCAATAGTCACCAATCTTGAACAGGCCGCCCTGAGCCCCCAGCAGCACAGCGTTTTGCGGCAACTTCAACGGGCTGCCGGCGGCGACTTTTTCCAGCATGTCCACCGGGTAGCGCTTGCCGTAGAAATGCCCGGGAATGTCCAGGGCGATCAGGTCGACGTAACGCACCTCGGGATGGTTCTGGCGGAAAGTCCGTACTTCGGCCAGCAAACTGGATGAATGGCTTTTCACGGGTGTTGCTCCTAGTTGTAAACCCACAGCACGCGGGCGGGCAGCTCAGTCAGGTTGGCGTAGCGGCAATGGGCGAAACTGGCGAGGTGGAAGCTGTCGCCTTGGCCGAGGGTGACCGAGTCGGCCTCACCGTCCACCCACAGCGTCAACTCGCCCTCCAACACAAAACCGGCCTGCTCGGCGCGGTCGCTCATGGGGTGTTCGCCACTGTTGGCGCCGGGTGCGAGCAGGCTGTCGAGCATCGAAAAGGCGCCATTCATGCTCGGCGAGACCAGGATGTCGGTAATGCCATTGGCGTAATACACCGTGCGCCGCTCGTTGGGTCGGGTGACCCAGGCCACTGCTTTGGGTTTGGGCAGGCTGTAGAAGTAGGTGGTGGGCACATCGAGGGCGTGGCTGATGGCGGTCAGGTCCGCCACGGTCGGGCGCGACAAGCCGCGTTCGACCTGAGACAGGAAACCCACCGAGCGCTCGATTTTTTGCGCGAGTTGGGCGAGGGTGAGTTTCTTGTGCTTGCGCAGGTCGTGGATCAGGACGGCCAGGGTGTCGAGTTCTTGTTGTTGGTTCATGAAATTTATTTCGATAAATTTCATGAAAAATTACAGGATTTATTTCATGGGAGCAATGGACATGGCATTGGAAGCGCTTTTATTCGAGCAGGAACAGGCGCTGCAGGGGTGCACCACCCGTTCAGACGCAGCCCGACTGTCGCAGTTGCTGGCCGATGATTTTTTTGAGTTTGGCGCCAGCGGGAATGTTTGGGGCAGCAAGGCCGAAATAATTGCCGGCTTGTTGGATGAAGTGTTTTGCGCGCGGAGCATGACGGGGTTTGCGGTGAACGTGTTGGGTGAAGGCGTAGCGCTGGTGACTTACCGCGGCTATCGGGAAGGGGTCGGGCATTCGTTGCGCAGTTCAGTCTGGCGCGAAGAGGCTGGGCAGTGGCGGATGGTGTTTCATCAGGGCACGCCGGTGGCCGTTGTATAACCCCCTTTGAAGTCGAGTTCTGGCTGAATGATTCCGCGTGCCCGCGGTCGGAACCTGGGTACGCATCATTCATTGAAGGAGCACCCATGAAGTCTAAAATCCTCGCCGCTTGCCTGCTGGTCGCCACCGGCCTGTCCACCGCCAGTTTTGTCGTGCAGGCCGGTGATACGCCCCAGGAAACCGTAAAGCCTTCAAGCATCAACGCCCGCGACCTGAAAGAGGGCGACCGCGCCCCGGATATGCTGATGCGCAAGGAATCGGCGGTCAGCGACTGGAAGAAGCGTGGCCTCAAGCAGCCTGAGGCAGACAGCCAGTGGGCTCGGGTGGGTGACAGGTTTGTGCTGCTGAAAACCACCAACGGCACCATTCTCGAGATCACTCCCGTCAAGAAATGACCGGTCTTTTTTCCTAGCGCTTGCGCTAAGGTAACCGACCACACCGGTCGCGTTACCTTCAAAGGCTGAGAGCAGGATGTTTGCCACCCTGAAAAACTACCCGCGTAGCGTTAACCTGCTGTTGTGCGCCACGTTACTGCTGACCTTGGCCAAGGCGATCACCTTTCCGTACCTGGTGATTTACCTCATTGACCACTTCGGCCTCGACATTACCCAAGTCGGTCTGGTGATCGGCAGTTCATTGATCGTCGGCTCATTGCTCGGCGTGTACGGTGGCTTTCTGGTCGACCGTATCCACAGTTACCCGCTGCTGCTCGCCTTGAGTGCGCTGTTTGTACTGGGGTTTGTCGGCACGGTCGTGGCCCACCACCTCTGGCTGTTTTACGGCTGCCTGATCCTGATCAACCTCGCGTATGCCGTCATCGATATTGCAATCAAAGCCGGCTTTGCCAGCCTGCTGCCTGAAGACGCGCGCAGTGGAGTGTTCTCTATCAAGTACACGCTCACCAACATCGGTTATGCGGTGGGGCCGTTTCTGGGCGCGATGGTGGCCAAGTGGGATATCAGCCTGCCGTTTATGTTGTCGGCGCTGCTCGGCGCGGGGTTCTTTCTGTTGTACTGGCGCTGGGGCGATCGCACCTTGACGACTGCCGATGCCGCGCAGAAACCGGTGTCGTTCCTGGCTGTTGGCCGCGTGCTGTTACGCGATCACCGATTGGTGTGCTTCACCGTCGGCGGTTTGCTCAGCGCGGTGGTGTTCGGCCAGTTCACGGCCTACTTGTCGCAGTACCTGATGACTACCAGCACTGCCGAATACACCTACAGTGTGATCAGTGCGGTGCTCACCACCAACGCCGTGCTGGTGATTGCGTTGCAGTATGTGATTGGCCGGCGTATTTCCTACCGTTACCTTAGCCAGTGGCTGATCGCTGGCCTGGGCATGTTCATGTTGGGTGTGATTGGTTTTGCACTGTCCACCAGTGTGCTGTGGTGGGTGTTGGCGATGGCGGTATTCACAGTGGGGGAGATCATCGTGGTTCCGGCCGAGTACATGTTTATCGACCGGATTGCCCCGGACCCTCTGCGGGGCATGTACTACGGTGCGCAAAACCTGACCAACCTCGGCGCCGCCCTGGGCCCGGTATTGTGCGGGCTGGTGCTGGCCAGCCTGCCGGCCCACGCCATGTTCTACATGCTGGCGGCGTTTATCGTGGGCGGTGGGGTGTTTTACTTTATTGGCGCGTCGTTGAAACCGCAGCCGCTTGAGTAGCACGCGGTTATTGCGCCGAAGGCGACAGGGGAAGGTCGTCCAGCGTCAGCCTCCCCATGGTGTTGCTCTGCAGTTCATAGCGCAGTTCTTCAACCATGTTTTCCACGGCCTGGGCCGACTGCAACTTGTTGACGCTGATACCCGTTACCACCAGGTCAACCCGGCCACTCTCGGCATCGAACACTTTCAGTGTCAGCGAAGCGTCCCGGCACAAGGTGAATTCGCAGGTTAGCGGCAGCAGGGCTTCTTCGATGCAGTTACGCAATTGGGAGAGCGTGAACATGGTGCTCAGCCTCCTCAACGGCGACGCAGCAACAGACCCACGAGCAGACCGATTCCGGCAACAACAGCCACGGTAGCCAGCGGTTTGTTTTTGGCAAAATCACTCACTGTATCCAGCGCGTCGCCATAGGTTTGCTGCAATTGGCCTGCGGCCTGGCGGGCAACACCTTCAGCTTGCAATTGCTCGTCACCGGTCAGGTCGCCGATAAAACCCTGGGCCTTGCCAGCGACCTTCTCCACGGCGCCTTTGACTTGTTCGCTTTTCATGGTGCATTCCTCAAAGAGATCAAACCTTTACGGCACGGGACTAAACGCCCTGTGCCCACTCTTCAAGGTTAAGCAGCGCATCGCGACGCAATAAGGCGAATTTGCACTGGTCGCACTAGTGCATTTGCACTCTATTTCTTGCTTTTTACCCGCAATTCACCGGCGAACAGCCCGCGCTCACGGGCCCAAACGATTGCCGCACTGCGGCTGTGCACACCGAGCTTGGAGTACACCGTGGCCACATGGTTACGTACGGTGTTGGGGGCCAGTTTCAGGCGCGATGCAATTTCCTTGTCGGCCAGTCCTTCGCAGATCAAGCCCAGCACATCACGCTCACGGGCCGTCAGATCGGTAAAGTTCACGCTCGGCAAATTGGGGCTGTTAACGCTCTTGGCGTTGGCCAGTTTCTCGATCAGGGTCTGGCTGAACCAGGAGGCGTCTTGCATCACTTCCTCGATGGCCGCCACCAGCTCCAGCTCCGAGCGTTTGCGTTCAGTGATATTCATCATCACCAACAGGTAGCAGGGCACGTCCTGGATGAGCACGGTGTCGGCGGAGACCACACAGTCGATCACCTCGTTGCCTTTCTTGCGCACCTTGAGGTCCTGGCCGTCGAGGTTGCCGGCTTTTTCCAGGGTGGCGAACAGCTGCGCGCCTGCCTGGGTGCTGTCGATAAAGTGGATTTCTTCGACGGTCTTGCCGATCAGTTCTTCACTGATGTAGCCCGTGATGTTCATGAACGCTTCGTTGATATCCACCACCTGCCGGTTGGCGGCGCTGCACACCAGCGTCGGCACTGGTGTCAGGCGGAAGGATTTGGCGAAGCGTTCTTCGCTCTGGCGCAGGGCGGTTTCCGCCTTGCGTCGCGGCTCCAGGTCGGTGAAGGAAAACAACATGCAGTCTTCCTCGTTCATGTCCAACGGCTGGCCGGCGACGATCACCAGCTTGCTACCGCCCTCGGGCAGGCGCAGTTCGGCCTGCATCTGCGGGATGGTCGCGCCTTCGCCCAGGCGCTGCACGGCCAGGTCCTTGCGCTCGGCGTGTTCCAGCACATCCAGTTCATACACAGAGCGGCCGATGACCTGGTCACGGTTGTAACCGGTCATCTCGAGGAAACCCTGGTTGACCTTGATGTAGCGCAGGTCACTCAGGCGGCAGATCACGGCGGGCGCCGGGTTGGCGTTGAAGGTTTTCTCAAAGCGTTGCTCGGCGCTGGCCCACTCGGTGGCGTCGCTGAGGATCAGCACCAACAGCTCCGGCTCGCCGTGAGCGTCGTTCAGTACCAGGCTGCGCAAGCGATGGACCCAGCGGCGGTCTTCGTCGGCGGCGGGGGTGACTTCCACTATCACGTCGCTGAATTCTTCACCGGCCGCCACGCGGCTGAGCGGGTAGTTGTCCAGCTGCAACGGATGGTTGTTGCGGTAGCGCAAGGCGAAGCGCTCGGCATATTGCTCGGTATTGGCGCCGAGCTGCTCGATCTCGCTCACCCCATGCATGTTCAACGCGGCTTCGTTGGCCCACAGGATGGTCTGGTCGACCTCGGCCAGGATCACACCGTCGGATAACCCGGAGATAATCTGCTGCAAATGGCGGCGGTTGGTTTCTTTCGCGAGGACATCCTGGCTCATGGTTTCTCCCGGTAGATAGCTCTTGGGGGTACGACAACCGGGGTTGAGGATAGTGCAGAGAAAGTGTGGGTGGGTAAGTGCGAATGTACCAGTCGACCTAGTGCATTTTGGCCACGACTGAACGTATGTCCTTTCGCCACACTCACACCCATCAAGGCACTTTGCCTTGCTCTCATAACTTGTGAAGGACCTGTGTATGACCACTGTCTATGAAACCAATCGTTCGCTGTTTCGTGTGTCCTGGAGCTCGGTATTGGCCGGTAGCGCAATTGCACTGGTGACCTATTTGGTGCTCAGTGTGCTGGGCACGGCTATCGGGGCGAGTGCCGTCAACCCAATGCAAGCAGGTAACCCATTGAGTGGCTTTGGTACGGGCGCCGGGATCTGGCTGTTCGTGTCGACACTGATCGCCATCGGCGCCGGTGCCTTTGTGGCTGGCCGCACTGCGCCGGACCGTGGTGGCTTGCACGGCGTGTTGACCTGGACCGTCACCACCTTGCTCACCACCTGGCTGTTGGCGGGTTTGGCTGCCAGTGTGGTCGGGACGGCTGGCAACGTCGTGGGCAAAGGCCTGTCGGCTGCCGGCAGCGGCATTGCGGCAGCAGCACCGGGCATTGGTAACACTGTTAAGCAGCAGTTGAACGAGCAGGGCATCCAGCTGGATTGGAACAGCCTGCAAGGCCAACTGGACACACTGCTCAAGCAAAGCGGAAAACCTGAATTGGACCCGGCCAACGTTGAGCAGAAGGCTGACCAGGCTGCCGCTGACGGCAAGCAATCGGCCACCGCTGCCGCCACCGATCCAGCCCAGGCCGGCGATGCATTGAAGCAGTGGTTTGAACGCGTTAAAGCGTCGGGTGAACCCGCGCTGAACGCTGCGGATAAAGATGCACTGGTCAACATCGTCGCGGCCCGTACCGGCAAGAGCAAAGAGGACGCGACCCAGATCGTCGACAACTATGCCCAGGCCTATCAGCAAGCCATGCAAAAGGTTGACGAACTGAAGCAGCAGGCCGAGCAGAAAGCCCGTGAAGCCGGTGAAGTGGCGGCCAAACAGCTCTCCCGTGCAGCCTGGAGCACCTTGGCCATGTTGCTGTTGGGCGCAGCCTTGAGCTTCTTCGTCGGGCGTACGGCGCTGACCACTCGCCGAGTGCCTTTGGCTTAAAAGTGTTTGCGGCAAGGACGCCGCTTTGCTGAACGCGTAAAATGCCGGCTTTTTACGCGGATCACGCAAAGGTGCACTTTGAGCGCAGGCAAAACTGTCGGGTTGTTATTACTCACCTCAATGCTGGCGGCGTGCGGTACGTCGCCGCCACGCACACCCAACGACATCTGCGGCATCTTTCGCGAAAAAGATGACTGGTACGATGCAGCCAAGGTCACGCAAAAACGCTGGGGCGTGCCGATCCAGGTGCCGCTGGCGATCATGTATCAGGAGTCCGGCTTCCGTCAGGACGCCCTGGCCCCGCGCAAATACCTGCTGTGGATCATCCCCTGGGGCCGCGTCTCCACTGCCGCCGGCTATGCCCAGGCCAAGGATGAAGTGTGGAGCGACTACCGCAAGAGCACCGGCCGCAGCGGCGCCAGCCGGCGGGACTTCGACGACGCCATCGACTTTATCGGCTGGTACATGGACAAGACCTACACCATCAACGGCGTTTACAAATACGACGCCTACGGCCAATACCTGAACTACCACGAAGGCTGGGGCGGCTACCGCCAGCGTACCTATGCGGCCAAAGCCTGGCTGCCGCCCGTGGCCAGCAAGGTGCAGGCGCGTTCGCAGATGTATGCGGCGCAATATGCGGGCTGCAAGAATGATTTGGGGCGTGGGTTTTGGAGCCGGTTTTGGCATTGGTTGTGAGGGACAAGAACGTTGACTGTTCCCACGCTGCGCGAAGAGCGCCGCGTGGGAAAACCTCACATTTGGACTAACCAGCCCACCGACGGCACGATCAACAGCGTACTCAACGCCATTGAGATCACGTTCGCAATATACGGATGAAAGTCTGCTGGCAATCGTCCTGCAATGGCTGATGCCAATGGCGGTGCGATCAGAGCACCAAGTAGCGCACTTGAGCCAATCACCATCCAGCTACTGCCATAGGTCAATACGGCTGCGGGCACTACTGAAACCAATGGAATGTAAGTTGGATACCAGCCTCGTCTGATCCACTGGTGTCGCCAGAACACTACGCCCAGTGCCGATGTCAGTGCTTGCGCCCCTAGCAGTGGCAAGACCAATCCTGACCCATAAACTGGGCTGATGGGGTTCAAAGCATATGCCAGCAATACGCCTGCCAGCAGACCAAGACTGGCCAGCTCATTTCCGAAAGACGGTGCTTCGGAAAAGTCGGCCAAAACTCGACGCAGGCTCCAGACGACACCATAAGTGGGTGGTTTGCCCTGCAGGGGTCTGGCGGGGGGCTTGTAGTCTGAGCGCATCAATGATGGCGCATGACGACACAGTAAAAAAGCTAAGACACTACCCACGGCCATGCCCAGCACATTGCCGATTACCGGAGGTAAATCCAGCGGTACGCATACGAAGTTCACGATTATCAAGCACATCGGCGTAACCAGTAATGCCCCCAATACTGCGCCAATGAGCGCAACCTTCCAGCCGCCGCCAAACATCAGCACCATTGCCGCCGGCAACGAAACGAAGGCCGCGAATGTGGTCGGTTGCCACGTTTGAGCGGTAACGCTCCAGCCCCACAGTAAATTGCTAAGCAGTAGCCCTAAGAGCGAACTGGTCACCAGCCAAGGCCACAATCCAGTTCCGTATGAAATGGAAAAGCCCTGCCAGGTTTTACCGCGCTTGCTAGCCCACCACGCCAAATAGGCGCCGCTCAGCAAACCGAGTGAGGCGAGTTCATGCTTGTAGAAGGCGAATTCACTGATATCCCCGAGTATCCATCGCAGCCATGCGACTGGATGGGGCAGACTTGCGACCATTTCGCTATAGCTTGGCCAAGAGCCGTGATGATTGACTGTTACCCATAGCACCAGCAATGCACTGATTAAACCCAAAATAATGACGATGATTTCTGCCCGTGAATGGCCGCGTTTTGTATCGGTAGAGAGCGTTTCCATCTTCTGCCCTCCCATCAACGCGGTAGAGCAGGATGTTGGGCGTACCCGAGCATTTGATCGTAGAGATCATTGCGTCGATCACGTTGTAGGTCATTGAGGCTGTTCCAGATCGGTGCGCTCCGGGCGCTGGTGATATCAATGTCAGCAAATAAAATTTCCTGACGGTTGGCCGAAGCTACAGCGCCGATCGGCCAGCCGTTGGTGCCTGCAATCAACGAGCATCCCAGGTAGCGAGCATCCCGCTCCTCACCAATGCGGCTTGCGGCTGCGATAAACACGTTATTCACATGTGCGGCAGTCATCGTCAGGTAGGACGCCATGCATTTGCCTGCCTCATCGAATAGCGGTGGTGGCGTCCACACCCAATTATTTAGGCTGCAAATAATATCCGCGCCTTGTTGGCTGAGAATACGTGGTACTTCCGGGAACCAGATGTCCCAGCAGATCAGTAAGCCGATGCGGCCGATCGGCGTTTCGAACACGGGAAAGCCCGTATTACCGGGAGTGAACCAAAGCTTTTCCAGATTCCATAAATGAGCTTTGCGATACTTGCCTATAAAACCGTTGGGGCCTAGCAATACGGCAGTATTGAACAGCTGCATTCCGTCGATTTCGCTTAGACCGGCAACCAGATACACCTGATGCCTGACGGCAAATTCAGTCCACGCGCGCACGCTGGCGCCGTCTGGAACCAGCTCGGCGTGATCAAAGGCGTCTTGGCGGCTGCTGAAAAAATAGCCGCAATTGGTGAGTTCAGGTAGCACGATCAGATTGGCACCGCCGTTTGCAGCTTCGGTTGCCATTCCAAGACTCTGACGCAGGTTATCCGCTCGGTTGGTCATTCCGACTTGGGGATCAAGTTGGATAACCGCGATACGTGCCGGGCTCGTTGGTTCGCTCATGGAGGTGACCTCTTACTTTTATGCAACCGGGGTGGCTTAATGTTTATAAGAGGCGATAGAGTGTGTAAGTGATAGTCAGATGATTCTCGTTGCGTTGTGGTCTGATTCCTTTATGTCTGAGTTTGAACTTCGTATTCAGGATAATCCTGCAGGGTGAAGCCGCCATTGAAGTTTGCATGGGTTTTTTTACAGATGTTTATCACGGTCATTTTTTAGTTTTGTTACTGCGCTACTGGTCAGCAGTCCTTACTGGCTTTTAATTAAATGTTCGTACAGGGATTCCCAGGGCTCGTCCGGCTTTATGAAGAGCAGGGACTCAGCCAGAGAACCAAGTCCAATATAATTTGGTTTCTTAAAAGTAAGCCTTTTTATTTAAATCGAATATTTCTGTCGAGTTCAGATAAGGTGGCTCTATGGGCGTACCCTCCGCGTTTACGCGTCCGTGGATCAATTGCAAGTAACTACTGAACCCAAATATTGCCGTGCGTAAAGGGTAAAGCTAACACACGTCATAGAATGCTCCCCAACTGCCGTCACCAATTCCAATGGAGTAGAAAACAGCAGATTCCTGGGAAGTCATACCCATCCCGCCAACATTACCAGGATCACTTTGGCACCAGGCCGCTATGGTTGGCATCTTCACCAAATCACGAAATGAAATACCTTCGTATTTTTTTACTATGGACATCCACATGCGTTCCCAGCCCTCAGAACCATAATGCTCAGAGACTGTTAGAGTCATTCGCTCTGCAAACATTTTCCATTTTGCAAAAACGGTGCCTAGCGTTTTACCGGGTGGTGCTGTTTTTCCATTGGGGGGTTTCCCAGATAAGCAGGGTGGGCTCATGGCTACCATCTATGCTCCCTTGTCGTAGGTATATTCCTGTTGATCAGACTGTTCCTACACTTGCCAAACCCACCCGTTTCTGGGAAAACCCCAGCCTTTACACCTTCAATGAGCTCCCCATGAGTCACGACGAACTCCAGATCACTGATATCCGCGTGGGCGACGGCAAAGCCGTGGTCAAAGGTGCGCTGATTACCACCCAATACACCGGCACTTTGGAGGACGGCACAGTGTTCGATTCGTCCTGGGAACGCGGCAAGCCGTTCCAGTGTGTGATCGGCACCGGGCGCGTGATAAAGGGTTGGGACCAAGGCTTGATGGGCATGCAGGTCGGCGGTGTGCGCACGTTGTGTGTGCCCGCGCACCTGGCCTATGGCGAACGCTCGATGGGCGCGCATATCAAGCCCAACAGCAATTTGCGCTTTGAGATTGAGTTATTGGAAGTGCTGACGCGGGACGACTGAACGGAGTTGAACATGGACGTTGATTCACCGCCGTTGCCGGATTGCTCCGTCGAGGGTATTCGAGTGGTTGAACTGCAGGTCAGCGATGCGGCTGAACTGCAGCGGTTTTTTGAGCAGGCGCCGGATTATTTCATCGCCGTCAACGGCGAGCCCGCTTTGCCGACTGAAGCGCACGAAGAGTTGCAGGGTCATTTGCCCGCAGGCTGGCGCTGCAGCCGGATGTACTGGTTGGGTTACCGCGATGCTGATGATCAATTGGTCGCGGCAGTGAACATTGCCGCCGACCTGTTGGCTGCCGGTGTGTGGCATATCGGGCTGCTGCTGGTGCATACGCGCTTGCATGGCACCGGGCTTGCGCGGCAGTTGCATGCGGATCTTGAGGCGTGGGCTATGGGCAAAGGTGCCCAGTGGTTGCGGTTGACCGTTGTCATCGGCAATCACAAGGCCGAGCGCTTTTGGCCCAGGCTTGGGTATGTGCAGGTACGACGTCGTGAAGGGATTACGATGGGGCGACAGGTCAATAGCGTGTCGATTCAAATCAAGGCGCTGACAGGCGGGCAGGTGGATGAGTACCTGCAGCGAGTCGGTCGGGATCGACCAGGCTCGCCGTAACAGCGCCAGTGCAACCAGCCCGTTGGGTACCACCTCAAACGGTTGGGCCATCCTGGCGGGCCTGGCCGCCGTGCGTTTCCAGTTGCTTCAGTTGGCTGATGGTTTGCCCGACCTTGAGTACCGCCATCTCGACTTTGCGCGTCGGTGCATTGGCGAAGTTCAGGCGGATGCAGTTTCGGTATTTTCCCGCTGCCGAGAACATATTGCCGTTCGCCACTTGTATGTCCTGGGCTTCGAGCAGCTGGTTGAGGGTATAGATGTCGAACTCTTCGGGCAGTTCGACCCAGAGCGTAAAGCCCCCCTGGGGTTGGCTGACGCGGGTGCCCGCCGGGAAATAGCGGTTGACCCACTCGCTCATCAGGTCGCCATTGCGCTTGTATTGTTTGCGCATTCGACGCAGGTGCAGGAGGTAATTGCCCTTGGCGATGAATTCGGCAACCGCCAGCTGCGGCTGGGTGGCCGTCGCGCCGGAGCCAATGTATTTCATGTGCAGCACCTGTGGCAGATAGCGCCCTGGTGCGATCCAGCCAACCCGCAAGCCAGGTGCCACTGTCTTGGAAAATGAACTGCACAGCAGCACCCGATTGTCCTCGTCAAAGGACTTGAGTGAGCGCGGCCGCGGATAGCGGTGCGACAGGTCACCGTAGATATCGTCTTCTATGATCGGGACGTCGAAGCGCTGGGCCATGCGTATCAGTTTGAGTTTGCGCTCGTCAGGCATGATGTAGCCCAACGGGTTATTACAGTTGGCGGTCAACTGGATAACCTTGATCGGCCATTGCTCCATGGCCATTTCCAGGGCTTCCAGGTTGATACCCGTTACAGGGTCCGTGGGGATCTCCAGGGCCTTGAGGTCGGCCGCCTTGAGGATCTGCATCATCCCGTGATAGCTCGGCGAGGCAATGGCGACAATGTCGCCGGGCGAGCAAATCGCGCGTATGGCGGTGGAGAGGGCTTCCTGGCAACCGCTGGTGACGACGATATCGGCAGGGTTCAGGCGGCAGCCCGAATCAATCGACAGCCTGGCGATCTGCTCGCGCAAGGCCAATACACCCTGAATACGGTTGTACTGCAGGCTGGCGTTATCACTGCGCCGGCTGATGCGTGCCATTGCCGTCAGCAGTGGCTTGAGCGTGGGCGCGGTGATGTCCGGCATGCCACATCCCAATTGAACAATATCGGCGTTCTCATCGAAGCGCATCAGCTCCTGGACCATATCCCATTGGGAAATGTCCACCGGGCGCAGGATCGGCCGGCCCATTTGTGGCAATGGCGCGATGCGTCGGTTGGCCGGCACGAAGTAGCCCGACTTGGGGCGTGGTATCGCAAGCCCCGAACATTCCAATACACGGTAGGCCTGTTGCACGGTCGTCAGGCTGACGCCGTGCTCATGGCTGAGCGTGCGCACAGAGGGCAGGCGCTCGCCGGGGCCATAAAGGCCCTGCTCGATGCGGCTGCTGATAAATTCGGCGAGGTTCAGATAAAGAGTCATGGTCTGACTGTAGCTGCTCATCTGTTACTTAAGAAGGTACAGAGGTGCCTTTTTTTGAAGAATTTTCTTACAAAAAAGCCAATCTGTATTTAAAAGATTAGATGTTTCTGTATCTGCAATACACATCGTCGTCTTGGGATGATGAGCCCCGTAACGGTGCACAGGGCCTTGGACAGGGTAGTCGCAAAATGGCAAGGCAACACCTGGCACGGTCAAATTTCAAGACATGCCCGGCATGACAAATACAGATACCTGAATCTGCCCAGCGAATAGCGAGAGGACCACGCGCAATGACGGCAAGGATGACGCTCACACCGCAAATGGCCGAATATGAACAGAAGTTCACCGATGGTGGCGAGGTTCGTTGGTTACCTTATTTGATGTACTTTCACCCGACTGACCATCGCTCCTTCGTGGTCAATACCGATTCGGCAGGTTTTCGCTACTCGGAGTCGTTGACCACGCGCTACTCGGTGGCCGACGGCGGCCAAAGCAGTGGCCCGGTACGGTTGTTGGCGGGCAGCTCGACCGTATTCGGTATTGGCGCCAGTGCTGACAGCCAGACACTGGCGTCGCGCCTCACTCAAAACGACCCCCGTGGCCAGCACTGGCTCAATTTTGGCGGTCGCAGTTTCAACTCCACTCAAGAATTGATGCTGTTCACCCTTAATAAGCACCGTTTGCCGAAGGTGGACGAGATCGTGCTGTTTTCCGGTTTCAATAACCTCGGCCTGGCTCGGCAGCCCGAAAATTATCGCGGCGAGTATGGAGCGTTCTTCAATTGCCATCAGTTTTTCGACGCATTGGCCCCAGCGGAGCCGGCGTCCACTTCGTGGAGCCTGTCGAATCTGTTCGGCAAGGCCCAGGAGCCTGAGCGCCCGGCGCCGCAGTCGATGCAGGAACAGATTGACTACGCCGCCAACCTGACCTTGCAGCACCTGGATATCTGGCGTGCCCTGGCCGCTGATATGGGCGCGAAGTTGACGTTCATCCTGCAACCCCTGGCCGGTTGGGTACGGGAAACCGGTAGCCCTGAGGAACGGCAATTGTTCGCCGAACTGGACCAGGCAGGAAACTTTACCGACGTGTACGGCGACATCCTGCAAACCTCAGTGCGTGAAGCCTACGCCCAGCGGCTCCGGGCCGGGGCACAGAGCATGGGGGTCGGCTTTGTCGATATCACGCCTTTGCTGGCAGAGGCCCTGGGCCCGGACGACTGGCAGTTTGTTGACCGTATTCACTTCACCGACTTCGGCAATGACCTGGTTTCGAAACTTATTCTTGATGTCACTCGGTAAAAGGACTTGCTCATGAAATCCATCAAAAAGTTTTTTCAGCGCCTGTTTGGAAAGAAGAAGAAAAAACCCGACTCCTCTATTTATCCAATGTTCTGACGTTTGATTGGACAAGGTATTGGCTATGGATGGCTCGGTTTCAACACGCATGATGGAAGAGGGCAGGTGGCGCGAGTTGTATCGCCTGGCGCTCAACCCTGAATGTTTTCTGGAGGCTGCGTACCTCAACCGTATGTTGGGCAGCGGTGAGCCAACGCCGCTGTCGCTGCTGTCGCCTCGGATCGACCAGTGGCAAGTGTCTCAGGCAACGGCATACGCCAGCGCTGCGGCAGCAGCCGCTGAACGCAACAACACCCACGCCTTTGCCCAGGCGCTGGCCATTTACTCGGCGCCGATGGCCTCGGTGCTCGGCTGCTGGCTTCAGGGCATGAGTGCGCCTGGGGTTTTCGAAGACCCGGCACAGCTACGAATCATGCAATTGTTTGCCCATGACGTGGGCGTCGGTTACCCGAATGCGTCACGGGCCCATCATTTCAAAGCGCTGCTGGGCCAGTTGCAACTGACGGCTTATGCCCTGGCGCCTGAGCAACTGTCGACGTTGCCGGACCTCAGTGACGACGCGTTTGAATTGCCCGCATTACTGTTGGCGCTGAGCCGTCGCAGTGATGAATTTGGTGATGAACTGTGCGGTATCGACTGGGTGTTGCGGGCAGTGGGGTTATGCCCCGGTTGGGCCGCAATGGGGCAACTCGACGGTGTGGCGCTGGAGGTGCGGCGCCTGGACCTGAGTGAGTCATTCCCTGGCATGGAGCCGGCATCGCTGCGCCAGATCAGCCAGTGGGTTGCGCGCCAGGTTGCCTTGCAAAGTGAGGAACGGCAGGCGCGGTTGATGCGTGGGGCCAGCTGGGTGTTTGGCGCGTTACAGCGCTGGAATGCTCGACTGTACAACGCGTCGTTGGCGGCCACTTGCCCGCAGCAGGCGATGATGCAGTTGGTGCAGCGCCTGGCCAGGGTCGGCGCGGTGTATCACCAGAACTACCTGATCGAAGGCCGTAGCCTGGCGCTCTGGCTTGGGGAGGCACAGACCGACCCTGCGCCCTTGCTGGATGTGCTTTCCCGCAGCCGCTTGATCGTTCCCGGCAACGCGAAAAAAAGCCTGTTGGTGACCAGCCTGGTGGCGCCGACGGGCCGCATGTTCCGCATCTTCAGTGAGGCGGATTTGAGCGTGATTCGCCAATGGATCGACGCCTTGCCCCAGCTCGCCGGCAGTCAGCAGCTGCCTCGACAACCGATCGATAACGTGGCCATTGAAGCCCGCCAAACCGTGGGCGCCGAGGTCAGTGTTGGCCATTGGCCCCAGAGTTTGCGCGAAGCGTATTTTGTCTTGCAGGGGCGGGCGCTGGAGGCCTCCACGCTGCAATTCGCTCACGCCTATGTGTCCCGTTGGCTGGCGCGTTCGCAACGGTCGCTGAAAACCTCCGGGCGCCAACTGCCCGAGCAGTGGGGCACCCAGGTGCTGCGCGCCTGGTTGCTCGATAAGCATGACCAGCACGGCCAGCAGTTCGATAACAGCGACCCGGCGCAAATGCCGAGCCGTGAAGAAATCATTGATTCAACCCTGCAACTGGCGCCCTTGACGCTGATCGACGGTGCCTGGCTGCAAGGTTTTACCGATGTCGGGTTGGCGTCTTCCCATGTCGGCTACAGCTTGTTTCAGACGTATTGGGATGAGCTGGGCAACGGCGTCGCTGCGCTCAATCATCCGAAGATCTACCGCGATGGCTTGCGCGAGATGGATTTCGAGCTCGCGCCAACCGGCAGCCGTGAATTTGCCGAAGACCCGCGCCTGGACGAGGCGTCCTTCCGCTTGCCGGTGTATTGGCTGTGCCTGGGGAAACTGCCGGTGACCTTTATGCCGGAAATTCTCGGCATGAACCTGGCGATGGAGTTATCCGGCGTGGGCGGTACTTATCGCTCTGCGCGACGTTTTCTGCGGCACTACGGTTTCAGCACCGCGTTCGTTGATCTGCATAACACCATCGACAACGTTTCCACCGGGCACTCAGCCTGGGCTGCCGATGCGATTGACGCTTACATGCGCCCGTTGGCAACGGCAGAAGCCGTCGCCGAGCAATGGCAGCGCGTACGCGTGGGCTATGAATCACTGGCGCCGATGCCGAGCAAGTGGGACTCGATATTGAGTCGGCTGGGCCTGTCATCGGTGGGGCGCGTTTTACCGCGTACGGAGCGGGCAACGGCTTCAAATGACTATCTCCATCACCTGCCGATCACTCGGGAAGTGTTGACGCACGTGACCGATCAGTAACGCCACGAGGAGCAACTATGTCTTTGGTAGAAGTGCATAACGAATGGGACCCCCTCGAGGAAATGATCGTGGGTATTGCCCATGGCGCGCGCGTGCCTCGGCCGGACAAAGGCCTGTTCGCCCTTGATTACAGCGAACATCACGACGCCATGCATGAGATTCCGTCGGGCCCCTATCCCGAGCAGGTCGTTGCAGAGGCCGAAGAAGACCTCGACGCGTTCGCGGCGTTTCTGGTGGGGCATGGCGTTACCGTACGCCGCCCCAAGAAGTCCTACCACGCCGAGGTCTTCGGGACGTCCGACTGGAAGACCGACGGTGAATACAATTACTGCCCTCGGGATGTCCTGCTGCCGGTCGGCAAGACCATCATTGAAGCGCCGATGGCCTTGCGCAGCCGCTACTTCGAACCTTTCGCCTACCGTGAACACCTGCAAGCGTATTTCGCCAGCGGCGCCAACTGGATCTCGGCCCCCAAGCCGCAACTGGGTGACAACACCTACCGGGTCAACCCGCGTGAAGGCTCGATCATTGCCAATGAGGAACCTATCTTCGATGCGGCCAACGTGCTGCGTATGGGGCGCGACATTCTTTACCTGGAGTCGCGCAGTGGCAATCGGCTGGGCTACGAATGGCTCAAGCGAGTGCTCGGTGATCAATACCGGGTGCACGCCCTCAGTGGGTTCTACGACGGTACGCACCTGGACACCACGATCACGCTGGTACGCCCCGGGTTGGTGGTGTTGAACCCTGAGCGTATCGCCAAGGACCAAGTGCCGGAAGTGTTCAAGCACTGGGACATTATCTGGGCGCCCGACATGGTAGACACCGGTTATTGCTGGTCCTACCCACGCGCATCCATTTGGCAGGGCATGAACTTCATCATGGTCAACCCGTCGTTGGCGGTGATCAACGACCAGCAAGTCCCGTTGATTCGTGCGCTGGAACGCCATGGCATCGATGTGGCGCCGTTGAAGATGCGGCATGCCCGCAGTTTGAGCGGTGGGTTCCATTGTGTGTCCGTTGATATCCGTCGGCGCGGCACGCTGGAAGACTACCGTTGATAAGGGGGCAGTGATGCAGATTCTGGATTACTACGCGGTTGCATTGTTCGTGATCGCCACCTGCGTCACGCCGGGGCCGAACAACGTGATGTTGATGTCCTCGGGCGCCAACTTCGGAATGGGCCGAACCCTGCGCCACGTGGCCGGGATCAACATCGGCTTTCCGTTGATGGTGGTGGCGGTCGGCCTGGGCGCCGGCGCGATTTTTCGGCAGTACCCAAGCCTGCATGATGGGTTGCAAGTGATCGGGGCGGTGTACCTGCTGTTTCTGGCGTATCAGATCGCCCGCTCGCCCACCGCCGACCTGGCTGACAAGTCCGGCAAGCCTTTGGGGTTCACTGGCGCGGCGTTGTTTCAGTGGGTCAATCCGAAAGCCTGGGTCATGGCGGTGGGCGCGGTGTTGGCTTACACGTCGCCCCTGGGCGGCTACACCCTGCAGGTTTTTTTGATTGCACTGTTGTTCTTTTTGTTCGGCACACCGTGCTCGATGGTGTGGGTTTTTTTTGGGCAGTACCTGCGGCGCTTCTTGACGCGGCCGCGGCATTTGAAGGTCTTCAATATCGCCATGAGCCTGGTGCTGGTGGTGTCGTTGATACCGGTCATAAAAAGTCTGCCATTCGCTCAAGGATGGTTTTGAAACGCCTAGAAAGTTGCTGTGCCGCTCACCGCTCGGTGGGCACAAGCAACTCCATGGATTGGCATGATGTGATGAGGATGCACACTTAAATGGCTATGTATGTTTTAGGGATATCTGCCTTCTATCACGACAGTGCTGCCGCCTTGGTCAAGGACGGTGTGCCCGTTGCTGCAGCTCAGGAAGAGCGCTTCACCCGTGTGCGTCACGATCCGGCATTCCCGGCCCAGGCGATTGCGTACTGCCTGGACGCCGAGGGGATTACCCTGGATGACCTGGAGGCTGTGGTCTATTACGAAGACCCTCAGGAGAAATTCTCCCGGGTGATGTCCTCCTTCGCCAGTGGCGGCATCGGCGGTGCCCGCACGTTTATCAATGCGATGCCGGAATGGATTCGTTGGAAGTGGAACGTGCTCAAGTTCGTCGATGAGCAGCTCGAGGCGCTGGGGCGGGGCAAGGCGCCGCGCACCCAGGCGTCCCGGCACCACCGTTCTCACGCGGCCGCTGCGTTTTATCCCTCACCGTTCGAGAACGCCGCAGTGCTGTGCATCGACGGCATTGGCGAATGGCATTCGACGACCATCTGGCAAGGCCAGGGCTCCAGCCTTGAGCTGAAAAACTCGATTTCCTACCCGCATTCCCTGGGCCTGCTGTATTCGGCGATGACCTATTACTGTGGTTTCAAGGTCGATTCGGGGGAGTACAAATTGATGGGGTTGGCGCCGTATGGTCAACCCATCTATGCCGACAAGATTCGCGATGAACTGATCAATATCCGCCCCGACGGTTCGTTCACCTTGAACATGAAGTACTTCGAGTACCTGCGTGGTGAACGCATGGTCGGGGAGGCCTTCGAAGCGCTTTTCGAAGGGCCGATCCGCCAACCCGAAAGCCCGATATCGCAGCGTGAATGCGACCTCGCGGCGTCGATTCAAAAAGTCACCGAAGAGGTAGTCCTGGGGCTGGCGACGGCCGCCGTCAAGCAGACCGGCCAGCGCAATCTGTGCCTGGCCGGCGGGGTCGCATTGAACTGCGTGGCCAATGGCGTGCTCAGTCGCTCCGGGCGTTTTGACTCGATCTGGATCCAACCGGCAGCCGGGGATGCCGGTTGCGCCTTGGGTGCCGCGATGGATCATGCGGTCAAGCGCTGCGGCCGCCCGCACCTGGCCAGCAGCAAGTCAGACGCCATGAGCGGCAGCCTGTTGGGGCCGGGCTTCGGCGATGAAGAAATCGCCGCATTCCTGCTGGAAAACCAATACCCCTTCATTCGCTATGACGACAGCGGCCTGTATGACCAGGTCGCCAGCCGACTGGCCGATGGCGCTGTGGTGGGCTGGTTCCAGGGCCGTATGGAGTTTGGCCCCCGGGCCCTGGGCGCGCGCTCGATTCTCGGCGATGCGCGCAACCCGCAGATGCAACGCACGATGAACCTGAAGATCAAGTATCGCGAGTCGTTCCGCCCGTTTGCGCCGGCAGTACTGGCCGAGGACGCCGGGAATTATTTCGATATCTGTGAAAAAAGCCCCTACATGTTGATGGTCGCGCCCGTGTCGGACGCCATCAAAACCCCGCAATCGCTGCAAGAGGGTGGCCCGGAGCGTGGCTTGGGCAGCATCAACAATATTCGTTCGCAATTGCCGGCAGTGACCCATGTCGACCTCTCGGCGCGGGTGCAAACCGTGACCGAGGAAAACAACGCGCCGTTCACCTACCTGCTGCGCAGTTTCAAGCAGCGCACCGGGTGTTCGGTACTGGTCAATACCTCGTTCAACGTGCGTGGCGAGCCCATCGTGTGCAAGCCGGAGGAAGCGTATGCCTGCTTTATGCGCACGGAAATGGACGTTCTGGTACTCGGCCGTTACGTACTGGAGCGGCCGGGCCAGCCTGCCTTTGTTGAAAGCGTCGACTGGCGCAACGAAATCCCGCTGGACTGATCGTGACCCCTAACTTTCCGGAGCTTTTTCCATGCTGAGATTTCTCGCGTTTATCGTGTTCATGGTTGTACTCCTGCCCGTCGGGTTGACGCGCTCGGTGCTGCATTCCTCACGGTTTGGCCGTCGCTTCCACCAGGCGCCGTCCGCGTGGGATCACGCCGTCAATCAACCGTAACGCCATCGGCCTAAGGATCTGTGTCCATGTCAAAGGTGATTTACAAAAACCTCAATACCTCACCGATTCTTGCGGTGGGTGGCGCCGGGTGCTGGCTGGAGGATGCGGTGGGTAAACGCTACCTCGACACCTGTGGGGGTGTCGCGGTGTCGAGCCTGGGCCATGGCCACCCGCGCATCGTTGCGGCGTTCGAGCGGGAGGCGAAAAAACTCGCCTGGGCCCATGCCGGCAGTTTCACCACGGCGGCAGCGGAGGAACTGGCTGAACACCTGGTGGCAGGCAGCGGCGGCCTGGCGCGGGCGCAGTTTTTGTCGGGAGGCTCGGAGGTGATGGAGTTGGCGATGAAAATCGCCTACCAGTACCAGTGCGAGCGCGGGCTGCCGGATAAGTCGGTGTTTATTTCCCGGCGCCAGAGCTATCACGGCAGCACCCTGGGCACCCTGAGCATTTCCGGTAACCCGCAGCGTCAGTCGGTGTTTGGCCAGTTGTTCCCGGCGGCCGAGTTCGTGTCGCCGTGTTACGCCTACCGTGATCAGCGGCACGACGAAACGGAAGAGCAGTACGCGACCCGCCTGGCCGAAGAACTGGACCAGAAAATCCGCGCCTTGGGCAGCGAAAATGTCGCGGCGTTTTTCGCCGAAACCGTGGTGGGTTCGACCAGCGGCGCTGTTCCCCCGGTGCCGGGTTACTTTCGCAAAATCAAGGCGGTCTGCGAGCGTCACGATGTGCTGTTGATTCTCGATGAGGTGATGGCCGGGATGGGGCGCACCGGCCAGCTGTTCGCTTATGCCGACGACGGCATCGTGCCGGACATGGTCGCCGTGGGCAAAGGCCTGGCGGCCGGTTACATGCCGATTTCAGCGCTGCTCATCAGTGAACAGGTGCATTCGGTGATGGCGCGGGGCTCAGGCGTATTGGGCAACGGCCAAACCCATGTCAACCATCCACTGGCCTGTGCCATCGCCCTGGAGGTGCAGCAGATCATCGTTGAAGACGAACTGTTGGCCCGGGTGCGCCAGCGCGGCGAGCAGCTGCGCAGCTGGCTCAAGGAAAGCCTGAGTGACCTGGATACCGTTGGCGATGTGCGTGGGCGAGGACTGTTTGTCGGGGTTGAATTTGTGCAAGACCGCGCCACCAAGGCGCCGTTCAAGGGCGGTGGTGCGTATGCGGCAGCGCTCAAGCAAGAGGCCTTGGCACGCGGCCTGCTGATCTACCCGGGCAGTGGCACCGTGCAGGGCATACAAGGCAATCATGTGCTGTTTGCACCGCCATTTATCACCCGTGAAGACGAGCTGGCGCAAATGGTTGAACGGTTCAGTGCGGTGGTGCGGGCCGTGGCTCATTAGCCGTCAGGCGATGTATCGCGCGTTCACCCAAATTACGTAGAAATGGAGCAGTGAAGATGCAGACAATCGAGCCGTGCAAGGACAAAGTCCTGCTGTCGGTGTGCACCATGGACTGGTGCGATCATGGGGTGGAATTCGCCAAGACCGTGTTCTCCAACCTTGAGGTGTTTTGTTGGGACCCGGGTGATCCTTACCCTTATCACCTGGATAATTGGGAAGGCGACTGGATCATTTCCTACCGTGGCGATTTCATCTTCCCAGAGAGCATTTATAAAAATGCGCGCAAGGGTGCGATCAATCTGCACCCGGCGCCGCCCAAGTATCGCGGGCTGGGCAGTCAGCATTACGCAATTTACTACAACGATGAAACCTACGGCTCGACGTGCCACCACCTTGCGCCGTCGGTCGACAGTGGCCAGATCATCAATGTTGCGCGCTTCAATGTAGCGCCCGCCGAGACGGCGTCGTCCCTGCGCCTGCATGTCGGGGCCTATTGCTTGCAGCAGTTTATTCATCTGCTGACCGACTACATCCTGGTGGGGCGACCGTTGCCGGTCTCGCCGGAGAACTGGGGGGAGCGGTTGTACAAACAATCGGAACTCAAACCCTGGATGGAGCAGATTCGTGTCCAAGAGCCGGATCATCGTTGTTTCAAGTAGTTTTTGGGCAAGTCACTTCAAGCCGCTTGTGGCTTGAAGTGTTCACTGCGCGTTGGCGCGACGGGTAAGAGAGCATCTATGTTCGAGTTTTCGAGTTTCGTGGCGGCACTGGGCGTCTACGTGATCGGCACCGCCAGCCCTGGGCCTGGCAATCTGGCGATCGCCAATACCTCCCTCAATTACGGGCGTACGCCAGGCCTGGCCTTGGCGGCCGGGGTTATTTCCGGGTCGCTGTGCTGGGGTGCGATGACCGCTGCCGGTGTCTCGGCATTGTTGATGTCCAACACCCAGATCCTGCTGTGGCTGAAGATACTGGGTGCGTGCTACTTGTTCTTCCTCGCCTGGAAGTCCATCCGTGGCGCACTGGCCCACAACGCCACCATGGTGGCACGGGTGCGGGAAAAACAGACCCGAAACCTGGGGTTCTATTTGCAGGGGCTGGGCATTCACTTGACCAACCCCAAGGCGGCCTTGACCTGGTTCACCGTGACTACCGTCGGGCTTAGCGCCAATGCGCCGGCCTGGACCAGTTTTGTGCTGGTGGCGGGCTGTGCGCTGTTGGGGTTTCTGATTTTTTGTACCTACGCCCTGGTATTTTCCGCCCATTCGGCGGAACCGTTTTTCACGCGGACGCGTAAATCATTCGGCCTGATTTGCGGCGCCTTCTATTCATTCGTTGCCATAGGCTTTCTCAGTTCACTGTTGTGACGCCGAATGCTTTCCTGAACCCACCCTGAAGAATCCACCTATTCCCTGTTGGTAAACTTTCCTACGGTTTACTCCCCCGGAGTCGGGGCGTAAACTCCGCGCGTTTTCATCAATAGCGGAGACCCTAAGTGGGTACTTGTTCGAGTGACAGTAGTCGGCCGGTTTCGGTAACCGGCACATACTTGGCAAGGTAACGCGCATTCTTCTGATGCCGTTGTCTCGCCAACAAAGCGAGAAGCGGCATCGCGGCAGCGGCCAGTCCTGGCACCTGCCCCAACCCCTCTCATCGACGCTGACCAGCACCTGATCGCAATCAGGAGGCTACGGACGCGCCTGCCTTTTATGGCCGGCGGGCCAAGCTGACTGTGCCTTTAAAAAGGGCGCAGTGCAGTCGGTCGTACCTGCACGAAGGTTTCCTCGCGCAGGAGTTACACCATGAACCTCACACTGCTGAAAGAGTTCTTCGCCGGTTTCCTGCGGACCCGGCACATTGCCCGGCATTTCCGCCGCCTGGCGATGCTCGAGACCGTGACCGACGCCAACGTCAGCCGCGAAGTACCGCCGACCCTGGCGCAAACCCTGGTGGTGGCGGCCAACAGCAGTGCTGTGCAATTGCTGGGCAAATTGGGCAGCCATGTCGAGGGATTGAGCACCCAGGATTCCGACGCCTTGCGCGTGCAGTACGGCCTCAACGAGGTCGAGCATGAGCAGCCGCTGCCGTGGCGGGTGCACCTGTGGCAGTGCTACAAGAACCCGTTCAACCTGCTGCTGACCTTGCTCGCGCTGATCTCCTTGCTGACGGACGACATCAAGGCGGCCACGGTGATTTTCTCCATGGTGGTGCTGTCGACCCTGTTGCGCTTCTGGCAGGAGGCCAAGTCGAACAAGGCTGCCGACGCCTTGAAAGCCATGGTGAGCAATACCGCGACGGTGTTGCGCCGCGATAAGGCCAAGCGCATTGAGCTGCCGATCAAACAATTGGTGCCGGGTGACCTGATCGTGCTGTCGGCCGGCGACATGATCCCCGCCGACTGCCGCGTGCTCAGTGCCAAGGACCTGTTTGTCAGCCAGGCGGCGATGACCGGCGAATCGATGCCGGTGGAGAAGTTCGTCCACCAGCACGACAGCCAGGCGCGTAACCCGCTGGACCTGGAAAACATCCTGTTCATGGGCACCAATGTGGTGTCCGGTGCGGCGACGGCGATTGTTCTGGCCACCGGCAACAGCACCTATTTCGGCGCGCTGGCGCAACGCGTGACCGCCACTGACCGTGCGACCACCTCGTTCCAGCATGGCGTCAATAAAGTCAGCTGGTTGCTGATCCGCTTCATGTTTGTGATGGCGCCGCTGGTGCTGTTCATCAACGGTTTCACCAAGGGTGACTGGACCGAAGCATTGCTGTTCGCGCTGTCGATTGCCGTGGGCCTGACCCCTGAAATGCTGCCGATGATTGTGACCTCCACGCTGGCCAAGGGCGCTGTGTTCCTGTCGCGCAAGAAGGTCATCGTCAAGCGCCTGGACGCAATCCAGAACTTCGGCGCCATGGACGTGCTGTGCACCGACAAGACCGGCACCCTGACCCAGGACAAGATTTTCCTGGCGCGCCATGTGGACGTGTGGGGCGAAGAGTCTGATGACGTGCTGGAAATGGCCTACCTCAACAGCTACTACCAGACCGGCCTGAAAAACTTGCTGGATGTGGCGGTGCTCGAACACGTTGAAGTGCATCGCGACTTGCAAGTCGGCACGGCGTTCCAGAAGGTCGATGAGATTCCGTTCGACTTCAACCGGCGTCGCATGTCGGTGGTGGTGGCCGAGCAGGGCCAGCCACACCTGCTGATCTGCAAAGGCGCGGTGGAAGAGATTCTGTCGGTGTGCAACACCGTGCGCCATGGTGAGACCAACGAAGCGCTGACCGATGAGTTGCTGGCGCGCATTCGCCAGGTGACGGCGGCCTTCAACGAAGAAGGCCTGCGCGTCGTGGCGGTGGCTGCGCAGCCCATGGCGGCGGGGCGCGACACCTACAGCCTGGCGGATGAAAAAGACCTGACGCTGATCGGCTATGTCGCCTTTCTCGACCCACCCAAGGAGAGCACCGCGCCGGCACTCAAGGCCCTGAAAGCCCACGGCGTGGCGGTCAAGGTGCTGACCGGTGACAACGAACTGGTGACGGCCAAAATCTGCCGCGAAGTGGGCCTGGAACAACAGGGCTTGCTGATGGGCAACGATATTGAAGACATGACCGACGCCGAGCTGGCCAAGGCCGTGGAAACCACCAATGTGTTCGCCAAGCTGACACCCAGCCACAAGGAGCGCATCGTGCGCCTGCTCAAGGCCAACGGGCATGTGGTGGGGTTTATGGGCGACGGTATCAACGACGCGCCGGCATTGCGCACGGCGGATATCGGTATTTCGGTGGACAGCGCCGTGGACATTGCCAAGGAAGCGGCTGACATCATCCTGTTGGAAAAGAGCCTGATGATCCTGGAGGAGGGCGTGCTCGAAGGCCGCCGCACCTTCGCCAACATGCTCAAGTACATCAAGATGACCGCCAGTTCCAATTTCGGCAATGTCTTCTCGGTGCTGGTGGCCAGTGCGTTTATCCCGTTCCTGCCGATGTTGCCGATGCACCTGCTGGTGCAAAACCTGCTGTATGACATTTCGCAGATCGCGATTCCGTTCGATAACGTCGACGACGAAATGCTCGCCAAGCCGCAGCGCTGGCAGCCGGGTGAAGTCGGGCGGTTCATGCTGTTTTTCGGTCCGATCAGTTCGATCTTTGACATCACCACGTTTGCACTCATGTGGTATGTGTTTGATGCCAACACGCCCGATCACCAGACCCTGTTCCAGTCCGGCTGGTTCGTGGTGGGGCTGCTGACCCAGACGCTGATCGTGCACATGATCCGCACCCCGAAAATCCCGTTCCTGCAAAGCCGGGCGGCGATGCCGTTGATGGTGATGACCGGTGTGATCATGGCTGTGGGGATTTTCCTGCCGATGGGGCCGCTGGCGCACTACTTCAAATTGCAGGCGCTGCCGTCGTTGTACTTTGTGTTCCTGCCGCTGATTTTGCTGGCGTACATGGCGCTGACCCAGGCGGTGAAGGGCTTCTATATCCGTAAGTTTGGCTGGCAATAACCGGCTTTATTCCGTAATACCGTTGGCCCATGTGGGAGCAGGCAAGCCAGCGCCCACATGGGCCAACGGTGCAATCAGCTTGCTGCTGCATTCAAGGAGATTTTTTATGCAAGCCATCAACAACATCAACCTCACCACCCTGGTCGACACGTTGGTCAGCCTCACCGCGGCGTTTATCCTCGGTGGCTTGATCGGCTTCGAGCGCCAGTACCGCCAGCGCACGGCGGGCTTGCGCACCAACGTGCTGGTGGCAGTGGGCGCGGCGATTTTCGTCGACATGGCCAACCGCCTGGGCGGCGCGGAAGGCGCCGTGCGGGTCGTCGCGTATGTGGTCTCGGGCATCGGCTTTCTGGGGGCCGGCGTGATCATGCGTGAGGAAGGTAATGTACGCGGGCTCAACACCGCTGCCACGCTCTGGGCCTCGGCGGCGGTGGGAGCTTGTGCAGGGGCCGACCTGATTCTCGAAGCGCTGCTCGGCACGCTGTTTGTGCTGGCGGCCAATACCTTGCTGCGGCCGATCGTCAATAACATCAACCGTCAGCCATTGGACGTGGTGTCGGCAGAGGTCACCAACATCCTGTATGTCATCGCACGGCGCAGCCAGCAACAGGCGGTGATGGTATTGCTGGAAGCCGAGTTGGCGCGCTGCAACTACCCGGCCAGCGACGTCGACGTACGCCCATTCGGCAGCGAAGAAGTGGAAATCGAGGCCACCCTTGCCGCCACGTCAGTCGATGGTGACGAACTGGATGCACTGGTGGCGCGTATCTCCACATCGACCCTGGTGGTGCAGGCCTTCTGGAGCCCGAGTACCACCGACTAGCCTGCGCCTGCAAAGCATGACCAGGCGTTGGCTTGGGAATGCTTTCGCGAGGAAAAGTCCTACATTTGGTTGGGACTATCCCTTCGATTGAAACGTCATTTCGTTGCTAAGGTTGCGCCCTTGCAACTAGCCAGCGGCAGCCGTTTGGCTGTACGTGTTCGGCCTGTTTTCAATCGAAAGGGACCAGGCATAGCCTGGCTATCGTCCTGAGTGGGGGCAGCACCGCTGGTCGGCACTGTCATTTCTCACAGGTACCTGTGTCCCGTGTGGTGTGTAAGTCTACTTACCTCTCAGGGGAGTGTTATGAGCAAAGCGTTAATAGTTGACGATCACCCGTTTATCCGCAAAACCGTCCGCCATCTGCTGACGCTGGAAGGCTTCACTGACATTGATGAAGCGGGTAATGGTGCCGATGCCGTGCAGAAGGCCAGAGAGGGGCGCCCAGCCTTGATCATTCTCGACTTGGCAATCCCGAAGCTGGGTGGGCTGGAGGTGATCGGCCGAGTCAAGGCGCTGGGCTTGCCGTGCAAGATTCTGGTACTGACGTCGTACCTTCCGGAGTTCTTTTCCTCGCGTTGCATGCGTGCAGGCGCGATGGGGTTTGTCGCCAAGACAGGGGAACTGGACGAGCTGCAAAAAGCGATCAAGGCCGTGATGTCCAACTACAGCTGCTTTCCCAGTTTGCCAAGCAGTTCGGTACGCCGTGATGATTTGCAGTCTACGGAGTTGGAGCTGGTGCAGTTGCTGTCGGATCGCGAGCTGGCGGTGTTGCAGATGCTGGCGCTGGGGCTGGGCAATAACGAAATCGCCAATCAAATGCTGCTGAGCCACAAGACCATCAGTACCTATAAGACGAGGCTCAAGGAGAAGCTGCGCATGTCGTCCGTGGTACACATGGCCAAGTTTGCCCAGCGTAATCATCTGATCTGATTTGAAATGACCCATGCCCAGGTTCGAGGGTTCATCACTACGCTGTTGATGAGCCTGCTTCCGATGATGGCTGCGGCCCTTGATGAGCCCCATACCCTGCGGTTGCTGGGGCACTCCAACGTTGACGGTACGGGCCCATCCGTGGTGTTGGGGGAAGCGGACTGGCATTGGCTGCGCGAGCGGCGAACATTGTTGATGGGTGTTTCCGCTCCCGATTACGGGCCTTTCGAACTGACCAATAACAACGACGAGCTTGAAGGCGTCACGGCTGACTATGCGAAGTTGTTCGCACAGTCGCTGAATATCACCGTTGAGGTCCGGCGCTACGATACGCGCGATGAAGTGATCGAGGCGCTCAAGCAGGGCGCCATTGATTTCCTTGGATCGGCCAATGGATTTGAAGCGGGTGACCCACAGTTGGTGCTGTCGCGCTCCTATGCCAATGATCAACCGATCCTGGTTACCCGTACCGGAGACACCCAATCCCTGAGCGTCGACCTGGCAGGCAAGCGCGTGGCGATGCTCTATCACTACATGCCGCCCGATGTCGTAGAGGCTTTTTACCCCAAGGCCCACGTGGAACTGTTTCCCTCTATCTTCGAAGCCATCGGCGCCGTGGCATTCGGCCGCGCCGATGTTTATCTCGGGGACGCCATTACCGCCAACTACCAGATCAACCGTAACCACCTCAACAATGTGCAAATGGCGGATTTTTCCATCCTGGAATCCAACGCCTTCGCGTTCGCCGTTACCCGCGACAACACTCGCCTGCTGCGCATCATCAACACTGCGCTGAGGTCGATCTCGGTTAACGAACAGATGGAAATCTTGCGCCGTTGGAGTGCAGGTAACCTTGGCTTTCTGGGGGCCGAACGGCTGCACTTGAGCCGCAGTGAACAGCGCTGGCTCGAGAAGCACCCGCGGGTCCGAGTGGTTGCGTCCGACCTGATGCTGCCATTGGCATCCTTCACGGCACAGGGGCAATTAGAGGGGCTGAGTGCGGACGTTTTATCGAGGATCAGCCTGCGTACCGGTTTGAAGTTCGATGTGGTCTCCGGCGGTTCGATGCCCGAGCAAATTGACGCGGTCAGTAAGGGCCGGGCAGACATGATGGCGGTGGTGGCGCCGAGCATCGAAGACTCTGATCAGGTGCGTTTTACCCGGCCCTACCTGACCAACCCGCTGGTGCTGGTCAGCCGCAGCGACTACCCCGGCACGATGACCCTGGAGGACATGATCGGAAAACGTCTCGCGGTGACCAGCGGCAACGCGCTGCGTGAGGTCATCAATCGGGACTACCCCGGTATCCACTTTGTGGAGGCCGGGAGCCCTACGCAGGCCATGGCCCTGGTGGCCAACGGCAGTGCCGATGGGGCCGTCAATTCGTTGATCTATGCGCGTTACCTTATTGCCTTTCAGTACCGTGACCGCTTGCGCGTGACCAGCACGGTGGGCTCTGATCCGGTACGCATGACGTTCGGGGTCAACCGTGGCGAGTTGGAGTTGTACTCGATATTGGACAAGGCGTTGCTGAGCATCAGCCCTCAGGAAATGGATGAGTTGGCCAACCCATGGCGTGCCGATGTGATCATCGAAGACCATTGGTTGCGCCATCGCAGTGCGATTATCCAAGGGTTTGGCCTGGCGGCGGTATTGCTGCTGGTAACCCTGGGGTGGGCGATTTACCTGCGCAGTCTGATACGCAAACGTGCCCAGGCCGAGCGGGCATTGAGCGACCAGATGCGCTTTATGGGGGTACTGATCGACGGTACGCCTCATCCGATTTACGTGCGCGACCGCCAGGGTCGGCTGATGGCTTGCAACAGTGCGTTCCTGGACGTCTTCGGCTTCAAGCTCGAAGCGATGATCGGCAAGACGGTGACAGAAACCGACACCGGCAACCCGCCGCAGGCTCAGTCTTTCCATGAGGATTACCTGCGGCTGATGGAGCGTGGCGAGCCGCAGATTCATGATCGGGTACTCAGGTTGCCCGGTGGCAAGGTGTTGACCATTTACCACTGGATGCTGCCGTACCGTGATGGCGACGAGAACGTCGTGGGCATGATTGCCGGTTGGGTGGATGTGAGCGAGCGCCAGCGGCTCCTGGGCCAGTTGCAGGAAGCCAAGGAGGAAGCCGATGCCGCCAACCGTGCCAAGACCACGTTCCTGGCGACCATGAGCCACGAAATCCGCACGCCCATGAACGCCGTGATCGGCATGATCGAGTTGGCGCTTGCCAACGCCGAGCAGGGGCACGCCGACCGCGGTGCCTTGGCCGTCGCTTCGGTTGCGTCCCACAGCATGCTGGAATTGATTGGCGATATTCTGGATATTGCCCGGATCGAGTCTGGCCACCTGTCTCTTGCCCTGGAGTCAGCCAACCCGCATGAACTGTTGATGTCGGTGGCACGGGTATTCGAAGGGCTGGCGCGGGCCAAGGGCCTGTCGCTGCAGGTAGAGCTTGAGCCACTGATTGACTGCCCGGTGTTGATCGACCCGTTGCGGTTCAAGCAGGTGGTCTCCAACCTGCTGAGCAATGCCATCAAGTTCACCGCCGATGGCCAGGTGCGGTTGGGCGCACACAGTTCTGCGGCGCCTGATGCAGACCATCTGAGCCTCAGGTTATGGGTAGAAGACACCGGCATTGGCATCAGCGCCGAGGACCAGCAGCGTCTGTTCAACCCGTTTATCCAGGGCAGCAATACCGAGCAGTCGGCGCGCAGCGGGTCGGGTTTGGGCTTGGTGATCAGCCGTAATCTGTGCGAAATGATGGCCGGGAAGCTGCAGTTGAGCAGTGTGCTCGGGCAGGGTACGCGGTTGGATGTGACGTTGACACTTGCCAGGGCGGCTGCATTGCCGCCCGAGGTTTCGGCCCCGGCCCCAGCCGTCCGGCCGACCCGTGTACTGGACATTCTGGTCGTGGATGACTACCCGGCCAACCGCTTGCTGCTGACCCGGCAACTGAGCTTTCTGGGGCATCGCATTATCACTGCAGAAGAGGGGGTTCAGGGGTTTGAGCGTTGGCAAACCCAGCATCCCGACGTGGTGATTACCGATTGCAACATGCCCCTCAAGGATGGCTATGCCTTGGCACGTGATATTCGTGCGCAAGAGTGTGAGCAAGGGCTGGAACCCTGCCTGCTGCTGGGTTTTACCGCCAATGCACAACCGGAAGAAGCCGAGCGCTGTCGGCAGGCGGGCATGGATGGTTGCCTGTTCAAACCGGCCGGGCTTGAGGACTTACGCTCGGCGCTGGCCTCGCTTGCGTTCAGCCCAGGCGTACCCGACGTTGATGGGGTATTGGATTTGGGTTCGCTAAGGGTGGTCACGGGGGACGATCAAGTAGCGCTCAAGGAACTCTTGAACGCGTTGCTCGACAGCCTGGAAACTGACCGCGTGAGGCTCCCGTTGCTGCAGCGCCAAGTCAGTTTTCGCGGGCTGCACGACCTCGCTCATCGAGTCAAGGGCGGGGCGCGAATGGTCAAGGCCCAAGCGCTGACCACCTGTTGCGAAACGTTGGAGAGGGTTTGTGAACGACAGGAGCGCACCGCACTGGGGGCTGCGATTGAAGCGGTAGACGAGGCGATTGACGATTTGCATAAACGACTGAGTGACTACTGCAATCCTTCATGACTGCGGTTTCCGGTCATTCGGTGAATTTGGGAGAACTCCTACGTGAAGGGGGAACATGGCTGATTTTGTCTTCTGGATATGTCTGGAAAATGAGCCGCTCTCATTGACGAGTACTGCCAGCCCAGGGGTTTGCCATGCCGAACAAAGCACTGACCATCCTGATTGCCGATGAACAGCACCTGCAACGGCTGTACATCGAAAAAATGCTCAATCAGTTGGGGTACCACCGGATTGTGCCGGTGCAAACCTACGAAGAAGTCCAGATTCTCACCGCAGTCCCGGCCGAACCCTTCGACGTCTTGATTATCAATGCGGGGCTTGCCGCTCATGTCTGCGGGCCGCAGCCCCAGGTACGCCATGTGTTGCTCTACGATCACCTGGACCCCGGCCAACCCGCTGGCGCAATGCCGTCTGTGCTGGTACGCCTGCCCGGAGTGCCGGACAACGTCAACCTTGAACATTTCATGGACATCATCGACCCACCCGAGGCCGCCACGGGCCTGCGGGTGTTGCCGTGGCTGCGGGAGTTATCCTGCAGGCCGATAGCGGGGGTTTAATCCCACTTCGGCGCAATGCCCTTGGGGCTGGTCAAGCGGTGGCCACGTTCCAGGCCGGCAATCTGCGCCATGTCGGCAGCGCTCAAGGTCAGTTGCAGGGCCTTGAGGTTACTCTCCAGGTTGGCGCGTTTGGTCGACGACGGGATCACCGCATAGCCCAACTGCATGGCCCAGGCCAACGTCACTTGCGCAGGCGTGGCCTGATGGCGTTCGGCGATTTGCTGGAGCACCGGGTCTTTCAGCACTTCACCGTAGGCCAGGGTCATGTACGACGTGATTTGAATGCCCTGGGCGGTGGCGAAATCCACGACCTTCTGGTTTTGCAGATACGGGTGCAGTTCGACCTGGTTGGTGGCGATGTTCTCGGCGCCCACCGCAGCAATGGCCTGCTTCATCAGGTCAATGGTGAAGTTGGAAATACCGATCTGGCGCGTCAGGCCCAGGCGCTTGGCTTCAAGCAACTGGCCCATGAATTCGGCCACGGGGACTTGGTCCTCCGGTGACGGCCAGTGGATCAGGGTCAGGTCCAGGTAGTCGGTCTTCAGTTTGCTCAGGCTTTCACGCAGGCTGGGAATCAACAGGCCATCGGCAAAATTGGACACCCAGATCTTGCTGGTGATGAACAATTCATCACGCGGCACGCCACTGGCGGCGATGGCGTGGCCGACATCGGCTTCGTTCTCATAGATCTGCGCGGTGTCGATGGCGCGGTAGCCCAGTTCCAGGCCGTTGCTCACGGAGTCGATGACCACCTGGCCTTGCAGACGGAAGGTGCCGAGGCCGAAGGCGGGAACGTTTTGGGTCGGGATAGACATCAGTAACTCCAGAAGGGGGGTGAACAATGGAGTCGAGTATCCCCGCGTCGTTCCTTCGGGAAAACCGCCGAACCCGAAAAGGACTCTTTACCAAAAGTCACGAGTGGCGTTGCTGCGGATGCTGGATCGGGTGTCGCCCGGTTACCGCGACTGAGGTAGAGTCGTGCAGCCGACTCAACCGCAGGAAATCGCCGTATGACCCAGGAATCCCGTTTCTCCCGCATGGAGCCGGAATTGCGCAAGGCCAATCTGGTCCAGGCGACGCTCACTTGCCTCAAGCGCGATGGCTTCCAGGGCGCGTCGATTCGCAAGATAAGCGCCGAGGCCGGTGTGTCGGTGGGGCTGATCAGTCATCACTATTCGGGCAAGGATGAGCTGGTGGCCGAGGCCTATCGCACGATCACCGCCCAAGTCATGAGCCTGTTGCGCGAGACCATGGCCAAGGCGCCACCGCAACCGCGGGAACGCTTGTCGGCGTTGTTTCGTGGCTCCTTTTCCGCGGAACTGCTCGACCCGCAACTGCTGGACGCCTGGCTGGTATTCTGGGGCGCGGTCAAGACGGCCCCGGCGATCAACCAGGCCCACGAACATTCCTATGGCGAGTACCGCACCATCATGCGCTCGGCCCTGACGGACATGGCCAGGGAGGAGGGGTGGAAACAGTTCGACGCCGACCTGGCCGCCATCGGCTTGAGCGCCTTGCTCGATGGGTTGTGGTTGGAGTCGGGGCTCAACCCTGGCACCTTTACGCCGGCGCAGGGCATCCAGATTTGCGAAGCCTGGGTCGACGGCTTGCAGAGTGGCGGTCGCCAACGTTACCAGCTCAAAGCCTGAACCTTTCTCAGCGCCTGGACGCAATGTCCAGGTCGATATTTCCCCCCTGAAAATATTTGCAGTTTGCCGATTGCCTCCTTGCTGAACACTCGTTTAGTATCTCGCCATGTCGCACCCCTCAAGCCAATTAAAATAATTCGAGGAAGCCATGACTACCGATTCGCCCGTGCTTACCCATGTGCAAGCAGGCATTGCCTGGATCACCCTCAACCGGGTTGCCCAGCGCAATGCACTGGACATCCCGACCCTCAAGCACCTGCATGCCTTGCTCGATACGCTCAACACCGACAGCGCCGTGCGTGCGGTGGTCTTGACCGGCAACGGGCGTAGCTTCTGCGCCGGTGCCGACCTGGCGGAGTGGGCCGAAGCCGAAGCCCGTGGCGCCCTGGAAACCTACGGCTGGACCGAAACCGCCCACGCCCTGATGACCCGCCTGCACACCCTCGACAAACCCACCCTTGCTGCGATCAACGGCACCGCCGTCGGCGCCGGCATGGACCTCACCTTGTGTTGCGACCTGCGCATCGCCGCGCAGTCGGCACGCTTCAAGGCCGGCTACACCAGCCTGGCTTACTCGCCGGATGCCGGTGCCAGTTGGCACTTACCGCGCCTGATCGGCAGCGAACAGGCCAAGCGCCTGCTGTTCCTCGATGAACTGTGGAGCGCCGACCGCGCGCTGGCTGCCGGGTTGGTGGGCGAGGTGGTCGCCGATGATCAGCTCCACGCCCACGCCACCGAGTTGGCGACGCGCCTGGCCAACGGCCCGACCTTCGCCTTCGCCCAGACCAAGGCCCTGATCCGCGAAGGCGCCGATCGCAGCCTGCCCGAGCAACTGCAGGCCGAACTGGCCGCTGGGTTGTTATGTGGACGCAGTGCCGATGGTGCTGAAGCCCTGCGCGCAGCCATGGAAAAACGCCTCCCGAACTTCTGCGGCAAATAACAACAACACCCCCCGAGCAGGTAGCGCCATGAATTTCCAACTCAGCCAAGAACAAGACATGTTGGTGGACGCGGTACGCAGTTTTGTGATCAAGGAGTTGCTGCCCCATGAGGCGGCGGTGGACCGCGCCGATGAGGTCTCGCCGGCGCTTGCCGCGCAGATTCGTGACAAGGCCATCGCTGCTGGTTTCTATGCCTTCAACATGCCCGAAGAGGTCGGTGGTGGCGGCCTCGATTACCTGTCCCAGGCGCTGATCGAACGGGAGTTGTCCAAGGTGTCGTGGGCGCTGCATGTGTTTGTCGCACGCCCCTCGAAAATCCTCATGGCCTGCACTGGCGCACAGATTGAGGACTACTTGTTGCCCTGCGTGCAGGGCAAGAAAATCGACTGCTTCGCGCTGACCGAGCCGGGTGCCGGCTCGGACGCCAACGCCATCAAGACCCGCGCCGTGCGCAGCGGCGATGACTTTGTGATCAACGGCAGCAAGCACTTTATCAGCCATGCCGGGCACGCCGATTTCGCCATCGTGTTTGCCGTGACCGACACCTATGAATACAACGGGCGCCCACGCAATGAGGTGACCTCGTTTCTGGTGGATCGGGGTACCCCGGGCATGACCATCCGCCGAGGTCCCAAGTGCGTTAGCAACCGCGGCTATCACACCTATGAGATGTTCTTCGACGACTGCCGCGTCCCGGCGTCCAAGGTGCTCGGTGAAGTGGGCAAAGGCTGGGATGTCGCCAATGCCTGGCTCACCGCAGGCCGCGTGATGGTCGCCGCCAATTGCGTCGGCCAGGCTCAGCGGGCGCTGGCCGTATCGCTGCAATGGGCGGCGGATCGCAAGCAGTTCGGCCAGCCCATCGGCACCTATCAAGGCGTGAGTTTCAAGCTGGCGGACATGGCCACGCAGATTCGCGCTGCCGAGTTGTTGACCCTGCACACTGCCTGGAAGATGGACCAGGGCAGCATGACCGACGGCGAGGCCGGCATGGCCAAATTGTTTGCCAGCGAAACCCTGGGCAAGGTCGCCGACGACGCCGTGCAGATTTTCGGTGGCATGGGCTTGATGGATGAAGGACCGGTGGAGCGCATCTGGCGCAACGCACGGATCGAACGGATCTGGGAAGGCACTTCGGAAATCCAGCGCCATATCATTGCGCGCGAACTGTTGCGGCCGCTGTTGCGCTGATCGGCGCGGAGAACGCTTATGTCCCAGGCTATTCGCGATAACCTCAAGCGCCTGCTGGCGCCCCGGCATCTGGCATTTGTCGGCGGGCGCAGCATGGCTCGCGCCCTAAAGCGCTGCGCCGACGGCGGGTTTACCGGGCAAATGTGGCTGGTCAACCCGCAGCATGACTGCCTCGACGGCATCCCTTGTGTGCGCCGCGTGGCTGATCTGCCGTGCGGACCGGATGCGGTGTTTGTTGCCACCAACCGTGAACTGACATTGACCTGCATCGCTGAACTCGCCGCCATCGGCACGGGCGGAGCTATTTGCTACGCCTCAGGGTTCGCCGAAACCGGCGCCGACGGGGCAGCCTTGCAACAGCAGTTGCTAGAAGTGGCAGGCGACATGGCCTTGCTCGGCCCCAACTGCTACGGCCTGTTGGACTACCTGCACAGCTCGGCATTGTGGCCGGTGGCCCATGGCGGCAAGACGGTCGAGAAGGGCGTCGCGGTACTGACCCAGAGCGGCAACTTTGCCTACAACCTGTCGATGAGCGACCGCTCGTTGCCGGTCGCCTACATGGCTTCAGTGGGTAACCAGGCACAACTGGGCGTGGCCGAATTGATGGACGTGTTGCTCGACGAACCGCGCGTTACCGCCATCGGCCTGCACCTGGAAGGCCTGAAAAATGTGCCGGGTTTTGCCCGCGCGGCGCACAAAGCCCTGGAAAAAGGCATTCCGATCATCACACTGAAAACCGGCGTCTCGCAGCTCGGCGCCGAGCTGGCGTTAAGTCACACCAGTTCACTGTCCGGCTCCGATGCGCTGTACGACAGCTTGTTTGCACGTCTGGGCGTGATCCGGGTGAGCGGGCCGGTGAGTTTTGTCGAAACCTTAAAGGCGGCGGCGTGCGGCAACCTGCCGGCAGGAAATCGCCTGATCGCGCTGGCCTGTTCCGGTGGTGACGCTGGGCTGATTGCCGATTACGCCGAGCGCAACCATCTGGCCCTGCCGAAACTCAACGCAGACCAGCGTGCTGAACTGGCGCAGGTGCTGCCCAGCTACGCCAATCTGGTCAACCCATTGGATTTCACCACCGCCATCTGGGGCGACCGTGAAGCACTCCATAGCATGCTCGACACGGCCCTGCGCACCGACGCCGATGCCGCCATGCTGGTGCTGGATTACCCGGCCGAATTTACCGGCGAGCGCCAGGAATGCGACCTGCTGTTGGCGCTGTTTTGCGCAGCGCTCGGCCGACATGGCAAGAGCGGTTTCGTCACCTCGGCGTTTCCCGAGCTGTTGCCGGTCCATGCCCGCGAACGCCTGCATGCCCATGGCATTCCCGCCTTGCAGGGGGTGGAAGACGCGCTCGCGGCGTGGGGCCGGATTGCCGGCTACCAAAACCATCGTCGCGTCTTGCTTGAACGGGGCGAATCGATCCTCGAACCGCTGTGCCCACAAGCCCTCGACGGCCATGGCGTGGCGCTGGATGAATGGGCGTCCAAACAGGCATTGCGCGCGTTTGGCTTGCCCACTCCACCGAGTGTGTTGAGTACGCCGGAACGCGCGATTACCGATGCACAGGTGTTGGGCTACCCGTTGGTGCTCAAGGCAGTCAGCACCGATTTACCGCATAAAACCGAAGCCGGGGCGGTGGCGCTTAACCTGTCAGACGCCGCCGCTTTAAGCGCTGCGATTGAGCAGATGCGCGGGCAAATCGCCGCGTATGCACCCGGCGTTGCCTTCGATCGACTGCTATTGGAGTCCATGGCAGCCCAGCCCTTGGCCGAGTTGATCGTGGGCATCAAGCGTGAAAACGACTTCGGCCTGGCCCTGGTGATTGGCGCCGGTGGCATCCTGGTGGAACTGCTCAAGGACAGCCGCAGCCTGTTGCTGCCCACCACTGACGATGCGATTCGCAACGCGTTGCTCAGCCTGCGCAGCGCCGCTTTGCTGCAAGGTTTTCGCGGGCGTGAGGTGGCGGATATGGACGCGTTGGTCTCGGCGATTCGCGCGGTGGCTGACTACGCCTGTGCCAATGCCGAACGGTTGCTGGAACTCGATGTGAACCCATTGCTGGTCAATGCCCAGGGCGCCACGGCGGTCGATGCATTGATTCGACTAGGAGATGGCTATGCAAGATAAAACGGTGACCGGCGGCCAGGCGCTGGTGCGGTTGTTGGCCAACTATGGCGTCGACACGGTGTTCGGCATTCCCGGTGTGCACACCTTGGAACTGTATCGCGGCCTGCCCGGCAGCGGCATTCGCCACGTGCTCACGCGCCACGAACAGGGCGCCGGTTTTATGGCCGACGGCTATGCACGAGTCAGTGGTAAACCGGGCGTGTGCTTTGTCATCACCGGCCCTGGCGTCACCAATGCCGCAACCGCCATCGGCCAGGCCTATGCCGATTCCATTGCGATGCTGGTGATCTCCAGCGTCAACTCTACCGCCAGCCTTGGCAAGGGCTGGGGCAGCCTGCACGAGACCCAGGATCAGCGGGCGATCACCGCTCCGATCACCGCGTTTTCGGCGGTGGCATTGAGTGCCGAGGATCTGCCCGAGCTGATCGCCCGTGCCTACGCGGTGTTCGACAGCGAGCGGCCACGGCCGGTGCATATTTCGGTGCCGCTGGATGTGTTGGCGGCACCGGTCAAAAGGGATTGGAGCAATGACGTGGTCCGCCGTCCAGGGCGTGGTCTGCCATCGGCCGACGTGCTGGAGCAGGCAGTGGCCGCGCTCGCGGAGGCCAAAAGGCCGATGATCATTGCCGGCGGGGGCGCATTGGCAGCAAGCGAGGCGTTACAGCGTTTGAGTACGCGCCTGGCGGCGCCGTTTTTTACCAGCGTTGCGGGTAAGGGACTGCTGCCGATCAACGATCCGCTGAATGCCGGTTCCACCCTGTGTGTCGAACCGGGCTGGCAACTGATCAGCGAGGCCGATGTGGTGCTGGCGGTCGGTACGGAAATGGCTGACACCGATTATTGGCGCGAGCGTTTGCCAATCAAGGGTGAGCTGTTACGGGTGGATATCGACCCGCGCAAATTCAATGATTTCTACGCCTGCGCGCTCGCGTTGCACGGCGATGCCAACCAGACAGTGTTGGCCTTGCTCGAGGGTTTACCGCCTGCACCGCGCCACGCAGACGTGTCGATCAAAAAGGTCGCGACATTGCGCCAGGCGGTAGCGCTTGGGCACGGCCCGCTTCAGGCCATTCATCAAGCCATTCTTGACCGCATCGAGGCCGAACTGCCTGCCAACGCGTTCATCAGCAGTGACATGACCCAACTGGCCTACACCGGCAACTACGCTTACCCAAGCCGCGCCCCGCGCAGCTGGTTGCACCCCACCGGCTACGGCACCTTGGGCTATGGCTTGCCCGCCGGCATCGGCGCCAAGTTCGGTGCGCCGCTGCGCCCCGGCCTGGTGTTGGTGGGGGACGGCGGTTTTCTCTACACCGCCCAGGAACTGGCGACCGCCGTGGAGGAACTGGACAGCCCGTTGGTGGTGCTGTTGTGGAATAACGACGCCCTTGGCCAGATCCGCGACGACATGCTGAGCCTGGATATCGAACCCATCGGTGTGCTGCCGCGCAACCCGGATTTTGCGCTGTTTGCCCAGGCGTTCGGTTGCGCCGTGTACCAACCCAAGAGCCTGGATGAATTGCAGACGGACTTGCGCAACGGCTTCAAACGCAATGGCGTGACGTTGATCGAGCTCAAACATGCCTGTGCCTGTTGACCCATACAGGCGCGGGACCCTGGGCGAAAACAACCAAAGGCGCACCGTCCTGCTGTTTTTATCCGAAGTGAAAATGGCCTCGCAATGGCTTGATCATTTGCTCGCCCAACGGGCGGCGCACACCGTTTGAGGAGTTCACATGAAGGTTTTGATTGTTCACGCCCACCCTGAGCCGCAGTCCTTTACCGCTGCGTTGCGCGACCAGGGCGTGACCACGCTGCAAGGCCTGGGGCATCAGGTGCAGGTGAGTGACTTGTATGCCATGCAGTGGAACCCGGTGGCGTCGGCGGCTGATTTTTCCACGCGGGAGAATCCCGAGTATCTGGTGTATGCCCTGGAGCAACGCCTGGGTGTAAAAAAACAGTCGATCGCGGCGGATATCCAGGGCGAGTTGGACAAGGTGCTATGGGCCGACCTGCTGATCCTCAATTTTCCGATCTTCTGGTTCTCTATGCCTGCAATGCTCAAGGGCTGGGTCGACCGCGTGCTGGTGTCCGGTGTGTGTTATGGCGGCAAGCGGTTCTATGATCAGGGCGGTTTGGCGGGCAAGCGTGCGCTGGTCACGGTGACCTTGGGCGGGCGCGAACACATGTTCGGTGAAGGCGCGATTCACGGGCCGCTGGAGGATATGTTGCGGCCGATCCTGCGCGGTACGTTGGCGTATGTCGGGTATGAGGTGCTGGCGCCGTTTGTGGCGTGGCATGTGCCGTATATCAGCGACGAGGCGCGGCGGGATTTTCTGCTGGCGTATGAGCAGCGGCTACAAGGGCTGGTGGATGAACAGCCCTTGGTGTTTGCGCAACTGGCGCAGTTTGATGAGGCGCTGTACCCACTTTCCTGAGCCCGGCGACGTTCAACTGTGGGAGCTGGCAAGCCAGCTCTCACAGTTTGATCCTCATCGGTCAGTCGGCTTTGCTGTGTGCGCGAAGGCGCTCGGCCGCACTGCGCAACAATTGCTCGGTACTGTTCCAGCCCAGGCAACCATCTGTCACCGACACGCCGTACTTCATCGACGCACTCAACGGTTGGCAACCTTCGAACAGATGACTTTCGAGCATCATGCCGATCAGCGAGGTGTCACCCTGCAGGCGCTGCTCCAGCACGTCGTTGAACACCGCCGGTTGACGCAACGGGTCCTTGCCACTGTTGGCGTGGCTGCAATCGACCATAATCCGCGCCGCGACCTTGGACTTGGCCAGGTCGTGCTTCACCTGCGCCACGCTTTGCGCGTCGTAGTTCGGCCCACGGTGACCGCCGCGCAGCACCAGATGGGTGTCGAGGTTGCCCGGGGTCTGGATGATCGCCGGGTGGCCCTGGCTGTCGACGCCGAAGTGGCGGTGCGGGTGCGACGCCGAGCGCATTGCATCGCAGGCAATCGCAACCCCGCCGTCGGTGCCGTTCTTGAAGCCGACCGGCATGCCCAGGCCGCTGGCCATTTCGCGGTGGATCTGTGATTCAGTCGTGCGTGCACCGATGGCGACCCAACTCAGCAGGTCATCGAAGTAGCCGGCGGCCATCGGTTGCAGCAGCTCGGTGGCGACCGGCAAGCCCAGGCGCAGCATTTCGCGCATCAGCTCGCGGGACAGCGTGAGGCCGGCGGCCATGTCGTCGCTACCGTCCAGGTGCGGGTCGTAGGCCAGGCCTTTCCAACCGATGGTGGTGCGCGGTTTTTCGACGTAGGCACGGATCACCAGCAGCATCTGGTCGCTGACTTCAAGTGCCAGCTTCTTCAGGTTGCGCGCGTATTCCATGGCGGATTCGGGGTCGTGGATCGAACACGGGCCGACAATCACCAGCAAGCGTGAATCTTCGCCATTGAGAATGGCGCGCACGGCTTGGCGATGGGCGTGGATCTGTTCATTGAGGAACGGGCTGAGAGGCAACCGGTGCTTGAGCTCAAGGGAGCTGGGCAGGCGCTGGGTCAGGGCCTCATTGGCGCTGGACAGGGCAGAGACGGGCAGAGCGGCGATGGAGGAGTTCATATTCAAGGCTTCCTGGGCAAGCGGCGGGCTGTTCCCGCACGCTCTGCCCTACTGGGGTGTTCGACAATTGGCCGTATTGGCTGCGTGTGTTGGCTTGCCACCAATAGGTGACCGATCGGAGGCGGCAGGCTGTCCCGAACGGAGCTTGCTAAATCGCCATGCAGTGGAAGTGTCGTAGCGGTAATAGGTGGCGTAGTTCATGTCGTGAGTCCTTTTAGTGTTCGGTGTGATGCAAAATAATTAAGGCTTGAAAAAACAAAACCCCCGGTCGGGGAGCCGACCGGGGGTTAGATTTCTCTGGTAGGCGACCCCTTGAGTAGTGGGCGCCGATTTCAGGTATCAGGCGCGCCAGTGGCTAAACCAATACCCAAAATAAAAGCTGACCAGTGCGCTCAAACCGTTCACACGGGCAGCCGACACCGAGCGCGAGGCGCTGGCAGCAGGGCAAACCTGAGGGTGGGTGAGTTGCAACATGGTGTTTCTCCAAATGATGGGCGGAGCTTACTAGAGGCGCATGGCAGGATTCAATCAGTAATTTCTATCGCGTGAGGGTCTTACGGCTATGGGGTGAGTGCCGATATGCTGGTTACACTTTGGTATCTATTGCTAGGACGCGACCATGACTGCCTTGACCCTTGCTGCTGCGCAAACCACCTCCATCGCGGGTGATGTGCCGGCCAATATCCAGCGGCACCTGGCGTTTATGCAGACGGCGGCGGCGCAGGGCGTGCAGTTGTTGGTGTTTCCAGAGCTGTCGTTGACCGGGTATGAGCCGGCGCTGGCGGCCGGCCTGGCGATTGCACCCGACGATGCGCTGCTTGAGCCGCTGCGTGACAGGGCGCAGGCGTTGCGGTTGACGGCGGTGGTGGGCATGCCGATACGTCTGGCGCCCGGGGAAGGCGTGCTGATCGGCGCACTGGTGTTGGGCGCGGACGGTTCGCTGGCGGTCTACACCAAGCAGCATTTGCACCCGGGCGAAGAGGTGGCGTTTGTCGCGGGGCAGGGTGGTGCAGCCCTCGAGTGGGGGGATGACCGCATTGCGCTGGCGGTCTGCGCAGACTTTTCCCACGCCAGCCATCCGCGTCAGGCGGCTGAAGCCGGTGCCAATGTGTACGCCGCCGGCGTGCTGATCAGTGAAGGCGGCTACGCGACGGACAGTGCGCTCCTGCAGGGTTATGCCGCCGAGCATCGGATGCTGGTGCTGATGGCCAACCACGGTGGCCCATCCGGTGGCTGGGCCTGTGCGGGTCGCAGTGCCATCTGGTCAGCCGATGGCAGTCTGCTTGCTGCCGCGCCGGGTATTGGCGACGCGCTGGTGATTGCCCGCCGCGATGGCGAACACTGGGCTGGGCATGTGGAAGCACTCTAAATGGCCTTTCACCTGCGCGCTGCCACAAGCCAGGACCTGCCGTTTGCGCGAACGCTGACACATGACGCCATGAACCGCTATTACCAGCAGTACGGTTTGCTGTGGTCTGACAGCGGCTTTGACGTCGCCTGGGCAGGGCGTGAAAACTGGCTGATCTGCAACGATGACAGTGTGATGGGGTTTATCAGCGTCAATCGCGATCACAGGGCGCTTTATATACGTGAATTGCACATGCTCGAGCGCTGTCGCAAGCAAGGCGCAGGCAGTTGGGTGTTGGAGCAAATGGTGCTCAAGGCGCGTGCGCAGGGGTTGGGTCTTTTACGGTTGACCGTGTTCAAGACCAATCCGGCGAGAAGGCTGTATCAGCGCCAGGGGTTGAGTATCGTCGGGGAAGAGGAGTGCTTCTGGTGCATGGAGCGCGAGTGTCACACAACCCCATTTGACTAAAACAGGCACGCTGTACGAATAAGCGCATACTGCTGTCAGGACAGAGCTTGTGTCTCGCAGAGTTGAGCGACAGGTTCATCCACGATAATCCCTTCTTTCATGCCCAGCAGGACCGCCACCTTATGGGCTTCCCCACGCCGTCCCTTTTTACGCCCAGCGAGCACTTGATACGTCGTGGCTGGATCGACGCCGTGCTCACGAGCAAACGCTTGAACTGACTTACCTTGATGTTCCAACCAAGCCTTGGCTTGTGCAGCAGTGCGAATACCGGGCATAGTTCAAAACCGTTCAAGTTTGTGTAAAAAGAGATGAGTGTGTCACCTCTAGGGGTGTGCCATAAAGGATCATACATCCAAATGAGTGGAATCGGTTCGCGCTTAAGGCAGGAAAGAGAACGTCTTGGCCTGTCACAGAAGAATTTTGGTGAAATAGGCGGCGTTGAAGCTAACGCCCAAGGTAAGTACGAGAGCGGTGGCCGCGCGCCCAAGGCAGACTATTTGTCACGCGTGGCGGAGCGTGGAGTGGACCTTTTATATGTGCTGACGGGGAGCCCCACTCCCATTCAATTTGAAAACCTGAGTCAGCTTGAAGAAAAGATCCTTGAAAACTACCGAGCCATGTTCAAGGAGGATCAGGATGCTATCCGTCGATTGACCACCACGTTGGCGGAACATTCAGCGGCGCATAACAAAAAACCCAAGCCGATGTTCGAGCAAACCTGACCTTTTGCTCAGCATAATCTGCAGTATGTCGCTCGGTAGAAGCCTGTATCCGGCGCAAACTCAATATATATGACGCTTGCAGCTAGGTCTGCGCCCTGGTTTTTTGCTAAGGTGTTCAGCAACCTATAAGACCATATCGCGAGGTGTCTGCTTGATTAGGGTGCTAGTAGTCGATGACCATGATCTCGTTCGTACAGGCATTACACGAATGCTGGCTGACATCGATGGCCTGCAAGTAGTCGGTCAGGCCGAGTCGGGGGAGGAGTCCCTGATCAAGGCCCGGGAGTTGAAACCCGATGTGGTTTTGATGGACGTCAAGATGCCTGGGATCGGCGGTCTTGGTGCCACTACCAAATTATTACGCAGCCACCCGGACATTAAAGTCGTGGTGGTCACCGTGTGCGAGGAAGACCCGTTTCCCACGCGCCTTCTGCAGGCCGGAGCGGCCGGTTACTTGACCAAGGGCGCAGGCCTGGCAGAGATGGTGCAAGCCATTCGCCTGGTATTTGCCGGTCAGCGGTATATCAGCCCGCAGATTGCCCAGCAGTTGGCGATCAAATCCTTCCAGCCTACCAGTGACTCGCCGTTTGATGCGCTGTCGGAGCGTGAGATCCAGATCGCCTTGATGATCGTCGGTTGCCAGAAAGTGCAGTCGATCTCCGATAAGCTGTGCCTGTCGCCAAAAACCGTCAACACCTACCGCTATCGCATTTTCGAGAAGCTCGCCATCAGCAGTGATGTTGAATTGACCCTGCTCGCGGTGCGTCACGGCATGGTGGACGCCAGCGCCTGACATGACCACACCGTTTGATCCGAGTGCCTTTCTTTCAACCTGCAGTGGCCGCCCCGGCGTGTACCGCATGTTCGACAGCGAGGCACGCCTGCTTTATGTGGGCAAAGCCAAGAACCTGAAAAGCCGTCTGGCGAGCTACTTTCGCAAGACCGGTCTTGCGCCGAAAACCGCCGCCCTGGTGGCGCGTATCGCCCAGGTCGAAACCACCATCACCGCCAATGAAACCGAAGCGCTGCTGCTTGAGCAGACGCTGATCAAGGAGTGGCGGCCGCCCTACAATATTCTGCTGCGTGACGATAAATCCTATCCCTACGTGTATTTATCTGACGGTAACTTCCCGCGCCTGAGTATTCACCGTGGCGCGAAGAAGCAGAAGGGCAAGTATTTCGGTCCATACCCCAGCGCCGGCGCAATCCGCGAAAGCCTGAGCCTGCTGCAAAAGACCTTTTTCGTGCGTCAGTGCGAAGACAGCTTCTACAAAAACCGCACGCGGCCTTGCCTGCAATACCAGATCAAACGCTGCAAGGCGCCCTGTGTCGGCCTGGTTGACCCGGCGGAGTACGCCGAGGATGTGCGCCATTCGGTGATGTTCCTGGAAGGGCGCAGCAATGCGCTTACCGATGAGCTTTCCGGCGCCATGGAGCAGGCCGCCAGCACCCTGGATTTCGAGCGCGCCGCTGAACTGCGCGACCAGATCTCCTTGCTGCGCCGTGTGCAGGACCAGCAAAGCATGGAGGGCGGCACGGGTGACGTCGATGTGATCGCCGCGTTCGTCAACCCGGGCGGCGCCTGTGTGCACCTGATCAGCGTGCGTGGCGGGCGAGTGCTGGGCAGCAAGAATTTCTTCCCGCAGACCGGTATCGACGAGGACGTGGCCGAAGTCATGGCCGCGTTCCTTGGCCAATACTACGTCAGCAGCCCCGAGCGCGACTTGCCGTCCGAACTGATCGTCAACGTGGTGCACGAAGACTTCCCCACGCTGATCGAAGCGATCCACGGGCTGCGGGACCGCGAGCTGGACATCAGCCACCGCGTACGCGGCACGCGCGCGCGCTGGCAGCAACTGGCGGTGACCAACGCCGAGCAGGCCTTGAGCGCACGCCTGGCGAATCGACAGCACGTGGCTGCGCGTTTTGACGCCTTGGCCGAAGTCCTTAACCTGGACGAGCCGCCCCAGCGCCTGGAGTGCTACGACATCAGCCACTCCAGCGGCGAAGCCACCGTGGCGTCCTGCGTGGTGTTCGGGCCGGAAGGGCCGATCAAATCCGATTACCGGCGCTACAACATCGAAGGCGTCACCGCTGGCGATGACTACGCCGCCATGCACCAGGCCCTCACGCGGCGCTTCAGCAAATTGAAGGACGGGGAGGGCAAGCTCCCCGATATCCTGCTGGTGGACGGTGGCAAGGGCCAGTTGTCCATGGCCCGTGACGTGCTCAACGAGCTGGCCGTTCCCGACCTGATTCTGCTGGGTGTTGCCAAAGGTGCCACGCGCAAGGCCGGTTTCGAAACGTTGTACTTGAATGATGCCGCGCATGAGTTCACCTTGAAAGGTGACTCACCTGCGTTGCACTTGATTCAACAGATCCGCGACGAAGCCCACCGTTTTGCCATCACCGGCCACCGTGCCCGCCGTGGCAAAACCCGCCGAACCTCAACCCTGGAAGGGGTCGCAGGCGTTGGTCCGACCCGTCGGCGTGACCTGCTTAAACATTTTGGTGGCTTGCAGGAGCTATCCCGTGCCAGCATTGACGAAATTGCCAAAGCACCCGGTATCAGTAAAAAGCTCGCTGAGTTGATTTATGCAAGTCTGCACAGCGAGTAGAATGCCTTCTCACCTCGTAGCCAGTTGTGCCGATGAATATCCCTAATCTGATTACCGTTCTACGCGTCCTGCTCATTCCGATTTTCATTTTGTTGTTCTATTTGCCTTACGAATGGAGCTATGCCGCGTCCAGTTCGGTGTTTGCTTTTGCGGCGGCGACCGACTGGCTCGATGGCTACCTGGCGCGCCGCCTCGAACAGAGCACGCCCTTCGGCGCGTTCCTGGACCCGGTGGCCGACAAACTGATGGTGGCCGTCGCCCTGGTCCTGCTGGTGCAGGAACACGGCAACCTGTGGCTGACCCTGCCGGCCGCGGTGATTATCGGCCGCGAGATTGTCGTCTCGGCCCTGCGCGAATGGATGGCCGAAATCGGCGCCCGCGCCCACGTGGCCGTTTCCAACATGGGCAAATGGAAAACCGCCGCGCAGATGCTCGCGTTGGTGATTCTGCTGGCCAACCCCTCGGACTTCTCCTTCTGGGTTCTGATGGGCTATGCCTTGCTGCTTGTCGCCGCTGGCCTGACGTTGTGGTCCATGCTCCAGTATTTGCGCGCTGCCTGGCCTCACCTGCGCACCACCGTTGAAAAGAAATAAAACTTTTTTGAATCAAGGGGTTGACGGGGGTTCTGGATTCTATAGAATGCACACCACCAAGACGCGGGAATAGCTCAGTTGGTAGAGCACGACCTTGCCAAGGTCGGGGTCGCGAGTTCGAGTCTCGTTTCCCGCTCCAAATATAGATCCACAGATGCCCACTGGGCCTGGGGTCAACGACAAAAGACGCTTAGGCGTCTTTTTTCGTTTCTGCGCAAAGCCACTGGAATCCAGAGCAACCCGGTACGAACCTGTACAGGATTAAGCGCAGGGCGGGCCAGTTCGAATCCGTCTGGTGACGGGCTCCGCTCGAGTCTCCAGGTGGGCATCAGGTGCTGACGCTCTAGCAGGCGCTCACCGCGCCTCTCTCGGCATTCAGCATTCGGTCAGCCGGAATCACAAACAAAAACCATAGCCTCTCCTCATATTGAAATGTTTGGAGTGGTTTAGTGTGCAGGTCGTCTCGCGAAGGAACCGCAGCAGTCGACGTGCCATTTACCGTTGTCATTGATTCACCCTCAAGGAGCTACACCATGCAAGGAAGTATGAAGTTCAAGCACCTGGCGTTTCTGTTGATCCCGCTCGTTGCGGCCTGTACGACGCCCGATAGAACACGCGAATCCGCAATCACTCCCCAGCCGCAGCAGGCATTGCCGTTCGATAACTGTTCGGTGGGGTGCCCCGCTGGCGGCAGTCCCCTGACGTTGAACCGTCAGGCGTACACGTTGAACAACAATGGCTCGACCAAGTTTGCGAACTGGGTCTCGTACAAAATCACCAAGGATACCCCGGCCAGCGGTCGCCCGCGCGACTGGAAGACAGACCCGGATATCCCCGCAGGGGAAACCCTCGACCCGGTGGACTACAACGGCGCCAATGTCGCGCTCAAAGTCGACCGTGGCCATCAGGCCAATCTCGCTTCGATGGCCGGCGTCCCTGACTGGCAGACCCTCAATTACCTGTCCAATATCACGCCGCAAAAGGCCGAGCTTAACCAGGGGCCCTGGGCGCATCTTGAAGACCAGGAGCGCAACCTCAGCAAAGCGCCAGGCATCGACCAGGTGTATGTCGCCACCGGGCCTTTGTATGAGCATTTTGTCGGCACGCTGCCGGGGACGAACAAGGTCCATACCATTCCCAGTGGGTACTGGAAAATCATCTTCGTTGGCAGTTCACCTGAAAACGGCCTGTATGCTTCGTTTGTGATGAATCAGGAAACGCCCAAAGGTGCGAACTTCTGTGATTATCAGGTGACGGTTGATCACATCGAAGAGCGCTCGGGGCTCACGTTCTGGAGTCAATTGCCGCAGCCGGTGCAGGCCGCGCTGAAGGCGAAGCAAGGCCAATTGCCGAGCCGAATCGGCTGTAAATAGCCGTGTAAAACGCTGAACCGGGGCTGCCGTTCCTTGGCGGCCAAGGTTTTGCGACGTGCGCGCGTTGATTGTGCTGAAACGCTCTACGATCAATACACGCCGTCAAGCTGCGCCTGCCTGAGCAAATCACGTGCATGGTCCGCACGTAATATCAGCGTCATTTGCCGTTCCTCGACGATGATTTCCACCACGATCAATACGCAGATCATCGGTGCGGTCACCAGCCAGTGGCAGTAGCACTGGGTGCCCAGGGTCACGCAGAGGCCCACAATCCACAACACCATTACCCACTTGGGCGCGCATTGCTGCAGTGGAACCCAGACGCGCTGCAGTTTTTTCAAGCGCAGCGTGTGCAGTCTTAGCGATGCCTCAAGTCGGACCACGTCATTGCTCATGTTGACACTCGCTCAACGGCACGGGTGCAGCCTGGGAGTGTTCTTCCGAGCCAGGACAGGTTGACGCGTTCAACTTCTACCCACTGCTCGCCGGCGGGTTTTGCGCGACAGCTCTTGAACGCAATACACACGTGCCGGGCATCCAACAAAGCAAAATGCCTGTAGCCGGTGGTTTTCCTGAATGCCCAGGAAAAGATACGCATCGCGGTACCTCGTTCAATCAAACATGCCAACTGAGTTCGAACAGCGTGCCGCCGTTTTCCATGCGCCGGCAGGTCACGGCGCCGCCATGGGCGAGGGCGATGGCGCGTACCACTGCAAGGCCCAGGCCGCTGCCGCCTTGGGCGCGTGAACGGGAGTTTTCGCCGCGTTGGAAGGCTTCGAACAAATGCGTCGCGAAGCGTTCGTCGATGCCGGGGCCGTCATCGCGCACACGCAGGTAATTGAAGCCGTCGCGGGTACTCAGGTGCACGATCACGTTTCCGGGTGTCGCATGCCGCCGGATATTGTCCAAAAGAGCCAGCAGCGCCTGACGGATTCTCGCGGGGTCGCAGCGCATCGTGCGGCGTTGCAGGTCCAGTTGCAGGACAAAACCGACAGCGGTGAGGCTGGGTTCGAACAGCCGCACATCGTCCTCAATGCCCGTGGCCAGGTCGGCTTCCTGCAGGTTGAGCTCCAAGTAGCCACTGTCGGCCAAGCCGACCACCCGCAAGTCCTCGATCAAGCGTGTCAGGCCCTCTACCTGGCCCAGCAAGCTGTAGAACTGCGCGGTGTCCGGTTCGAACACGCCTTCGGCCAAGCCTTGCAGGCGCCCACGCAAGATGGTCAGCGGTGTGCGCAGTTCATGGGCAATTGCGGCATTCCAGAACGCCTGTTCCTGCGCCATACGCTGCAAACGTTTAGCCATGCTGTTGAAATCGTCCACCAGGATGGCCGCTTCGCCGATTGACTGGTCACCGGCAACCGCTTGTACATCCAGGTCGCCGTCGGCCAGTTTGCGCAGGTTCTCGGCCACGGAGTTCAACGGCATCAGAATTCGTCGAGACAGCTTCAAGGCCACAATCGAGCCCACTGCCAGGCTCACGCACGTGGTCAAACCCATCCACACCCATTCAACGTTGGCGGGCAGCCACTCATCCACTTCTTCGTCCGTGAGTGGCCAGTACGTCCATAGCAACGCATAGAAAATATAGGAGCCGATCACCGCCAGGGCGATCACGCACAACACCACGGCGGACATGGACAGGATGATCTGGCGGCTCAGGCCATTGAGCCCCTTCACGCGACACTCCCAAACCGGTAGCCAACCCCTCGGATACAGGTGGGGACGCCTTGTAACCCGAGGTCTTCGAGCTTGCGGCGCAATTTGCTGATATGGCTGTCGACCGTCCGCTCCAGGCTGTCACTTTCCGGTGAACACTGGGCCAGCAGTTCGGCGCGGCTGAACACTCTTTTCGGCGCCTTGGCCAGTTGGGCCAGCAACCTGAACTCAGTCACCGTCAATGCCAGCGGCACTCTACGGCCGGCGAGGGTCACCGTGACTTCATAGCTTTCAAGATCAATTTCAAACGCGTCCACCCGCAGCACTGTGGGGCTGGCGCGGTAGTGGTAATCGATGGAGCGTCTGAGTACAGCCTGGGTGCGCGCGACGACTTCGGCCGGGTTGAACGGTTTGACGATGTAGTCGTCGGCCCCGATGCGCAGACCCATCAGCTTGTCCATATCCTGGTCCTGCGCCGTCAGCATGATCACCGGCGTATGGCCGCGATGGCGCACTTCGGCAAGCACCTGCCAGCCATCCACGTGAGGCATCAGTACATCCAGCAGCACCAGGTCCGGCTTGAGCGCCAGGTGCATTTCCAGCGCCTGTCGGCCGTCACGTGCGTGTGCGGTACGAAAGCCACTGCGTTTGAGATAGGCAATCAGGATGTCGGCAATTTCAGGTTCATCTTCGGCAATCAGCACGAGTGCCTGGGTTTCTCTGGCGCTCTCCGGACGGGGCATCGTTGCTACGGGAAAATCAGTCATGGTCTGCTCGGTGAATACGCTGCGAGCCTTTGCGTCCGTGTGCTCGCGCTTATCTGCCTTGTCGTGGCTGCCGGTCCATGGCCACGTTGCCAAGTAGTGATCATAGCGTCTGGGTGAGGGTGCCCAGCAGCTGTTTCTCCTGGTAAGCCCGCGCGACAGGGCGCTACGGCGGTCGCAATTGTGCGTAATCAACATGCACTTTCATGGGAGGTTTTGTGGAGAAACGATGGAGACGGGCAATAATTTTGCCCGCGGGGCTCATCACCGCCGTTTTTGCCATCCAGTGCCTGCGAGTGAGTCCAGGACCTGTAGTGATTTGGATCAGGATTTATGGAAGTGGCAGCGATAGCGGTGGATTGACGATCAATACGTAAAAGTCCAGTATGGAATTATAAGTACACATACAGGATTCACTTCTCCCTTTCTTCGCGCTTGCCAAACCAACAACAACTTGCGAGACAACGATCATGAAGAAACGCACGCTGATTACCGGCCTGGCCCTGAGCCTGATTGCCTCAAGCCACTTGCTGGCCGCCGAGAAAACCCTGCGCATCGGCATCGAGGCGGCGTACCCACCGTTCGCCTCCAAGACCCAGGACGGCAAAATCGTCGGGTTCGACTACGACATCGGCAACGCGTTGTGTGCGCAAATGAAGGTCAAGTGCGTGTGGGTAGAGGGTGAGTTCGACGGTCTGATTCCTTCCCTCAAAGTGAAGAAAATCGACATGGCCCTGTCGTCCATGACCATCAACGAAGACCGCAAGAAGTCGGTGGATTTCACCCACAAGTATTACTTCACGTCCTCGCGCCTGGTGATGAAGGAAGGTGCAGCCGTGGACGATCAGTACGCCAGCCTCAAGGGCAAGACCATCGGCGTGCAACGCGCCACGACCACCGACCGCTACGCCACCGAGGTGTTCGAGCCCAAGGGCATCAACGTCAAGCGCTACAGTAATAACGAAGAAATCTACATGGACCTGGCGTCAGGTCGCCTGGATGCGATCTTTGCCGACACCATCCCCCTGAGTGACTTCCTGGCGATGCCACGCGGCAAGGGCTACGCCTTTGTCGGCCCGGAACTCAAGGACCCGAAATACGTGGGCGAGGGCGCCGGGATCGCGGTGCGCAAGGGCAATACGGCATTGGTCAGTGAGTTGAACACGGCCATCGACGGCATCCGTGCCAATGGCGAGTACCAGAAGATTTCACAGCAGTACTTCAAGTCGGATATCTACGGCGACTGAATGCGAATACGGCTCTGAACACCACCGTTGATCGGTGGTGTTGCGAAGATGACCTGCTCAGCCCTTCAATTCCTTGAGGTGTTTGTAGACGGTCGCCCGTCCCATTCCCAGCACATTCGCCACATAGTTCGACGCACTCTTGCCCTTGAACGCGCCTTCGGCATGCAACGCCAGCACCAGCTCACGTTTATGGTCACGGGTCAGCAGATTCAGGCTCAACTGGCGCTCGCGCATCCACGCATGCAAGAAGGTGTTGATCCGTTCCTGCCAGTCATCGCGAAACAATGAGTCCGGTTGCGGGATCAGCTTGCTCGGCGACAGGAACAGGTCCAGTGCCGCCTTGGCATTTTCGAACAGCGAGATATTCAGGTTGATGCACAGCACCGCCAACCGGCGACCTTTGTGGTCGTGGAGCACGGTGCTCAGGCTGCGAATTTTCTGGCCGTCCCAATTGAGCTTTTCGTACGGGCCGATATTCACTTCGCGGATGTCATCGCTGAGCATGTCCTCCAGCGCCGAGTCGTCGCCGATGGCCCGTTTCGACAGGTTATTGGCGATGTAGTCGACTTTTTGCGTGCGCAAATCATGCAGCACCACTTCGGCGTGGGGGAAGAACAACGTGGCGATCGCATCGGCAATCGCCCGGAAGTTCTGGACAACCTTTTCGTGTTCAGCGGTGTTCATCAATGCGGCTCCAGGCGGACGGGCGAGAGCATACCAGCGTCCAGGCCGAACCGCGTCAGTTGCTCCGGCAGCGGCGCGCCGCGCACCAGAGCCGCACTGGCCTGGCCCATGGCGGGTGAAGTCTGGATGCCATAGCCGCCTTGCGCCGCGACCCAGAACAGCCCCGGCACGTGCGGGTCGAAGCCCGAGAGCAAATCACCGTCGTGCACAAAACTGCGCAGCCCGGCCCAGGTCCGCGTCGGGCGGCGGATGGTCAGGGTGGTGGCTTCTTCGATCTGGTAAATGCCCATGGCGATGTCCAGCTCTTCGGGCTGCACATCCTGCGGCTCGACGGGGTCGGCGTTGGCCGGTGAGCCCAGGAACATGCCGGCGTCGGGTTTCATGTAGAAGGCTTCGTCGAGGGCCACCAGCATCGGCCACTGATGGGTGTCCACGCCTTCGGGCCCGGCGAAGATAAACGCCGAGCGGCGCTTGGGCTGCAAGCCGATGGAGGCCGCGCCGGCCAGCCCTCCGATATGGTCGGCCCAGGCCCCGGCGGCGTTGATGATGATGGGCGTGGTGTACGTCGCATCCTGGGTGCGCACCTGCCAAAGGCCCTCGGCGTCACGACTCAGCCCCAGCACGTGGCTGTCGGTGCGTACTTCGCTGTTGTTACGGCGGATGCCGCGCAAATAACCCTGGTGCAGGGCGTCGGTGTCGATGTCGCTGGCCGTTGGGTCGAAGATTGCACCGTGGACTTTTTCGCGACGCAGGATCGGCAACCGAGCGCACGCTTCGTCGGCAGTCAGGCGCTGCACCTGCGACACCGTGGCTTTGGCACTTTGGTATTGGCTTTCCAGTTCCGCCGGGTCGCCGCTGAAATCCACAGTCATTTCACCGCGCGGCGTGAGCAATGGATGCTCACAGAAGCCTGCCGGCGGGTTATCAAAAAACGCGCGGCTGGCCAGGGTCAACGCGCGCACTTGCGGCGTGCCATAAGCGGCGGTGTAGAGCGCCGCCGAACGCCCGGTGGAGTGGTAGGCCGGGTGATTTTCACGCTCCAGCACCAGCACTTTTCCGTGCTGCGACAGCCAGAAACCCGTGGAAGCGCCCGCAATGCCGCCGCCGATGATGATGAAGTCTGCATGGCTCATGAACATCTCCTGAAAAAGGGGTTAGCGCTGGATTTGATACAAGGCATTGGCCACTGCGACGTCTTCCAGGCCCAACCCGATCGAGCGGAAAAACACACTGCGGTCGTAGTTCGGGCGCTGCGCCATGTCGCTGAGCAATTCGGGCAGGTCACCGACGATGGCACGCTTGTCCCACCCATGTTGTTCGCCGGCGATCAGCATTTCGCCGGCCGCGCCCGGAGTGGTCTGGCGGTAGTCGCAGAACACCTGCATGTCGTTGAGGCAGTGCGGCGGTACTTCATGGGCGCGTGGGGCGTTGGTGCTGATGGAGGTAATCAGCGCCGGTTTGCTCAGGCGCGACGGGTCCATCACCGGGCCTGCCGACGAGGTGCAGAGCAGAATCACGTCAGCGTCTTCCAGCGCGGCCTCGCAGGTGCTGGCAAGGGTCAGGCGTGGGTCCAGGCCGGTGAGATGGGCCAGGGTATCGGCGCTGGCGCGGCGCAAGCGCGGTGAATACAGGCTGATGTGCTGCCAGTCGCGCAGGTTCTGCACATAGCGCAGGTGCGCCTGGGCGACCTTGCCACTGCCGATAATCGCCAGGCGTCGGGCTGCCGCGGGCGCCAGGGCGTCCACCGCCAATGCGGTCGTGGCGGCCGTGCGTTCGGTGGTCAGCTCGGCCGCATCACACAGCAACAGCGGCTGGCCGGTGTGCATCGACATCAACAATGTCCATGCCGTCACCAGCGGCCCTTGGTCGCGCACGATGTAGGGCGACGTCTTGACCCCGTACACCCCGTCTTCGGCCAGCACACCCAAATAGTTGATGAAGTCGCCGGCCCCACGCGGGAACTCCACGCATTGCTGCGCCGGCTGCACCGCCAGCCCGGCGGCCAGGTCGCGGAACAGCTTGCGCAGCACCCGGGGCACGTCAACCTTGGCGAGTAGTTCGCGCGCTTGGGCTTGGTTGATCACTTGAGGCGTGCTGGACATGGCTATCTCCGCAGATAAACTAATTTGTCCATTATGGACTTTTAGTTCTGGCGGGCAATATCCAGGCGAAAAAAAGCTGGCGGCTGAGGGTTATTTCGCAAGCCACACGCTGACACACAACCCGCGCTGCTCCTCGGCGTCGGTAAATGACAGTTGCACCTGCGCCCCGGTGCGATCGGTGATCGCCTTGACGATCGACAAACCCAAGCCGGAACCGGCCTCGTCGGTGCCCAGGCTGCGATAGAACGGGTCAAACACCCGCGCCTGTTCCTCGACTGAAATACCGGGCCCCGAGTCTTTGATTTGCAGTTGAATGGTGTCAGCCATCACCGCCACCGACAGGTCGATACGCCCACCCGGCGGGGTATAGCGAATGGCGTTATCCACCAGGTTTTTCACCAGCGTGAACAGGTCCATCGCGTTGAACATCACCTGCACGTCCTGAGTGCTTTCAACACCGATATCGATTTGTTTGCGCTCGGCCAACGGCAATAGGTCTTCCAGCACCTGGCGATACACGGCATGCACCGACAGCGATGTTTGCACGCGCTCCGACGCCGACTGCGCCGCCGCCAGGCTCAGCAGTTGATCGATCAATGTGCGGCCGCGTTGGATGCCGCGTGACAGCGGCTCAAAACGCTCCCGGCTCATGGGCGACAGGTCAGTGGCGGCCAGCCGGTCGGCTTGCAGGGCCAGGGCGGTCATCGGCGAGCGCAGTTCGTGAGCGGCATCGGCGACAAAGCGCCGCTGGCTGTCCATCGACTGCTCAACGCGGGCCAGCAAACGATTGATCGCCACCACAAACGGGCGCACTTCGCTGGGCAGGTGTTGTTCTTCAATGGGGTGCAGTTCCTGCTCGGCGCGCTGGTCGATCTCGGCGGCGAGCACACCAATCGGGCGAAACAACTTGCGCACCAGATCGCCAACCACCAACAGCAGCACCGGAAACAAGATCAGGAACGGCAACAAACTGCGCCAGGCGCTTTCGCGGGCGTCCTTGTCGCGGGCATCGGATTCCTGGGCCACGGCAATGCGTTCGCCACGTGCCGTGGTGTGCACCAGCACGCGAAAGTTTTCACCGCTCACCTCAACGGTGGACAGCCCGTCAGCGAGGTCTGTGGGGAAGGGCAAGGGCAAGGCTTCATCGTTGATGCCCGTAGCGCGCCGGCCGTCGCCCAGGTGTTGAATGATTACCCGGGATTCTTCGTCATCGCCATCAATGGCCGGGCCTTGTGGGTAGTGCAGGGTCATCTGCTGGCGGTCATACAGCATCGCGACCTGGCGTAAGGTGTCGTCCTGCTGTTCGTGGGTTTCGTCGAAGGCCGAGACAAAGGTAAACACGCTGGCCACCAGCGCCACCAGCAAAATGGCCAGGGACAGGGTGACCGACAGCCGCAGTTGGACCGATTCACTCAAACGCTTTTTGAAACCATCCATCCCATGCCCCTGACATTCTTGATCACATGACTGCCCAACTTGCGCCGCAAGGCGTGAATCAGGAACTCGATGGCGTTGCTTTCGACCTCATTGCCCCAGCCATACAGGCGGTCTTCCAACTCACTGCGCGAGAGGATTGCTCCTGGGCGAATCAGCAGGGCTTGCAGTAGCGCAAATTCGCGACTGGAAAGGGCGACGTTGCGATGCGCGTCGGTGCTGGCTTGCTTGGTGAGCAGGTCCAGCGACACGCTGCCATTGTCCAGCAACGGCAGAGCGTTCCCGCCTTTGCGGCGCAACACCGCACGGATACGCGCGAGCAATTCCGAGATGTCGAATGGTTTGAGCAGATAGTCATCGGCGCCACTGTCGAGGCCGCGCAGGCGGTCATCGAGACTGTCACGGGCGGTAATGATCAGCAGCGGCACGGGGTTGTTGCGCCCACGGATGCTGTCCAGCACATCGAGGCCGTCCTTGCCGGGCAGGCCCAGGTCCAGCAGCACCAGGTCGTAAGGTTGGGTGTCGAGTGCGGCGAGGCCGGTGAGGCCGTTCTTGACCCAGTCGGCGGCATAGCTCGCATCGCTGAGCGCGCGTTGGATGGCATCGCCAATCATCGGGTCGTCTTCGACCAGCAGTATCCGCATGTCGCCTCCGCAGCAAAAGCAAACGCGGTGAAAGGATCACCGCGTCTGTATTGAAGCATGATTGTCTGATGTCAGCCTTTCATCGCATCGAAGGTCTTGAGCAAGTCCTCCATCGAGGCGGTGCAGTCGGCCTGGTTCGGGTTGCCATCACGCAGGGCCGAAAGTGCACGGTCGATGGCTTTGTCCAGCACGTGCCAGTCGTTCGCGGCCCGAGGTTTGATCCCGGCCTCGGCGGCATCCCAGCTGGTTTCCAGGTCTTTGATGCGGGCTTTGGCACCCGCCAGGTCGTGCTTGGCGACAAGCGCCGACACGTCCGCCGCGATGGCGCGGAATTCGGACAGGTCGCCCAGTTTTGACGCATGGGCTTGGCTGCTCGTGACGGTGGCGCCGCCGGCGGTGTCTTGGGGTTTGTCGGCAGGTTTGGAGCAGCCGGTGGCAATGCCCAGCATAAAGATCGCTGAAACAATGGCGGCGTGGCGGATCATGTTTTGAACGCGCATGAGGGTTTCCTTGAGGTGAGTCGTTATTGGGTAATGGCTTTGCGGTTGCTGACACTGATTTGCGCGACGGCCACCAGCAGGACAATGACGCAGAGGAACAGCGCGCTGGTCCAACTGGCGCCCATGCCCAGGCCGCCATAGGTCTTGGCTTGGGTCAGCAGGTCGCCGAGGGAGGCGCCGAAAGGTCGGGTGAGGATGTAGGCGACCCAGAAGGTCAGCACGCTGTTGACGCCCACGCGCCAGGCCACCATGGCCACGGCGATCAAACCGGCGAAAATCACCGCGCCGAGCGTGAAGCCCAGGCCCAGCGCTTCGGTGGCCAGGTCACCGGCAGCGGTGCCCAGGGCAAACGTGCAGAGCACCGTCGTCCAGTAAAACCACTCACGCCGTGGCGTGACGATGTCGCGGATCGACAGGCTGCGCTCGGTGCGATACCAAACCACAAAGTTAAGCGCGAGCAGGCCCGCAAAAATCGCTGTGCTGAGGTACAGGCTGACGTCGAGTTTATCGGTGAGGATATCGGTGATCTGTGTGCCGACGATGCTCACCAGCACCACGGTGAGCCAGTAAATCCAGGGCGTGTAGGCCTTGGTGCGCATCTGCCCGAACAGCGCGACGGCCAACAGCGCAGCCATGCCGAGGCTGGTCCAGCCGGCGCCGAAGCCGGCATTGACGGCGAGGTAATCCGCGCCGGTTTCGCCCACGGTCGTGGACAATATCTTGATCACCCAGAATGACAGCGTCACCTCGGGTACTTTGTTCAGCCAGCGGGCTGCTGTGGCATTCATGGGGGTTACCTCTCCTTGACTGCGCGATGGTGGGCGCAGGGGAGAAGGTAGGCCCCGAAACTTAGCTGAGACTGAGGGGCGACGCTTTTTTCAACACATGGGCCATACCGAGCGTGGTGAGGTGCACCCCGCTGCCGATGGGAGGCGCTTGCAGGCCTGAACTGCGCACCAGAATGGCGGGGCCTGGCTCGGCGTCATCGGGTTGCAACACCACAGTCAGCGTGCACGTATTGCCGCCGAACTCGCGTTCGGTCACCACCCCTCGACAGCCGGAAACGTCGGTGGTACTCAACTGCAATTGCTCCGGTCGCAGCATGATTCGCGCCGTGGTGGAGTGGGTCTTGCTGTCGACCTGCACGCGCCCCAGGCCGCAATGCGCCCAGCCCGCTTCGATCCGGGCGGGCATGACCACGGCCTCGCCGAGAAACAATGCGGTCTGCTCATCGACGGGGTACTGGTACAGGTCCATCGGGTGACCGGACTGCACCAGGCGACCCTGGCGCATCACCGCCAACTGATCGGCGAACGACAGCGCCTCGCTTTGATCGTGAGTCACCAGAATCGTGGTAATGCCCGCGTCGCTCAGCAGCCGCGCGACCATCTTGCGCATGGCCGAGCGCAAGCCGGTGTCCAGCGCGGAAAACGGTTCATCGAGCAACATCAGCCGTGGTTGTTGCGCCAAGGCCCGGGCCAGCGCCACCCGTTGCTGCTGGCCGCCGGAGAGTTCATGGGGCCAACGCCCGGCCATGCTGGCGTCGAGGGCTACGCTGTCCATCAGTTCGGCGATACGCGTGTGGCGAGCCTCGCCCTTGGTGGTCAGGCCGAAGCCGATATTGTCGGCCACGGTCATGTGCGGGAACAGCGCGCCGTCCTGCGGCACATACCCGATCTGGCGCTGGTGGGCGGGCACGGCGTGAGTGGCGTCGACCAATGTCTGGCCGTTCAGCGTGAGGCTGCCGGTGTCGGGGAATTCAAAGCCTGCAATCATGCGCAGCAAAGTGGTCTTGCCGGAGCCCGAAGGCCCGACGATCACCGTGCGGCTCCCGGTGGGCACCGACAAGGTCACGTCCGCCAGGGCGCGCTGGGTGCCGAAAGATTTGCAGATGGCGTGGAGTTCGAGGGCGTTCATCGGCCTGCCGTGCGTTTGGATTGATGGTAGAGAAGGCCGGTCAACGGCAGTGACAACAGGATCATGATCAGCGCGTAAGGCGCGGCGGCGGCGTAGTCGATCTCGCTGGTCATCGCCCAGAAGCCGGTCGCCAGGGTGCGGGTGCCGTTGGGCGCCAGCAACAGGGTGGCGGTCAGTTCATTGGTGATCGCCAGGAACACCAGCGCCGCCCCCGCAGCGGCGGCCGGTGCGGCCAGGCGCAGGGTGATCAGCCATAACGCGCGGCCCGGCGAGCGACCGAGGCTGCGGGCCATGTTTTCCAGCTCCACCGGGGCCTGGGCGATACCCGCGCGCAAACTCACCAGCGCGCGTGGCAAGAACATCAGCAGGTAGGCGAGCAGCACGGTAATCGTGGTCTGGTAAATCGGCCGGGCGAAGTGGATGGTCACTGTGACCAGTGCCAGCGCGACTACGATCCCGGGCAACGAGCTGGTGATGTAGTTGCAGCTTTCCAGGATACGCTGCAGGCGTCCCGGCGCCCGAATCGACAGCCAGGCAATCGGCACCGCCGCGCAGGTGGTCAATACCGCACCGGCTATCCCCAGCAGCACGGTTTGCTCCAGCGCCGGCAGCAGTTCGCTGAACTGCCAGACCTCACGGCCACCGGCGATCAACCACTTGCCCAGCGTGATCAGCGGGATACCCAGGGCCAGTGCACAGGTCATGCCTTGCAAGCCGAGGGCGAACAGGGTGGTGCGGGTGCTCAGGGTCACGATGCGCTGGTCCCGGGCGCTGCCCGAGCCGACCCGCGCATAGCGGGCATGGCCGCGTGCAGCGGATTCCGCGCTGAGCATCGCCAGGCAGCACAGCGCCAACACGGCCGCCAGCATATTGGCTGCCGGGCCATTAAAGGTGGATTTGAACTGATCGAAGATCGCAGTGGTGAACGTGTCAAAGCGAATCATCGCGTACAGGCCGTATTCGGCCAGCAGATGCAGGCCTACCAACAGGGCACCGCCGCAGATTGCCAGGCGTAACTGCGGCAATACCACCCGCACAAACACGGCCCAGGGCTTGAGGCCCAGGGACTCGGCCACGTCTTCAATGGCCGGGTCAAGCCGGCGCAAGGTCGCCGCCACCGGCAAGTATAGAAACGGGAAGTAGGCAATCACCGACACCAGCACACCGGCCGGCAAGCCATGAATCGACGGCACCAGGCTGACCCAGGCGTAACTGTGCACGAATGCCGGCACCGCCAGCGGCGCCACCGCCAACAGTGACCAGACGCGTCGCCCCGGCAGGTTGGTGCGTTCGGTCAGCCATGCCAGCGCAATGCCCAGCACCACGCATAACGGCAGGGTGAACACCACCAACAGCACGGTGTTGAACAACAATTCGCCGACGCGCGGGCGCCACACCAGCGCCTCAATTTGCGCCCAGCCGATTTGCCACGACACGCCGATCACAAACGCAATCGGCAACAGCGCCAACAGCGAAACCAGTACTGACAAACTGGTGACCCACGTGCCCCCACGGCCTCTGAACAGACCTTGGGTGCGTCGTTGTGGTGGCGCAGGTATCGCGTGGGCGATACCTGGCACTGGGGCTTGAGGCAACAATCAGAGCAGTCCGGCCTGGGTCATCAGCTCGACAGCCTTTTTGCTGTTGAGCTTGGACGCGTCAACCTTCGGTGCGTCCAGTTGCGCCAACGGCACCAGCTTGGGGTTCGATTGGGCGTTCTGGCCCACGGCGTACTCGAAGGCGTTGCCGTCTTTCAAGATCGCTTGGCCGTCTTTGCCGGTAATCCATTTCAAGAAGGCTTGGGCCTCGTCTTTATGTTTGCTGGAGGCCAAAACACCGCCACCGGAAATGCTCACAAAAGCGCCCGGGTCCTGGTGCTTGAAGTAGTGCAATTGGGTGTCCTTGCTGTTTTCGCCGGTCTTGGATTGGTCGACGAAACTGTAGTAGTGGTAAATCACGCCGCTGTCGACCTGGCCTGCGTTGACGGCCTTGAGCACCGCGCTGTTACCCCGGTAAATGCTCGCATTGGTTTTCATCGCCTTGAGCCAGTCGAGGGTGGCGGCTTCGCCCTTCAATTCCAGCACAGCGGCAACGATGGCCTGGAAGTCGGCACCGGCCGGGGAGGCGGCCCAGCGGCCTTTCCAGCTTGGCGAGGCGAGGTCCAGCAGGGATTTCGGCAGGTCGGCTTCTTTCAATTTGCTTGGGTTGTACACAAACACCGTCGAGCGTGCAGCAATGCCCAGCCACTTGCCGTGGGCCGGGCGGTAGGCGGCGTCCACTTGTTCCAGGGTGGCTGGCGCCACCGGCGCGAACAGCCCGGCGTTGTCCACCAGCACCATGGCCGGGGAGTTCTCGGTGAGGAACACGTCAGCCGGGGAGGCCGCGCCTTCCTGCACGATCTGGTTGCCCATCTCGGTGTCGTCGCCGTTGCGTATGGTCACCGGAATCCCGGTTTCCTGGGTGAACCCTTCAACCCAGGCCTTGGTGAGGCTTTCGTGCTGGGCGTTGTACACCACAATGCCCACGGAGTCGGCGGCATACACAGACCCGGCGCCGAGCAGTGCGGTGGCGAGCAGGGCTTTAGTGAAGAAAGAAGGTAGACGGGAAGCCATACGCTGAACGCTCCGGTTTTTATGAATGCACGGGAAGCCCGTGAGAGGTCGATTGAGACTGGACCAATAGGAATCATTTGCATGTTTGCGCGCGGCGAATGTAGAGCCAGAAATGAGAAAAATACGTCAAATAAACGGTAAATAAACGTGATGAGCGTTATCAAATGACGCAAATCAACTGTGGGCGCTGGCTTGCCTGCGATGGCGGCGGGTCAGTTGGCGGATTTTTCACTGATGTATCGCTATCGCAGGCAAGCCAGCTCCCACAGGGTTTAACTGAGTTTAGGCGGGAAGATGCGCGGGGTTCAGGCACTCGATAGAGCGATCCACGGTGGTCTTGGCAAGCTCCAGCAAATGCCACACCGCCAGAATCTTCGCCCGCTCGGGACTCGTCAGCAGTTCACTGCAATTGAGCGCCGTGGCAGACGCGCAGTCGAGCACGCTGGCGGTGTAGAGCAGGGCATCTTCGAAGCTCAGGTCTTCGATTTGAACACCTTGGGTGGGCAGGTAATGGTCGATGGCGCGATTGAAGGCGGCGCGGTCTTTGGTGGAATGGCGGGGTGGATCGGGGACGGTTTTTTTCATTGTGTAACTCCACATGATTGGAGCTGACACCCACCGCGACTAAACGAGGGTGGCGGCTGTACGCAGGTTAGTCGACCGGTCACATGGAAAACCGGCGCACCCGAAGGTGCCCTACGCACAGCCACCATAAAACTTCATGGAGGACCATGCGCCATGTAAGACCCGAGCGACTAAACCCGATCACTGATGAGCAGTGACGGATCGCAGACTAGTCATCGATTCCAACAGGCACAAGGCGGCAGGGATTGTCTAGGAAACGTCCTGCAATTTAAAGAGACACGCCTTGCTGGCCCTTTACAAACCATGACCAAATGCCACTCACCCCACCCCAAAAACACTTATAACCTCGCGGGCGTCGTTGCTGAGTGCGCTGCCGTAGGCGTTCGGGTATAACGCCGGTTCTGAATTGTACCCACGGCGGGGTATGGCGAGAGTGGCGGGCTTGCGGTTTCGCAGGTACTTACGCGCTACACGACGTCCGTGGTCTATCTTTGGTTCGAACGTCGGCGTCGAAAGGCATTACCCGACTCAGCAGGTATTTCAGGTTGAACACAGCCGTGGGACCCCGTATGGCAATGGACTTCAGGCACAGCCTGACGAAACGGATCGTGATTGTGTTTGCGCTGATGAGCGCCTTCGTGGCGGGCGTGTTTGCAGCGGGCATTGTCGCCACCGTGCATGTGGTCGAATACAAACTCACCAGCGCCGACCTCGGCAGCGGGTTGAACCGCCTGTTGCGCCAGGATGACACAGCCAGCTGGAGCCACCGCCCGGGCAAAGGCGAATTGTTTTTCGCCCAGGGCGAGCAGGGTGACCTGGCGCTCGACCCGTTGCTGACCGAGCTGGCGCCGGGTTTCCAGGAGGTCGATTATCAGGGGCGGGCCTACTACGCGGTGTCTCAGGTGGTCGATGGGCGCCAATACGTGCTGATGCGCAACCAGGAAAGCTTTAAGCAACGTGAGCGTGTGCTGTTCGGCGCGGTGGCGGTGGGTTTTATCCTGAGCATTCTATTGGCGGTCCTGCTGGGCCGCTTGTTGGCGCGCCGCGTGATGGCGCCGGTGGTACGCCTGGCGCGGCAAGTGCGTCATCGCGACCAGTTGCTGGATGTAGCCCCGCCGTTGCATCCGGATTACGCCGTGGATGAAGTGGGGGAGTTGGCCCTGTCCTTCGACAAGACCCTGGGGCGCCTGCGCGATGCGTTGAGCCGGGAAAAACTGTTCACCAGTGACGTCAGCCACGAGCTGCGCACACCGCTGATGGTCTTGGCCAGCTCCTGCGAATTGTTGCTCGGTGACCCTTCGCTGGATCAACGTTCGGTGGCCCAGGTGGGCCGGATTGCGCGTGCCACCGATGAGATGCGGCAACTGGTGGACACCTTCCTGATGCTGGCGCGGGCCTCGGGCGCCCAGGGCCATGGCGCTCAAGCAACGTTGAAGGACGTGGCGGATGGCCTGGTGGAAATCTGGGGGCGAATGATTCGCGAAAAAGGCCTCGAGTTCATTTATGAAAGCGAACACACCTCACCCGTGGAGTACAACCTGACGCTGTTGCAATCGGTCATGGGCAACCTGCTGCGCAATGCCTGGCACTACACCGACAGCGGCTTTATTCGGCTGACCTTGAGCGAGCACGGTTTTCGTGTGGAGGACAGCGGCATTGGCATTCCCGATCACAAGCGCGAGGCGATGTTCCAGCCGTTTGTCAGAGGTGAACACAGCCGGGGAGAAGGGCTGGGGCTTGGCCTGTCGTTGGTGCAGCGTATTTGCAGCACCCAGCAGTGGCGGGTTGAACTCACCGCCAGGCAACCGAATGGGTGTTGTTTTTCGGTTGACCTGACGGCGAGCTGAACGCCTTTTTCAGCGCATGTGCAGAATAATCGGACTGCTGCTGGCCGGGTCGGTATGCCCGCGCAGCTTGCCGACCGCCTGTGCGTCGACCGCGCCACCGTGGTTGCCCCACGTGCTGCGCACGTAGGTCAACACCTGGGCGATTTCCGAGTCGGACAGTTGTTCACGAAACGCCGGCATGCGGTAGGCGTCCGGTACACCGGCGGCGACCACGCGTTGCGAGCCGTTGAGGGTGATATTGATCGCCGAGGCGCTTTCCTTTGCCAGTGCCGAGGTGGCGCCGGCCAAGGGAGGCATCCACTCGGGTTGGCCCTTGCCGTCGAGGCCATGGCAGGACGCGCAGCGGGTCGCGTAGGCGTGGGCACCGGGGATGTCCGGGCGCGCGTCGGCGGCCACGGCCTGGTATTGCCAGGCCGTGCCGTCACGCTGCGGGTCGCCGGGCAGTGACTTGAGGTAACGCGCGATCGCGGCCAGGTCCTCATCGGCCATGAACTGCGTGGAGTTGTTGAACGCTTCGGTCATCGAGCCGTAGACCACCGCATGTTTGTTGCGCCCGACCTTGAGGAACTGCACGATTTCAGGCTCGCTCCAACGGCCCAATCCGGTGTTGGGGTCCTGCCGCAGGCTTGGTGCGTACCAGCCGTCGAGCAACGCGCCGGCGAGGTACGGCGCGCCGGACTCGTCCAGCGCCTTCTCGTTGAAGGCCAGGCCGCGTGGCGTGTGGCAACTACCGCAGTGGCCCGGGCCCTGGACGATATACGCGCCACGGTTCCACAGCGCATCCTCGCCGGGTTTGGCGGCGTAGGTGGCGTTCGGCGCGAACACCCCGTTCCACAGCGCGATGGGCCAGCGCAGGTTGAGCGGCCAGGGAATGTCGCTGGGGATGTTGGGCTGCTTGGCCGGTTCTATGCCTTTCATGAAAAACGCGTACAGCGCGCGCATGTCATCATCGCTGAGCTTGGCATAAGACGGGTACGGCATGGCCGGGTAGAGCCGTCTGCCGCCCGGCGCAACACCGTGGCGCACCGCCCGGTCGAAGTCGGCTGCGGTGTAGGCGCCGATACCGGTTTCGCGGTCCGGGGTGATGTTGGTGGCGTGAATGGCGCCCAGCGGGGTGGCCATCTCCAGGCCGCCGGCGAACGGTGCCTTGCCCGGCAGGCTGTGGCAGGCCACGCAGTCGCTGAGGCGGGCAACGTACTCGCCACGGCTGACCAGGGCCGGGTCGAAGCCGGTGGTTGGTTCGTGTTCGAGCGGTGAGGCGGGCTGGCGGGTGACGTACCACGCCAGCAGTGCGGCTACGACCGCGCAGGCCAGCGCCAGCCAGCCTGCGGTTGCAGCCAATCGTCGGTTGTTCATGGGCGTTCCCTGTCGGTTAGCTGAAGGTGTATCGGCTCAATGGCAAGCTGCGGATACGCTGGCCGGTCAGGTGCGCCACCGCATTGGCCACGGCTGGCGCCACTGCGGGTAACGGCGGTTCACCGATGCCGCCCATCTTTTCGCCACTTTCGACGATCCGTACGTGCACCTGCGCCATACGCGAAGCCGGCAGGATCGGGTACAGGTCGTAGTTGCGCGCCCGTGGTTTGCCATCCACGTACACCGCTTCCTCCAGCAACGTTTGAGATAAGCCCAAAGCCACGGCGCCATTGACCTGCGCCTCGACGATTGCCGGGTTGACGATGCTGCCCGGGTCAATGGCTTCCCAGATATGGTGCACCTTGACCTGGCCGCTTTCGATCGACACTTCGGCGATCACCGCCGCGTGCGAGCCGAACGGCGAGGCCATGGCCACGCCCCGTGCCCGACGCGTGCCGTCCTCGGCCGTGTAGGGGCCACGTTTCCAGCCACCGGACAAATCGCCCGCCGCTTGCAGCAGGGTGGTCAGCCGCTTGTTGTCGCGCAGCAGGTGCAGGCGCAGCTCATAGGGGTCGTGGCCGCCTTTGTCGGCCAGTTCGTCGAGGAACGCTTCGTAGAAAAAGTCATTCAGCGAGTTGCCCACCGAACGCCAGTAGCCGAGCATGGCCGGGCCCTTGACGTAGATCTGCGCGATGCGTTTGTTGGGGATGGCGTAGGACTTGCCCGACAACCCTTCGAGCGCCGTGGGGTCGAGTTTTTCGCCCTGTTTGCCGGCGATGGCTTCGGAGGGGCCTTCGGTGGCGCTGACCGCCTCAATGGCCACTGGCAAGCCTTTGTCGTCCAGCGCAGCGCGGAACTTGACCACAGCGACCGGGCGCAACACGTCGCGCAGGAACTCTTCTTCGCGGCTCCAGATCAGTTTGATCGGGCGGCCTACCGCTTTGGCCAAGGCGATGGCCTGCGGGTAGGGGTTGGCCGAGTCATACAGGAAATGCCGGCCAAAAAAACCGCCCAGCAGCGGCGAGTGCAGGGTGATTTGTTCAATGGATAGCCCGGTGCGCTTGGCCATGTCGGCGCGGAACATATCCGGTGCCTGGTTGGGCAGCCACACCTCCAGCGAGCCGTCGGGGTTGAAACGCGCCAGGGCTGAAGGGGGCTCCAGCTGAGCGTGGTTGAGGTATTGGTTGTGGTAGGTCGCTTCAATTTTGGTCTTGGCGTTGGCCAGCGCGCCGGCCACATCGCCTTCGTTCTCGTCGTCACGGGCCGGGCCCTGTTGGGCGGCGAGGAAGTCGCGGTACTTGTCGCTGGAAAAGTCCGCGGGCATCGCGCGCACGGTCGAACCGGCAGCCGCTTCCAGCCATTCCACCTGGATCGCCTCCACCGCCCGCTTGGCATGCCACCAGCGTTCGGCAACGACCGCCACTGCACCTGGCAGTTGGTGAACCGAGTGCACGCCTTTCATGGCCTCGACCTGTGCCTGGTTGCGCAGGCTGCCGACGGTCATGCCCAGGCGTGGCGCGTGCTGGACGGCGGCGTGGAGCATGCCGTCTACCTTGAGGTCGATGCTGTATTGCGCCTTGCCGGTGGATTTGTCGTAGGCATCCAGACGTTTCACCGGCTTGCCGATCCAGCGGAACTGGCTCGGGTCGCGCAGTGTAATCGTGGCCGGGTCGGGCACCGGCATGTCCAGGGCACGACCGGCCAACTCACCGTAACCCAGCGAGCGGCCGGAAGCAGCGTGTACGACGCGGCCGGGCTGTGTGGTCAGTTGGGCCACGGGCACGCCCAATTGCTCGGCACCGGCCTGCAGCAACATGGCGCGGGCCAGGGCGCCGAGGCGGCGCATGGTCGGGTAGCTCATGCGGATGGACATGCTGCCACCGGTGATGCGCATACCGTTTTCCATCACCACATAGGCTTCGCCGGGCGGTGCGGCCTCGACCACGAAGGTGGCGGGGTCAGCATCCAGTTCTTCGCCGACGATCTGCGCCATGGCGGTGTGGGTGCCTTGGCCACCTTCCATGAAGGGGCTGAGCAGGCGCACGCTGCCGTCCGGGCGAATCTCGAGAAATGCCGGCACCTGGGTCCCGCGTTCTGCCGGGCCGGCCGTGGCGGCGTAAGCCCTGGACGCGCCCAGTGGCAGGCCGAAACCTATGACCAGCGCACCGACGGCGGTGCTGGCCAGAAAACGCCGGCGCGACAGATTGACCGGTTCGCCCAATGGCGCATCGAGTATTTCGTTGCGCGTATTCATCAGGCGCTCTCCGTCCTGGCAGGTTGGGCGGCCAGGTCGTGCACGGCCGTGCGGATGGCGTTGTAGGTGCCACAGCGGCACAGGTTGATCATGGCGGCTTCAATCTGTGCATCAGTGGGCGCAGGGGTGTGCTTGAGCAGCGCGGTAGCGGCCATCACCTGACCGGATTGGCAGTAACCGCATTGCGCCACCTGGTGCTCGACCCAGGCCGCGACCACGCGCTTGCCCACGTCATCGGTTTCAATCGACTCGATGGTGGTGATCTCGCGGCCGACCACTGCGGCCACCGGCGTGACGCAGGAACGCACGACATTACCGTCCACCAGTACCGAGCAGGCGCCACACTGGGCCAGGCCGCAGCCGTACTTGGTGCCGGTCATCCCCAGGTCATCGCGGATCACCCATAGCAACGGCGTGTCGGCGTCGGCATCGACCTCATAGGCTTTTTGGTTGATACGTAATTGCATGGTTCACCTGCTGATCATCGGTTGATGTGGCTTTTCTTATAAGTTGCCCATCGTTGCACTCTAGACCACGGTGCAAGGCCTATCTATCCCGTCATCGATAACTCGCAGGATCAGGCAAGTATTCAAGAGGATTGCACGCTTAATGACGGTCCCCCAGCCTGTAGGCCTTTGCTGATCCAAGCCTGCGTGCCGCACTTTTTTTCATTCTCCTGATCTATTCCTGTCACGACCACGCTCATTCAGCGCGTGGACAGCAGCCAGACCCGGTGCCGATGGATCCAACGTTTATAGCTTTTATCAGCCGATGGCCGCTGCTGTTTGCAGCGGTGTTTATATTCAGTTCGACCGGTTGCAGCCAGCAACAGGGGCGCGATATCGCCAGGCAGTTCAGCGATGGCAAACCCGATGAATTCTTTCAAACCAGTGTCGATCGCATGGCAACCCTGAGCATGCGTGACAACCTGCAAAGCCTGTATCTGCTGATGAACAAGCTCTACCTGCGCAACCCCAACCAGTGGCGTCAATCGGGCTACCCGGACGCGGTGACTGCTGCGCGGGCAATCCGCCAGGCCATCGAGAGCCGTCAGTCACTGCCTGCCATGGGGGACCGCCATGACCTGGCCGCTTTGAGCTATTCATTGAGCCCGGAATTTCGCGGCGATCGGGTCGGGGCGTTCATCTATGCGATCGGCAGCATGCTGGTGACGGCCCACGGCGGTCGCACCCAGTTTTATATGACCGACTCGATCAACCCGCAATTTGTCAGCAACGCCGCGCGCAATATCGAGAAAGCCACCTGGCTGCTCAGCCAGCGTCAGGATGCCAACGGCGTCTTGCTGCTGTTTTCCAATGAACTATCAGAGGAGGGCAGCAACCTCAGTTTTGCCGTTGAGTTTGGCAAGGTGGTGGCGCGTCTGGACCTGCTCGCCCAGATGCTCGATGAGCGTTACCGACGTGTCGCGCTCAATTACGCGCAGAGCCTGCTGCTGATGAACTTCCTGCCGGTGCAGTGACGCGTGGCTGGATCAGGCAGTGCGGTGTTTCCCTTTCCCATGTAGGAAACGGCCTATGTTAGGCCCCTGCGCTTGAAACACACCCTGGGTCGGCAATAGCCTCGGACTTTTCTTGACGATGAGTGCCTACCTTGGGTAAGCGAAAAACGGTTTGGTCTACTGATCGCGAAGTTCGCCTGCGATTTATCCTCTTTGCGGTCATCGACGTCGCGAGCGCCCAAGGTGTTCGCGCTGAGTTGTTATTGCCTACACAGAAACTGCTGCGTAACGCGCCGAGCGAGTTGCAGCTGCGCGACACCCTCGCGCGCATTTTGGCTTGCGATGAGATGTATGGGTTCAGGTTCCCGCCGGGGACGGAGGCGGATGACTTCATGCAGGCGCTGGAACCTCTCACACACGAGGCCAAGGGCCTGATTTCTTGAGCGGGTTAGATCGTTTATTTCCTTAAGATTGGTCTCAAGGCCTGAATCGAATATCCACTGCGGCGTTTATGCGGTTGTAGCGGTGGCTGCCTACGTTGATGCATCCGTTTGTCTGTTATCGCGGTGCGCACAGCTGTGTTGATCAACCAAGCGTGCTGCCGAACAGCCATTCCTGCTGCTCTGCCGTCGTCTTGCGCCTGCGCCGGGCGTCTCTAGAATCGGCGCCAGAACTTAGCCCTTTCCTGTCGATTACGGAGTTTCGAACATGATGAACGCAATGCAGATGCCGATGAACACCTCCATGCCAATGATGCCGATGATGGGCATGCCGATGATGATGGCTACCCTGCAGTGCGAAATGGCTGGCGACGCCATGATGTGCACCCTGAAGCCGGCGGCCGGTATGGACATGGCTCAGTTCAAGACCAACGCCGAGATGATGGCGATGATGATGAACTGCGGCATGCCGATGATGATGCAGTGCGCCAATATGTCGATGATGTGCATGTCGGCCGAGGCCATGAAGATGATGACGGACATGAACATGCCGATGATGGCAATGGGCATGTCGATGCCGATGATGAAGTGCATGATGGAATGCACCCTGATGGGCGACAGCATGCAGTGCAAAATGATGCCGATGCCGGGCATGAGCATGGCCATGATGGAAAACTGCTGCATGCTGATGAACAAGCTGATGAACGACTGCGCCATGCCGATGATGATGAGCTGCAACGGCATGCCGATGATGTGCTGCACCTGCTGATAGATCCCGCAGAATAAAAAACGCCCCGATTAATCGGGGCGTTTTGCATTCAGTCCAGCCGTTCCGGGTAGGTGATCACCAGGAACGCCACCGCCTCGCTGTCCGCAGGGTTGCGGTAGCGGTGGGGCTGGTCGGCATAGAACAGGATCGAGTCGCCGGTGGAGAGCAGGTAGCGCTCTTCGTTGACGCTGACTTCCAATACGCCTTGGGCCACCACCAGGTTTTCCTGGATGCCGGGGCCGTGGCCTTCGGAGACTTCCTCGCCGAGGGCGCGCAGGCGGATCTCGTAGAATTCGGACTGGCGTGCCGTGTCGTAGGGAAACAACGCGCGGCTGACAAAGGCACCGTCGGCACTCACCAGGCGTTTGCTGTGTTGCGCCGGCAACACCTCGACGCCTTCAAAGGCGCGATCTTCCAGGAACGCCGCCACCGACACCTTCAAACCCTTGGCGATTTTGCACAGCACCTTGATCGACGGCACGCTGCGGCCGGACTCGATCTGCGCCAGCATCGCCCGGCTGACGCCGCAGGCGCGTGCCAGGCCGTCCAGGGAAAGGTAGCGTTTGCTGCGCAGCCGTTGCAGGTTCTGCGCCACACACAGGCTGGTGTCGTCGTCATCCAGGCCAGGCTTTGGAAGCGGTTCGGAGGGTTCGGCCAGCACCTGCAGAAAATTCATCGGTTTTACGCCCGGCGAGTATCGCTGGGCGTCGCCGCCTGTGCGGCAACCACCGCAAGCCCTGCACGCGCTGCGTAGATCGCCCACATCAACTCGGCCGCTGCGCGCGCCTGGCGGCGTTTACGGTGGAGGGTGAAGTCGATGACGGTGGCGGATGTTGGCATGGGGGCGATCTCGTGGGTCGTGGGTGACTCAGGGGTTCAACAGTAATGCGTGGCTGTTATTTCGTTAAATACTGAGTTCGCATGTGTTAATTCGATTTTGGACTTAAAAAGAAAACCCGGTCTGACGCGGTTGTGGGAAGGGTCTGGTCCGCCAATAAGGCGTGACCTGGTGAGCGTGCCTGGCTTCCCATCACTGTTCGCGTGATGGGCAGCAATATGCCCCCTGCCTGTCACGCCCCTGAATTCCAAGGACCTGACCATGCTGTTGCGCCAACCTCCGCTCCTTTTCGCCGCCTTGACCCTCAGTTCACTGGCGCACGCCGAGACACTGCAACTGGCGCCCGTCGAAGTCACCAGCAGCGAAGCCAGCGCGGGCGAAGTGGCCCAGGCGCAGCTGAAAAGCGTGCCCGGTGGCACCAACTACATCGACATGAGCAGCGTGCAACAGGGCCGGGTGAGCACTAACGAAGATGTGTTCAAGTACCAGCCCGGGGTGTACGCCAAGGCGGCGAACAATGAAGGGGTCAAGCTCTCTATCCGCGGTTCCGGATTGAACCGCAGCCCCGGCGCCCATGCCTCCGGGCTGTATGAAATGTTCGACGGTTTGCCGCTGACCGGCCCGGGCGGCACACCCTACGAGCTCAAGGACCCACTGTGGCAAAGCCGCGTCGAGGTGCAGCGTGGCGCCAACGGCTTTGATCAGGGCGCGCTGGCCCTGGGTGGCTCGGTCAACTACATCACCCATACCGGCTATGACGCGCCCAAGCTGCAAGTGCGCTACGAAGCGGGCAGCCGCGGCTATGCCCAGCGCGAGATCAGTTCCGGCCAGGTGCTGGGGGACGCCGACTACTACATCAGCCTCACCGACTCCGAATCCGACGGCTACCAGCACCAGAGCGCCGGCACCGGCAAGGGCGTCGCGGCCAACTTCGGTTACCGTTTCAACCCGGACCTGGAGACGCGTTTCTATTTTCGCTACCGCGAAACCACCAACGACTCACCCGGCAAACTGACGCGCTACCAGATCCGTCACGACCCGAGCGCCGCCAACAGCCTGAATGCCGCCCGCGACTCCAAACGCCTGCAGCCCGGCTCGACCTGGATCGCCAACAAGACCACCTTGCAGCTGGACGATCATTCGCGCGTCGAAGTCGGGCTGGCCTATCACGACTACCCGATGGACCTGCGCGAAGGCACAAACCGCCTGAAAGTCGCCTACACCGACGTCAGCGGCACCCTCAACTACATCCGCCAGGACAGTCTGTTCGGCCACGACAGCAACACCACGATTGGCCTGCGCACCACCCAGGCGATGCCGAACAACGGCGCCTCTGAATACGTGCGTACCCCAGCCGGTAACACCGCGCCGTATGCCCCCGGCACCAAGACTCGCGACTACAGCTATTTGGGCTCCGACAGCGTGTTGCATGTCGGCAACGAACTGGAATTGGTCCCGGACCTGTGGCTGACCACTGGCCTGGCCGCGATCTACACGCGCCGCGAAACCCAGGTCACCTATCCCGAAGGCCAGGCGCCGCTCAGTCAACATGATTGGGACTACGCACCACGCATTGGCCTGCGGTATGACTTCACCCCGCAGTTGCAGGTGTACGGCAACCTGAGCCGCTCGGTCGAGCCGCCGCATGCGTGGTCGATGATCTGGGGTTCCAACAAATACTTTCCCAACGGCAGCGGCCCGGCCACCGGTTTGCAACGCGAAGGCGTGAGTTTGCGCAATCAGACCGCTACCACCCTGGAGGTCGGCGGGCGCGGCGAGCAGTGGTTCGGCCAGTGGGACCTGGCGCTGTACCGCTCCGAAGTGCGCCACGAATTGCTCACGGTCGAAACCCAGGCCCAAACCGCCAACAGCAGCGCGATCGTTGCCGAGTCCAACGCCAGCCCGACCGTGCATCAAGGCGTGGAACTGGGCCTGCTCAGCCCACTGTGGGACGGTGGTCGCAACGGCCAGCTTGCCCTGCGCCAGGCCTACACTTTCAGCGACTTCCACTACCGCAACGATGACCGTTTCGGCGACAACACCTTGCCGGGCATCCCCAAACATTACTACCAGGCGCAACTGCGCTACAGCCATCCGACCGGTTTCTACACCAGCCTCAACACCGAGCATGCATCGCGGGTGGCGGTGGACTACGCCAACTCCTACTTTGCTGCGGCCTACACCACACTCGGCGCCACGTTTGGTTACGACGCCCCGAAGCAGGACTGGCAAGCCTGGGTCGACCTGCGCAACCTCACTAACCGGCGCTACGCCAACACCGTCACACCGGGTTACGACGACAAGGGGATGGATGTTGCGCGATCCACGCCGGCCGACGGTCGAGGCATTTACACCGGCGTGTCATGGAGCTGGCGTTAAGCACCTTTGTGACGAGCACTGCACGGCTGGCGGCGCTTGTGGCATTGGCGGATAACCTGCCGATCGAGCCGGAGTCTTTCACCGCCCGGCGGGTGGTGGTCAAACCGCTGTCGATCAGGCTTCGTTCTGCCGCAGGCGCTTGTACAGCGTATTGCGGCTGACCCCCAGTTCCCGCGCGAGGTGGGAAATATTCCCGCCCGCCGCCTTCAGGCGTTGTGTCAGGTCAGTGTTGTCATCCAGAAATTCATGGGTGGGCAACGGCGTCGGCCCCTTCAGATCGACAAAAAAATCATCCGGCAGATGCTCCGGGCGCACCGGCTGTTCCTCGGCCATCGCCAGCGCCACCTGCAACACACTGCTGACCTGTCGCAAATTCCCCGGCCACGGGTGCTGCTCAAACAGTGCCAGCACCTCCGCACTCAGCCCGGCCCACTGGGTCGGTTCGCGGTGTTGTTGCCACAATTGCTGGAACAGCGCCTGTTTGTCGGTGCGCTCGCGCAATGGCGGTAATTCCAGGGTCAGGCCGCCGATGCGGTAAAACAGATCCTCACGAAAGCGCCCGGCCTGCACCCATTCGCGCAGCGCACGGTTAGTGGCGGAAATGATCCGTAAGTCCACCGGGAACAGCTCGCTGCTGCCCACCGGTTGTACGCAGCGTTCCTGCAATACGCGCAGCAAGCGGGCCTGGGTCGGCAGCGGCATATCGCCAATTTCGTCGAGAAACAGGGTGCCTTTATCGGCTTTGCGGATCAGGCCGATGCTGCCTTTCTGGTTGGCGCCGGTGAAGGCGCCTTTTTCGTAGCCGAACAGCTCCGATTCCACCAGCTCGGCCGGAATCGCCGCACAGTTCACGGCGATAAACGCCTGCCGGCTGCGCGAACTGGCCTGGTGCAGGGCTTTGACGAAGACCTCTTTGCCCACGCCGGTCTCGCCGTGGATCAGCAGTGGAATGTCCTTTTCCAGTAACCGCTCGGCCTGGCGCACGGCTTTTTCAACACGGGTGTCGCCAAAGTGCAGGGTCTTGAGACTGATCGGGGCCGGCGTCGCCGGGGGCGGAGCGCTGGGCTTGGGTTCACTGAAGACGCGCGCCTGCACCGGCATTTTCCTTGGCCGCTTCAATAAACACTGGAACCGATTGCGCCCGGCCGCCTGCAGGGAGAAGGGCAGCCCCTCCGGCTGATTGAGCAATTCCAGCAACGACACCTTGAACAAACTGTCGATCAGCACCCGCGACAAACTGATGCCCAGCAAGTTATCGGCGCGGCGGTTGGCCGACAGCACCTGGCCGCTTTCATCAAAGATCAGCAGGCCCGCCCATTGGCTGTCGAGGTTGTTCAGGCCGGTGTTGAAGGTCAGTTGAAAATGCTCGCCGCGAAACAGGTTGAGGATCAGCCGGTTTTCCACGGTCTGGCTCATCATCTTGACCATGCCCAGGGTGTGGGAGGGCGGCAGGTAGCTGTCGCTGGACACATCCAGCACCGCAATGATTTCGCGCTGGGCATCGAAGATCGGCGCCGCCGAGCCGGTCATGAAACGGTTGGCTTTAAGGAAGTGTTCGTCGTGCTCGATATGCACCGCCTGGGCACACGCCAGCGCAGTGCCGATGGCATTGGTGCCGCTGGAGCGCTCCCGCCAACTGGCGCCGGCATTGAACCCCCGCGCCAGTTTCGGCTCGATAAACCGCTGGGTGCCCCACGACGTCAGGACCTGGCCCTGGTTGTCGGCCAGCATGATCAGGCAGTTGGAATTGCTCAGGATGTTTTCGTAGTAGGGCAGCACTTCCTGATGGGTGGTTTGCACCAGGGAATGCTGGCTTTCCAGCAATTGGCTGATGCCTTCGGCAGGCAGTTGGTCGAAGCTCGGTGTGCTCTGGTGGTCCAGGCCAAATGCGCGGCAACGGCGCCAGGAATCCTGGATAAGGGTGTCGTGAACCAGGGGTTCGGCCATGAGGGCGACCTTCTTTTTATTGTTATGGAGTCTTGCAAACGCTACCTGGAGGAACAGGTTCAAAAATTTAGATCTGTGTCGCCGATCAATTGTTGTTCAGAACTGTTCATTGTCAACCTCGCGCCTGTTCAGTTGTTCAGCCTCGGTTGTTCAGTTGTGTTCACGCCTGAACAGCGTATTGAGCCCATTTCCTTACAGATCAACCACCTGCCGCTTCTGGCACGAAACTCGCTCTGCATCGTTGCCAGATTCATTCCAATAATAAAAAGGGCGTGTCATGTCATTGACCCTGGAACATGTCTCCCGCGTCGTCGAAGGCCAAACCTGGATCGACGACGCCAACCTGCGTTTTGAAGCCGGTTCCTTCAACGTATTGCTCGGCCGTACCCTGTCCGGCAAGACCAGCCTGATGCGCCTGATGGCTGGCCTGGACAAGCCCGACAGCGGGCGCATCCTGATGAATGGCGTGGATGTCACGCAAAAGCCGGTGCGCCTGCGCAACGTGTCGATGGTCTACCAGCAGTTCATCAATTACCCGACCATGACTGTGTTCGAAAACATCGCCTCGCCGTTGCGCCAGGCCGGTGTGTCCAACGAGTTGATCCAGAGCAAAGTGCTGGAAACCGCGAAGATGCTGCGCATCGAGAAATTCCTCCAGCGCCACCCACTCGAACTGTCCGGTGGCCAGCAGCAGCGCACGGCCATGGCCCGCGCGTTGGTGAAAGATGCCGAGTTGATCCTGTTCGATGAGCCGCTGGTGAACCTGGACTACAAGCTGCGTGAAGAACTGCGTCAGGAAATGCGCGAACTGTTCAAGGCCCGCCACACCATCGCGATCTATGCCACCACCGAGCCCAACGAGGCGCTGGCCCTGGGCGGCACCACCACCATCCTCCACGAAGGCCGGGTGATCCAAAGCGGCAAGGCCGCCGAGGTGTATCACCAGCCGCAGACCGTGCTGGCGGCCGAGCTGTTTTCCGAACCGCCGATCAACCTGATGCGCGGGCGTATCAGCGGCAATGAAGTGAGCTTCGCCGATGTCGTGCACTTCCCGCTGAACGTCGACCTGCGCCCCATCGGCGAAGGCGAGTTCCGCTTTGGCGTGCGCCCCAGCCATATCAGCCTGGTGCCGAGCAACGACGATGACCTGGAGCTGGCGGTGACCGTGGAGGTCGCGGAGATCAGCGGCTCGGAAACCTTCCTGCATGTGCGCAGCGAACACTTCCTGCTGGTGCTGCACCTGCCGGGGGTGCATGAGTACGACGTCGACGCACCGATCCGCGTGTATATCCCCACCCATAAACTGTTTGTGTTCGATGGTCAGGGCCGTTTGGTCCAGGCACCCGGGCGCCGTGTCGCGAGGGTTGCCTGATGGCCGAGATTCATTTGCAGAACCTCGCCCACAGCTACAGCGCTACACCCAGCGGTCCTGAGGACTACGCCATTCGGGAAATGAACCACGTGTGGGAGCAGGGCGGTGCCTACGCCTTGCTTGGGCCGTCGGGCTGCGGCAAGTCGACCCTGCTCAATATCATCTCGGGCCTGCTCAGCCCCTCGGAAGGCCAGGTGCTGTTCGATCACGAAGTAGTCAACGAACTGACCCCGGAAAAACGCAACATCGCCCAAGTGTTCCAGTTCCCGGTGGTGTACGACACCATGACCGTGTTCGACAACCTGGCCTTTCCGCTGCGTAACCAAGGCATGGCCGAAGCGAAAGTTCACAGCAAGGTGCAGGAAATTGCTGAAGTCCTCGACCTGCAAAACCTGCTGAGCAAAAAGGCGCGCAACCTCACCGCCGATGAAAAACAAAAAGTCTCCATGGGCCGTGGCCTGGTGCGCGACGACGTGTCGGCGATCCTGTTCGATGAACCGCTGACGGTGATCGACCCCCACCTCAAATGGAAGCTGCGGCGCAAGCTCAAGCAGATCCACGAGCAGTTCAATATCACCATGGTCTACGTGACCCACGACCAGCTCGAGGCCTCGACCTTTGCCGACAAGATCGCGGTGATGTACGGCGGGCAGATCGTGCAGTTCGGCACGCCCCGCGAGTTGTTCGAGCGGCCAAGCCACACCTTTGTCGGCTATTTCATCGGCAGCCCTGGGATGAATCTGATCGAAGTGCAGGCCGAGGCCGGTGGGGTGCGTTTTGCCGGGACGCTGCTGCCTTTATCCGCGGCATTGCAGCAACGTATCCGTGAGACCGACTGCAAAAAACTGCAGGTCGGCATCCGCCCGGAATTTATTCACGTGTGGGACGAGTACAACCCCGACGCCCTGCAGGCCGACGTCATCCATGTGGAAGACCTGGGCACCTACAAAATCATCACCCTCAACCTCGACGGCGCGCCGTTGAAAGTGCGCCTGGCCGAAGACAAACCGGTACCGGAAGGCAAAGCCTCGATCAGCTTCCCCGCGCAGTGGTTGATGGTGTATGCCGACGATTACCTGCTGGAGGTGCTGCCATGAACAAGGTGCAGAACAACAAGGCCTGGTGGCTGGTGTTGCCGGTGTTCCTGCTGGTGGCGTTCAGTGCGGTGATCCCGATGATGACGGTGGTCAACTACTCGGTGCAGGACATTTTTGACCAGTCCAGCCGCTACTTTGTCGGTGCCGACTGGTACAAACAGGTGCTGCTCGACCCGCGCCTGCACGACTCGTTGCTGCGCCAGTTCATCTATTCGGCCTGCGTGCTGCTGATCGAAATTCCGCTGGGTATCGCCATCGCCCTGACCATGCCCACCAAGGGCCGCTGGTCATCGCTGGTGCTGATCATTCTGGCAATTCCGCTGCTGATTCCGTGGAACGTGGTGGGCACCATCTGGCAGATCTTCGGCCGCGCGGATATCGGTTTGCTCGGTTCAACCCTCAACGCCATGGGCATCAGCTACAACTATGCCGCCAACACGATGGACGCCTGGGTCACTGTGCTGGTGATGGATGTGTGGCACTGGACTTCCCTGGTGGCGCTGCTGTGTTACTCGGGGCTACGGGCGATTCCGGACGTGTACTACCAGGCCGCGCGGATTGATCGTGCATCCGCCTGGGCGGTGTTCCGACATATTCAGTTGCCCAAGATGAAAAGCGTGCTGCTGATCGCGGTGATGTTGCGCTTCATGGACAGCTTCATGATCTACACCGAGCCTTTTGTGCTCACCGGCGGCGGGCCGGGTAATGCCACCACGTTCTTAAGTCAGACCCTCACCCAGATGGCCGTAGGCCAATTCGACCTGGGCCCGGCGGCGGCGTTTTCCCTGGTGTACTTCCTGATCATCCTGTTGGTGTCCTGGCTGTTCTACACCGCCATGACCCATTCCGACGCCAACCGCTGAGGCCGCCAACATGAGCAAGCGCAAGGTCATACCGTTGCTGATCTACATCCTGTTCCTGCTGGTGCCGATCTACTGGCTGTTGAACATGTCTTTCAAGAGCAACACCGAAATCCTCGGCGGGCTGACGCTGTTTCCGCAGGACTTCACCCTGGCCAACTACAAGGTGATCTTCACTGACCCGAGCTGGTACACCGGCTACCTCAACTCACTGTATTACGTGAGCTTGAACACGGTGATTTCCCTGAGTGTGGCGCTGCCGGCGGCCTATGCGTTTTCGCGCTATCGCTTTCTGGGCGACAAACACTTGTTTTTCTGGCTGCTGACCAACCGTATGGCGCCTCCGGCGGTGTTCTTGCTGCCGTTTTTCCAGCTGTATTCGTCTATCGGCCTGTTCGATACGCATATCGCGGTGGCGTTGGCGCATTGCTTGTTCAACGTGCCGTTGGCGGTGTGGATTCTTGAAGGCTTTATGTCCGGCGTGCCTAAGGAAATCGACGAAACCGCCTACATCGACGGCTACAGCTTTCCCAAGTTTTTCGTGAAGATTTTTATCCCGCTGATCGGTTCCGGCATCGGCGTCACCGCGTTTTTCTGCTTCATGTTTTCCTGGGTCGAACTACTGCTGGCGCGCACGCTGACCTCGGTCAACGCCAAGCCTATCGCCGCGGTGATGACCCGTACGGTGTCGGCATCGGGTATCGATTGGGGCGTACTGGCGGCGGCGGGGGTGTTGACCATCCTGCCCGGCATGCTGGTGATCTGGTTTGTTCGCAACCACGTGGCCAAGGGCTTTGCCCTGGGCCGGGTCTAAAGGAGTCGATGATGGAATGGATGGCCTGGACCACCCCCACCGCGTTGTTCTTTGCGGCGATTGGCCTATTGCTGGTGGGCATGACCACCTGGGAACTGCGCTCGCCGAGTATCCCGCGGCGCGGTTTGTTGCCGATCAGCACCACCCGTGGTGATCGCTTGTTTATCGGTCTTCTCGGCAGCGCCTACCTGCATCTGCTGGTGATCGGCGTAACCGGCTGGAGCATCTGGGTGGCGACCGCGCTGTCCCTGGTGTGGCTGTTGTGTGTGATGCGTTGGGGCTAGTGCTCCGTGAATAAACAACCAGGAGGTCTCTATGTTGAATAAAAACAATAAGCTGCGACATAGCATTTCATTGGCCGCCGTACTGGCCCTCAGCGGTTTGAGCGCTACGGCCTGGGCCGATGCGTATGAAGATGCCGCGAAAAAATGGATCGGCAGCGAATTCAAACCGTCCACGCTGACGGCCGATCAGCAGCTCGAAGAGTTGAAGTGGTTTATCAAGGCGTCGGAACCGTTCCGTGGGATGAAGATCAACGTGGTGTCGGAAACCCTCACCACCCACGAGTACGAATCCAAGGTGCTGGCCAAGGCCTTCAGCGAAATCACCGGCATCAAGCTGACCCACGACCTGCTGCAGGAAGGCGACGTGGTGGAGAAGCTGCAAACCCAGATGCAGTCCGACAAGAATATCTATGACGGCTGGGTCAACGATTCCGACTTGATCGGTACGCACTTTCGCTATGGCAAAACTGAATCCATCACCGACCTGATGGCCAATGAAGGCAAGGACTTCACCTCACCGACCCTGGATATCAAGGACTTTATCGGCCTCTCCTTCACCACGGCGCCTGACGGCAAGATCTATCAATTGCCCGACCAGCAATTTGCCAACCTCTATTGGTTCCGCGCTGACTGGTTCGAGCGCCCGGAGCTGAAAGCCAAGTTCAAGGAAAAATACGGTTACGACCTCGGCGTGCCGGTGAACTGGTCGGCCTATGAAGACATCGCCAAATTCTTCAGCGAGGACGTCAAGGAAATCGACGGCAAGCGTATCTACGGGCACATGGACTACGGCAAGAAAGACCCGTCCCTGGGCTGGCGCTTCACCGATGCCTGGTTCTCCATGGCCGGTGGCGGCGACAAAGGCCTGCCCAACGGTTTGCCGGTGGACGAGTGGGGCATTCGCGTGGAGGACTGCCACCCGGTGGGCTCCAGCGTAACGCGCGGCGGCGACACCAACGGCCCGGCGGCGGTGTTCGCCACGCAAAAATACGTGGACTGGATGAAGGCCTACGCACCACCGGAAGCGGCGGGCATGACCTTCTCCGAATCCGGCCCGGTGCCGTCCCAAGGCAACATCGCCCAGCAAATTTTCTGGTACACCGCCTTCACCGCCGACATGACCAAGCCGGGCTTGCCGGTGGTGAACGCCGACGGTACGCCGAAATGGCGCATGGCCCCTTCGCCAGTCGGGCCTTATTGGGAAAAGGGCATGAAGAAGGGCTATCAGGACGTGGGTTCCTGGACCTTCCTCAAGTCGACACCTGAGAAACAAAAACTCGCGGCCTGGCTCTACGCGCAGTTCGTCACCTCAAAAACCGTCTCGCTGAAGAAAACCATCGTCGGCCTGACGCCGATTCGTGAGTCCGACATCAACTCCCAGGCGATGACCGACCTGGCGCCGAAACTCGGTGGTTTGGTGGAGTTCTACCGCAGCCCGGCCCGGGTGGAGTGGACCCCGACCGGCACCAACGTGCCGGACTACCCACGCCTGGCGCAACTGTGGTGGAGCAACATCGCGGCCGCCGCCAGCGGCGAGAAAACCCCGCAACAGGCGCTGGACAACCTGGCCAAGGAGCAGGACGCGATCATGACGCGCCTGGAACGCTCCAAGGTGCAGCCGGTGTGTGGCCCGAAAATGAACCCCGAGCGTGATGCCCAATACTGGTTCGACCAGCCGGGAGCGCCGAAGCCGAAACTGGCCAACGAGAAACCGAAAGGGGAAACCGTGAGTTACAACGACTTGCTCAAACAGTGGGAGGCGGCGCGTCAGTAACTGATAGGCGACAACGCTGTCCTGTGGCGAGGGCGCTTGCTCCCGTTGACTGCGCAGTTGACCCATTATTGGGGGCCGCTGCGCTGCCCAACGCGGGGCAAGCCCCAATTCCGTTCAGTTAAGCGCAGATCCCCTGTGGGAGTGGCGGTTCGACGATTCGACTTGCCCGCGAAAGCGGTGGGGCAGTCAACATCAATGTTTGCTGGGCCGACGTCTTCGCGGGCAAGTCGAATCGTCGCACCGCCGCTCCCACATTTGATCTTCGCTGCTTTTAGCATTGCGTTCGCTTAACTGAACAGCATTAGGGCAAGCCCGCTCGCCACAACGAGTGCCCGCTTTACCAGGGGCGGGGAAACGTTAAGTTACGCGCTTGCCTGCGGTTGGATGCGTAATTCCCCGTCCACATCCTTGACCAGCTCACTGGCCAGAAACAGCGGCGCCAGGCGCTTGTGCAACTGCGGCTCGACGAATTCCTTGACCGTGTCCAGCACCAATACGCCACTGAGCGGCAGCTCGGTCTTGGTGTACGACAACCAGGCTTTTTTCAGTGCCATCAACACATCGCTGCCCGCCGTTGAGGCGAAGCGGCGGTGGGTAGGTTTGCCGTCAAAGTGGAAGGTGTGCTGGAACGCATAGCCGGTCTCATCGCCGTTGGCCGCAGCGCAACGCACACAAGTGCAGGGGCCGTCGCCGAAGGCGCTGCGCAGGTAGGTGTTGAAGTCCACCACGGGCTTGAGTGACAGGCGCTTATCCACCTCGAACAGGTCCCCGGTCATTTTATCGTCAGTGTTCAACGTCCATTTCCTCGCAGGTTCGGCAGTCTTTCAAAGCGCGGCACAATACCAGCCGAGCAGCATTCATGGGGATTTTTTGCGCGAACGGTGCTCGCTTCAGTGTTGACGTCCATTCGCCAATGGCCTTGTTAGAGTTTCCCCAATCAACCCCACAGGAAACCGACATGAGCACTCAGACTTCGATCTATAACCACGGCGTTGCGTGGGAAGAGGGTCACAGCGTCAGCCAGGGCTATAGCGTCAACGGCACGATTTTTATCGCCGGGCAGTTTTCCCACACGCTGGAAGGCGAATTCGTCGATGGCGACGCCGCTGCGCAAACCCGCAAGACCTTGGAGAACCTCGATCACGTGTTGGCCGGGTTCGGTGTCGGTCGTTCGAACATCGCCGCCGTGGATATTTTCCTGGTGCACGCCAAGCGCGATTTCGAGGCGGTGGTGGCCGTGTGGAAGGACTACATCGGCACGCATCGCCCGGCGGCAACGCTGGTGGGAGTGAACTACCTGGCGTCGGATGCGCAGATCGTCGAGATCAAGGCCGTGGCCCACGCCGATTGATCAGCCCGGCAGTTGCTCGGCCAGTAAGTCGATAAAGCGCCGAACCCGAGGCTCCAGGTAACGCTTGCTCGGGTACATGGCCATGATTTCGACGTTGCCGGCGTCGAGGTCGGGCAGCACCGGCAGTAGAAGGCCGTTGGCCAGGTCGTCGGCGATCAGGAAGTCCGGCAGCAGGGCAATGCCCATGCCTGCCACGGCGGCGTCGCGCAATGCTTCGCCGCTGTCCAGGCGCAGGCGGCTGCGGCCGGGGGCCTTGAGCCATTCGCCGTGTTCGTCGCGAAAGCGCCAGCTTTGTTTGCGTGTGCGGCTGCTGAAATATAAACAGTCGTGGTGGGCGAGGGCGTCCGTGTCGCGGGGTGTGCCGTGTTCGGCGAGGTAGGTGGGCGATGCGCAAAGCAACGCTCGATAGCGTGCGACTACGCGAGATATCAACTGGCGGTCGGCATGTTCGCCACCAATGCGGATCGCCAGGTCGAAGCCGTCCTCGACGATATCGGCCATGCGGTCGGTGAAGCTGGCTTCTACTTGCACCTCGGGCCAGGCTTTCAAGTAGGTAGTGAGCAGCGGCAGGATGACGCGCCGCCCAAAGGCGTCGGGCAGTGTCAGTCGCAATAACCCGCGTGGCGTGCCACTGGGCTGGCCGATGCTGTTTTGCGCGGTGTCGACAGCGGCAAGAATCTGTAAACCCTGGTCGTAAAGCGCGCGGCCCTCATCGGTCAGGCTCAAGGTGCGGGTGGTGCGGTTCAACAGACGCACCCCCAGGCTGTCTTCCAGGCGCATCACCGCCTTGCCCGCCGCCGAGCGCGTGAGCCCCATGGCCTGGCCGCCTGCGACAAAGCTGGCGCCATCGACCACGGCCATGAAGATCAGCATTTCATTGAGGTTGGTGCGCAGCATGGGGCGACTCACGGCGGCGAAAGCAGTGGCGCAATATAGCAGCTCGATGCTGTGGATTTATTGCATAAGAATAGATCCCGATATTCTTTTCCAGTCTTAAAAAACGCCGCTAGGCTTCATCACCTTCTCGAAAGCGCGGCAAATTCCCCATGACCTTCAAGCGTTCCTCCTTGACCCTGCTGGCCGCGTCCCTGGCGGCCGCGAGTACCTTGCTCAGTCCTGGCGCCCAGGCCGAGGGCAAAATCAGCATCGCCCAACAATTCGGTATCGGTTACCTGATCCTTGATGTGGTGCGCGACCAGCACCTGATCGAAAAACACGGCAAGGCGCAGGGCCTGGATATCCAGGTGGAGTGGAACAGTATTTCCGGCGCCACCGCGATGAATGAATCGCTGCTGGCCGGCGCTCTGGACGTGGTGTCGGCCGGTGTACCGCCGATGCTCACCTTGTGGGACCGCACCAGGGGCAAGCAGAACGTCAAGGCCATCGCCTCCTTGGGCTCGATGCCCAATTACCTGTTGACCAACAACCCGAACGTGAAGAGCCTCCAGGACTTCACCGAGAAAGACCGCATTGCCGTGCCGGCGGCGGGCGTGGGCTTCCAGTCACGCACGTTGCAGATTGAAACCGCCAAGCAGTTTGGCGATGCCAACTACAAGAAGTTTGACGACATCTCCATCAGCCTGGCTCACCCGGACGCCACGGCCGCGTTGATTGCCGGTGGTTCGGAGATCAATTCGCATTTTTCCAGCCCGCCGTTCCAGTACCAGGAATTGTTGAACCCCAACGTGCACAAAGTGCTCAGTTCCTACGACATTCTGGGCGGGCAGGCGTCGTTCAACGTGCTCTACACCACCGAGAAATTCCACGACGAAAACCCCAAGACCTATAAGGCGTTCTACGATGCCCTGGCCGAGGCCGAGCAGATCATCAAGGCCGACAAGCCTGCCGCCGCCAAAACGTATATCCGTGTAGAAGAATCCAAGTTGCCGTTGGACCTGGTGGAGAAAATCGTCCAGGACCCGGAAATCGACTTCACCATCGTGCCGCAGCGCACCTATATCTATGCCGAGAAATTGCAGGCGCTGGGCGTATTGAAGAACAAGGCGGCGAGCTGGAAGGATTACTTCTTTGAAGAGGCCCATGGCGGGAATGGCAGCTAAGCCCCGCTCATTATTTGAAATACGGTAAAAAATGTGGGAGCGGGCTTGCTCGCGAATGCAGTGGATCCGCTAATGAATCTGTGGCAGGCACAGCGCCTTCGCGAGCAAGCCCGCTCCCACATTTAGATCTCATCCACCCGTTCGTCAGCGAAAGAACTCACCCGGTGTCGCATCAAACTGCTGGCGAAACGCATTGATAAACGCCGACGTCGACTCATACCCACACGCCAACGCCACATCCGTGACCCGCTCGCCTTGTTCCAGGGCGGGCAGGGCGCTCAGCAGGCGCAAGCGCTGGCGCCAGGCGCGAAAGGTCAACCCGGTGTCACTCAGGAACAACCGGCTGAGGGTCTTTTCGCTGACCCCCAGCTTCTGGCTCCACGCCCCCAGCGTCGTCTGCTGCTCCGGGTGCAGGTTCAGGCTGCGATAAATCTGCCGCAGCCGCGAGTCATGGGGCAACGGCAGCATCAAGTCCACCTGCGGCGCGGCGGCAAGTTGGTCCAACACCACTTGGGCCAGGCGCCCGTCCGGCCCATTCTCGGCATATTCCACCGGCAGTTCGCTGAAGCTGCGAATCAACTCGCGCAACAAACTGCTCACCTCCAGCACCTGGCAACGCTCAGCCGCCCAAGTGGTGACGCTGCAATCGAGGTACAGGCTGCGCATTTCCGTGTGCGGCGAACTGAACACCCGGTGCGGCATGCCCGCCGGAATCCACACCGCGCGCTGGGGCGGTGCGACGAAACGGCCGACGCTGGTCTGGATCTCCAGCACCCCGGAAATCGCGTAGGACAATTGCACCCACGGGTGACTGTGCCGGCGCGTCAGGGCCCGGTTGGGCAGTGATTCAGTACGCCCATACACCGGCCGTGGCAGGCTGGAAAGGCCGGGCACACTGCGTCGAACCGTCTTGTCATGTCCTTTAGGCGGCATTTACTGGCTCATTGGCGTTAGTCGGTAACAAGCCGTTACGTTAGAGTCGCGACGATGCTCTTGGCAACCCCTGGAAGAATTGCTTATGACCCGCCCACGTTTTCTACCTGACAACTTCACCCTGACCCTGATCGGCACGGTGATCCTCGCGTCACTGCTGCCCGCCAGTGGCCAAACCGCCGTGGCCTTCGGCTGGGTGACCAACCTGGCCATCGCGCTGCTGTTTTTCCTGCACGGCGCCAAGCTGTCGCGCCAGGCCATCGTCGCCGGTGCCGGCCACTGGCGCCTGCACCTGCTGGTGTTCAGCCTGACCTTCGTGCTGTTCCCGTTGCTGGGTCTGGCGCTCAAGCCGGTACTGTCGCCGCTGATCGGCAAAGACCTGTACATGGGCATGCTTTACCTGTGTGCGCTGCCGGCCACCGTGCAATCGGCGATTGCCTTCACCTCCTTGGCGCGCGGCAATATCCCGGCGGCGATTTGCAGTGCGGCAGCCTCCAGCCTGTTCGGCATTTTTCTTACGCCGTTGTTGGTGACGCTGTTGCTCAATGTGCACGGTGACGCGGGCTCCACCGTCGACGCGATCCTGAAAATCAGCGTGCAGCTGTTGCTGCCCTTCGTCGCCGGGCAGATCGCCCGGCGCTGGATTGGCGAGTGGGTCGGCCGCAATAAATCCTGGCTGAAGTTCGTCGACCAAGGCTCGATCCTGCTGGTGGTGTACGGAGCGTTCAGCGAAGCGGTCAACGAAGGCATTTGGCACCAGATCCCACTGTGGGAACTCGGCGGCCTGGTGGTGGCGTGCTGTGTGTTGCTGGCGTTGGTGCTGGTCGCGTCCACCGTGCTGGGCAAGGCCTTCGGCTTTAACCAGGAAGACCGCATCACCATCCTGTTCTGCGGCTCGAAGAAAAGCCTGGCGACGGGTGTGCCGATGGCCCAGGTGCTGTTTGCCGGGGCAACCATGGGCGTGTTGATTCTGCCGCTGATGTTATTTCACCAGATCCAGTTGATGGTGTGTGCGGCGCTGGCCCAGCGCTATGCCCGGCGGCCGGAAAGCATTCCTGAGCTGATGGGGCAGGTGGATCCGTGATCTAGATCACACCCTTGACCGAATCACCTCAAGTTAAAGGCCGGCCAGACGACTTACTTATTGAGAGCCCAATAAGGAGAGTCGGCATGAACGTTAAAGGTATTTCGGTGTTTACCGGCCTGTTTTGCCTATGGGCGGGTGCCTGTGGTGCCGCGCAGACAGTGGGGCAAGGCACCATTCAGTTCAGAGGCGCCATCGTCGAGCCGGGGTGTGCGACAAATGCGCGCAGCGGTGCAGTGATGGAACTGACCGGCTGTGCCCAGTCCAATCGCGGCAGCCACCTCGATGTGCGCAATGTGACGCCGGTGGCCAGCGTCAATACGGCCCATGTGAAGCTGGTGTCGGACAGCGGCAACGGGCGTTATTACGACCAGCGCTATCAACTGGTGGACGACGCCGGCAAACCGATTCAGTCGGGCAACTACGTGATTACCATGACGTCGCCATAAGCTCCACGGCGACGATCCGCGCCAACAAAGGGCCGAGAAACCTATAGAATGCTCGGCGGCGGCGCTTGTTCTGCGTGGCCGTTTGATCACCGCCAGAGTACCTCGCCCGTCAATGAGCCTTTCAGCCGCAACGCCCCAAGCCAATTGGCAACCGGTCATCGCCCTCGCGTTGGCCGCCTTTGTGTTCAATACCACCGAATTCGTGCCCGTTGGCTTGCTCAGCGCCATCGGCGCCAGCTTCGACATGCCCATCGCCAGCGTCGGCCTGATGCTCACCATCTATGCCTGGATCGTGTCGCTGACCTCGCTGCCGGTGATGCTGCTGACGCGCAACGTTGAGCGGCGCAAGCTGCTGATCGTGCTGTTCGGCCTGTTTATCGCCAGCCACATTCTCTCCAGCGTCGCCACCAGTTTTGGCTTACTGATGGTCAGCCGCGTCGGCATCGCCCTGTCCCATGCGTTGTTCTGGTCGATCACCGCGTCGCTGGCGGTGCGGCTGGCGCCACAAGGCAAACAGGTGCAAGCCCTTGGCCTGCTGGCCACCGGCACGTCGTTGGCGATGGTCCTGGGCATTCCGCTGGGCCGCCTGCTCGGCGAAGCCATGGGCTGGCGCACCACGTTCCTGGTGATTGCCGCATTCGCCGCCGCCCTGGTGTTCTGGCTGGCGCGCACCTTGCCGCCGCTGCCAAGCCAGAACTCCGGCTCGCTGCGCAGCCTGCCGTTGTTGTTCAAACGCCCTGCACTGGTGGCGCTCTATGTGCTCACCGCCATGACCGTCACCGCGCAATTCACCGCCTACAGCTACATCGAACCCTTCGTCGAAGGCGTCGCCGGCATGAGCGGCAACGCGGTGACCCTGATCCTGCTGGTGTTCGGCGGTGCGGGCATCATCGGCTCGCTGCTGTTCAGCCTGGTGCACCGCTTCAACCCGCACCTGTTCGTGGTCAGCGCAGTGTTCCTGCTCGCCGCGTGCCTGGCGCTGATGCTGCCATTGAGCGGCGCCGAGTCGTACCTCGTCGGCCTGAGCATAGTCTGGGGCATGGCGATCATGGGTTTCGGCCTGGCCATGCAGTCCAAGGTGCTGGTGCTGGCACCGGACGCCACCGACGTGGCCATGGCCATGTTTTCCGGCATCTACAACATCGGCATCGGCGGCGGCGCGCTGATGGGCAGCTGGGTTGGCAGCCACTTCGGCTTCGCCTGGATCGGCGCGGCAGGCGGGTTGTTGGCGGCGCTGGCGTTAATTGGGTATTGCCTGGCGATTCATCGGTTCGGGCAGGGTGTGGTGCGTCACTGAGGAGCAAACGTCTGATGATCAAGCCTGTTGTTTTTGCAGTTCTTACGGGTGTTTGCGGGCTGCTGCTCAGCCCCGTAGCCTCGGCCGCCAGTTTCGACTGTGCCAAGGCCAGGGCGCCAGACGAAATCGCTGTCTGCAAGAACGTCGGTCTGAATGACCAGGACGTGACGATGGCGTTGCTCTACGACTTGAACAAACACTTCATGGCCATGGGCGCGCGGGGCTCGTTAATGGACGGGCAAGGCGCGTGGCTCAAGCAGCGTCGTGCGTGCGGCGCGCAGGTGAGTTGCTTGAGTGATGCCTATACGCAGCGGATCGGGATGTTGCGCCGGTTTATTGATGAGCAGGTGATGACGAAAGGACCGTTCTAAGACCCTTTTCGTCATTCTACTTCCGGCTTTTGATAAACAGCCTGTGATCCATAGGCAGGATTATCACAAGGCAGCCAGCACGGCCTCGAGTTTTTCCTGATCCCGCGCAAACTGCCGAATCCCTTCCGCCAGCTTCTCAGTCGCCATCGCATCTTCATTCGACGCCCAGCGGAACTGCGCTTCGGTCAACTGCTGACGCGCTTCGCCCTCGGCGCCCGGCACCAATTTGCGCGCCAGGGGGTCGGTATCTTCAGCGAGTTTTTGCAGCAAGTCCGGGCTGATGGTCAGACGATCGCAACCGGCCAGCTGTTCGATCTGGCTGAGGGTTCGGAAGCTGGCGCCCATGACCACAGTGTTGATCTGGTTGGCCTTGTAGTAGTTATAAATGCGCGTCACGGACTGCACGCCCGGGTCTTCGGCGCCGGTGTAGTCCAGGCCGGTATTTTTGCGGTACCAGTCGTAGATGCGGCCCACGAAGGGCGAGATCAGAAACACGCCCGCATCGGCGCAGGCCACGGCCTGGGCGAACGAGAACAGCAGCGTGAGGTTGGTCTGGATGCCGGCTTTTTCCAGGCGTTCGGCGGTGCGGATGCCTTCCCAGGTGGAGGCCAGTTTGATCAGCACGCGGTCGCGGCCGATGCCGGCCTGGTCGTACAGCGCGATCAATTGGTTGGCCTTGGCCCATAGCGCGTCTTCGTCAAAGGACAAACGCGCGTCGACTTCGGTGGAGATGCGTCCCGGGATCACTTTGAGAATGCCCGCGCCCACCGACACCGCAAAGTGGTCACACGCCAGGCCCACATCCCCTTTGGACAGGTTCACCGCGTTGCGCAGCAGCTCGGCGTATTCCGGGATGGCGGCGGCCTTGAGCAGCAGCGACGGGTTGGTGGTCGCGTCGACCGGACGCAGGCGGCTGATGGCTTCCAGGTCGCCGGTGTCACAGACCACGGTGGTGAATTGCTTGAGTTGTTCGAGTTTGGACGTCATGGGCGGCGGTCTCCAGAGGCGGCAGGGGACACCCGTTGTACCATTTCCCGAGCCGCTTGTTTACCCGCTCGCCCATCCGTCAGGCCTCAGAACAGCCGGATTTCTGCGGCCAACGGTTCTGGAACAGCTGCACGTCTACCTGATGGAACAAGCCGTTGCGAGTAAACGGCGCTGTCGCGAGCCACTTCTGCACGTGGGCTTGATCATCAACGTCCACCACCATCAGCGAACCCACCGGTTCGCCCTCGGCGCCCAGTAACGGCCCGGCAAACGCATTGGCCAAATGAAACCTTCCCCTTCTTTGGCCGTTCACGCCCACAGGCAGCCTACCCGTTTAATACACTTGCTTAGTAGCGAGGCATGTCGGTACGAGGCGAGGTTTCGGTATCAATGTGACGCCTCGCGTCGGCTAACGTCGGTTTGGCCAAGCTTCTGCTCCCGCTTCCATCCGATTTTACAACGCTGTAGGCGTTGGCCTGACCGACCAGGTTGTTATAGCTGTCGTAATGACCGCCCGTTGGCCCCATTTCAATTCGATAACCCTTGTACTCTTCGACGAATCCCATGGTCACGCTCCTTGCAGGGTGGGTTGACCACGTCAGACTAAAAAGCATCGCAGGGAGCGTCTACTGTGATAATTGACAGGTTCTCAGAACAAACGGCGATAGGTTTTATATCAAGGCGCGCTCGAAGCATGAAGCGTGATGACAGGCCTCACGGCTTCCAGGTCTGCACAGCCTGCGCATCCACCGCCTTGGGTAACAACCCCGCCTTGAAGAACGCATCGGCAATCTTCTGTTGTTCACCCAGCGAGTCCAGAGTTACTGGCTGCACCTCATAGCTGCGGTGCGCATTGGCGGCTTCGACCGTGGCCACATCCAGATTGCCCCACAGCGGGCCCAGCACTTTCGCCGCGTCCTGCGGGTTGGTTTTTACCCATTTACCCGCGTTTTCCAACTGCTCATACACCAACTTCAACACCTCGGGGTGCGCCTTGGCGTAAGGCGTGCCGGTCAGGTAATAGCGCTTGTAACTGGCCAGCCCGGCGCCATCGGCCAGGGTGCGCGTCGGTAGCTGGCGTTGCACGCTTGTGAGGAAGGGTTCCCACGTGACCCAGGCGTCGACCTTGTTGTTCTCGAACGCTGCGCGACCATCGGCCGGTGACAGATAGGCCGGCTCGATATCCGAGAAGGCCAGGCCCGCCTTGGCCAACGCGGCGATCAATAAGTAGTGGGTGCCGGCCGCTTTGGTTACCGCGATTTTCTTGCCTTTCAGATCCGCCAACTGCTGGATCGGCGAGTCCTTGCGCACCACGATGGCCTGGGCTGACGGCGAGGGCGCTTCCTGGGCGAAGTAGGTGAGCTTGGCCTGGGCCGCCTGCGCGAAGATCGGCACGGTGTCAGCCACGTCAGCGCTGATGTCGACGTTGCCCACATTCAGTGCTTCGAGCAACGGCAGGCCGCTGGGAAACTCGTGCCAGCTCACGTCGATATTGTCGGCCTTGAGGGCTTTTTCCAGGGTGCCCTGGGTTTTCAGCAGGGTGATCAGGGTCGAAGACTTCTGGTAACCGATGCGCACGGTTTCCTGAGCCTCGGCGCTCACGGCGACGGAAAAGGCCAGCAGCCCGATAACAATGGCGAGGAGACGACGGATAGACATGGCGCGCTCGATTTTCAGCGAAATATCTTCAAGCTTAAAGTTCTAAAAAGCATTCGATAAATACTCTTTCGATCTGAGCTTAGGGGGCTTTTTCAAGGTTTCGATGAATCGGGCATAACCATAGAATTATATCGTTCTTTCATAATAGGTGATTATTAATATAAGTTTTAGGCCTGAATATTTTACGTCTCGCTGCTAAGGCTCCCCATGACAAAACGCCGCCAAATCCACTTATCGGCCTTCCTGTTGAGCGGTCCCGTGGTGCACAGCCACGCCGTGTGGCGCCACCCCGAAACCGTCGGCAATTACCTCGACCCGCAATACTATTCACGCATCGCCAAAGTGGTAGAAGAAGGCCTGTTCGACTTCCTGTTTTTCGCTGATCGCCTGGCCGTGGGCGACCAGATGGGCGGCTCGCGCGAATTCGCCTTGCGCTACGGCGCCCAGGACGCCACGCGCCTCGACCCATTGCCGATCCTCTCCTACCTGGTAGGCCAGACCACCAAACTGGGCCTGGGCGCGACCCGCTCCACGACCTATTACGAGCCGGCGCATATCGCCCGCGAATTCGCCACGCTCGACCACCTGTCCAAGGGGCGCGCGGCGTGGAATATCGTGACCTCGATGAACGACAGTGAAGGGCGCCTCTTCGGCAAGGACAAGCACCTGGAACACGACCTGCGCTATGACCGCGCCGATGAATTTGTCGAGGTCGCGCTGAAACTCTGGAACAGCTGGGGCAAGGGCGCGCTCAAGCTGGACCGCGAAAGTGGCGTGCTCGCCGACCCTGCGCTGATCCAGTCGGTGCAGCATCAAGGCGACTGGTTCAAGGTGGAAGGCCCGCTGAATATTCCACGCACGCCCCAGGGTCGACCGGTGCTGATCCAGGCGGGTTCTTCCGGGCGCGGTCGGCGGTTTGGCGCGCGCTGGGCCGAGGCGATTTTCACCATTCACCCGCACCTGGCGGCCATGCGCGCCTTCCGCGATGACGTGCGCGCCCACGTGGTGCAACAAGGCCGCGACGCCGACAGTTGCAAAGTGCTGACGGCGGTGATGCCGTTTATTGGCGGCAGCGAAGCCGAAGCCCGGGCCAAACGCGACAAGCACAACGCCCTGGCGCGGCCCGAGTTGGGCCTGGTGACACTGGCTTCGCAGCTGAATGTCGACCTGTCGCCATTCCCGCTGAACGCCACGCTGGCCGAGGTGGCCCGGTCGCCATTGATCCCTGCCGCGACCGCCGAAAAGCTGCTGATGCAGGGGCCCGAAATCACCCTGGAACAACTTGGCCGCATCTTTGCCAGCAGTGTGCGCGTGCCGCAACTGGTGGGCACCGGGGCGCAGATCGCCGACCAATTGGCCGAGCTGTTCGAGCAGGGAGGCTGCGACGGGTTTGTGATTTCACCGGGTTACTTGCCGGGCTCGTTCAGCGAGTTTGTCGAGAGTGTGATTCCGCATTTGCAGCGCAAGGGGGTGTTCCGCACGGCGTACGAAGGCTCGACGCTGCGCGAGCATCTGGGGCTGGCCGATCTCAACAACTGAATTTTTAAAGGGATATTTCGCATGGCTGCTTTTGATCACTTAACCCGCCGCCGGCTCCTGGGCCTGGCCGGCATCACCCTGGCCAGTCCCTTGCTGCTGTCGCTGCCACGCCTGGGCTTGGCAGCCGATGAACATGCGGGCCACAACACGCCTCAGGAACCCGCCGGTACTGGCGACTTTATCCGTCTTGATGCGCCGCGCTCACTCAAGCTGGCGGTCAACCTCAATGCCGTATGCCTGGCCCCGGTGGTGATTGCCCACGGCCAGGGGTTTTTCAAGAAGCACAACCTCGACGTTGAACTCGTCAACTTCGGCAACTCCACCGAAGTGCTGCTCGAAGCCATCGCCACCGGCAAGGCCGATGCGGGCGTGGGCATGGCACTGCGTTGGCTCAAGGCCCTGGAGCAGGGCTTTGATGTGAAACTCACCGCCGGCACCCACGGCGGTTGCCTGCGGTTGCTCAGTGCGGTGAACGGCGGCGTGACCAAGCTGGAGGACCTCAAGGGCAAGGCCATCGGCGTGACCGACATGGCCAGCCCGGATCGTAATTTCTTCTCGATCCTGCTGAAAAAACACGGTGTCGACCCGGTGCGCGATGTCGAGTGGCGCCTGTACCCGGCTGACCTGTTGGGCACGGCCCTGGAGCGCGGGGAAGTGCAGGCGGTCAGCGGCAGTGACCCATTCATGTACCGCCTGATCAAGTCCGGTGTGGCGCGTGAATTGTCCACCAACCTGGTGGAGGAATACGCCAACCTCAGCTGCTGCGTGGTGGGCGTCACCGGCAAGTTGGTGCGCGAAGACAAGCGCGTGGTCGCGGCGCTGACCCAGGCCATTCTGGAAGCCCATGACTATTCCGTGCAGCACCCGGAAGAAGTCGCCAAGGGCTTCCAGGCCTATGCGCTGAACACCTCCACCGAAGAAGTGCAGGCGATTCTGCATGACCATACCCACGGCCACCATGCGGTTGGCGCGGCGCTGACCCAGGAAATCACCACTTACGTCACCGACCTGAAAACCGTGGAAGTGATCAGCAAAAGCACCGACCCGGTGGAGTTCGCCAAGGAGATCACCGCTGATGTCTTCAGTTGATACGACGGCCCTGAACCCGCCTCTGGCATTCAAAGTCTGGTGGCAGGGCGCAGGCGTGGTGGGTGCCTGGGGCGCAGTGGCGCTGCTGATCAGCTACTGGCCCAACGCGACGCGCCATTGGCCGATGACTCAGGGGCTGGCCAACCTGTGCATCGGTATGGCTGCACTGTTTATTGGGTTGAGCCTGTTGGGGCGGCACTTTTCCAAACTGGGCCGACGGTTGCGCAATGCCGGGCCCTGGCTGATTGCGTTGCCGGTGTTGCTGGGCATCTGGGAACTGCTCACCGCCAAACTGGCATTGCTGCCGGTGCCATTTTTCGCGCCGCCGCAGGCGTTGCTCGCGGTGTATATCGAAGACTACGCACGCCTGGCCGACAGTCTGTTGCATTCGGCGTTGCTGCTGGGCTCGGGCGTAGCGTTGGGGGCGGCCACCGGCTTCGTCGCGGGCGTGGCCATCGGCTGGTCCACACGGATCGGCTACTGGCTGCACCCGGTGTTGCGCATCCTTGGGCCGGTGCCGTCGACGGCTTTGTTGCCGCTGTGTTTTTTCCTGTTCCCCAGCAGTTGGAGCGCCAGCGTATTCCTGATCGCCCTGGCGACCTGGTTTCCGGTCACGGTGCTGACCTGGTCCGGCGTGGCGAGTGTGGATAAAACCTACTACGACGTGGCGCGTACCCTGGGTGCCAAGCAAGCTTTCCTGGTTTTCAAGGTGGCGATTCCCGCCGCGTTGCCCCATGTGTTTGTCGGCCTGTTCATGGGCCTGGGCGCCTCATTCTCGACCTTGGTAGTGGCGGAAATGATGGGGGTGAAATCCGGCATCGGCTGGTACCTGCAATGGGCACAGGGGTGGGCGGCGTACGCGAATATGTACGCGGCATTGTTGATCATGGCGCTGGCGTGTTCGGGGTTGATCACCGGGTTGTTCCTGGTGCGCGACCGCTTGCTGGCCTGGCAGAAAGGAGCAATGAAATGGTAGCCCTGGCACACGCGGCATCGGCATCGACGGGGTTGGCGTTGCGGATAGAAAATCTGAGTCACGGCTTTGCCCTGGACGGGCACCCTCTACCGGTGCTGGAGCGGGTTTCGCTGGACGTCGCCCCCGGCGAGTGTGTGGCGCTGCTCGGGCCTTCGGGCTGTGGTAAATCCACCTTGCTGCGCCTGGTGGCCGGTTTGGAACCGGCTGACTCCGGCAGGCTGTTGGCCGATGGCGAACCCATTCTCGGCCCGGACCCTAGCCGCGTGGTGGTCTTCCAGGACCCGACCCTGTACCCGTGGCGCCGCGTGTGGGACAACGTGGCGCTTGGCCTGGAGGCCCAGGGTTTGCTCAAGACGCATGCTTTCAAGGTGGATGAGGCGTTGGAAAAGGTCGGCCTTAGCGCGTTTGCCCGCGCGTACCCTCGGCAGCTTTCTGGCGGCATGGCGCAGCGGGTGGCGTTGGCGCGGGCGTTGGTCAATCAGCCGCGATTGCTGATCCTCGACGAGCCCTTGGGCAAACTCGATTCATTGACTCGCATCACCATGCAAAAGGAACTCATCGACCTGTGGCAGCGCCAAGGCTATACCGCGTTGTTGGTGACCCACGATGTGGAGGAGGCCTTGCTGCTGGCCAACCGCGTGATTGTGTTCAGTGACCGCCCGGCGCAGGTTCAGGCGCAGTTGAGCATTGATCGACCTTACCCTCGGCACCGCGATGACCTTTATCTGGTGGGCCTGCGCCGGCAGATACTGGGCCTGCTGGGTTTGGGAGAGAGCTGGTAGTCATGAGCGCGTTTTCTTCAGCCGCGATAACGCAGCGCTTCCACCAGCAACGCAAACGCCGGCGAAGCCTGTCGCCGGCTTGGGTAGTACAGGTGAAAACCGGCAAAGGGGGCGCACCAGTCGTCCAGCACGGCGATCAAGCGGCCATCCGCCAAGTACGGCGCCACGATGTCCTGAGGAATGTAGCTCAGGCCAAACCCGTCCACGGCGGCCTTGAGCAGTTGGTACACACCATTGAAGGTCACTTGGCCTGACACCCGCACGTTCAGGCTTTCCCCGGCCTTTTTGAATTCCCAGGCGTACAGGCCACCGTTGGTGGGCAGGCGCAGGTTGTTGCACGCGTGGGCCGTGAGGTCGCGTGGCGTCGTCGGAAGGGGATGGTCGGCAAAATAGCGGGGTGAACCGACGACGAGCATGCGCATGTCCGGGCCGATACGAGTGGCGATCATGCCTTCGGCCACGTCCTCCCCCAGGCGCACGCCGGCGTCGAAACCCTGGGCGGCAATATCGACGAAACCGTAGTCGCAGCAGACTTCGATAGCGATGTCAGGGTATTGGGCCAGGAAAGGTTTGAGCACCGGCCAGAGGATGTGCTCCAGCGCATGGTCCATGGCGTTGATGCGGATCGTGCCCGAGGGCGTGTCGCGCAAATTGCTCAGGCCTTCCAGGCCAATCTGGATTTCATCGAAGTGCGGCCCGACGGTGTCGATCAGGTGTTGCCCGGCCTCGGTGGGCGACACGCTGCGTGTGGTGCGTGTGAGCAAGCGCAGCCCCAAACGCGCTTCCAGCGCGCGGATCGTATGGCTCAGTGCCGACTGCGACACGCCAAGTTTCGCTGCCGCCTTGGTAAAGCTGCGCTCGCGCGCAACGGCCAGGAAGGCGAGCAGGTCATTGGCATTTTCTTTGAGCATTGATGAGCAGCTCTCATAAGTATTTTCAGATTCTAGCGGCTAATTATCTCAATAGGGTGCTGTTAGATTGAATCCAGCCCTTCAATCGGAGAACGACCGTTGAAAACATTCGCCGCCGCAGCGCTCTCGCTGTCATTGCTCGCTCAAGAATCCAGCGCACAGGAGACCCCCATGCTCACCATCACCCCCAATGGCTCGCAACCCTCAGCCCAAGGCCCTGCCGACTGGTTCACCGGCACCGCGCGCGTGGATGCGCCCTTCAAAGGCACCGATGCCGCACGCGTCAGTGGCGCCACCGTCACCTTCGAACCGGGCGCACGCACCGCCTGGCATACCCACCCCTTGGGGCAGACATTGATCGTCACCGCCGGCGCCGGGCTGGTGCAGGAATGGGGCCAGCCGGTACGTGCCATCCGCCCCGGCGACACGGTGTGGATTGCCCCCGGCGTCAAGCATTGGCACGGCGCTACGCCGAGCACCGCCATGACCCATATCGCGATTGCCGAGGTGCTGGACGGCAAGGTGGTGGACTGGTTGGAGCCGGTCAGTGAAGGGCAGTACGCGTCAGCGCCGTGACCTCAAACCTGCTCCTCTTCGCGCAACTGCACACTCATATCATCACAACTCTGCGCCCAGTCGCTCAGCCACTGTGGCATAGGCGGCGACGCCTCGGCCAAGCCCAGCTCCCGCAGAAAATCTGCCGGGGGCAGGGTGCCCTTGGCTGATTTAAACAGCCCGCGCATCACCACCACGCCCACCACCCGACCCTTGCTGACAAAACGGTGCTCCATCAGGCTCCATTTGTGGTCCCAGCCGAGCATGCGGGTGTGCACCTCGAACACTTCGAACAGCTTCAACTCGCGGCGAAACTTGCCCCAGGTATCGCCTACGATCGGCAACGCCTTGTTGCGCAGGGCCACGCGAAACGCGCCGGTGCGCAGTACAAAATCCATCCGCGCGACGTCCGCCAGGGAGAAGTACCGGCCATTGGTGACATGCCGGTTGATATCCAGGTCCAGCGGCCACACTCGCATGCGCACCACGGTGGTTGCCAAGCCATGGGCGGGCTTGCGCCAGGGGCGGCGGGACAACATGAACAGCAAGCGAAACCAGAGATTCATAAAAGCGCCAGGCAGTTGATCAGTGGCGGCACTTTACGGGCGCGAGATCGGCTAAGGTAGGTGCGCAAATGACTTATTTCATGCGAAAAACGCACGCGGACTCTTTTATGCACATTACCTTGCTCCTGGCCGATCAATGCTCCGCCGCCAGTGCGACCCTGGCTCTGGAAATGCTCAGTGCCGCCAACCTGTTTGCCGACAGCCCGCCGTTCGAGATTGTGGTCGCCTCCCTCGACGGCCAGGCCGTGGACGCCTGGGGCGGGCAGCGTTTGCAGGTGGCGTGCGCGACTGCGCAGGTGCGCCAGACCGATCTGATTCTGATCCCCGGCTTCCTCTTTACCCTCAAAGATGCCTTGCCGACTTTTTCTGCCTACGGCCCCTGGTTGCGTGAACAGCATGCCCAAGGGGCTGTGTTGGCGTCGATGTGCACGGCGGCTTTCTTGCTCGCGGAGACCGGTCTGCTGCAAGGTTTGCGCGCCACTACCCACTGGGCGTTTGCCGAGTTTTTCCGACGGCGTTACACGGATGTGGTCCTGGATGACGCGCAGATCCTCTGCGAAGAAAATCGCGTGATCACCTGCGGTGGTGCCAGTGCAGCGATGGATTTGATGCTGCACCTGATCCGCCGTTTCGGCTCACCGGAGCTGGCGCAGACTTGTGGCAAATACCTGCTGATCGACAACGTGCGCACCGAGCAGTCGGTGTATGCGGTGTGGTCGTTGCCCAAGAGCCACGGCGACGGGGCGATCCTGCGGGTGCAGCGCTGGCTGGAACAGCACTTTGCCCAGGCGCTGGTGATTGACGACGTGGCCCGGCGTTTTGGCTTTGGCGTGCGCAATTTCAAGCGGCGTTTCAAGGAGGCGACCGGCTATACGCCTATCGCCTATGTGCAAACCCTGCGTCTGGAGCGCGCCAAGCAGATGCTGGAATCGACGCGCATGACCCTCGACAGCATCACCTACGCGGTCGGGTATGAAGACAGTAACTCGTTTCGCCGCCTGTTCCAGCAGCGCGTAGGGATGCTGCCGGCGGCGTATCGCAAGAAATTCCTGGCGGTTTCGGGCTGATTCAGCGACGCAACTGTGCCTTGCTTTCAACGCAGTGCACTAGAAACTCCATCACCACTTTCACCGACGGTGAACGACGGATATCGGGGTACACCGTGAGCCAGATATCGCGCACCGGGCCGTCGGTGGCCGTGGGCAGTCGGGTCAGCAGCGGGTCGTGATCGCCCACCAGGGTGGGCAGCACCACGGCGCCGACGTGTGCGCGGGCGGCCATTTGCTGGGTGATCAGGTCGCTGGCGGCAAACACGATCGGGCGTTGGCCGCGCAGTTGGTGCAGCCACGCTTGTTGGGGCAGGTGGTCACGGCTGCTGTCGTAGGCGATGAAGGTCCACTGCGCGGCAGGTAGCTGGTTGAATTCAGGCGCGCTATAGAGCCCAAAACGCACCACGCCGACCTTGCGGCGCACCAGTGCGTCTTCGTCGGGGCGCACTGTGCGCAAGGCAATATCGGCTTCGCCCTTGTCCAGCGCGGCCAGTTGCGTGGAGGGCATCAGCACCAGGTTCAACTGCGGGTACTGGGCGCGCAACCGCGCCACGTGAGGCGCGATGCAATGGTTGGCGATGGACGGCGGGCAACTCACCCGTACGGTGCCGGCCAGTTCGATGGAGGCGACGCGCGACAGGCGCAGCACTTCGGTGGCCATGTCGCCCATGCCTGCCGCCAATTCGGCCAGTGCCAGGCCTTGGGCCGTGAGTGGGCGACTGCGGGGCAGGCGGTCCACCAGTTTCACGCCCAGGGCTTTTTCCAGCGCATCGACGCGGCGCCCGACGGTGGCGTGTTCCACCTGCAACTCGCGGGCGGCTGCCGACAGCGACTGGGTGCGGGCCAATACGGTGAAGTAATAGAGGTCTTGCCAATCGAACATCGGGTTATTTCCGCACAGAGGCTGGGAGAGATTGGGGAATATTCCAGCCGATCATGTCCTTTTACCATGGCCGCTTCCCAGTGCAAACGGAGTTGTTCCCCATGAAAGCCATCACCCTGCAAGCTTACGGCGGTCCCGAAGTCGCCCACCTTCGCCACGACGTTGCAAAACCCCAGGTCACAGCCGGGCATGTGCTGGTCAAAGTGGCCTGCGCCGGGATCAATTTCATGGACATTCATACGCGCCAAGGCAAATACGCAAGCTCCGCCACTTACCCGGTGCGCCTGCCGTGCACCTTGGGCATGGAGGGCGCCGGTGTCGTGGTGGAAGTCGGCCCCGGCGTGAGTCACTTGGCTGTGGGCGATCGCGTGGCCTGGTGCATTGCCTGGGGCGCGTATGCCGAGTACGCCAATGTGCCGGCCGACAAAGTCGCGCAGATTCCCGGCGCAATCCCCTTTGATCAAGCCGCTGCGGCGATGTTTCAGGGCTGCACGGCGCACTACCTGATTGACGAGGTGGCGCGTTTGCAAGCAGGCAGTACCTGCCTGATTCACGCGGCGTCCGGCAGCATCGGGCAATTGCTGGTGCAAATGGCGCGTCGGTTGGGGGCGACGGTGTTCACCACCGGCAGCACCGCGGAGAAATGCGCGATTGCTCGGCAGCGCGGCGCCCATCAGGCCTGGACGTATGATGGATTTGCCGACCAGGTCCTGCACGCCACAGGCGGGCGAGGGGTGGACGTGGTCTTCGATTCGCTGGGCAAAAACACCTTGCGTGAAAGCTTTCGGGCCTGTCGCACGCGCGGTTTGATCGTCAACTACGGCAACGTCTCGGGCTCGCTGACGGACCTTGACCCGATTGAGCTGGGGGAGGCGGGCTCGTTGTTTTTGACGCGACCGCGGCTGGCCGACCATATGGCCGATGGGGCGACCGTGCAACGGCGCGCCAATGCGGTATTTGCGGCCATGCTGGAGGGGTCGCTGACAGTGGCGATCGAGGGGCATTACACCCTGGAGACGGTGCAGCAGGTGCATGAACGCATCGAGGCACGGCAACAGATCGGCAAGGCAGTATTGTGGGTGGACCACAACCTGCATTAATCGGGGACGAAAAAAAACCGGCTGATCAGGCCGGTTTGGGGTGCCCCGCAAACAGTGCGGGGTTATGCGTTGTTGCCGCGCAGGCGATCCGCACCGCCTTCAGCCAGGCCACGTTCTTGCAGACGATCCGCACCGCCTTCGGCCAGGCCGCGTTCTTGCAGACGATCCGCGCCGCCTTCGGCCAGGCCGCGTTCCTGCAGACGGTCAGCACCGCCTTCAGCCAGACCACGTTCCTGCAGACGATCAGCACCGCCTTCGGCCAGGCCGCGTTCTTGCAGACGGTCAGCACCACCCTCGGCCAGACCGCGTTCCTGCAAGCGATCAGCGCCACCTTCGGCGACACGACGCTCCAGCAGACGATCAGAACCGCCTTCTGCTACGTGGTTACCTTGCAGGCGATCCGCGCCGCCTTCAGCGACAACCGGGTGAGCAAAAGCGTTTGCAGCGAGTACCGAGAAAGCGAGGCTAAGCAAGAGTTGGCGTTTCATGGTGGTGTGCTCCGAGTGTTTTAGTGGGGTGCCGTTTGGCATGGGTTTGATGTTACGCGTTGGATTTTTTAAGAGAACTTCATTGCGCTGATGGTGACTATCGACGCCAGCGATGGCCCGTTTTGCGGGCCATCGTGGACACGGTCATGGCATCTGCGGCAGTTCCTGAGGGCGCAGGTCAAACACCAGCACCTCGGCATCGTCGCCCTGGCTCAGGCGGATCTGGCGTTCGTCCCGCACGCGGGCGCCGTCGCCTTCCTGCAAGCGCTGGCCGTTGATTTCTACGCTGCCCCGGGCCACATGCACGTACACATGGCGATCCGGCGGCAGGTCCAGGGTCGCGGCTTCGTCGCCCTTGAACAGCCCGGCATACACCCGCGCATCCTGGCGAACAGTGAGCGAGCCCTCGGCGCCATCCGGCGAGATGATCAACTGCAAGCGTCCACGTTTCTGCGTCGCGCTGAAGTGTTCCTGTTGATAGCGCGGTTCGGCGCCGGCCACATTCGGCACGATCCAGATTTGCAGAAAGTGCACGCCCAGGCTCTGGCTGTGGTTGAACTCGCTGTGGGCCACGCCGCTGCCGGCGCTCATCAGTTGCACATCGCCAGGGCGAATCACCGAGCCGGTGCCCAGGGTGTCCTTGTGTTCCAGGGCGCCTTCGAGCACATAGGAGAAAATCTCCATGTCGCGGTGCGGGTGCTGGCCGAAGCCTTTGCCGGCCGCAACGCGGTCATCGTTGATCACCAGCAGGTCGGAAAAACCCTGCTCATTGGGGTTCCAGTAGTTGGCGAACGAGAAGGTGTGAAACGACTTCAACCAACCGTGATTGGCGGCGCCGCGTTCCGAAGCTTTGCGAAGGGTCAGCATGGTCTTGTCCTCAAGTGAGCGCGGGCTGCGTGATGCAGGGCGCTGGCGTTGAGAAGAAGGTTAATGGTTACTGATAAATTCATTAAGAAGCTGAAATCTGAATGACTGTCTCCTTCAAGTTGACAGTAAAAGGCGTGCCATAATGCCGCCTCGACTTCCTTCTCGATGGACTTTTCTCTTCATGAAAACCGTGGCCATGGCGCTGTTCCCGGACTTCCTGCTGCTCGACATGGCCGGGCCACTCGAAGTGTTTTCCATTGCCAATCGCTATCTGCCTACGGCCGCTCACTACCAAATCCTCACGATTGGCACCGAGCCCGGCCTGTTACGCGCCTCCAATGGCGTGTTGATACAACCCGACCTGCTGCTGGACCAGGCCCACGACGCCTATGACCTGCTGTTGGTACCTGGCGGCCCCGGTGCCTATAACGAATGCCATCCCGCGTTGCTGCCCTGGCTCAACGCCGCAGCGCCACGTGCGCGGCGTTTCGGTTCGATCTGCACCGGCGCCTTTGTGCTCGGGCATGCCGGACTGCTCGATGGCCACCGCGTGACCACCCACTGGCATTACACCGAACGCCTGATCAAAGGCTTTCCCAAGGCGATCGTCGAGACCGATCGCATCTATTTGCAGGATGGCCGTTTGATCACCTCCGGCGGGGTGACCGCCGGTATCGACCTGGCGTTGTCGATCGTGGCCCAGGACCATGGCAAGCAGGTGGCGGTGGACGTGGCCAAAGTGTTGCTGGTGGTGATGAAGCGCCAGGGCGGCCAGGCCCAGTTCAGCCCGATGACCGCTGCCGTCGCGCCGCTGGAAACCGCGATCACCCGGGTGCAGGACCAGGTGCTGGCGCAACTGGATCAGCCGTTCACTATCGATTCCATGGCTGCGTTGGCAGGCATGAGCGCACGCCACTTCGCGCGGCTGTTTGCCAAGGAGGTGCACATGACGCCCATGGCCTTCCTGCAAGGCGCGCGCATCGATCGCGCCCGCCACTTGTTGGAAACCACCGACCTGCCGCTCAAGACCGTGGCGTTTCGCGCAGGCTTTGGCAGCGTGCGGCATATGCGCTTTTTGTTCAGTGAAAAGCTCGGGCTTAACCCTACCCAATACCGACAACAGTTCAGTTAACGCCAGGATGTCCGTCTCGCGCACCTGATTGTCCGTGTCGCTCCCCATGCCAGCATTGTCCTGTCACGGGTAGCTGGCAAGATAACGACAGGCCCATGGAAAAGGATGCGCAGACGCCCAAGGCCGGGTGTTCCAGCGCTTTTAACCACATGAACAACCCACACCCAGTGAGCTTTGGCCCCTACACCTTTCATCGGCAACAACGCCTGGTCACCAAGGCAGGCCTGCCGGTGCCGTTGGGTGGGCGAGCGCTGGATATTCTGGCGGTTTTGCTGGAAGTACCTGGGCAGTTTGTCAGCAAGGACGCGCTGATTGCCCGGGTCTGGCCGTGCAGTGTGGTGGAAGAGAACAACTTGCGCGTGCACATCGCCGCACTGCGCCGTGCGCTTGTCGGGCAACCGTACATCCTTAACGACCCCCAGCGCGGCTACTGCTTTGCGGCGCCGCTGCAGAGTCTGCCTGCGGCGACGACACCTCGGCACAACCTGGCCACCCGGCTCAGCCCGGTGGTGGGCCGTGATGAGTTATTGGGCGCGCTGGTGCGGCGCCTGTCCGGCCAACGCCTGATGATGCTCACGGGCTGCGCCGGTGTGGGCAAAAGCAGCGTGGCCCTGGCCCTCGCCGAACGGGTATTACCGCGCTATCGCGACGGCGTGTGGTGGGTGGATTTGGCAACCGTGCAGGCGCCGACCCAAATGCTGCGGCACCTGGCCAATACGCTGCACCTGGCACCCTGTGCAAACGCCGTTGAACTGAGCCGCCAGTTGGCAACGCGCCAACTGTTGCTGGTGCTCGACGGCGCAGATTTGCTGCTCGGCGCCTGTCGCCATCTGGTGCGCGCACTGCGCGACAACGCGCCCCAGGTGAGCGTGTTGTTAAGCAGCCGCGAAGCCTTGCAGGTGCCCGGCGAATGGGTACAACGCGTGCCCACGCTGGCGCAGCCGACCCCGTCGGCCTGGGGTAATGTCGAGCAGGCGATGGCGTACCCGGCGGTGCAATTGTTTGTCGCACGGGTGCACGCCGCTCAGCAGGATTTTGTGTTGCGGCCCCAGGACCTGGTGCCGCTGCGGGCTATCTGCCGACGTCTGGATGGCATTCCCCTGGCCCTGGAACTGGCGGCGGCCCACGTCGAGGCCCTGGGCGTACACGGCGTGCAGGCCCAGTTGCAACGGGGTTTGCAGGTGCTGACCCGAGGCCGACGCACGGCAGTGGAGCGCCATCAATCCCTGGCCGCTGCCTTGGATTGGACCTATCAGCGCCTGAGCCTGCCGGAGCGCTGGCTATTCCTGCAGTTGGCGCTGTTCAAAACGGCAGTGACCTTGCCCACCCTGACCGGGTGGGTCGCCGGCACCGAGCTGGAGCACGCCGACCTGTCCTATCTGCTGGCGCGCCTGGCGTCGACTTCGTTGCTCACGGTGGAGCCCGGTCCCGGCCCGGAGCGCTACCGCCTGCTTAATAGCGTGCGCAGCTATGCGCTGGCGCAACTGCGCGACCCGGTGCAGGTGGCGCATTTGCAACAGGGTTATGGGCATTACCTGGGGCCATTTTCAGGCCGGCCGTTTGTCCTGCAACTCGTCGAGCAGGCTGCGCACGCGAACTAGGTCCAGAGTCGCAAAGCCTTCGGTGAATTGCTCGTAGACCGAGTTCAACAGATCGCGGGCCGCCTGCGTGCGCCCTTGGCTTTGCCACAGTCGCGCCAGTGAGGTTGCGCTGCGCAGTTCCCAGGCCAGCGCGCCTTGTTGATGCGCCACGCCGAGGGCTTCGAGCAGCAGTGTTTCGCGTGTGCGGGTATCGGTCTGTGCCTCGGCGCGCACCCGCAGAATCTCGGCGGTGCACCAACCGGCCGCGCCGCTTCTGGCGCGGTCAAATACAGCGTCATCCCCCGTGGCGGTACCGAAGGTCACGAGGGTGTCCTGAACCAGGCCCAGCCCTGACAGATCCTCATGCGGTGCGCTGCCCTCATAGTGGCGTGCCCAGGTGTGGAACAACTGCACCGAGTGTTTTTGTGCCTGTTGCAGCAACAGCTCCAGCCGTGAACGCGCCGCGGCGGTGTCCCCGTTGTAGCGGGCGATGACCACACCGGCGAGGGCCAGGGTGTAGCAGATCGAGGTGCCGTGGTTGATCTGCAATGCCAACTCCAGTGCCTGGTTGGCGGTACGCCAGGCACGCTCTGCAAAACCGCGCAGCCACAGGATGCGCGCGAGGATCGTCAAGGCGGCCACGCTCTGGTCGTATTGCACGCCAAAACCGTGGGTAAAGCGATTGAGGTGACCGCTGTGCGCCATGCGCTGGATCACTTGCTCTGCGTTGTGCAATGCCAGCGCCTGGTTGCCGGCGAAGTGCTGCGCCAACACCCGCAGGCGCTGGGCGCTGAGGTCCAGCAAGGGCTCGGAATGCAGGCCCAGTCGATCAAAGTGCTGGCTTTGCAGCAACGCCTCACGGTAGTTGCCGCTGCACAGGTTGACGGCCATCAGCCCGGATACCGCACGTAGCTGGCCGGTCAAATCCTTGCCGGCTTGCGCCAGGCGTTGCGCACAGGCAAAGGCTTCGCGGGTCTGTGGCGTTGCGCCATGGGCGTGATAGGAAAAACTGCCCAGCGCCAGTTGCAGCGCCATGTGCAGGCGTTGGCTCGGCGCGTCTGACTGAACCAGCCGCGCCAGCGCTTTGCCCACGTACAGCCCGTGTTCGCGCAGCAGCGATAATTCCTGCCACAACGGCATGGCACTGACCGTGAGGCGAATACCCAGCAGGTGCGTGCCCGAATCGCTCAGGCAGCCATCGAGGGCGGCACGAATGTCTTCGCGCAGCGGTGCATAGCGGTCGATCCAGGCTTGGGTCTTGATCAGCTCCCAGTCGTCCTGTGCCTGCTCCATCAGCGCCAGGCAGCGCGCTGCGTGGCGTTCACGGGTGGCGTCGAGTTCAGCGGCCACGCTGAGTTTTTCCAGGGCGTACGTGCGGGTGATGTCCAGCAGGCGGTAGACCATTTCATCATCGCCAGCCTCCACGTTGAGCAGCGACTTGGCCACCAACTGGGTGATCGAACCCAACACCTCGTTCGGCGCGATCTGCTCGCCGGCGATCACTGCCGCTGCGCTGGCCAGGCTGAACCCGCCACGAAATACGGCCAGGCGGCGCAAGCAAATCTGCTCGCACGACGTGAGCAAATCAAAACTCCAATCCAGCGTGGCGCGCAGGGTTTGATGGCGGGGCAGGGCGCTGCGCCGGCCACGGGTGAGCAGGCGCACGTTGTCCTCCATTTGCACCAGCAACCCCGGCAGACCGAAGCGCTCAATTTGTGCGGCCACCAGTTCGATTGCCAGCGGAATACCGTCCAGGCGCTGGCAGATATCAATCGCCAGGGGCAGTTCGGCTTCGCTGAGTTCAAAACTGTCCTGATGGGACATGGCGCGTTCGATCAGCAGTTGCAGCGCCGGGTAGCCCAGGGCCTGGGCCCGGTTGCCGGTGGCGGGCGGGCAGGCCAGCGGTTCGAGGCGCTGCACGTATTCCCCCTCGGCCCGCAGCGCTTCGCGGCTGGTGGCGAGGATGTGCAAGCGGGGCGCGTGGCGCAGCAGGGTTTCGCTGATCAGTGCGATGTCGTCCAGCAGGTGTTCGCAATTGTCGATGACCAGCAGCAACTGGCGCTCCCGCAGGTCGCGGGCGAACGTCAGCAGCGGCTCATTTTCGGCAGGCGTGAGGTCGAGCAGGGCGGCGAGGTTGGGCAAGATCATCGACGGCGCGCTGAGCGGCGCCAGGTCCAACAGGCGAATGCCGTCGCGATAATGCCCGATCAGCAATTCCGCCACGCGCAGCGCCACGGTGGTCTTGCCGATGCCACCTGCGCCGGTCAGGGTGATAAAGCGTTGCTGCGGCAGTTGCTGCACCAGCGCATCGATCAGCGCCTGGCGGCCGATCATCCGCGTGCGGCGCAGCGGCAGGTTATGGCCCTGGCTGTGGGGCATACCGTCGGTGGGAAGTGTCATCGGTTCGATGCTCAGTGGCGCCACAAAACTGTAGCCACGCTGGGCCACGGTGACGATATAGCGCTGCCCCGCCTGGCCATCGCCCAATGCCTTGCGCAACGCCGCCATATGCACCCGCAGGTTGGTGTCTTCCACCACACTTTTCGGCCAGACCCGTGTGATCAGTTCCTGCTTGCTCACCACGTTGCCGGCGTGTTCCAGCAGGATCAGCAGAATCTCCACCGCACGCCGCCCCAGACGCAACGGCCGACCTGCCTCCAGCACCAGCCGCTGGTGCGGGTGGACGCGATAGGGGCCGAACTGCACGGCCTGGTCGCTGAGGTCACTCATGGATGCCGGAGCTCTGGAATAAGGGTCTGGCCAGCATATTCCAGGCGTGTGCCAACCACTAGGCCGCAATCACTTGCGGTTTGTGACGCAATTGGTGGTTTCGCCAGGTCATCGGGTTGACCCCTTCACTGCGCGTAAACATATGACAGAAGTGCGCCTGGTCGCAGAACCCGCACTCCAGGCTGATTTGCGTCAGGCTCAAGGATGAGTGGGTGATCAGTTCCTTGGCTCGCTGGATGCGCTGTTGGCGAATCCACTCTTGCGGAGACAGCCCGGTGGTGCACTTAAATGCACGGGAAAAGTGACTGCGCGACAGCGCGCAAGCCTGCGCCAGGTCAGCAATCGCCAGGCTGTCACCGAGGTTGGCGAGGATGAGTTGTTTGGCAATACGTTCACGCCGAGGACAGAGGCCACCGGCAACGGAAAAACGCGGAGCGCAGTACTCAAGTCGGGCCATGACAAATATCCGTAGTCGATGGGAGCGTTCCCGGTGAATGGGTCCAGTGTAGACCGCTTCATTTTTGGCGCCGGACCGTCCGGCTGACGAGTTAATCGTTGTTAATTTCGCCAGGTGAGGGCGTGGAAAGGACAGCACAGGTGTGCAATCGCAGCAGTGGTTGACGTGCTTAGCTGGCGGCCTGGAAACCGTCTGGATATCGCCATGAATCGCAACGACCTGCGCCGCGTCGACATGAACCTGCTGGTGATTTTTGAGGCACTGATGTTCGAGAAGAACCTGACCCGGGTCGCCGAAAAACTCTTTATGGGCCAGCCCGCGGTGAGCGCCGCATTGGGGCGATTGCGGGATTTGTTCGACGACCCGTTGCTGTTGCGTAACGGGCGAGGCATGGAGCCCACACCACGGGCGCTGGCGATACTCAAGGAGCTGCAACCGGCCATGGACACTATTTCCGGCGCGGTCAGCCGCGCCAAGGATTTCGACCCGTCTACCAGCTGTGCGGTGTTTCGTATAGGGCTGTCTGATGATGCGGAATTTGGGTTGTTTCCGCCGTTGCTCAGTCAACTGCGTGAGGAGGCACCGGGGATTATCGTGGTGGTGCGCCGGGCCAATTACCTGTTGATGTCGGCGTTGTTGGCCAGTGGCGAGATTTCGGTGGGGGTCAGTTACACCACTGAGCTGCCGGCGAATGCCAAGCGCAAGAAGCTGCGGGATATTCCGTGCAAGGTATTGCGTGGGGATGACGGAGGGGCGCCGTTGACGCTGGATGAGTACTGCGAACGGCCGCATGCGATGGTGTCGTTTTCGGGGGATTTGAGCGGCAATATCGACCTGGACCTGGCACGGATTGGCCGGGCGCGAAGGGTGGTGCTCGCGGTGCCGCAGTTCAGTGGGTTACGGGCGCTGTTGGCGGGGACGCAGATTATTGCGACGGTGCCGGATTATGCGGCGTGTGCGTTGACTGAGGGGACTGTGTTGCGGGCGGAGGATCCGCCGTTTGAGATCGAGGCGGCGGAGTTATCGATGGTTTGGAGTGGGGTGCATGATAATGATCCGGCGGAGCGGTGGTTGCGGGGGCGCATAAGTGAGCACATGGCTCGGGTTTTTTGATTGGGTACATATCCGTTGCTGCGGTAACGGCGGCTTAGGGTTCCGCCCTTACGGCGGGTCACTTTTTTACAAGAGCGCCTAAAAAAGTAACCAAAAAACGCTTTGCCCCACCACTCGGTGCCTCGCCTGCGTTCGGCCATCGTGGTTAACGGGGCCTGTCAGATCAAGATCAACAGCAGATCAAAAGCAGAGCACGGCGGCCTGGTAGCCGACCTGAGTGGTTGAAGCAAAAGCAGGGCAAAAGCACGGCAGAAGCAGAACTGCTTTTCTGTGGGAGCTGGCTGATGTACCAAGTTCAAAATGTGGGAGCGGCGGTGCGACGATTCGACTTGCTCGCGAATGCGGTGGGTCAGTCACCAAGTGCATCAACTGACACACCGCCTCGCTTTTGCTTTTGATCTAAGCACTCAGGTCGGCTTTCAGGCCGCCACGCCAAACAGCACATACATCCAATTCCAAACCCCCGAAGCCCCCCAAACTCCCCCCATCGTTCAACTCTCCAGGGGGGAATCCACACCATGGACCCAACACCCAAAACCAGCCCCGACGAAGTCGTCACCCTGGTCGTCAAACACCTCATCAAACCCGGCCGTGAAGCCGACTATGAAGCCTGGCTACGCCGCATCGTGCGCATTGCCGGCGAGCGCCCCGACCACCTCGGCGTCGACGTGGTACGCAGCAAACAAAACCGCCTGGCGCTGTTCACCTGCGTACTGCGCTACCGCTCCACCGACGCTCTTGAGCGGTGGCTCGACTCCCCCGAACGCAAGGCCCTGATCGACGAGGCCACGCCCATGCTCGCCGACGGCGACAACACCGAAATCGGTGCCGTCAACGAGTTCTGGTTCGCACCGCTTGCCGACAGCGCCGCCAAACCGCCGCGCTGGAAGCAAGCAGTGGTGACCCTGTTTGTGATCCTGCCGCTGACGCTGCTGGTGCCGATCATCTGGGGCCCGGTGTTGCGCCTGCATCCGTTCCTCTCCAACTACGTGGTTGCCACCTTCCTCGTCACCCTGACCATCGTGCTGCTGGTGGTCTACCTGCTGATGCCGGCGGCTACCCGTCTGTTCGCTCCCTGGCTTGAAGCCTCTGTAAAGGAAACCCTATGAACGCCGATCTGATTCTGTTCAATGGCCAGTTCCACACCGTGGACCGTGAAAACCCACGCGCAACGGCCGTCGCCATCCGCCAGGGCCGCTTTGTGGCGGTCGGCACCGACGGCGAGGCCATGGCCTTGCGTGGCAGCGGTACGCAGGTGATCGACCTCAAGGGCCGCACCGTGATTCCCGGCCTCAATGACTCGCACCTGCACCTGATCCGTGGCGGGCTGAACTACAACCTCGAGCTGCGCTGGGAAGGCGTGCCGTCCCTGGCCGATGCGTTGCGCATGCTCAAGGATCAGGCTGATCGCACACCGACGCCGCAATGGGTACGTGTGGTCGGCGGCTGGAACGAATTCCAGTTCGCCGAAAAGCGCATGCCGACCCTGGAAGAGTTGAACCAGGCCGCGCCGGATACGCCGGTGTTCGTGTTGCACTTGTACGACCGCGCCTTGCTCAACCGCGCGGCGTTGCGCGTGGCCGGCTACACCAAGGACACGCCGAACCCGCCGGGCGGTGAGATCGTGCGCGACAGCAACGGCAACCCCACCGGCATGCTGGTGGCGCGGCCTAACGCGATGATCCTGTATGCAACCCTGGCCAAGGGGCCGAAATTGCCCCTGGAATATCAGGTCAATTCCACCCGCCAGTTTATGCGTGAACTCAACCGGCTGGGGCTCACCAGTGCGATCGATGCTGGCGGCGGTTTCCAGAACTACCCCGATGACTATGCGGTGATCGAACAACTGGCCAAGGATGAGCAGTTGACGGTGCGTATCGCGTACAACCTGTTCACCCAGAAACCCAAGGAAGAACTCAGCGACTTCAAACACTGGACCGGCAGCATCACCCTGCACCAGGGCGATGACTACCTGCGCCACAACGGCGCCGGCGAGATGCTGGTGTTTTCGGCGGCGGACTTCGAAGACTTCCTTGAGCCGCGCCCCGATCTGCCGCTGACCATGGAACAAGAGCTGGAGCCGGTGGTGCGCCACTTGGTCGAGCAGCGCTGGCCATTCCGTCTGCACGCCACTTACAACGAGTCCATTTCGCGCATGCTTGACGTGTTCGAGAAGGTCAACCGCGACATCCCGTTCAACGGCCTGCCGTGGTTCTTCGATCACGCCGAAACCATCACCCCGCAGAATATCGAGCGCGTGCGCGCCCTGGGCGGTGGTATTGCGATCCAGGACCGCATGGCATTCCAGGGCGAATACTTCGTCGAGCGTTACGGCGCCAAGGCCGCCGAGGCCACACCTCCGATCAAGCGCATGCTGGCCGAAGGCGTGCCGGTGGGGGCGGGCACCGATGCCACGCGCGTGTCGAGCTACAACCCCTGGACCTCGTTGTACTGGATGGTCAGCGGTCGCACCGTCGGTGGCCTGGAGCTGCATGCCGAAGGCCTGCCGCGCCTCACCGCGTTGGAGCTGTTCACCCACGGCAGTGCCTGGTTCTCGTCGGAGCAGGGCAAGAAAGGCCAGATAAAGGTCGGCCAATTGGCCGACGTCGCCGCGCTGTCGGCGGACTTTTTCAGCGTCGATGAAGAAGCCATCAAATGGATCGAGTCGGTGTTGACCGTGGTCGGCGGCAAGGTGGTGTACGGCGCCGGCGACTTCGAAGATTTCGCACCGCCGCGGGTGCCGGTGCTGCCGGACTGGTCGCCGGTGGTCAAGGTGCCGGGGCATTGGCGCCCCGGCTCACCGCTGCAAGCCCAAGCCCATCAATGCAGCGGCCCTTGTGGCGTGCATGCCCATGGCCATGAAAAAGCGCGCCTTTCCAGCGTGCCGGTCAGCGACTTCCAGGGTTTCTGGGGCGCGTTTGGCTGCTCGTGTTTTGCCTTCTGACTCTCAACCCCCAAAGGAGCTACCCCATGACTTACAAACGCTTGAACAAAGACGACGCCGTGGTGCTGTTGGTGGACCACCAGACCGGCCTGATCTCGCTGGTGCAGGATTTCTCGCCCAATGAATTCAAGAACAACGTGCTGGCCCTGGCCGATGTGGCCAAGTTCTTCAAGTTGCCGACCATCCTCACCACCAGCTTTGAAACCGGCCCCAACGGCCCGCTGGTGCCTGAGCTGAAAGAGCTGTTCCCGGACGCCCCGTACATCCCGCGCCCTGGCCAGATCAACGCCTGGGACAACGAAGACTTCGTCAAGGCCGTCAAAGCCACCGGCCGCAAGCAACTGATCATTGCCGGTGTGGTAACCGACGTCTGCGTGACGTTCCCGACCCTGGCCGCGCTGGCTGAAGGCTTCGAAGTGTTCGTGGTGACTGACGCCTCCGGCACGTTCAACGAAGCCGTGCAACGCGCGTCGTGGGCACGCATGAGCGCGGCGGGTGCGCACCTGGTGAACTGGTTCTCGGTGGCCTGCGAGTTGCAGATCGACTGGCGCAACGACATGGAAGGCCTGGCCAACCTGCTGTCGCCGCGTATTCCCAACTACCGCAACCTGATGAACAGCTACTCGGCGTTTACCGCCAAGTAACCCGCCCTCAGGCATTCAGGTGAAACCCTGTGGGAGGGGGCTTGCTCCCGAAAGCGGTATTTCAGTCACCTCGTCTGTGGCTGACACACTGCTTTCGGGAGCAAGCCCCCTCCCACATTTGATTGTGTTCCCACATTGGGTTTGTGGTGTGGCTACTGACAGGCTATAAAACCGCAAAATGTCCACCGAGAAGCGACAATGAACCCCTTCGAAGACATGCGCCTGTTTTGCCAGGTCATGGAGTCCGGCAGTTTTACCGCCGCCGCCGAGCAACTGGGCCTGTCCAAGCAGTTTGTCAGCCGCCGTCTGATCCAGCTGGAAGACCGCCTCGGTGTGCGGCTGCTCAACCGTTCCACGCGTCGTCTGGACGTGACGCCGCTGGGCCAGAGTTATTACGAATCCGCCTTGCGCCTGCTCGGTGAAGTCGAGCAGGTGGAGCAGGGCATTGCCGGCCAGAACAGCGAGCCGCGCGGCACCCTTCGCCTCAGCGCGCCGTTGTCGTTTGCCATGGCTCATCTTGGCTGTCTGTTACCGATGTTCCTGCAACGCCACCCGCACGTGTCGGTGGAAGTCGACCTGAGCGACCGCCCTGTGGACCTGATCGGCGAGGGCTATGACTTGGTGCTGCGAATTGGCACGCTGGAAGACTCCACCTTGATCGCGCGGCGCATCGGCAGTGTCGAACGGGTGTATTGCGCCAGTCCCGAGTACCTGGCCCAGCGCGGCACGCCGCTCAAACCCGAAGACTTGGGCGACCACGACTGCCTGCCTTACGGCCATGGCCGCCAGGTGCAATGGCGATTCCTGACCAAGGGCAAAGTGCAGTCGGTGAATGTCAGCGGGCGCATGCGCGTCAATAACGGCGAGCTGCTGCGCGACACGGCCATTGCCGGGTTGGGCGTCACGTACCTGCCGACGTTTATCGTCGCCGATGCCTTGCAGGATGGGCGCCTGGTCACGGTCTTGGAAGACTTCGCCCCCGAAGCGCTGACCTTGTCTGCGGTTTACCCGCAGCACCGGCAAAGCTCAAGGCCGGTGCAGGCACTGGTGGAGTTTCTACGCGAACGCCTGGCTGGCGGCTGCTGAGTCACTGACACAACACATGACCACTGTGGGAGCGGGCTTGCCCGCGAAAGCATCGGCTCAGTCAACATAGGGTTTGGCTGATACGCCGCTTTCGCGAGCAAGCCCGCTCCCACATTTTTGTAGGCGTTCGGCTTAGCGATTGACCCGGTTGGCCAGCGTCGAACCGCCTACATAACGCTCCAGATTGGCCAGGAACGTATCGGCAATTTCCTGCTTGCTGTTAGTCGAAATGGCTGAGGTATGGGGCGACAAGCGCACACGCGGATGGGTATACAGCGGGTGCCCGTCCGGCAACGGTTCCGGTTCGGTCACGTCCAGCGAGGCCAAGCCGATCTGGCCGTTGTCCAACGCTTCCAGCAACGCCGCCTGATCCAGCAGACCACCACGCGCAATGTTGATCAGGTGCAACCCCGGCTTGGCGCTGCCCAGCACATCACGGTTAACGATATGCCGCGTGGCCTCGGTGAGTGGCGCGGCCAGCACCAGGTGGTCTGCGCGGGCGAACAGGTCGTGGATATCCCGTGCGGTTTCGACGCCTTCCACCGCAATGGGCGCCGCGCGTTGGCGCAGTGCGACCACGTTGATCCCAAGCGCCAGGGCCTTGTGCGCGAGGGCTTCGCCGATGGCACCGAAGCCGAGCAGGCCCAGGGTGGTGCCCTTGAGCGGGCGCAGTGCGGTGAAATGCCACTGGGCGTCCTTCACCCAGATGTCCGGCAAATGCTTGGACGCGGCAAAGATCGTCGCCAGGGCGAACTCGGCGAGGTTATCGGCGGCGCTGCCCCGGGAGGTGCTGACCGGCGGGCCGTTGAACAGCCATTGCGGGTAAAAGTCGATGCCCGATGACACCAGGTGCACCCACTGCGCGCCATAGGGCCAGCCGGGCGGCGGGGTGTCCGGCGCGGTGTAACCACGCACGTTGATCGGGCGCAGCAGCAGGATATTGGCCTGGGGCGGCAGGTCACTCGGTACGCCGGCCGGCACGCCGATCACTTGCGCCTGCGGGTGGATCGATGCGAGGCGTTCGCGAATCACATCGTTATAGTCTTCGTCCAGTTGGCTGGCGATAATCACCTGACTCATGAGCGTTCCTTCTTCAGATTGGGGCACGTTGGGCGAAGACAGCTTTGCCGACGCCTTGCAGCACGGCGTCGTTCTGTGGCGTATGCACGCGACTGCACAGCACGTCGCGGTAGTGCCGTTGCAGCGGACTGTGGCGCGACAGGCCAGGGTTGCCCGAGGCTTCGATGGCCAGCTCCACGGCGCGAATCGCATTGCCGGTCACCAGGTATTTAAGCTGCGCGGCATTGGCGGCAGGCGTGTGACCTTCGGCGGCTGCATCGAGTAGGCTGCGGTTGGCAAACAGCAGGGTGTCGATATGGCCGACAGTTTCCTGAAAACGCGGCAAGCTCGACAGCGCGGCGCCGAGATTGGACGGCTTGCGTTGCTCCAGCCAATTCACCAGCCAGTCCCGCGCAGCCTGGGCCACGGCGTCATACACCGACGACAGCAACACCGACATCCACAGGAACGCATCGCCATCGAGTTCCGGCTGCGGCGCGCTCCAGGGGCTCACACTGACGGCGTGGTCCAGCGGCACCAACACGTTATCGAGCACCACTTCATGGCTGCAGGTAGCCCGCATGCCCAGGTGGTCCCAGGTGTCGATGATGCTCACACCCGGGCTGTTTTTGGGCACCAGCCAGGCACCGACCAACGGGTCGGCGTCGTCACTGCGCGCCCACACGCTGAACCAGCTCAGCCCATGGCTGCCGGTGGAGTAGATTTTGCGCCCGCTGATGCGCCAACCCTCGGCGGTGCGCACCGCCGTGGTCGCCGGCAGGCCGCCACGGGCCGGGGTGCCGAGGTCGGGTTCGACGCGCAGGGCGTTGATCAGCGCACCGTTGCGCACCGCGTCTTCGGCGACGTGCACGCGCAGGTGCCGGGGCCAGGTTTTGCTGTCTTGCAGGCGTGTGTGTTGCAGGTACTGCATCACCAGGATCAGTGCGGTAGAGGGTTCGCCCTTGGCAATCGCGCTGATGGCTTTGCGCGCCTGGGGCAGGTTGGCGCCGCCTCCACCCAGGGCTTTGGGCACGGTGAAGGCGACCAATCCATGCTCATGCAGGCGCTTGAAATTGTCATGGGGGAAGGCGCCGCTCTCATCATACAAATGCGCGTTACTGGCCAATTCAGCGCTGAGGCGTTCGAGCAGGGCTTCGAAGTTGGCGACTTCCACGGAGCGTAAAGACGGTTGAGTCATGAGTCTGTACTCAGTCAAATGTGGGTGCGGGCTGGTTCGCGAGGGCGGTGGTTGAGCCCATGCATGGGCTGCCCGACACGCGGTGATCGGGCGCCAGCCGCATCGTTCAAGCCAGGGCCTTGAGGGGCGTTTCAGCCACGCTGTAACGGTTGGCCGGCACGTGCAGCCCGAGGTTGTCGCGCAACGTATGGCCGGTGTACTCGGTGCGAAACAGCCCGCGCTGTTGCAGCACCGGCACCACCAGCTCGGTGAAGAACTGCAAGCCATCCGGCAGCACCGAGTTGATGATGAAGCCGTCACTGGCGCCGGCTTCAAACCAGGTCTGGATCGCATCGGCGACTTGCTCCGGGGTGCCGACAAAATCGCGTTTGGGCCGCGAAAAACGCAGGGCCACTTCGCGCAATGTCAGGCCTTCGTCCCTGGCCAATTGCTTGATGCGGTCGGAGCCGCCTTTTTGACTGTTGGCGCCCAGGTCGCCGAGTTCCGGGAACGGTTCATCCAGCGGGTATTGGCTGAAGTCGTGGTCGTTGAAGGGACGGCCCAGCGCCACAATGGCGTCCTCTACGGTCACCAGGTCCACGGCCTGCTGATAGCGGCGTTCCACCTCCGCTGCATCGCGCCCGACAATCGGGCGGATGCCGGGCAAGATCGACAGGCTGTCGGCGTCACGGCCAAAGCCCTTGGCGCGGCGCTTCAAGTCGGCGCTGTAGGCCTTGGCCTCTTCAATGTTCTCGACGTGCACGAAAATCGCATCGGAATTTTCGGCGGCAAAGTTACGCCCATCTTCCGAGGTGCCCGCCTGGAAAATCACCGGCTGGCCCTGGCGCGAGCGGCCGATGTTCAGCGGGCCTTTCACCGAAAAAAACTCGCCTTTGTGATTCAGGGCATGCAGCTTGTGCGGGGTGAAAAACTCGCCGCTCTGTTTGTCGTAGGCAAAGGCGTCGTCTTCCCAGGAGTCCCACAGGCCCTGGACCACATTCAAGTGTTCCTTGGCGATACGGTAGCGCACGGCGTGTGGCGGGTGCTCGGCCTTGCCGAAGTTATCGGCGGTGCCGCTCAGCCAGGAGGTCACCACGTTCCACCCGGCGCGGCCACCGCTGATATGGTCCAGGGAGGCAAACTGGCGCGCCACCTGGTAAGGCTCGGTGTAGCTCACCGTCACCGTCGCCACCAGGCCGATATGAGTGGTCAATGCGGCGAGGGCCGAGAGGATCGTCAGCGGCTCGAAACGGTTGAGGTAGTGCGGGCTGGATTTGGCGTGAATGTGCAGGCTGTCGGCGATAAACACGAAGTCGAATTTGGCGCTTTCGGCCAATTCAGTCTGCTGTTTGTAGAAGCCAAAGTTAGTACTGGCATTGGCTTGCGCCTGCGGATGGCGCCATTCGCCCCAGCCGTGACCGACACCGTGGACCATGGCGCCCAGTTTCAAATGGCGTGGCTTCAATTGACCTGGCTTGCTCATGTGCTGCTCCTTTTAGCGCGATGCTTGGGAATTGGGGACACGCTCGGCGTTAAAGCTCTTGTCGAAGCCCTGCGACACGTCGATGTGCTTGGGCAGCAGGCCTTCTTTTTGATAGGTGTCGGCTGTGGCTTGAAGGCCGCTGATGACGGCGTCGTCGATCAGCACGGGGGACAGATGGGTGTCTTTGGCCACCTCCACGTGCACGGCTAACGGCAGGCCGGTGATCCTGGCCTGGGCGGCGGCGTACTCATCGGGGTGCACGTTGGCCCATGCGTAGGCGCGATCGACGCGGGCGACAAAGTCATCCAGTTGCGTGCGTTTTTCGGCGATGGCCTGGCGGGTGGCGGCGAAGTACAGGTGATTGCTCAGCAACTGGTTGCCACTGATCAACACGCGGGCCTGGCTCTGTGAGGTGACCACGGTGGTGTAGGGGTCCCATGTGGCCCAGGCGTCGACCGTACCGTTATCCAGCACCAGGCGCGATTCGCTGGGCAGCAGGAAAATGAACTGCACATCCTGGGTCGTCAGGCCAGCGCTGGCCAGGGCCTTGATCGCCAGGTAATGGCCGATGGAGCCGCGCCCGGTGACGATTTTTTTACCCTTGAGGTCGGCCACGGTCTTGATCGGTGAATCCTTGGGCACCAACAGGGCAGTGGTGTTGCGCCCTTCGGCGTGGATGATGCTGACCACCTTGAGCGATGCCCCTGCACCCAGGGCGAACACATACGGTGCATCGCCCAAGGCACCGATATCGACGGCGCCGGCATTCAAGGCTTCGCCCAACGGCGAGGCGGACGGGAACTCCGACCACTTGATTTCATACGGGACGTTTTTGGTTTCGCCGGAAGCTTCCAGCAGCGCCTTGATCGTGGATTTCTGATTGGCCACTCGCAGGGGTTGCAGGTCAGCGGCGTGGGCGGTGGTGACCAGGCCCAAGGCGAGGGCGGCGCCCAACAGAAGGCGCTTGAACGGTGTGGTGAACAGCATGGGACAAACTCCAGGCGTTTGTTAAAGGGGTACGGATACCTCCGCCTGGAGAAGGGGTCGGATGTCCTGGGGCGCTGCACCGCTCGCGGTGCAGCTGTAGGGTCAGGTGAAGGGTCAGATCACATGGAAACCGTGGGTGGCGTCGCGGGCCAGTTGGTCGACCAGGCCGAACTCCCAATCCAGGTAAGCCTGCATGGCTTCCTTGGGGTTGTCGGTGCCTTCGTAGGGGCGGCGGTAACGGTCGATGCGCGGCGAGGCCAGGTGGGTTTCACCTTCTTGCAGTGGCAGTTGCGCCTTGATCCAGCCGGCCGTGCCGTCTTGCAGCAGGAACACCTGCTTGCCGGTAATGGCTTCGACCTCGGGCACCGCCAGGCGCGCCAGTTGGCTGCTGCCGCAGGTCAGCACGTAACGCTGGGCAGCCGGCACTTTGGCCAGGGCCTCGGGCAATTGCGCGCGCAGCGCCCACCAGGCCCCCGGGATATGGCGTTTCACGTAGTTGGCGCTGGCGGTGAAGTCCAACACGACCGTGTCGCCATGGCCCAGCCAGTCTGCGAGGGTGTGTGGGCTGATGAGTTCGGCTTGTGGCGGCGCGGGAACCGGGGCAACCCAGGCGCCGTGTTCACTGAAATGCGCTGGTTGCAGAGCGTCCAGCACATGCACTTCCCAGCCAAGCTGGGCCAGCCAGGACGCCGACATATTGGCCCGCACGCCATCGTCATCCGCCAGCACCAGCCGCGCACCGCGTACGCTGGCGACGTGGTCGGTTTCCTGGACCAGTTGGCCACCCGGCGTGGAGCGCGCGCCGGGCAAGTGGCCGGCTTCGAATTCTTCCGGGGTGCGCACATCGAACAGGTAGGTGGTGCGGGTCGGTTCCTGCTGCCAGCGTTGCAGATCCGCCAGCGTGGCGCGGCCGACGCGGGCCTTGTCGGCAACGCGACGCGCGTCCTGGGCGGCGATCCGGCGGTGTTCTTCGGAGGTTGGCGCAAAGCGGCGCGACTGGCCATGGGCGAGTTTCTGCCCGGCCAAGGTCCAGCCGATGGTGCCGTTGCGCAAGGCCGACACCGGGTTGGCGATGCCGGCATTGATCAGTGACTGGGTGCCAATAATGCTGCGGGTACGCCCGGCGCAGTTGACGATGATACGGGTGGCCGGGTCCGGCGCCAGTTCACGGGCGCGCAACACCAGTTCAGCACCCGGCACGCTGATGCCGGTGGGGATGCTCATGGTCTGGTATTCGTCGAAACGGCGCGCGTCGAGCACCACCACGTCGGCCTGGCTGTCGAGCAAGGCCTGCACCTGTTCAGCGGCCAGGGACGGTGTATGCCGTTCGCTTTCGACCAGTTCGCCAAAGGCCTTGCTTGGCACGTTGACGTCGATAAACAGCTCACCACCGGCTCGGCGCCAACCGTCTAGCCCACCTTCCAACTGGCTGACCTGGGTGTAGCCCAGCGCAACCAGGCGCTCAACGGCACGCTGCGCCAGCCCCTCGCCGTTGTCGTAGACGGTGACCTGCGTATCACGGCGTGGAATGCGCGAATACACCTCCAGTTCCAGCTTGGACAGCGGGATGTTCGCAGCGAACAGCGGGTGAGACTCGGCAAACGGCGCTTCTTCGCGCACGTCGACCAGAGCGACTTCCTCACGGTCCAACAAGGCCTGGCGAATCTGGGCAAAGCTGCGGGTCGATACGGTGGTCATAGGGCAGGACTCTTTTCTTTGGACACATCCCAGATGTTCGGGAGGTAGGCGTTGGAATAACCGGAGATAAACAGTTTTTCGCTGCCGTCGGGCTGGTACACCGCGCGGCGCACGGCACCGATGTTGGCGCCGTACACATGGATGCTGATAGACACCTGGTCGCTGTGTGCATTGCTGACCTGATGAATATCCCCCACCTTGGGCGACACAGCCTCGACCTGGCCCGGCACCAAGTGAACAGGCTTGCCTTCGGCCACCAGGCTGCCGTCAGGCGCGCGTTCGAAACCCTGGGAAAACTCCGCGCCACGCAACATGCCAATCAGCCCCCACACCCGATGGTCATGAATCGGTGTGCTTTGCCCCGGCCCCCACACAAAGCTGACGATGCTGAAACGCTGGCGGGAATCGGCATGCAGCAAAAATTGCTGGTAGCGCTGCGGATCGGGTTGGGCGTATTCGTCGGGCAGCCAGTCATCGTGGCTGACCAGTTGCGCCAGTAACTTGCCGCCACGGTGCAGCAGGTCGCCTTCGCGTGGATTGCCGTCGATCAATTCCGCCAGGGCGCCTATAAAGGCTCTGAGTCTCTCGGGGTGCGGGGCCTGGGTCATGGCAATTCCATCGTGCTGTTGATGGTTTTATATAAGCATAATGTTTATATTTAATATGCTATTTTTTAATGATTAGCTTATAGCTTTAGGTAATTTAGAACCGGTCTGAATAGCGTTAGACGTTATCGATCCCAGCATGGACTATCCAGGCAGCGTTGCGGCAACTATGCTTCGCACACATCTTAATGACTGTTCTCTATGTGCGGCCCAAATGAAAATTGACGATATCGATGCCTTTGTCGAAGTGATTCGTTGCCAGTCCATCAGCCACGCAGCCGAGTCGTTGCAGCTGACCCAGCCGGCCATCACCCGCCGCGTGCAGAACTTCGAGCAGGCGCTGGGTGTGGAGCTGTTCGACCGCAATACCAAGCCTTTGAAGCCTACGCTGATTGGCACCCGGGTCTATGAGCAATGCCGCCTGATCCTGCGTGAAATGGACGCACTGCGTGAGCTGGTGGCCACGGACGCGCCGCCCACCGGCGTGCTGCGCCTGGGCGTGCCACAGACCATCGGCGATGTGGTGCTGCTGGATGCGCTCAAGCAGCTGCGTACCGACTACCCGGACCTGCGCGCCCAAGTCGCCACCGGCTGGGGCAGCCAGTTGGTGGGCAAGATCGAGCGCGGCGAGCTGGATGCGGCGGCGGCCTTATTCCCGGCCGGCAAGATATTCCCGGACAACATTGTCGGTGAGTCCATCGGCAAGATGGAGCTGGTGGTGGTGTGCGCCAAGGCACAGTTGCCGAAGAAGCCGTGCAAGTTGGCGGACGTGTACCAGAATGGCTGGATTCTCAACCCGGATGGCTGCGGTTTCCGTGCCGGTTTGCAGCGCACGCTGTCCGATCAAGGTTTGGCATTGCGGGTGAACCTGGAAACCTTCGGCACCGAGCTGCAATTGGGGCTTGTGGCTGACGGCCTGGGATTGGGCCTGGTGCCACGCCCGCTGTTGGAGCGCAGCGCCCATCGCGAGCAACTGGCGGTGATGCCGCTCAAGGACTTCAAACCGGTGCTGGATTTGTGGCTGATCTACCCGCACTTCCTGGGCAACCTGCAAGGCCCGGTGGATGCGTTTGGCCAGTGGGTGGCGGCGTCGTTGCACAAGCTGCGGGACGCGGCCTGAGCATTATGGTTATGAAAAAAAATAATAATTAGCTTAGATTAAAATGTGCTTTTTATTATTTTTTGCCATCCCATAGGCTGACTGGAAGTCCTTAAGGCTATCCAGGAAGTTTTGCCATGAGCAGCGTCACCCCGATCTCCAGCGTTTCCAGCAACGTTCGCCAGCGCGTCACGCCAGAAGAGTGGGAGGTGCGCGTCAAACTGGCCGCGGCCTATCGACTGGCGGCGTTGTACAAGTGGACCGACCACATCTACACGCACTTTTCCGCCCGTGTGCCGGGGCCGCAGGAGCACTTTCTGATCAACGCCTTCGGGCTTTTGTTCGATGAAATCAGCGCCTCCAACCTGGTCAAGGTCGACCTCGACGGCACCCTGGTCGATGACCCGACCGGCCTGGGCATCAATTACGCCGGTTATGTGATCCATAGCGCCATTCACGGTGCCCGCCACGACCTGCAAGCAGTGCTGCACACCCACACCCGTGACGGTATTGCGGTGTCGGCGCAAAAAGACGGCCTGTTGCCGATCTCCCAACATTCCATCGCGTTCTCCGGCCGGGTGGCCTATCACGGCTATGAGGGCGTGGCCCTGGACCTGGATGAGCGTGAGCGGCTGGTGGCGGATTTGGGTGACAAGAGTGTGATGATCTTGCGCAACCATGGGCTGTTGACGGCTGGCGTCAGCGTGGAGCATGCGTTCCAGCAGCTGCAAGGGTTGGAGCGCGCGTGCACTATCCAGATTGCGGCGCAGGCGGGCGGCAATGCTGAGTTGATCTTCCCGCCGGCAGAGGTGGTGGCCAAGGTGGAAGAGCAGGCCAAGGTATTCAGCAATGGCGAAGGGCCGGGCGTGGCACGGCATTGGAATGCGTTGATTCGGCAATTGGAACGCACCGATACCGATTACAAAAACTGAGTTTGAAATCACTGAACAAGTAAAAAATGTGGGAGCGGGCTTGCTCGCGAATGCGCAGTGTCAGTCAACAGAAATATCGACTGATCCACCGCTTTCGCGAGCAAGCCCGCTCCCACAGTAGGTCTGTGTTGCCAATCAGAGTTGTGCGCGGTTCAGGCGCGAATCGGGCATGCGCAGCGCCACCCACCCTGGCAGTGCGCCGTTGATCAAGGCGGGGCAATTGTTTAGTGACTATTGCGCAGAAGAACTGGCACGCTTGCTTGGGTAAAACGCAGGGCAAAATGTGGGAGCGGGCTTGCTCGCGAATGCGGAGTGTCAGTCAACAGAAATATCGACTGATCCACCGCTTTCGCGAGCAAGCCCGCTCCCACAGTAGGTCTGTGTTGCCAATGAGAGTTGTGCTCGGCTCAGGCGCGAATCGGGCATGCGCAGCGCCATTCACCCTGGCAGTGCGTCGTTGACCAAGGCCAGGCAATTGTTTGGCGACTTGCGCAGAAGAACTGGCACGCTTGCTTGGGTAAAACGCAGGGCAAATGTGGGAGCTGGCTTGCCTGCGATGGCGGTGGATCAGTCATACACATGCTGACTGGCCTGCCGCACTCGCGAGCAAGCCCGCACACATGACATTTTTGGGTGCCTGGCAAAGAGGCGGCTCAGGCGGCGGGGTGTTCGTTGCCAGAAGTGTTGGCGGATACACCGCCATCGCAGGCAAGCCAGCTCCCACAGTAGATCTGTGTTGCCAATCAGGGTTGTGCACGGCTCAGGCGCGAATCGAATCGGGCATGCGCAGCGATATGACATCACCGCCTGCCAACAGCGCCATCCACCCTGGCAGTGCGTCGTTGACCAAGGCGGGGCAATTGTTTGGTGACTATTGCGCAGACGAACTGGCACGCTTGCTTGGGTAAAACGCAGGGCAAAATGTGGGAGCGGGCTTGCTCGCGAATGCGGAGTGTCAGTCAACGGAAATATCGGCTGATCCACCGCTTTCGCGAGCAAGCCCGCTCCCACACTGGGTTTTTCGGGGCTTAAGCGACCTGTTTGGCCTGCTCGCGCTCTGCGACCCACTGGCGTGTCAGCGGGATCAGCTGTTTGCCATAGTCGATCGCATCATTGAGCGGGTCGAATCCACGTATCAGGAAGGTGGTGATGCCCAAGTCGTAGTAATCCAACAACGCTTCAGCGACTTGTTCGGCGGTGCCTACCAGCGAAGTGGAATTGCCCTGCGCGCCGAGCAACCCGGCAATCCCGGTCCACAAACGCTTATCCAGCCGCGACCCCTGCGCCGCTGCTGCCAGCAACCGACGTGAGCCTTCATTCGGCGGTTCACGGCGCACAAAGCCATTCTTTTCGGCCAGTGCGGTCGCCTGTTGCAAGATCGTCTCGGCCCGCGCCCATGCCAGCTCCTCGGTTTCGGCGAGGATTGGTCGCAACGACAAGCTGAAGCGAATCGTACGCCCGTGCCTGGCCGCTTCCGCACGCACCTGGGTCACGGTTTCGCGCACCTGCTCGTAGGTTTCACCCCACAGCGCATACACGTCGGCATGCTTGCCCGCGACCTCAATGGCGGCCTTGGAGGAACCACCGAAATACACTGGAATATGCGGCTGCTGCGGCGATTTCACCGTCGAGTGCGCGCCCTCTACCTGATAGTAGGTGCCGTCGAAATCGAAGGGCTGTTCGCTGGTCCATTCCTGGCGCACCACACTGAGGTATTCGTCGGTGCGCGCGTAGCGTTCGTCCTTGCCGATATGGCTGCCATCGGCGCGCAGTTCACGGTCGTCGCCACCGGTAATGATGTGCACGGCGGTTCGCCCACCGTTGAATACGTCCAGCGTGGCGAATTGGCGTGCAGCCAGCGTGGGTTGGGTAAAGCCTGGGCGATGGGCGATCAGGAATTGCAGTTTTTGGGTCACGCTGGCGGCATGTGCGGCGATCAGCGTGCTGTCCGGGCTGTTGGAGTGGAAGGCCACCAGGGCGCGGTCGAACCCTGCGGCTTCGTGGGCGCGGGCCACGCTTTCGACGTAGTCCGGTTGCAGGGTAGGGCCGCTGCGCGGGTGGATCTCGGAGGCGTGGTGACCGCCGATATAGCCGATGAATTCAATGCTCATGGTCTGTCCTTGCTAATGACGGGATTGACACCTCCTCCGGGCGTGGGGTCGGTCACTCGGGTCAAAAGTAAGGGCAGCGGGCGGGTCTGTAAAATGCCTGTTGGTTCTAACCTAATTATTAAAATACTGAATCATTTTATATTTTAGTTATCAGTAATGTGCATTAAAGGCCGCACTAAAGGCGCAACCTAACCTCAGCACACAACCCGCCGCCTACTCGGTTACTCAAAGTCAGCGAGCCGCCCATCGCCACCGCCAACTGCTGCGCGATCGCCAGCCCCAACCCGGTGCCGCCTGTGCCGCGATTGCGTGAGCTCTCCACCCGGTAAAAGGGCTGCATCACCTGCACCAATTCATCTTCGGCAATGCCAGGCCCACGGTCTGACACGGTGATGGACAACTGCCCGGACGCGGTCGAGCCGACTTCCAATTCCGCGCTGCCGGCGAATTTCAGGGCATTGTCCAGCAGGTTCACCAGCACGCGGCGCAGTGCATGGGGGCGGGTGTCGAGGACGAGGGCGCTTTTGCCGGTGAGGCTGACAGGCTTGTTCATGTCCTGGTAATCAAACACCAGGCTGTCGAGAAAGGCGTCCAGATCAATGCGGTGACTGGCCTCGGTGGCACCGTGGACGCTGCGGGCGTAGGCCACCCCTTCACGCACCAGGTGCTCCATTTCGCCCAGGTCGCTCCACAACTTGTCGCGATCGGCGGAGTCTTGCATAAACTCGGCGCGCAGTTTCATGCGGGTAATCGGTGTTTGCAGGTCGTGGGAAATCGCCGCAAGGATCTGCATGCGTTCCTTGAGGTATTCGGCGATGCGCTTTTGCATGGCATTGAACGCTATCGCCGCATGGGCAACCTCGGCCGGGCCTTTCTCGTCCAGAGGCGTGGGGTGTGCGTTGGGGTCAAGGGTTTCGACGGCGCGTGCCAGGCGAGTCAGCGGGCGGATGGCCAGGCGCACGGCAAACCAGGTACAGCCGAGCAACAGCACCAGTTGCAGCACCAGCACCACGGGCAACCAATAGGCGACGGGCAAGGCGGCTGGGCGCACATCGAGGGTAATCGGGTTGCCATCGGCCAGGGTCAGGTGCACCTGGAAGTGTTTCTGCATGCCGGGAATGTCGCGCAAGGTCAACGCGTACTGCTCACCCAGCGCCCTTGAAATCGAGGTGGCGGCCATCGGCACGTCATCGCTGTTCATCGGCTCACCGGCCTCGCCGGCATTGAGCAGGTAGCGGTAGTTCTGCCGGTCGATACGCGGCAACCAACTGGCGCGCTCGTTGGCGGGCAGTCGGTCGAGGATGGCCACCGAGGTGGAGACATCGTTCTCCAGGTTGCCCAGCATGGCCGTGCGCGCGCTGATATAGCGCTCGTAGAACTGCGCGCTGAAGGACAAACCGTTGGCACACACCAGGCTGATCAGGAAGATCAGCGACAACTGCGATGCCAGGGTGCGCGGCCAGCCGAACCGCCATTTCATTGCGTGGCCCCGAGGATTTCCACGGCCAGGGAGAACACATACCCTTCGCTGCGCACGGTCTTGATATAGGCCGGTTCGCGGGCATCATCCAGCAGGCGTTGGCGCAGACGGCTGACCAACAGGTCAATGGAGCGGTCGAACAAATCGGCGTCGCGGCCCTGGGTCAGGTTGAGCAATTGGTCGCGGTTGAGCACGCGCTGCGGATGGTCGAGAAACACCCGCAACAGGCGGTATTCCGCGCCGCTCAGGGCCACCAGGGTGTCGTCTTCGTCGAGCAGGTGGCGGGCGGTCGTGTCCAGGCGCCAGCGCCCAAAACGAATCAGTCGCCCGCTCTCACTGACCACCAGGTTGGGCGGCAGCATCCGCGTGCGGCGTAACACTGCGTTGATCCGCGCCAGCAATTCACGGGCGGCGAAGGGTTTGACCAGGTAATCATCGGCGCCCATTTCCAGGCCGATGATGCGATCGGTTTCATCGTTACGCGCGGTGAGCATCAGCACCGGTGTTGCCTTGTGCTTGCCCACCCGCAGCTCGCGGCACAGCTGCAAGCCGTCGTCGCCGGGCATCATGATGTCGAGCACGATCAGGTCTACCGGGGTGGTGTCGAGGAAGCTGCGCATCTGGCGGCCGTCAGCAACCACGGTGGTGCGCATGCCGTTTTTCTTCAGGTAATTACCCAAAAGTTCGCGGATCTCCCGGTCGTCATCGACGATCAGGATGTGATCGACATGATCCATGCTGCCTTCCTCGTTAAATGCTCATGAGCCGCAGTCTAGCCATCGGCGCCGACTTTGCCTTGTGCCCTTTGTATTGCAGTGTATCTGGCGATAACGAGATACACGGGGACGCAAAAAAATCGACAGGCACGCGTGCGGGGATCGTTCACCCCAGCGCCTAAGCTAATTCTAAAAAGGTATTTATTACGCGTTTTTAAGATCGTTTAGCTTGGTCTCTCCAACCCAAGACGTTCATGGAGTGAGCCTTTGATGCTGCAATCAATTACCACGTTGCCGTTGCTGGACCTGTCACAGCTCGACGGCAGCCCGCAGCAGCGCGGAAAATTCCTTGATGAGCTGCGATCTGCCGCGCGGCATATCGGGTTTTTCTACCTCACCGGGCACGGGATCGATCCGGCGCTGTTGAGCCAGGTGCAGCAGCAGGCACGCGCATTTTTCGCCTTGCCCGACGCCGATAAACGCGCGGTCGGCATGCTCAACTCCCCGCACTTTCGCGGTTACAACCGCGCCGCTTCGGAGATCACCCGGGGCCAGCCGGACCTGCGCGAACAGTTCGACGTCGGCGCCGAGCGCGAGCCCCTGGATGCAGAACAATACCCGGCCGCCTGGGCGCGCCTGCAAGGTCCGAACCAATGGCCGGCCGCTTTGCCCGAGCTCAAGCCTCGGGTGCTGGCCTGGCAGCAAGCGATGACGCAGATGTCGTTGCGCCTGCTGCGCGCCTTCGCCCAGGCGCTGTCGCTGCCCGAGAATGCGTTTGACGCGCTGTACGGCAGCACACCCAACGAACACATCAAGCTGATCCGCTACCCCGGTCGCCATGCACAACAAAGTCGCCAGGGCGTAGGTGCGCACAAGGACTCCGGCTTCCTGAGCTTCCTGCTGCAAGACCAGCAAGCCGGTTTGCAGGTGGAAGTGGAGGAGGGCCGTTGGATCGACGCCGCGCCGCGCCCCGGCACGCTGGTGGTCAATATCGGCGAATTGCTTGAGTTGGCCAGCAACGGCTACCTGCGCGCCACCGTGCACCGAGTGGTCTCGCCGCCGGTGGGCAGCGAGCGCTTGTCCCTGGCGTTTTTCCTCGGCGCACAGCTGGACGCGGTGGTGCCGGTGTACCCACTGGCGCCGGAACTGCTGCGTGATGCACATGGCCCGGCCAGCGACCCGCGTAACCCGCTGCTGCGCGATGTCGGCTGGAATTACCTCAAGGGCCGCCTGCGTTCGCACCCTGATGTCGCTCAACGCTTTTACGTCGACGCCACACTTCCCCAAGCACTGTCCGCCTGATCAGGAGATCACGATATTGAAAACCACCGCACTTACCCTGGCGGCGTTGCTGGCCTCATTCAGTGTGTCGGCCGCCGATGCGTTGCGCGTCGCCGCCGACCCGATTCCCCATGCACAGATCCTCGAATACGTGCAGAAGCTTGACCCGAGCCTGAACCTGAAAATCATCGAGATCCCCAGCGGCGTGAACTCCAACGAGTTGCTGGCCCACGGTGATGTGGACGCCAATTACTTCCAGCACCTGCCGTATCTCAACTCACAGGAGCAGGCCCTCGGGCAGAAATTCGCCGTGGCGGCCACCGTGCATATCGAACCGTTGGGCATCTACTCCCATCGCCATGCCAGCCTCGCCCAGGTGCCGGATAAAGGCACCGTGGCCGTGCCGAACAACGTCACCAACCTCAGCCGCGCGCTCTACCTGCTGCAAGCCAATGGCCTGATAACACTCAAGCCGGGTTTCAATGATGCGTCCAAGGACCAGGCCACGCCCAAGGATATTGCCGAGAACCCCAGGCATCTGAAGATCCTGGAAATCGAATCGCCGCAAATCCCTCGTGCATTGGATGATGTGGACCTGGCGGTGATCAATGGCAACTTCGCGCTGGAGGCCGGGTTGGTGCCGGCCAAAGATGCCTTGGGGTTGGAAAAAGCCGAGGGCAACCCCTACGCGAATATCCTCGTGACCACGCCCAGGTTGGCGGACGACCCGCGTATCAAGCAGCTCGCCAAGGACCTGCGTTCGCCGCAAGTCGCCCAGTTCATCAGCGAAAAATATGCCGGCTCGGTGATCCCGGTGGCGGCCGAATGATTGTCGTCGAAGGGGTCAGCAAAACCTACGCCGATGGCCAACCGGCGGCGCTGGACAACGTGTCTTTGCAGATTGCCGACGGGTCGATCTTCGGCATCGTCGGCCGCAGCGGGGCGGGCAAAAGCACCTTGCTGCGCTGCCTCAATTTGCTGGAGCTGCCAACCAGCGGGCGCATCCTGCTGGATGGTCAGGACCTGACCCAACTGAGCGACAAGCAACTGCGCGAGCAACGCCAGCGCATCGGCATGATCTTCCAGGGCTTCAACCTGCTGCATTCGCGCAACGTGGCGGATAACGTGGCCGTGCCGCTGGAAATCGCCAAGTTGCCCAAGGCTGAGCGAGCGGCGCGGGTGGCCGAGTTGCTGGCGCTGGTAGGGCTCGGCGACAAGGCCCAGGCATTTCCTTCGCAATTGTCGGGCGGGCAAAAACAACGGGTGGGTATTGCCCGCGCGTTGGCGGCGCGCCCGGCGTATTTGCTGTCGGATGAGGCCACCAGCGCCCTTGACCCGGAAACCACCGCGTCGATCCTTGAGCTGTTGCGCGACATCAACCGACAGCTGGGGGTGACCATCGTGTTGATCACCCACGAACTGGAGGTGGTCAAGGCCATCTGCGACAGCGCGGTGTCCCTGGCGCAGGGCCGCGTAGTAGAGAGCGGCACCTTGCTGCAATTGCAGGCTGACCCGGCATCGCGACTGGGCCGCTCGCTGGCGCCCAGCCTGCAAGTGGTGCGGGCCGTATGAAAACCGACTGGAACGACGTGCTTCAATTGCTGCTCAATGCAACAGGCGAAACCCTCTACATGGTGCTGCTGGCGGGGTGGTTCACACTGTTGATCGGCCTGCCGCTGGGCGTGGTGCTGTTTATCAGCCGACGCGGTGGCCTGTTCCCCCTGCCACGGCTCAACCGTGTGTTGGGCGGGGTGATTAACCTGGGGCGTTCATTGCCCTTTGTGGTGATGTTGATTGCGTTGATTCCGCTGACACGCTTGATCGTCGGCACGACGCTGGGCAGCACGGCGGCGGTAGTGCCGATTACCATCGGCGCCTTTCCATTTTTTGCGCGCATCGTCGAGAATGCCCTGGATGAAGTGGACAAGGGCCGCATCGAGGCCATCGTGGCCATGGGCGGTGATATCCGCCACGTGATTCTAAAAGTCCTGCTGCCCGAAGCCTTGCCGGCGCTGGTGGCCGGGGTGACGTTGACGTTGGTGATGCTGATCGGCTTTTCCTCCATGGCCGGCGTGATCGGCGGCGGTGGCCTCGGCGACTTGGCGATACGGTATGGCTACCAGCGTTTCAACAATCAGATCATGGTGGTGACGGTCATCGTGTTGGTGGTGCTGGTGCAGGGCGTGCAAAGCCTGGGGGATCGTTGTGTAAGGTCGTTGGCGCATCGTCGCTAAACGTGATCGGTTTGCAGCGGGTCAAGGGGCGCGCACGGCCTTGAGCAGCAGCGCCTCGAACACCCGCTGCGCGCGTGGCTCATCACTGTGGGCCACATTGAAACGCATCGAGTTGAGGTGAGCGGGGTCATAGCCGAACAGCGCACCCGGCGCCAAAACCATGCTGCGTTTCAATGCCTCCTGGGCCAGCAACTCGCCGTTTACGCCCGCTGGCAGGCGCGCCCAGATAAACATGCCGCCTTCATAGGCCATCGGCAATTCGCAGCCGCAGCGCTTGAGCCATTGCTCGACGCGCCCACCCGATTCCATCAACCGTTGCACCATGCGCTTGCGGTGTTTGGCGTAGCTGCCTTCGCTGAGCATGCGATAGACGATCTGTTCGAACAGCTCCGAGGTCACGCCGCCGCTCATCAACTTCATGTTGGTCAGGTTGGCGGCCAGTTGCGGCGCGGCCACCACATAGCTGACGCGCGTGTTGGCGCTGAGGATCTTGGAGAACCCCGACAGGTAGGTGACCTGGTTCAGACCCGCCAGGGTGGCCAGTCGGGGCGGCGGGTTGGGGTGCAAGTCGCCGTAGAGGTCATCTTCGACAATATGGCAGTGGTACTGCTGGGTCAGTTGCAGCAGGCGAAACGCCTGGCTGGGGCTGAACGAGTGGCCAGTGGGGTTATGCAGCACGCTGGTGGTGAGATACAGGCTGGGGCGGTGCTCGGCCAGCAGCTGTTCGAGGGCAGTGAAGTCAAAACCGTCGGGGCGGCGCTGGATAGTCACCACTTTGACGCCGTGCAGGGCCAGGTTGGCGTGGAAGTTGAAGTAACACGGCGCGTCCAGCAGCACGGTGTCGCCGGGGCGTGCGAGCAGGCGCATCAGCATGTCCAGGCCCTGCACGGTGTTGGGGGTGGTGATGATTTGCTCGACCGGCACCGACAGGCCTTCGGCGTGCAGTTTCTGTTGCAGGGCCTGGCGCAACGGTAACAGCCCGGCCGGCGTGCCCAGCCCGGCGATGCGCAACGACGGCGCGCGCACCACGCTGCGCAGGGTTTGGCGGATGGCTTCGCCGTTCAGCCATTCCTCCGGCAAGTGGCCGCCACCGGGGCGCAGTTCGCCGCTGACGGTGACCAGCGGGCGCCGCAACACGCTGAGCAGGTCCTGGGGCAGCAGGTCGACCCAGGTCGCCGAAGTCGGATGGGCCGTCTCCATCGCCACAAAGTAGCCGCGCCCCTGGCTTGAGGTCAGCAGGTTGCGCCCGCGCAGACGGTCCAGCGCCTCATTGAGGGTGAACTTGCTCACACCCAGGGTCTGGGTCAACTCACGCACCGATGGCAACTTGCTGCCGGGCGCCCATTCACCGCTCTCGATGGGCTGGCTGAACGCCGCGACGATCTGCTGGACCTTGGGTGTGCCTTCCACAAAGGCGATGGCGGATACAAACATAAACCTTCCTTGTCTTTGCCGGTGCTTTTACCGGTGAAGTTAGGCCGGATTAGGCATCACTTTACCTGCCTTGTGCAATGCCGCTCCCCTAGACTGCGCGCCATCTCGCCAGGAGTTGGCGACATTCCCTACAGGCGAGCAATGGATTTCGCATCCTTATGAAGACTTATATGTGCGCACCCTGCGGCTTTATGTACGTAGAAGAATTGGGCATTCCGGAGGACGGAATCCCGGCAGGCACCCCTTGGGAAGAGGTGCCTGAAGACTGGACATGCCCCGATTGCGGCGTGACCAAGGCCGACTTCATGGCCATCGAACTTTAACCCTCCATCAACGAAAGGAATCGCTCCATGGACAGCAAACTGATCAACCCCACCGTGCCGTTCTGTACCGGTGTGGCTCACCAGAAATACCTCGGCGCCGAAAAAGGCCTGCAAACCGCTGTCGAAGGCGACTGCACCCACTGGTACATCGACGGCAGCCTGTTTGGTGAAATGGTCGACGACTGGACCGAGGCACGCATCGTCAGCCTGCAGGCGCATATCGAGGCGACCGGTGTTAAGCCAATATTCCACGGCAACTTCAAGGCGCCACTGGGCAGTGACGTCGAGGCGTTCCGTGTGGCGGCCGTGGAGTACGTGAAAAAAGAGATCGACATCGCCAGCCGTTTGGGCGCGCCGTTGATCATTCACGGTGGCTGCATCGTCGAGCCGAAAATGGTGCTGATGGCCAAGAAGGTTGCCCTGGAGCACTACCTCAAGTCGGTACAGGAACTGGCAAGTTACGCCGAGGCCAAGGGCACGGATATCTACCTGGAGAACCTGTCCAACTACGTCAATTACCGGCCGTTCCACTACATCTTTACCCATGAAGCCGAATACGCCTTTGTATTCGAGCGCCTGCAAGCGCACAGCAACGTGTACTTCTTCCTGGATGCCGGCCACGCCAACATCGAAAACGGCCTGCCGGCGGAAGTGGTGCGCAAGTATCACCACCTCATCAAGGGCATTTCCTTCAGCAACAACAACGGCATGCAAGACCAGCACTTCGGCATTCATGACGGCAACTGTGACTACGCCGACGTGATGCAAGCCATCGTCGAAACCAATTGGAAAGGCCTGGTGGCCTTTGAAACCCGCAACCAGACCGCCAAAGCTGCCCTGGCTGACCTGGCGCTGATGTACCGCGAATCCCTGACGACCGAAATCGCGGTCGCCTGATGGGCCCAGGGGCGGGCGCTTGCGTGGCCCGCCCCGTTGTTTTTTTCAATCCAAGGTCCCGGACCATGACAACTGCGTTAACACTGTCTTCGTTTCTCTACTTTCTGCTGTTTTGCGCCACCATGACCTTCAGCCCCGGCCCCATGACTTTGCTGCTCTTGAGCCTGGGCTTGAAAGACGGCCTGCGCAGCTCGATCCCGGCGCAGATCGGCGCCACGGTGTCCTACCTGATTTCGATCCTGATCTTTGCCGTAGGCTTTTCGGAGTTGATCAAGGGCAACCTCGCCATTACCCAGACCATCCAGTTTGTCGGCGTGGCCTACATTCTCTACCTGGCCTACAAGCAGTGGACCAGCAGCGGCGTCGCGATCAACAAGGACGGTGCCGTGGAGGGCTCGCGCAGCCTGTTCGGCAAAGGCTTGCTGACCGGGTTTTCCAACCCCAAGACCATCATCATGTTCAGCGCGGTGTTCCCGCAGTTTGCCGGGTCAGGTGAGCACAGCTCATCGGCGGATATCGCGATCCTGGGGTTAACCTTTCTGACGCTGCAATTTGCCAGCGGTTGCCTGTACTGCTATTTCGGCCAACGCATCAAGCACGTACTGGAAAACCCCAAGCGCCGGGTGTTGTTGCAGCGAGTCACGGCGGTGTTGCTACTGGGTGTGGCGTTGATGCTGGCGCGCGGTTTTTCGCACTGAATGGCCTGATCTATAGCCTTATGAGCGGTAGTGGCGATTTGCCGTTGCCCTGATAGACTCCAGGCATTCATCCAGGATTACACCCGACCATGTCAGCTGCCGGAGGAAAAGGACTTCCGCTCGCTTCACGGTTGTATAAATCACGTGCACTGGGGCTGACGCTCGGCTTCGTGTGCGTGGTGTTTGGTATGTATCCCCTACACCCACCGGCGTGGGTGTGGGTGTGGATGGTGATCAACGCCTTTGTCTGGCCGCACCTCGCCTATCAATGGTCGCGCCGCGTGAGCAATTCACTGCGCAGCGAACGCCGCAACCTGCTGTTCGACTCCTTTTGCGGCGGGTTCTGGGTAGGCGCCATGCACTTCAACCCGCTGCCCAGCGTCACCACCGTGTCGATGATGACCATGAACAACGTCGCCATCGGCGGGTTTCGCTTTATGTTGGCCGGTTGGGTCGCGCAGGGGTTGGGTATTGGCCTGTCGTTGCTGATGTTTGGTCCGGCGTTTATCGCCGTAACGACCGAGATCCAGCTGTATGCGTGCCTGCCGATCCTCATGCTGTATCCCCTGGCGCTGGGTTGGATCTGCTATCGCCAGGCCGTGACCCTGGCCCGACACAAACGCGAGTTGCTGGCGTTGAGCCGCACGGACAGCCTGTCCGGCCTGCTCAACCACGGTGCCTGGAAAGACCAACTGGAAATCGAGTTTCAGCGCTGCCGCCGCGAGCAGGTAGGCGCGGCCATTGCGCTGATCGACATTGACCATTTCAAGACCATCAACGATACCTACGGCCATGTCACTGGCGACATCGTGCTGCGCCAATTGAGTAAAGTCCTGCGCCAGAACCTGCGGACCTCCGACCTGGCCGGGCGTTATGGCGGCGATGAGTTTTGTGTGATTCTGCCGGATATGCCACTCAATCGCGCCACGGAAGTGATGGATGCCTTGCGCGATCGCTTCAGTGCGTTGGCGTATGCGCAGGACCCAACCCTGCGCGCCAGCTTGAGCATCGGCCTGGCACCGTATCAAGCGGCCCACGCCGATTCCACCAGTTGGCTCAACGACGCCGACCAGGCCTTGTATGAAGCCAAGAGCAGCGGGCGTAACCGGGTCAGCTCAGCGCAGGGGAGTTGGTTGCGGTCGGTTTAGTGGGGTAGGGTGTCGCAGCCCCTCCCAACAAAAAACAAGGATCGGTCCATGCTCTTTTCCTTCTCCCGTACCCTCCTGGCCGCGACCCTGGCCTTGTCCTTCGCAATGCCGGCCTACAGCGCCGAACCCCACAAACAGATCCAGGCGGATTCCGAGCAGTACAAGGCCGAGGCCCTGAAACTGTTGGAGCGCCTGGTGAATATTGATTCGGGCTCCGGCTACGAGCCCGGCCTGACCCAAGTGCGCGACATCGCCGTCGATGAATTGAAACAGCTCGGTTTCAGCATCGAACGGGTGCCGGACAAGGCCGCCAACAACAGCCATGTGATCGCCACCCTCAAGGGCACCGGTAAAGCCAGGATCCTGCTGATGGCCCACATGGACACCGTGTTCAAGGAAGGCTCGGCCGCCGAACGCCCGTTCCACATCAAGGACGGCCGCGCTTATGGCCCCGGCGTGATGGACGACAAGGGCGGCATCGTCGCCGGCATCTACGCGCTGAAAGTCCTGAAAAACCAGGGCTTCAAGGACTACGCACAAATCACCTTCTTGCTCGACGCCAGCGAAGAAACCGGCTCCGAGGCCGCCTCCGAGCTGATCCGCAACACCGCCAAAGGCCACGACGTTACCCTGAACCTCGAACCCGGCCGCCCAGCCGACGGCCTGGTGGTATGGCGCAAAGGCAGCGCCACCGCCGTGGTCGAAGTCAAAGGCAAAGCCGCCCACGCCGGCGTCGCCCCGGAACTGGGCCGCAACGCCGCCATGGAAGCGGCGCACCAGATCCTGCAACTGGGCAAACTGGGCGATGAAGAAAAGAAAACCACCATCAACTTCACGGTCATCAAGGCCGGTGACCGCACCAACGTCATCCCCGACCAAGCCACCGCCAAAGCGGATGTACGCGCAGCGTTGCCGGAGGAGTTTGATCGAATCGAGAAAGACCTGGCGCGTGTTTCAGCGAATAAGTTGATCCCCGAAACCGAAGTGAAGACCAGCTTGCTGCGAGGCCTGCCACCCATGCCGCAAACGCCGGAATCGGACAAATTGGTCGCCATTGCCCAGGGGATTTATGGGGAACTGGGGCGTAAGTTGACGGTTGAAGGCAGCGGCGGGGCGGCGGATGCGAGCTTGTCCGCCGGGGTTGGGACGCCGACGTTGGATGGGTTTGGGATCGTGGGCGGGAATATTCATACGCCGGAGGAATATGCCGAAGTGGAGAGTGTGGCGCCGCGGATTTATCTGCTTAGTCGGATGATTATGGAGCTTTCCAAGCGCTGATTTGATTGCAGGGCTCACTCATTCCGGTGAGCCCGATTCTCTGGCCAGCTGGCTTATTGTGACCGCTGCGCAACCCAACGCGAGCAAGCTCGCTCGCCACAGGGTTGGGGTTGTCAGTGAGGCAAGTGGTGTTCTTACCATGTGGATGGGTCTTCAAGACTGGCTCTTTGGAGGTCGTCTTTCCAAACCTCGTTGGCTAATCGGTAGATGTCGGCAAAAAAGCTTTGAGGGTCAACTATTTCTGTTTCGTCCCATGCCATCCTTATGTGCGCGTGGTAATCACTTTCAAATTCTTTGTCGAAATCAAAATCGGGCGAATCGAGCGCACCCTTGAGTACAGACATCAGCACAAATCGATACCGATAAGAAAGATACATAAGGTCTTTAAAAACGAAAAGAACGATGATTTGTTCTCTGTATTTTTCATTGTTAGGGTCGTAGTTCCACAACGCTTCACCTTTAGTTTCTTCAAGGTCGAATATTGAAAGTGCCGTTGAAATATACGAGATGGTAGGTTTGAAAGGGGTGTCGCCAAAGGGAGACTTCAGTATGTGGAACTCAGTATGTAAAGGTCGAAGTGAAGTAAATTTATATACAAAGTAGTTTCTATGCGCAAATATTTACGAAGTCAATGTGACCCTCAAATGAAAGGCAGGCGATCCAAGTCATGGGTTCCGGAACAATGTAAGTGTGCTGAGGTAATTCGGAGAGAATCTTGATCGCCTCGCTCAGTTTTTCATGATCTATTGAATAGCCCTTGGAGCATGCGTCACCTACAAAGTAAAGCTTATTCTTGGTTTTTTGTTGATTTCTTCGGTTAGTAACGATATGGCTAGGTTTGATGTTTCAAGCCCAAAGTTTATGCTGTTTTTTAGTTTGCTCCATGCAATTTGGTTTCCGGAGAATGGCATCGTCTCATTGATGCTGTTGACTATTGTATTATGCTCGGCCTCAGAAAGAATGCTGAAGTTTATATTTGATTTTTTGAGGTTTTTAATTAGCTCTTCGTCAAAGTAGTTCATTTCTTTCCAAATCTTCTGGTTAGTTTGAATACGAGTTTCGGGCTGCCATCGAAAAGATAATGCGGCCCTTTTTGTTTACCAGACCACACGTTTATGTGAGCACCATTTCTTTCGTCATGTTCAACGCGATAGCCAGTTTTGCCATCGACTGTTTGCATGCCGATCGGTTCTCCTTTTCGTGGGCCGAATTTCCCCATCAGCTGCGTGATGTTGTCCCACAGCCCGTAAAGCGCTTTGCCCATGCCACTGAGAAACGCCGCTTCCACCATCCGGCGTTGGTCCAGCGCAGTAGCGTCCGTATAGTCTTTCCATTGCGCTTGGAACGTGCTGTTCCACTCGCCGCGCAGGCGCGCTTCCAACTCCCCGATCACCGACTGATAAGACGCGTACAGCGCCTTGACGTGATCCGTGGAAACGTTGGGATAGAAGCTGATTCGGTACGGCTGGTTGCGATCACACTCGGTGATTTCGAGAATGCCGCTGGGGCCGATGGTCTTGTGGATCGGCTCGCCCAGTGGGCCGCCGTTGGGATCGACGCGTTGCAGCACCACCGGTGTGTTGCCGATGGGCACAAACCGCGTGC